>NZ_JALHRY010000002.1:0-512773 GCF_023952485.1 Cupriavidus mimosae | reverse complement strand
GGTGGCGGCGACGCGAGTCTCGCCGGCCCGCGTCTCCTGCGGGATGCCGATGTACATCGTCAATTTCTCCTTTAGCTGGCGTCTTGTCTGGTTGGACGGACCGACGTCTGGCCCGTGCGCGCTGCCGGATCGGGTTAAGCCGCAGCGCACAATTTTTCCGCAGCTTACAGGAATCTGACTTGCAATGGTGACCGGCCGGTCGGCTTTTGCCGGGGCTGGGACGGGGGGCGCCGGCGCCCGCCGCCGTGCTGCACGATGGGCCCGCAACCGGTAGAATGCGGGATTGCCTAAAAATTGAGCATCATGTCAAGTGACTGGAATGCCAGCGTGACCGTTGCCGCCGTGATCGAACGCGGCGGCCGGTTCCTGCTGGTGGAAGAGGAAACCGCCGACGGGCTGCGCCTGAACCAGCCCGCGGGGCACCTGGATCCGGGCGAAAGCCTGATCCGCGCCGTGATCCGCGAAACCCTGGAAGAAACCGCCCACACCTTCGAGCCGCGCGCGCTGCTGGGCTGCTACATGGGGCGTTCGCTGTCGTCGCGCACCGGTGGCGACGTGACCTACGTGCGCTTTGCCTTTACCGGCGACCTCGGCTCGCTCGACGCTGGCCGCCAGCTTGACACGGGCATCGTGCGTACCGTCTGGATGGGTGCCGACGAGCTGCGCGCGTGCCCGGAACGGCATCGTTCGCCGCTGGTGATGGCATGCGTGGACGACTACCTGGCCGGCAAGCGCTTTGCGCTGGACGCGCTCTACACGCACCCGTCGGTGCTGCAAGCTGGGGCGCAGTCGTGAGCGGTGCCGCCAAGCGTGTCGTGGTGGGGATGTCGGGCGGGGTCGATTCGTCGGTCACCGCGTGGCTGCTCAAGCAGCAAGGCTACGAGGTCATCGGCCTGTTCATGAAGAACTGGGAAGACGATGACGACAGCGAATACTGCTCCACGCGCCAGGACTGGCTCGACGTGGTCTCGGTGGCCGACCTGATCGGCGTCGACGTGGAGGCGGTCAACTTCGCCGCCGAATACAAGGACCGCGTCTTTGCCGACTTCCTGCGCGAATACTCGGCCGGCCGCACGCCCAACCCGGATGTGCTGTGCAATGCCGAGATCAAGTTCAAGGCGTTCCTGGACCATGCCATGTCGCTGGGCGCGGAAACCATCGCCACCGGCCACTATGCGCGCGTGCGCCAGAACCCGGCCGGCCGCTTCGAGCTGCTCAAGGCGCTCGACCATACCAAGGACCAGAGCTACTTCCTGCACCGGCTGAACCAGGCGCAGCTGTCGCGCACGCTGTTCCCGCTGGGCGAGATCCCGAAAACGCGCGTGCGCGAGATCGCCGCCGAGATCGGCCTGCCCAACGCGAAGAAAAAGGATTCGACCGGCATCTGCTTTATCGGCGAACGCCCGTTCCGCGATTTCCTCAACCGCTACCTGCCCACCAAACCGGGGCCGATGAAGACGCCCGAGGGCAAGGTGGTCGGCGAGCATATCGGCCTGGCGTTCTACACGCTGGGCCAGCGCAAGGGCATCGGCCTGGGCGGCAGCCGCGACGGCAACGGCGACGCCTGGTATGTCGCGCGCAAGGACATGGCCAACAACACGCTTTACGTGGTGCAGGGCCACGACCATCCGTGGCTGCTGACGCCGGTGCTGACCGCGTCGGACCTGTCCTGGGTGGCCGGCGAGCCGCCCGCCGCAGGCGCGGCGATGGCGGCCAAGACCCGCTATCGCCAGAGCGATGCCGCCTGCACGGTGCAGGCGGTCGGCGCCGAAGCGCTGACGCTGGCGTTCGCCGAGCCACAATGGGCGGTCACGCCCGGGCAGTCGGCGGTGCTGTATGACGGCGATATCTGCCTGGGCGGCGGGATCATCCAGTAGGCGCTATCGGCAAAACACCCGCGGTTTGCTCTCCTCTCCCGCAAGCGGGAGAGGAGTACACCATCAGCCGCGCGGAGGCTCGGTATCGATGAACGACTGCCGCTTCGACAGCTTCTCTTCCAGCGCGGCCAGGTTCGGATGGCGCTCGCGCCAGGCAATGTCCGGGAAGCGGAAGTCCAGGTAGGACAGCGCGCAGCCCACCGCCACGTCGGCCAGCGAGTAATGCGTGCCGGTGCAGAACGGGCGGTCGGCCAGGCCGTGGGCCATGGCCACCAGTGCCGCGTCGATCTTGCCGCGCTGGCGCTGCACCCAGCGCTCGCTGCGCTCGTGCGGCTCGCGCTGGGTGGCCTCCAGGCGCACCAGCAGCGCGGCGTCGAGCAGGCCGTCGGCCAGCGCTTCCCAGCAACGCACTTCCAGGCGCTCGCGCCCGCCCTGCGGGATCAGCCGGCTGACCGGCGTCAGCGTGTCGACATACTCGACGATCACGCGCGAGTCGAAGATCGCGCCGCCATCTTCCATCACCAGGCACGGCACCTTGCCCAGCGGG
Organism: Cupriavidus mimosae; assembly: GCF_023952485.1. NCBI lineage: Bacteria > Pseudomonadati > Pseudomonadota > Betaproteobacteria > Burkholderiales > Burkholderiaceae > Cupriavidus > Cupriavidus mimosae. Next base: position 510,349 of record NZ_JALHRY010000002.1, on the reverse strand, counting down.
TTGTACTGGCCGATCCGGGTTTCAGGCGACCAGACGTCCTCTTCGATCAGCTGGCACTCGATCTTCTTCTCCGCCATCACCACGCGCACCTTGCGCGCGTACGGACTGGTCCGGGATGCATACAGCTTCATGTTCTCCCCTTGAGCTTGTTATGAAGTGCATCGTCGCTCGGTGGCAGCGCGGCGGCGGGGAGGCAGCGATGGCTTGCCCGATGCACTTCATAACAGGCTACTGGAACGGCGTGCGCGAGTATACCCGCGGCGCATGGCGAATGCGGGCTCGCGCACCGATGCCCCCCGGCCGCGCTTTGCCGCTGCCCGGAGTGGGGGCAGGGGTGGTAAAATCGCGCGTTGCGCAGCGCCGGCCACCGGCCGATGCGACGTGACGGGCGCATCGGCCCCGTCCGCGCCCGCCAGCGCCAGCCCCCGCGGCGCCCTTGTTCGCCTTCTTCTATTCCTCCCTTTCCCGGTTTCCAGCATGACCTCCTCCTCGCTTTCGCCGCTCACCGCCCTGTCCCCGATCGATGGCCGTTACGCCGCCAAGGCCGATGCGCTGCGCGAATGGCTGTCCGAGGCGGCCTTCATGCGCAACCGCGTCAAGGTCGAGGTGCACTGGCTGATCGCGCTGGCGCAGGCCGGCCTGCCCGACATGCCGAAGTTCTCGGCTGCGTCCGAGGCCGCGCTGCTAGCGCTGGTCGACAAGTTCAGCGAGGCCGATGCCGCCCGCATCAAGGAGATCGAGGCGGTCACCAACCATGACGTGAAGGCGGTCGAGTACTGGCTCAAGGAGCAGGTCAAGGGCAACGCCGAACTGGAAGCCGCCAGCGAGTTCATCCACTTCGCCTGCACCTCGGAAGATATCAACAACACCTCGCACGGCATGATGCTCAAGGGCGCGCGCGAGGGCGTGGTGGTGCCGGCGCTGAAGCGCGTGCATGCGCGCCTGGTCGAGCTGGCCAGGCTCAATGCCGCCCAGCCGATGCTGTCGCGCACCCATGGCCAGCCGGCCAGCCCGACCACGCTCGGCAAGGAAATGGCCAACGTCGCCGCGCGCCTGGCGCGCGCGATCCAGCGTATCGAGCAGGTCGAGCTGCTGGGCAAGATGAATGGTGCCGTGGGCAACTACAACGCCCACCTGTCGGCCTACCCCACGTTCGACTGGGAGGCGTTCTCGAAGCAGGTCATCGAAACCCGACTGGGCCTGACCTTCAACCCGTACACCATCCAGATCGAGCCGCACGACTACATGGCCGAGCTGTTCGACGCGATCGCCCGCGCCAATACCATCCTGCTCGACCTGAACCGCGACGTCTGGGGCTATATCTCGCTGGGCTACTTCAAGCAGAAGACCAAGGCCGGCGAAATCGGCTCGTCGACCATGCCGCACAAGGTCAACCCGATCGATTTCGAGAACTCGGAAGGCAACCTGGGCCTGGCCAACGCGGTGCTGCGGCACCTGTCCGAGAAGCTGCCGGTGTCGCGCTGGCAGCGCGACCTGACCGACTCCACCGTGCTGCGCAATATCGGCGTGGCCTTCGGCTACAGCCTGCTGGCCTACGAGGCCTGCCTGCGCGGCCTGGGCAAGCTCGAGACCAACCCCGAGCGCCTGGACGAAGACCTCGACAATTGCTGGGAAGTGCTGGCCGAGCCGGTGCAGACCGTGATGCGCCGTTTCGGCGTGCCCAATCCGTACGAGCAGCTCAAGGAGTTGACCCGCGGCAAGGGCATCTCGCGCGAAGCGCTGCAAACCTTCATCAACGGCCTGGCGATCCCCGACGACGCCAAGAAGCTGCTGCTCGAGATGACACCCGCCAGCTATATCGGCAAGGCAGTGAAGCTGGCTGAGCGCATCTGACGCCACTTTTTTCGCCGCCAGCCAGCGGCGCAAACGGAAAGCCATCCCCCAGGATGGCTTTTTTGCTTTTCCGGCATGCCGCGCTGGCGCCTGCCCTGCCGTTGTGGCCCCGGCGCCGGAATGTCGCTTCAAAGCATTTGAATAACTTAATGAAGGACTGTCCTTCACTGGCGCACATCCCGCCGCAATAATGCGAGAATCGTAAGCGCACGGCGGTTGGACCGCGCCGGTGCCTTCCCCAAAATTGTGAAACGCCCGTGCCACGGGCGAGAGGAATCCGATGCGTTCTACCGCCACTGCCCCCGCCGGCTACGGTGCCACCGCGATCGCCCTGCACTGGCTGGTGGCGCTGGCCATATTCGCCGCGTTCGGGCTGGGCCTGTACATGACCGGCATTCCGGGGCTGACGCCCACCAAGCTCAAACTGTACTCCTGGCACAAGTGGCTGGGCGTGACGATCTTCGCCATCGCCGTGCTGCGCGTGCTGTGGCGCGCCACCCACGCGGCGCCGCCGGTCGCGCCCGGCACCCCGGCCTGGCAGGCCAGGGCGGCGGCCGGAGCCCATCATCTGCTGTACCTGCTGATCGTGATCGTGCCGATCAGCGGCTACCTGTACAGCTCGGCCGCGGGCGTGCCGGTGGTCTACCTGGGCCTGTGGAAGATGCCGGCGCTGATCGAGAAAAGCGATGCGCTGAAGGAAGTGCTCAAGTTCACCCATATCTGGCTGAACTACCTGATGGCCGCGGTGGTCGTTGTCCATGCGGCGGCGGCGGTGAAACACCAGTTTGTCGACCGCGATGGCACGCTTGGCCGGATGCTGCCGTTCCTGCGCTGAACCCGGCGCGGCAATCATTTTCGTTCCGCGGCGCGCCTGCGCCGTCCCTGACAGGAGTTTTCCCAGATGAAACGCAATTCCCGCCGCGGCTCGGCCACTCTCCGCGCCACCCTGGTTGCCGTGCTGGCCGCCACCGGCATCGCCGCCAACCTAACCTGGGCCCAGGTCGACGCCGCCAAGAGCTCGGTGACCGCGGTGGCGCGCCAGATCGGCGTGCCGATGGAAGGCAAGTTCAAGAAGTTCGACGCCAACGTCAGCTTCGACCCCGCCAAGCTGGCGACATCGACGGCCAAGATCGAGATCGACGTGGCCAGCTTCGAGATCGGCGATGCCGAGACCACCAAGGAAGTGAAGGGCAAGGACTGGTTCGACGCCGCAAAGTACCCCAAGGCGGTGTTCCAGTCGACCAGCATCAAGAACGGCACGCCGGGCAAGTACGATGTGGCCGGCAAGCTGACCATCAAGGGCAAGACCGTGGACGTGGTCGTGCCCGCCACCTACCGCCAGGAGGGCGGCGCGCAGGTGTTCGAGGGCGCGCTGCCGATCAAGCGCACCGCGTTCAATATCGGCGACGGCGAATGGAAGGATACCTCCGTGGTCGCCGACGACGTCCAGATCAAATTCCGTATCGTGCTGGCAAAGAAGTAAGGCCGGCATTCCGCTGACGTACCCCAGGACTTACCTGAACCGCTCCATCCCAACCCTGATTTGTCGGGAGACACCATGAAACTGCGTTCCCTCGTTGCCGCCGTCGCGGCCGTTTCCGCAACCGCCGCCTTCGGCGTGGCTTCGGCCAACACCGTGACGTACAACCTCGATCCGACCCATACCTATCCCAGCTTCGAGGCCGACCACCTGGGCGGCCTGTCGACCTGGCGCGGCAAGTTCGACAAGTCCAGCGGCGTGGTGACGCTGGACCGCGCCGCCAAGGCGGGCTCGGTCGAGGTCAACATCGACCCGGCTTCGATCGATTTCGGCAATGCCAAGCTGAACCAGCACGCCAAGGGCCCGGACATGTTCGACGTGCAAGCCTTCCCCGAGGCCACCTACAAGGGCAAGTTCTCCAAGTTCAAGGGCGACGTGCCGACCGAGGTCGACGGCGTGCTGACCCTGCGCGGCGTGTCCAAGCCGGTCAAGCTGGAAATCCGCGACTTCAAGTGCATCCAGCACCCGATGCTCAAGCGCGAAGCCTGCGGCGCCGACGCCGTAGGCCAGTTCAACCGGGCCGATTTCGGCCTGGACTATGGCGTCAAGATGGGCTTCAAGCCCGAGGTCAAGCTCGCCATCCAGGTGGAAGGCGTGCGCGCCGACTGAGCGCGCGGCCCGCTGCGGCGGGCAAGACCGTAGTCAAGGCCGGCTCATGCCGGCCTTTTTTTTGTTGTATTGCACCATGCCGGGGGGCCGCCACGGCACTTTGTTGTGCGAGTTGCGACGGGCACAGTACAATGGCCCGCGGCAATCCACCATGATCCGGGGTATTGCGACTCCTGCCACGGCGGGGGGCAGCCATGCCCGCAACTGGCCAGAGCGCATCACTATGAGCATTCGCTGCATGTCCCGATACCGGTAGCCATTCCCGCGACCCCCTCGCCCCTCATGCTGTACCCGGCCGTTCTGCCCTGGCTGTATGGCCCGCAGCGTTTCCCGGTTTTCCCTGGCGCTATACCGTGTACTCCAAAACGCAAATCGATCCGGTAGTTAGTTTCCGCAACTCGCAGGGCGAGCAGGTGCGGGGCACGATCATCAATCTCCAGAGGAAATCTCTGGTGATGGAAATCTACAACCCGTATTCGATCGTGCAGGTCAGCGAGGTGCTGAGCGAGCTCAGCGTCCGCATGGGCGCCAAGAATGCCTATCTCGGCAAGGCCGTGGTGATGAGCCTGGTCAACACCGGCCTGACCGCGGTGGTGTCGCTGACGCTGATCGACGAGTGGCGCGAGCTGTCCGATCTCAACAACGAGCCCAAGTCGGTCGCGCGCGAAGCCGAGCTGTTCGTGCAGGACTGGGACACGCGCTTCAATATCCGGCGCGACTACCAGATCGTGGTCAACGAGATGCGCGCCTTCCTGTCCGAAGTGTCGCGCTGGGTCGAACAGGTCGACCTGACCGAGTCGTTGCCCAAGACCGAAGGCAAGCTGCGCGAGGACGTCTTCTACGAGCTGGCCACGCCGATCATGGCCAAGACCAAGACCTACCTGGACTGGCTCGAGGGCGAGGCCCAGCGCGTGGACGCCGAAATCGCCCCGGTGCACCGCACCTACGCGCAGTCGGCGCTGCATCCCTTGCTGCTGCGCGCGCCGTTCGTCTACCGCACCTTCACCAAGCCGCTCGGCTATGCCGGCGACTATGAAATGGTGAACCAGATCCTGGGCGATCCGCAACAAGGCCCGACCACCTACTTCCAGATCGTCAATACCGCCTTCCTGAAGGCGGCGGTGGCGACCGCGCACCGCAATCGCATCGACCTGCTGATCGATTTCCTCACGCGCCAGGCCGAACGCGCGCGCGCCGCCGGCCGGCCGTTCCGCGTGCTCAATGTCGGTTGCGGCCCGGCCTTCGAAATCCAGCGCTTCGTGCGCGAATACCCGAACCCGGAGCTGCTGTCGTTCCAGCTGGTCGATTTCAGCGAAGAAACGCTGGAATACACGCGCAATTCGATCGAGCGCTCGGCCCAAAGCGCCGGCAACAAGTTTTCCGTCGAGATGGTGCACCAGTCGGTGCACGAGCTGCTCAAGCGGCGCATCTCCCCTGACGATGCCGCCGCACGCGAGTTCGACGCGGTCTATTGCGCCGGCCTGTTCGACTACCTGTCGGACAAGGTCTGCGCCCGGCTGCTGTCGTACTTTGCCTCGCGCTCGCGCTCCGGCGGCCAGATCCTGGTGACCAATGTCCATGCCGACAACCCGGAGAAATTCGGCATGGAGCACCTGCTCGAGTGGTACCTGATCTACCGCGACGATGCCGGCATGGCGCAACTGCTGCCCGAGCACTCGCATTCGCACCGCGTCTACGTCGACAGCACCGGGGTCAACGTCTTCGCGGAAGCCACCATTGACTGAGGCTGTCCTCAGGGTCACGCCATGAGCACCAACCAACTCTACGCCGGCTACCAGTCCGAACTGGTCGACTTCCGTCTGGCCTTCAGCCGCGGCGGCGCCTATACCGCGATCGTGCTGGTCCTGCTCGGCGTCGGGCTAGACTACGGACAGTATCCGCAGCAGCAGTTTCCCTTTGCGGTGGCGCGCGTGATCGTGTCGCTGCTGATCGCCGGGGTCGTGGTGGTCCTGTACAGCGCCGCCGGGCGCCGCTTTGCGCCCTGGCTGACGCTGACCTGGCTGCTGTTGCCGCAGATCATGATTGCCTGGATGATCTCGCAGACCGAAGGGGTGCATTCGCCGTACTACGTCGGGCTGAACCTGGCCATCTTCGCATCAGGCATCGCGCTGCCGTTCGGCCTGTGGCAGAACCTGGTGTTCGGCGTGCTTTCCTACCTGCTGTACGTGCTGGCCTGCCTGTTCCACCCCGGCGGCATCGAACCGCTCGGCACCTTTATCGTCAATTCGCTGTTCCTGTTGTTTGCCGCCGCCGCCAGCGCGGTCTACACCTATTTCAACGAGCGCGCGCGCTTCATGCTGTTCCGCCTGAAGGCGGAGGTGGCCGAGAAGAACGCCGAGCTCGAGGTCATCAACCGCAAGCTGGTCGACATCAAGGGCCAGATGCTGCAGCAGGAAAAAATGGCTGCGATCGGTACCCTGGCTGCGGGTCTGTTGCATGAGGTCAACAATCCGGTGAACTTCTGCCTGATGGCGATCGAGGTGGCGATGGAAGAGCCCCAGGCCAAGGAAAGCGAGTCGGTGACCGAATGCCTGGTGGATGCCAAGCAGGGGATGCAGCGCATCCAGCATATCGTCTCCGACCTGAAGACCTTCGCCTACCGCAAGCCGGGCGCGGAGGTGGAAGGCACGCCGTTCATGTTCGAAAAGGCGCTGGATTCGTCGATCCGCCTGACCGCGCATGAGCTGCGCGGCGTCAAGGTAACGCGCGAGTTGCCGGCCGACACGCTGGTGCTGGGCGACGAGGCCGCCATCATCGGCGTGCTGATCAACCTGTTTTCCAACGCGGCGCTGGCCATGCGCAAGGCCGGCACCACCGCCCCCGCGATCCATACCACGGTGCGCTGGTCCGAAGGCCGATTGCACGTGACCGTGCGCGACAACGGCCCCGGCATCGCGCCGGAACACCTGGCGCGGGTGTTCGAGCCCTTCTTCACCACGCGCGAAGTGGGGCAGGGCCTGGGCCTGGGGCTGTCGATCAGCTATGCCGTGATCGAGCGCCACGGCGGTCAGCTGTTTGCTGAAAGCGAACTGGGCCAGTGGGCCGCGTTCAGCTTTGACCTGCCACGCGCGGAGTAAGTCGCATGAGCGAAGCCCAGCAAGCGCGGCCAAACGTCGTCCTCTATGTCGATGACGAGGACATGGCGCGCAAGTACTTTGCGCGCGCGGTCGGCAGCGAGTATGAGGTACTGCTTGCCGCCGGCGCCGACGAGGCGATGGCGACGCTGCGCGCCGAGGGCGGGCGCATCGCCATCCTGGTCACAGATTTCCGCATGCCCGGCCGCGATGGCGGCGACCTGCTGCGCGAGGTCGCGCAGGCCTATCCGCAGATCGTGCGCATCCTGGTGACGGCCTACGCCGACAAGGACATGCTGTTGCGGACCGTCAACAGCGGCGAAGTCTTCCGCATCCTGGAAAAGCCGCTGAGTGTCAGCGACGTGCGCCAGGTGCTGCACCTGGCCGGCGAGCGCCACCTGGAGCGGGCGTTGCGCCAGCACCGCCTGATGGCGATCGACGAAACCCTGGCCTTTCTGGCGCATGAACTGAACACGCCGCTGGCCGCCATCGCCAACTTCGCGCGCGGCATCGAAAGCCGCGTCCAGGCCGACTACAGCGAGCAGCGGCAAGGCGAGATCGGGCAGGCCGCGGGCGCCATGTACGACAACGCGCAGTATTGCCTGGCGGTGCTGTCGTCGTTCCTGGAGTCGGTGCGCAACAGCGCGGGAGCCAGCAAGACGCCGGCGGCCGACACCGGCACCGAGGTCAGCGCGGGCGCGCTGGTGGCGTCGCTGCTGGATACGTATCCGTTCACCGGCGGGCAGCGCCAGTGGGTCGACGTCGACATGCACGGCGATTTCCCCGTGCAGACGCTGCCCAACTGCGTCGCGCTGGTGCTGTCGTCGGTAATGAGCAACGCGCTGCGCGCGCTGGCCGGCGTGGACCAGCCGTCCCTGCGCTTCGTGGTGACAACCCAGCCCAACCAGGAAATCCGCATCTGCGACAACGGCCCGGGCATCCCGCCGGAGGTAATGGGACGCCTGCTGGTCGATCCGGTCACTACCCACGCCAGCGCTGGCGGCAGTGGCCTCGGCATGATTTTCTGCAACCGCGTCATGCAGTCCTTCGGCGGCGGCATCCGGATCACCTCCGCTCCCGGTGCCGGGACCACAGTGACGCTGGACTTTCCAAATTTCAGGAATCGAATGATTAGGAGTGACCGATGAGCGAACCGATTGCCACCCAGGCACCACCCCCGGCGATTCTGTTCGTCGATGACGAGGCAACCGCCGTCAAATATTTCCAGCGGGCCATCGGCGCGCTGGCGCCGGTGGTGACTGGCGGTTCGGTGGAGGAGGGCAAGACGCTGCTGGACGCTCACGCCGACAGCCTCGCCGTGCTGGTCTCGGACCAGCGCATGCCGGGCGAGTATGGCAACGAGCTGCTGCGCTACGCGCGCGAACGCTACCCGCATATCGTGCGCATCCTGACCACCGCGTACTCGGAACTCGACCAGACCGTCGAGGCGGTGAACCAGGGGCAGATCCACCGCTATATCAAGAAGCCGTGGGATATCACCGCGCTGCGCATGGAGCTCAAGCAGGCGCTGGAAATGTCCGGCCTGCGCAAGGAGCGCGACCAGCTGGTGCGCGAGAAGCTGGCGGTGCTGCAGACGCAGACCGTGGCGACCCGCATCGGCATGCTGCACGCGCTGTGCGCGAGCCTGATCGGCCCCGGCCATTTCCAGCCGGTGGAGACCTACCTTGCCGCGGTCGACCTGGCGGGGGCCCGCAACGCCGATCCGGACTGGCAGCGCATGGACTATGCCGACCTGGTGCGCGCCGAAGCCGAGCGCAGCGGCAGCTTCGGCCATGCCGTCGGCACACGCCTGGCCGGGCTGCGTAGCGCCAATGCCGGCAAGGGCGCCGCCGATGCCGCCGCGGTGATTGCCGACGCGCTCGGCAGCGAGGTGGTGCGGCGCGACGGCGATACGGTGGTCTGGACCCAGCCGGCCGCGCTGGCCGAGTTCCTGGCGCAGCCGGTGGGCACGGCGGTGTCGGCGCAGCATGCCGCCTGGCTGGCCAGCCTGCTGTGGCTGGAAGAGGCCGGCGGCGCGCTGAAGTTCGTGCGCGACGGCGACACCATCGTCTGCCGCGCCGCCCCGCGCAGCGAAAGCTTCGCCCCCGACCGCCTGGCCGCGTGGATCGAGCGCTTCTCGATGCCCGCCTGAATGTTTCCGGCACTTGCCATGAAAAACGGCGCCCCGTGGGGCGCCGTTCTTTTTTTCCGGCCGGGCAGGGCTCAGGCCTGCGCGCCGTAGTTGGGGTCGTTGCGGTCGGTCGACTCGGACTTCTTCTCGCCCTTGACCAGGTCCTCGCGCTTCACGCCCAGCCACATCGCCAGCGCCGCGGCGACGAACACCGACGAGTAGATGCCGAACAGGATGCCCACCGTCAGCGCCAGCGCGAAATAGTGCAGGGTCGGCCCGCCGAAGAAGAACATCGACAGCACCATCATTTCGGTCGAGCCGTGGGTGATGATGGTGCGCGACATGGTGCTGGTGATGGCGTGGTCGATGACCTCGTGCGTGGTCATCTTGCGGTACTTGCGGAAGGCCTCGCGGATCCGGTCGAAGATCACCACCGATTCGTTCACCGAGTAGCCCAGCACCGCCAGGATCGCCGCCAGCACCGACAGCGAGAATTCCCACTGGAAGAAGGCGAAGAAGCCCAGGATGATGACGATGTCGTGCAGGTTGGCGATGATGCCCGCCACCGCGAACTTCCACTCGAAGCGGAACGACAGGTAGATCACGATACCCGCCACCACGCACAGCAGCGCCAGCAGGCCGTCGGTGGCCAGTTCCTTGCCCACCTGCGGGCCGACGAACTCGACGCGCTGCAGCTTGACGTCAGGCGCCGCCGCGGTGAGCGCACCCATCACCTGCTCGCTCTGCTGGGCGGACGTGACGGGCTTGCCGTCCGGGCCCTTTTGCAGCGGCAGGCGGATCATCACGTCGCGCGAGGTGCCGAAGTTCTGCACCTGCACGTCGGTGTAGCCCAGCTTGCCCACCTGGCCGCGGATCTTTTCGAGGTCGGCCGCCTGCTGGTAGCTGACCTCCATCACCGTGCCGCCGGTGAATTCGATCGACAGGTGCAGACCCTTTTGCCAGAGGAAGAACACGGCCGCGGCAAACGTCAGGAAGGAAATCACGTTGAAGATCAACGCGTGCTTCATGAACGGAATGTCGCGCCGGATGCGGAAGAATTCCATGTTGAATCCTGTTCTGTACTACGTGTTGTGCCGCGGGCCGCTTACTTGGCGACCGGCGTGTCGGTGGTATTGCCCGGCTTCCAGATCTGGCCGATGGCCAGGCTCTGCAGCTTCTTCTTGCGGCCGTACCAGAGGTTGACCAGGCCGCGGTTGAAGAACACCGCCGAGAACATCGAGGTCAGGATGCCCAGGCAGTGCACCACGGCAAAGCCGCGCACCGGGCCCGAGCCGAACGCCAGCAGTGCCAGGCCGGCGATCAGCGTGGTCACGTTGGAGTCCAGGATGGTGGCCCAGGCGCGGTCGAAACCGACCGCGATCGCCATCTGCGGCGATGCCCCGGCGCGCAGTTCCTCGCGGATGCGCTCGTTGATCAGCACGTTGGCGTCGATGGCCATGCCCAGCACCAGCGCGATGGCGGCGATGCCCGGCAGCGTCAGCGTGGCCTGCAGCATCGACAGCACCGCGATCAGCAGCAGCAGGTTCACGCCCAGCGCGACCACCGAGAACACGCCGAACAGCATGTAGTACAGGATCATGAATACGCCGATGGCGGCAAAGCCATAGGCGACCGAATCGAAGCCCTTCTCGATGTTGTCGGCGCCCAGCGACGGGCCGATGGTGCGCTCTTCGATGATCTCCATCGGCGCAGCCAGCGAGCCGGCGCGCAGCAGCAGGGCCAGGTCGTTGGCGGCTTCGGTGGAGTAGGAGCCCGTGATCTGGAAGCTCGAGCCCAGTTCGGACTGGATCGTCGCCACCGTCAGCACCTCGCCCTTGCCCTTTTCGAACAGCACGATCGCCATCGGCTTCTTCAGGTTCTCGCGCGAGACATCGCGCAGCACGCGGCCGCCCTGGGCGTCGAGCTTGATGTTGACCGAAGGCTGCTGGTTCTGGTCGAAGCCGGCCGAGGCGCTTTCGATGCGGTCGCCGGTGAAGATGACCTGCTTCTTCAGCACTACCGGGGCGCCGTTGCCCTGCGTGAACAGCTCGCTGCCGAACGGGATCGGGTCGCCCGGGCGCGGGCTGCGCGGCGCGTCGTTGTCGACCAGGCGCGCTTCCAGCGTGGCGGTGCGGCCGATGATGTCCTTGGCCTTGGCGGTGTCCTGCACGCCCGGCAGCTGCACCACGATGCGGTCGGCGCCTTGCTGCTGGATCACCGGCTCGGCCACGCCGAGTTCATTGACGCGGTTGTGCAGGGTGGTGATGTTCTGCTTGACCGCGGCGTCCTGCACGGCCCGGCGGGCAGCCTCGGTGAAGGTGCCGACGACGTTGTTGCCGTCCATGGCGAAGGCCACTTCGCGCACGTTGTCGGTCAGCAGCGCGCGCGCGCGGCTGGCGTCGTCGGCGTTGTTGAAGCGCACCGTCAGGCGCTCGCCGTCGCGGTCGATGCCGCCGTGGCGGATGTTCTTGTCGCGCAGCAGCGTGCGTGCGTCGCCGGCCAGGCTGTCGAGCTTCTTGTCGACCGCGCCCTTCATGTCGACCTGCAGCAGGAAGTGCACGCCGCCGCGCAGGTCCAGGCCCAGGTACATCGGCAGTGCATGCAGCGAGGTCAGCCAGCGCGGCGAGCCCGACAGCAGGTTCAGCGCGACCACGTAGGCGGGGTCGGCCGCGTCCGGATTCAGCGCGCGCGACAGCACGTCCTTGGCCTTGAGCTGCTCGTCGGTGGTGCGGAAGCGCGCCTTGACCGAGCCCGACTGGCCGGAAATATCGAAGAAGACGCCGTCGGGCTGCAGCTGGTTCTGCGCCAGGATCTCTTCAACCTGCTTCTGCATCGACAGGTCGATCTTGACCGTGGCCTTGCCCGAGGACACCTGCACGGCAGGCGCCTCGCCGAAGAAGTTCGGCAAGGTGTAGAGGATACCGATGGCCAGCGCCACCAGGATCACGAGGTATTTCCAAAGCGGATAACGATTCATCTCGGGCCAGTCATTCAGCGGTTGGCGGGGCCGGCGCTGGCGTGGCACGCCACGACGGCGGGGCCGAACCGGTTTGGCAAACAGCCGCCTGGCAGCCGCGGAGCGAAGCCGCAGGGGCTTCGTCGGGCTGGATCAGGCGGCTGCCGGGGCATGCGCGAACGGGCATGCCGGAAAAGACAAAGGCGGGATTCGCGAGCGATCCGGGGATCAGAGCGCCTTCAGCGAGCCTTTGGGCAGCACCGTGGTCACGGCATTCTTCTGCACCGTGATCTCGGTGCCTTCGGCGATTTCCAGGCTGACGTACTGGTCGGTAACCTTGGTCACGCGGCCCAGGATGCCGCCGGCGGTGACGACTTCGTCGTTCTTGGCCAGCGCTTCGAGCATTGCCTTGGCTTCCTTCTGGCGCTTCATCTGCGGGCGGATCATGATGAACCACAGCACACCAAACATCAGGATGATGGGCAGGAAGCTCATCAGGCCGCCAGCCGCGCCGCCGGCACCGGCGGTCTGGGCAAATGCGTTAGAAATCAGCACGTTGATTCTCCGTCACAAAGTCAGTCAATTAATCGAACATTCTACCATTCGCACTCAGCCCGCCTTTGGCATTCTAGGGCGGAATACGGGTTTGTTCGGGTGCGCTGGGGGCAACTTGGAAGGCAGGCCGCCGGCGTCGACCGGCTATTCGACCGCGGGCGGCGCGAAAGTTCGCGCCGCCCGCGGTTGTTACTGCGTGCCGCGCGCGCGGTCGGCGGCAAACTGGCGGCGGAAATCGGCAAAGCGGTGCTGCTCGATCGCCTCGCGCACCTCGCGCATCAGCTGCAGGTAGTAGTGCAGGTTGTGGATGGTGTTCAGGCGCGCGCCCAGGATCTCGCCCACGCGGTGCAGGTGGTGCAGGTAGGCGCGCGAGAAATTGCGGCAGGTGTAGCAGGCGCAGCTCTCGTCGAGCGGGCGCGGGTCGTTGCGGTGCGCGGCGTTCTTGATCTTGACGTCGCCGTAGCGGGTGAAGAGCCAGCCGTTGCGCGCGTTGCGGGTCGGCATCACGCAGTCGAACATGTCGACCCCGGCGGCGACGCCGGCGACCAGGTCTTCGGGCGTGCCCACGCCCATCAGGTAATGCGGCTTGTTGGCCGGCAGGCGCGGCGCCACGTGTTCGAGCACCCGCATCATGTCTTGCTTGGGCTCGCCCACCGACAGCCCGCCGATGGCAAAGCCGTGGAAGTCCAGCTCCGACAGGCCCGCCAGCGACTCGTCGCGCAGGTCTTCATACATGCCGCCCTGGACGATGCCGAACAGCGCGTTGGGGTTGGCCAGCCGCTCGAACTCGTCGCGCGAGCGCCTGGCCCAGCGCAGGCTCATGCGCATCGACTTGGCGGCTTCCTCGTGCGTGGCGGGGCGGCCGTCGATCTCGTAAGGGGTGCATTCGTCGAACTGCATGACGATGTCGGAATTCAGCGTGCGCTGGATCTGCATCGAGATCTCGGGCGACAGGAAGAGCTTGTCGCCGTTGACCGGCGAGGCAAAGGTGACGCCATCTTCGGTGATCTTGCGCAGATCCCCCAGCGAAAACACCTGGAAGCCGCCGGAGTCGGTCAGGATCGGCTTGTCCCAGCCGATAAAGCGGTGCAGGCCGTCATGGGCATTGACCACGTCCAGCCCCGGGCGCAGCCACAGGTGGAAGGTGTTGCCCAGGATGATCTGCGCGCCGATCTCGTTCAGTTCCAGCGGCGACATCGCCTTGACCGAGCCATAGGTGCCCACCGGCATGAAGATCGGCGTTTCGACCACGCCGTGGTTCAGCGTGACGCGGCCGCGGCGGGCGTTGCCGTCGGTGGTGATGAGTTCGAAGTTGAGCATGTCGAATAGTCTGAGATCAGGCCGCGGCGGCGGCGTCCGGCTGCCGGGTCAGCAGCATGGCGTCTCCGTAGCTGAAGAAACGGTAGCGCTGCTCGACCGCATGGCGGTAGGCGGCGCGGATAACTTGCACCCCGGCCAGCGCCGACACCAGCATCAGCAGCGTCGACTTGGGCAGGTGAAAGTTGGTGATGAGCGCGTCGACCAGGCGGAAGCGGTAGCCGGGCGTGATGAAGATATCGGTGTCGCCGCTGCCGGGGGCGAGCGTGCCGTCGGCCTGCGCGGCCGATTCCAGCGCGCGCAGCGAGGTGGTGCCGACCGCGATCACGCGGCCGCCGCGCGCGCGCGTGTCGCGCACCGCCTGCGCCAGGTCTTCGGAGATCGCGTACCACTCCGAATGCATCTTGTGCTCGGCCAGGTTCTCGGTGCGCACCGGCTGGAAGGTGCCGGCACCCACGTGCAGCGTCAGGAAGGCGCGGCGCACGCCGGCGGCATCGAGCCGGGCGAACAGCGCGTCGTCGAAATGCAGGCCCGCGGTGGGCGCGGCGACCGCGCCGGGGCTGCGCGCGTAGACGGTCTGGTAGCGGGTCTCGTCGTAGGCGTCGGGGTCGTGGGTGATATACGGCGGCAGCGGCAGGCGGCCGTAGCGCTCGATCAGATCCAGCGCCGGCTCGGGGAAGCGCAGCGTGAAGAACTGGTCCACGCGCGGGCCCACGGTCACGGCGAAGGCGCTGTCGGCCAGGTGCAGGGCGCTGCCTTCGGCCGGCGTCTTGGACGCGCGCACCTGGGCCAGCACGGTATGGGTGTCGAGCACGCGCTCCACCAGCACCTCGACCTTGCCGCCGCTAGGCTTGTGGCCAAAGAAGCGGGCCTTGATCACGCGGGTGTCGTTGAACACCAGCAGGTCGTCCGGACGCAGGTAATCGACGATATCGCTGAAGGCGTGGTCAACCATGCGCACCGCGTCGGTGGTGTCGCCGGGGGCGAGCCGCTCCACCACCAGCAGCCGGCTGGCGCTGCGGTCGGGCAACGCGCTCTGGGCGATCAGTTCGGGCGGCAGCGGAAAGTCGAAATCGGAAAGCGTCAACATCGTGGGAGGGGCGGTCTGCAGGCTGTGGCGGAGGCGCGCGCCGGGCACGGCGCATCACTCCGCTGCCCGGGTTGGCAGCCGGCATGGGTACAATCGGCGAATCCGATATTGTAAGGCCACGGGCGCGCTTGCCGCCGCGCCGGGCGTGATACCGGCCATTCGCCGGCGCCACGCCAGCCAGTCCAGAAGCCCGCAGCGAGCGCTGCCAACTTTTCCACAGATGCCCGGAACCGCCGCCGAACCGATCCAGGACCCTGCCGACGCCCACGACGCCAGCGACACGGCGGCGCCCGCGCGCGGCAAGGCCGGCGCGGCCAAGGGCAAGGCCGCGGGCTCGGGCGCGTCGACAGCCGCCGCGCGGCTGGCCAAGCTGGGCCTGCGCCGCCCGGTCGATCTGGTGCTGCACCTGCCGATGCGCTACGAGGACGAGACCACGGTGGTGCCGATCGCCGAGGCCATCCACCGTGCCGGGCTCGGGCTGCCGGCGCAGGTGGAAGGCGAGGTCATCTCCAACGAGGTCACATTCCGGCCGCGCCGCCAGCTGGTGGTGAAGCTTGCCGACGACAGCGGCGAGCTGACCCTGCGCTTCCTGAACTTCTACGGCAGCCAGACCAAGCAGATGGCCGAAGGCGTGCGCCTGCGCGTGCGCGGCGAGGTGCGCGGCGGCTTCTTCGGCGCCGAGATGGTCCATCCGACGGTGCGCCCGGTGCTGGCGGGCGAGGCGCTGCCCGACCGCCTGACGCCGGTGTATCCGTCCACCGCCGGCATCCCGCAAGCCTATTTGCGCAAGGCCATCGGCGGCGCGCTGGCGCGCACCCCCTTGCCCGAGACGCTGCCGCAGCCGGTGCTCAAGGGGCCGCTGGCGCGCCTGCAGCTGCGTGCGCTGGCCGACTGCCTGCGGCTGCTGCACGCACCGCCGCCACAGGAAAGCGAGGCCGCGCTGGCCGACCGCTCGCATCCGGCCTGGCAGCGCGTCAAGTTCGACGAACTGCTGGCGCAGCAGATTTCGCTGCGGCGCGCGCACGCGGCGCGCCGCGACAAGACCGCGCCGACCATGCCGCGCCGCGAGGGCGGGCTGCTGACGCGCTTCCTGGCGGCCCTGCCGTTCCGGCTTACCGGCGCGCAGCAGCGCGTGGTCGGCGAAATCGCCGCCGACATGAGCCTGCCGCATCCGATGCACCGGCTGTTGCAGGGCGACGTGGGCAGCGGCAAGACCATCGTCGCCGCGCTGGCGGCGTGCCAGGCCATCGATGCCGGTTTCCAGGCGGCGCTGATGGCGCCGACCGAGATCCTGGCCGAGCAACATTTCCGCAAGCTGTCGGCGTGGCTGGAGCCGCTCGGCGTGCCGGTTGCGTGGCTGGCCGGCAGCCAGAAGGCGCGCGACAAGCGCGCGGCGGTGGCGCGCGTGGAATCGGGCGAGGCGCAACTGGTGATCGGCACCCATGCGCTGATCCAGGACACCGTGCGTTTTGCCAGGCTGGGGCTGTCGGTGGTCGACGAGCAGCACCGCTTCGGCGTGGCGCAGCGCCTGGCGCTGCGCGGCAAGGCCGGTGCGGCCGAGGCGCCCGCTGCCATCAGCGCGGCCGAAACCGTGCCGCACCAGTTGATGATGTCGGCCACGCCGATCCCGCGCACGCTGGCCATGACCTACTACGCCGACCTCGACGTCTCGGTGATCGACGAGCTGCCGCCGGGGCGCACGCCCATCGTCACGCGCCTGGTCAACGACGAGCGCCGCGACGAGGTGATCGGGCGCATCCACCATGCCGCCGCCGAGGGCCGCCAGGTCTACTGGGTGTGCCCGCTGATCGAGGAAAGCGAGGCGCTGCAGCTGCAGACCGCGGTCGAAACCTACGACACCCTGGTGGCCGCGCTCCCGGACCTGCGCGTGGGCCTGGTGCACGGGCGCCTGCCGCCGGCGGAGAAGGCCGCGGTAATGGATGACTTCAGCGCCAATCGCCTGCAGGTGCTGGTGGCCACCACCGTGATCGAGGTCGGCGTGGACGTGCCCAATGCCTCGCTGATGGTGATCGAGCATGCCGAACGCTTCGGCCTGGCGCAGCTGCACCAGCTGCGCGGCCGGGTCGGGCGCGGCAGCGCCGAGTCGGTCTGCCTGCTGATGTACCAGGCGCCGCTGTCGCCCACCGCGCGCGAGCGCCTGGCGACCATGCGCGAGACCACCGACGGCTTCGAGATCGCGCGGCGCGACCTGGAGATCCGCGGCCCGGGGGAATTCCTCGGCGCGCGCCAGTCCGGCGAGGCGATGTTGCGCTTTGCCGACCTGCAGACCGATGCCTGGCTGGTGGAGTACGCCCAGGCGGCGGCCGAGCTGATGCTGGCGCACTATCCGGAATCCGTCGAAGCGCATCTGTCGCGCTGGCTGGGTGGGCGCGAGCACTACCTGAAGGCCTGATTGACGTCTTGCTGGGCGGCTTTGTGCCGGAGCCGGCTCATACCGGCTCGCGTGAAGTGGGCACTCTGACAGATCCGGCAATCGAAGGTAAAATCTATCGCCTACCCGGATTTGATAAGTCATGACGCTCACCGAACTCAAGTACATCGTCGCCGTGGCGCGCGAGCGCCATTTCGGCCGGGCCGCCGAAGCCTGCTTCGTGTCGCAGCCGACGCTGTCGGTCGCCATCAAGAAGCTGGAAGACGAACTCAACGTGCAGATCTTCGAGCGCGGCACCTCCGAGGTGTCGGTGACGTCGGTCGGCGAGCAGATCGTGGCGCAGGCCCAGCGTGTGCTGGAGCAGACCATGGCCATCCGCGAGATCGCCAAGCAGGGCAAGGACCCGCTGGCGGGGCCGCTGCGCGTTGGCGTGATCTACACCATCGGGCCGTACCTGCTGCCGTCGCTGGTCAAGCAGATGATCGACACCGTGCCGCAGATGCCGCTGATGCTGCAGGAGAACTACACCCACAAGCTGATCGAGCTGCTCAAGCAGGGCGAGATCGACTGCGCGGTGATGGCCGAGCCGTTTCCCGATTCCGGCCTGACGGTGCGCCCGCTCTATGACGAACCCTTTGTCGTGGCGGTGCCGCGCGGCCACCAGCTGGCGCAGGTGCACGCGGTCGACCCCGAGGAACTGAAGCAGCAGACCATGCTGCTGCTGGGCAGTGGCCACTGCTTCCGCGACCACGTGCTGGGCGTGTGCCCCGAGCTGTCGCGCTTTTCGCAGGCGGCCGACGGCATCCAGAAGACCTTCGAGGGCTCGTCGCTCGAGACCATACGCCATATGGTGGCCAGCGGTGTCGGCATCACCGTGCTGCCGCGCACCTCGGTGCCCGACCTGAAAGCCAAGGGCGACATGCTGTCGTACGTACCGTTTGCCGACCCCGTGCCCGACCGGCGCGTGGTGCTGGCCTGGCGCAAGAGCTTCACCCGCCTGCCGGCAATGGAAGCGCTGGCCAACGCCGTGGCCGCGTGCGACCTGCCCGGCGTGCGCAAGCTCGACGCCAAGGAACTGGCCGAAGCCGCCTGAGCGTCGCGTCGAAGGACTGGCCATGCAACGGCCGCAGCGGAGTCTCCGCTGCGGCCGTTGTCATTTCTTCTCCCCTGATTGGCTATTTCGCCGCGTTGTCCTGGGATGGTCACCTGCCGCTGGCCTAAGTTGCACTAACCCCAAATAGATTTGACCTAATACATAGGTATAAATAATTAAATTCTCAACCTAATAGATAATTTGTAGACTGGCTCCTGTCGATGCGGATGGCCTCGACGCAAGACAGGAACCGATGATGAGCACCAGCGCCCAGTCACTGACAACGACACCGACCCAGCCCCGTTTTTCCCTCCGCATGGGGCGCTGCCTGCTCGATTGCCTGGCCTGCTATGCCGCGGCGCACTGACGCGGCATTCCGTTTCAGCCCACCCACAAAGAGGAAAAGATGAGCAAGAAGGACACTCTCACCACTGCTGCCGGCGCACCGGTCGCCGATAACCAGAACTTGCAGACCGCGGGCCCGCGCGGCCCGATGCTGCTGCAGGACGTCTGGTTCCTCGAAAAGCTGGCCCACTTCGACCGCGAAGTCATCCCCGAGCGCCGCGTCCACGCCAAGGGCTCCGGCGCCTACGGCACGCTGCGCATCACGCACGACATCACCCAGTACACCAAGGCCTCGGTGTTTGCCGAGGTCGGCAAGGAAACGCCGCTGTTCATCCGCTTCTCCACCGTTGCCGGCGAGCGCGGCGCGGCCGACGCCGAGCGCGACGTGCGCGGCTTCTCGATCAAGTTCTATACCGACGAAGGCAACTGGGACCTGGTCGGCAACAACACGCCGGTGTTCTTCGTGCGCGACCCGCTCAAGTTCCCCGACTTCATCCACACGCAGAAGCGCAACCCGCGCACCAACCTGCGCGATCCGATCGCGGTGTGGGATTTCTGGTCGCGCCACCCGGAATCACTGCACCAGGTCACCATCCTGATGAGCGACCGCGGCCTGCCGCAGAACTACCGGCAGATGCATGGCTTCGGCTCGCACACGTACTCGTTCATCAACGCCAATAACGAGCGCTTCTACGTCAAATTCCACTTCAAGTCGCAGCAGGGCGTGGAGAACTGGACCAACCAGGAAGCGGCCAAGGTGGTGGCCAACGACCGCGAGAGCGCCCAGCGCGACCTGTTCGACAATATCGAGCGCGGCAACTTCCCGCGCTGGAACCTGCGCGTGCAGATCATGCCGGAGGCCGAGGCGGCCAGGTACCACATCAACCCGTTCGACCTGACCAAGGTCTGGCCGCACAAGGACTACCCGCTGATCGACGTGGGCGTGGTCGAGCTCAACCGCAACCCGGACAACTATTTTGCCGAGGTCGAGCAGGTGGCGATGAACCCGGCCAATATCGTGCCGGGCATCGGCTTCTCGCCCGACAAGATGCTGCAGGGGCGGCTGTTCTCCTATGGCGACACGCAGCGCTACCGCCTGGGCATCAACCACGCCCAGATCCCGGTCAATGCGCCGAAATGCCCGTTCCACAACAGCTTCCACCGTGACGGCGCGATGCGCGTGGACGGCAACCAGGGCGGCAAGCTCAACTACGAGCCCAACCGCGAAAGCGCCTACGCGGCCAGCGAGCGCGCGCTCGAGCCGCCGCTGGCACTGGACGGCGCCGCCGACCGCTGGGACCACCGCGTCGACACCGACTACTACAGCCAGCCCGGCGCGCTGTTCCGCCTGTTCGACGAAGGCCAGCGCCAGCGCCTGTTTGCCAATATCGCCGCGGCGATGCAGGGCGTGCCGGAGGCTATCGTGCGCGTGCAGCTGGAACACTTCAGCAAGGCCGACCCGGCCTACGGCGAGGGCGTGAAGCGCGCGCTCAACCTGCAATAAGCGCCCGCCCGGCAACGGCCCCCCGGCGCGGGGTTTGGCCCGGACCGTTGCCCGGTGCAATAATGCGGGGTACCGCGCCGCCCGGCCCCCGAATCGCCGCGATTCGGCAAGCCCGGCGGCGCTCCTCGTGGCTATACCAGAACGGAGCGTATCTACCATGGCAAAGAAGAACGAGATGAGCGTGAATATCGGTATTTCCGACAAGGACCGCAAGAAGATCGCGGAAGGTCTGTCCAAGCTGCTGGCGGACACCTATACCCTCTACCTCAAGACCCACAACTTCCACTGGAACGTGACGGGTCCGATGTTCAATACGCTGCATCTGATGTTCGAGACCCAGTACAACGAGCTGGCGCTGGCCGTGGACTCGATCGCCGAGCGTATCCGCGCGCTGGGCTACCCGGCCCCGGGCACCTACAAGGAATACGCGCGCCTGTCGTCGATCGCCGAGGAAGAGGGCGTGCCCGAGGCCACCGACATGATCCGCAAGCTGGTCGAAGGCCAGGAAGCCGTGGTGCGCACCGCGCGTTCGATCTTCCCGGTGATCGATGCCGCCGGCGACGAGCCCTCGGCCGACCTGCTGACCCAGCGCATGCAGACGCATGAAAAGACCGCGTGGATGCTGCGCTCGATGCTGGCCTGAGGCCGGCCCGCTCTCCTGGCTGCCGCGCCCGCGGCGGCCGGCACTGCGCGTCGCAGCCGTCCGGGCTGCGGCGCGTTTTCATTGAATCGCCCGCCCCGGATCCACGCCGTGCAGACTCTCTCGCCGTTGCCCCCGACCCCCATGCTTGAACGCCTTGCCCTCTACGCGCGCCTGGTGCGCATCGACAAGCCCATCGGCACGCTGCTGCTGCTGTGGCCGACGCTGTGGGCCATGTGGATGGCGGCGGACGGGCCGCCGCGCTGGGCCCTGTTCTGGATCTTCGTCGCCGGCACTTTCCTGATGCGCTCGGCCGGCTGCGCCATCAACGACTGGGCCGACCGCGACTTCGACAAACACGTCAAGCGCACGCGCGAGCGCCCGCTGACGGCCGGCAAGATCGCCGCGTGGGAAGCGCTGGCGGTGGCCGCCGTGCTGGCGCTGGTGGCGTTCATGCTGGTGCTGCCGCTGAATGCGCTGACCAAATGGCTGGCGGTGGTGGCGGCGGTGGTGGCGGGCACGTACCCGTTCTTCAAGCGCTTCTTCGCGATTCCGCAGGCCTACCTGGGGATCGCGTTCGGCTTCGGCATCCCGATGGCGTTCGCCGCGATCCAGGACCAGGTGCCGCCGGTGGCCTGGCTGATGCTGCTGGCCAATGTGTTCTGGGCGGTGGCGTATGACACCGCCTATGCCATGGTCGATCGCGACGACGACCTGCTGATCGGCATGAAGACTTCGGCCATCACCTTCGGGCGCTTCGACGTGGCGGCGATCATGCTGTGCTACGCCGCGTTCTTCGCGCTGATGGCGTGGGCGGGCGCGCTGCTCGGCCTGGGGTGGCCATACTGGGTGGGGCTGGTTGCTGCGATCGGCTGTGCCGGCTATCACTACACGCTGATCCGCGAGCGCGACCGGATGCGATGCTTCGCGGCGTTCCGGCACAACAACTGGCTGGGGGCTTGCGTCTTTGCGGGGACGGCGCTGGCGTATGCGGTGCGGTGATTGATTCCTGCCGGTTTGCTCCCCTCTCCCGCTTGCGGGAGAGGGGAGCTTGCGCGAGGGGCGGCAGCCAGTTCAGGGCAACTGTGGCCTTGCCGCGCCTCAATCCTTGCCGAACTCTGCCCCCATTTCCTTGCCGCGCGCCGCGGCCGCGTGCATCGCGCGCACAAAGGCATCGGCGATGCCGGAGGCTTCCATCGAGGTCAGCGCCGCATAGGTGGTGCCCCCCTTCGACGTCACGCGCTCGCGCAGCGTCGCCACCGGTTCTGACGACTGCCCCGCCAGCGTGGCCGCGCCGCGGAAGGTTTCCACCGCGAGCTCGCGGCCCTGTTCGGCGCTGAGCCCCAGTTCGGTGGCGGCGCGCTGCATGGCCTCGATGAAATAGAACACATAGGCCGGGCCGCTGCCGGAAATCGCGGTGACCGCGTCGATCTGGTCATCGCCATCGACCCACACGCACTTGCCTACGGCCTCGGCCACGGCGCTGGCAATCGCGCGGTCTTCTGCCGACAGCGCGGCCGGTGCGGCCAGGCCCGTCATGCCCATGCCCGACAGCGCCGGCGTATTCGGCATCGCCCGCACCACGCGGTTGCGCCCGTCGAGCCAGCGCTGCATGTCCTGCAGCCGGATGCCGGCGGCCACGCTGATCACCAGGTTGCCCGGGCCATCGGCCGGCAGGTGCGGCAGCAGTTGCGCCGCCGCGTCGCGGAACTGCTGCGGCTTGACCGCCAGCACCAGCACATCGCTGGCGCCGAAGGCGGCGTCCGGCGCTCCGGCGGCATGCACGCCTAGGTCGCGCGCCAGGCGCTGCTGCGCTTCCGGAAACGGGTCGACCACGCGGATCGCGCCGGCGGGCACGCCGCGCGCGATCAGGCCGCCGATCAGTGCGGAAGCCATGTTGCCGCCGCCAAGAAAGCCGAAGGTGAGGGTGTCGAGCATGAAGGTCTCTGGGGTCTGAAAGATTCCGGTCGGGGCGCGGACGTCAGCCGCGCGCGCCGAAGATGGCGGTGCCGATCCGCACCAGGGTCGCGCCCTCGGCGATGGCGGCGTCCATGTCGCCCGACATGCCCATCGACAGCGTGTCGAGAGCCAGGCCATCGGCGCGCAGCGCCTGCAGCATGGCGCGCATGGCGGCGAACGGGCGGCGTTGCGCGGCGGAGTCGTGCGCGGGCTCGGGAATCGCCATCAGCCCGCGCAGCCGCAGCTTGGGCAGGGCGGCGACCGCATGCGCCAGCGCCGGGACCTCGGCCGGGGCGACGCCGCTCTTGCTGGCTTCGCCGCTGATATTGACCTGGATGCAGACCTGCAGCGCCGGCATGCCGGCCGGGCGCTGGGTCGACAGCCGCTCGGCGATCCGGAGCCGGTCGATGGTGTGGACCCAGTCGAAATGTTCCGCCACCGGCCGGGTCTTGTTGCTTTGCAACGGGCCGATGAAATGCCATTGCAGGTGGCCGCGCAGGTCGGCCAGCGCGGCGATCTTGTCGATACCTTCCTGGACGTAGTTCTCGCCGAATTCGCGCTGTCCGGCGGCGTATGCGGCCCTTATGCGGTCGGGGGAAACGGTCTTGGAAACGGCCAGCAGGGCGACGTCCGCGGGCTGCCTGCCGGCCTGTTGTGCTGCCGCCGCAATGCCCTGGCGTACGGCTTGCAAGTTGGCGGCAATCACAGACATAATCCGGCGAACATATATATAAGGTACGTCAAGTACCGATAACAAATCAGGGTGGGGTCATTATAGATGGACATCGCGCAGCTATTGGCTTTCGCCGTCAAGAACAAGGCGTCCGATCTTCATCTGTCCGCGGACATGCCGCCGATGGTGCGGATCCACGGCGACATGCGGCGCATCAACGTCGCCTCGATGACGCACAAGGATGTCCACGCCATGGTGTACGACATCATGAGCGACACCCAGCGCAAGGCCTACGAGGAACGCCTCGAAATCGATTTCTCGTTCGAGATCGCCGGCCTGTCGCGCTTCCGCGTCAATGCCTATAACACCCAGCGCGGCGCCGCCGCGGTATTCCGTACCATTCCGTCCAAGGTGCTGACGCTGGAAGAGCTGCGCGCGCCGGCGGTGTTCGCCGACCTGTGCATGAAGCCGCGCGGGTTGGTGCTGGTGACGGGCCCCACCGGCTCGGGCAAGTCCACCACTCTGGCGGCGATGGTCGACCATCGCAATGAAAACGACATGGGCCACATCCTCACGGTGGAGGACCCGATCGAATTCGTGCACAGCTCCAAGAAGAGCCTGATCAACCAGCGCGAGCTGGGGCCGCATACGCATTCGTTTGCCAACGCGCTGCGCTCGGCGCTGCGCGAAGACCCCGACGTGATCCTGGTGGGCGAATTGCGCGACCTGGAGACCATTCGCCTGGCGCTGACCGCGGCCGAGACCGGCCACCTGGTCTTCGGCACGCTGCACACCAGCTCGGCGGCCAAGACCATCGACCGCGTGGTCGACGTGTTTCCTCCCGAAGAGAAAGACATGGTGCGCACCATGCTGTCGGAATCGCTCGAGGCGGTGATCTCTCAGACGCTGCTGAAGACCCGCGACGGCAACGGCCGCACCGCCGCGCACGAGATCATGATCGCCACTCCCGCGATCCGCCACCTGATCCGCGAAAACAAGATCGCGCAGATGTACTCGATGATGCAGACCAGCAGCGGGCTGGGCATGCAGACCCTGGACCAGTGCCTGTCGGACCTGATCAAGCGCAGCGTCATCAGCTACAGCGACGCGCGCGCGATTGCCAAGAACCCGGACGCGTTCATGGGCTGAGGCCCGCCTTTTCTTCCTCCAGCAGGACACCGCCATGCTCGACCGCGAATCCGCCGCCAAGTACATCAACGACCTGCTCGAGCTGATGGTCAGCAACCGCGGCTCGGACCTGTTCATCACTTCGGACTTCCCGCCGGCGATCAAGGTCGACGGCAAGATCACGCCGGTGTCGCAGCAGCCGCTGAACCCGACCCAGGCGCTGGGGCTGGTGCGCTCGGTGATGAACGAGCGCCAGGTGCAGGACTTCGACACCAGCCGCGAATGCAACTTCGCCATCAGCGCGCCCAAGGCCGGGCGCTTCCGTGTGTCGGCCTTCATCCAGCAGGGCAAGGCCGGCATGGTGGTGCGCACCATCAATACGCGCATCCCGTCGGTGGCCGACCTGGACCTGCCGCAGACGCTGCATGACGTGGTCATGGCCAAGCGCGGCCTGGTGATCGTCACCGGCGCGACCGGTTCGGGCAAGTCGACCACGCTGGCGGCGATGCTGGACCACCGCAATGCGCACTCCTACGGCCACATCATCACCATCGAGGATCCGATCGAGTACGTGCACGCGCACCAGAACTGCATCGTCACGCAGCGCGAGGTCGGCATCGATACCGAGTCCTGGCACGTGGCGCTGAAGAACACGCTGCGCCAGGCCCCCGACGTGATCCTGATCGGCGAGATCCGCGACCGCGAGACCATGGAGTACGCGATGCAGTACGCCGAGACCGGCCACCTGTGCCTGGCCACGCTGCACGCCAACAATGCCAACCAGGCGATCGACCGCGTGGTCAACTTCTTCCCCGAGGAGAAGCGCCAGCAGCTGCTGATCGACCTGTCGCTGAACCTGAAGGCGATGATCTCGCAGCGCCTGCTGCCGCGCGCCGGCCGCAAGGGCCGCGTGCCGGCGGTTGAGATCATGATCGGCACGCCGCTGGTGGCCGACCTGATCTTCAAGGGCGAGATCCACGAGCTCAAGGAAGTCATCAAGAAGTCGCGCGAGCAGGGCATGATCTCGTTCGACCAGGCGCTGTTCGACCTGTACGAGCAGGGCAAGATCACCTACGAAGACGCGCTGCGCAACGCCGACTCGCTCAACGACCTGCGCCTGATGATCAAGCTGCACAGCACCCAGGCCAAGGACTCGGACCTGGGGGCGGGCACCGAACACCTCAACGTCATCTGAGGGCTGCGCCTTGCTGCGCATTGCCGCGCGTGGCGGTATGCTTGGCTATCTACAGGAGTCTGCCATGAGCAATGTCTACCAGTTCGAAGCCAACTCGCTCGCCGGCCAGCCGGTGCCGCTGTCGCAGTTCCAGGGCAAGGTGATGCTGGTGGTCAATACCGCCAGCGAATGCGGTTTCACGCCGCAGTACGAGGGCCTGCAGAAGCTCCATGACGAGTACCACGGGCGCGGCCTGGAGGTGCTGGGCTTTCCGTGCAACCAGTTCGGCAAGCAGGAGCCGGGCGATGCGCAGCAGATCGGGCAGTTCTGCGAGACGCGGTTCGCGGTGCGCTTCCCGATGTTCGCCAAGATCGACGTCAACGGCCCCAACGCCCATCCGCTGTACCAGTGGCTGACCACCGAAAAGCGTGGCGTGCTCGGTACCCAGGGCATCAAGTGGAATTTCACCAAGTTCCTGCTGCGCCGCGACGGCACCGTGTTCAAGCGCTATGCGCCGACCACCAAGCCGGAAGAGTTGCGCGCCGATATCGAACGGCTGCTGTCCGACCCCGCTGCCTGAGCTTCAGGCGCCGCTGGCGCGCACTGCGCGCAGGAAGCCGTTGAGCGAGCGGTCCGGGGTTTCGTGGAACTGGTCGTCGAGCATGCGGATGGCGCGGCAGCGGTCCAGCCGGAAGCTGCGGTAGTCCTCGCGCGTGGTGCACCACGTCGCCAGCAGCCAGGCATTGCCCCAGAAGAACAGCCCCAGCGGCATCACCACGCGTTCGGTGATGCGCTGCTGCACGTCGCAGTAGTCGAGTTGCAGCAGCTTGTGCGCGCCCAGCGCGCCATGCACCACGTCGAAGGCCTCGCGCACATGCGCCTGGTTGACGTATTCGGGCGCAAACACGCGGCTTTGCTGCGCCGCCAGCCGGCGCGGCGGCGGCAGCGCCGCCATCAGTTTCTCCAGCGCGGGATCGGCCGCGGCGGCCAGCGCGCCGCCGCCCCAGGCCTTCAGCAGCCGCAGGCCGGCGACCAGCGCTTCCACTTCCATGGCACTGAACATCAGCGGCGGGACGTCGAAGTCGGCGCGCAGCCGGTAACCGATGCCGGCCTCGCCCTCGACCGGCACGCCCGATAGCGACAGCGCCTGGATATCACGGTAGACGGTGCGTTCCGAGACCCCGAGCCGCTGCGCCAGCAGCGCCGCCGTGGTCAGGCGGCGGCCGCGCAGCACCTGCACGATCTGGAACAGGCGGTCGGCGCGACGGCTCATCCGTCAGCGTGGCCCATGGCGCTCATCCGGCCACCGGCTCGTGCAGGCCGATGCGGTTGCCTTCGCTGTCGGTGATGTGCGCGATGCGGCCGATCTCGCCCGGCAGGCGCAGCGGCCCGAACACGGTCTTGCCGCCGGCGCGCGCCGCGCGTTCCAGCAGCGCGTCGAGTTCCGGCGCGTGCAGGTACGGCACCGTGCCGTAGTAGTTGCTGGGCCGGTAGCCTTCGCCGGCGACCAGCGCGCCGCCGGGATCGGGGTGCGGGAACACGGCCATGTCGACCTGGCTCATGGTTTCGCGGCGCAGCCGGATATCGAAGACCTGCTCGTAGAAGCCGATGGCGCGGGGCATGTCGACGACGGGGATTTCCAGCCAGTTGATCAGACGATGGCTCATGATGGGCTCCTGGGTTCCATAGGTAGGGGAGTGAGGAGCTCGCATCATGCGCGGGGGCTGCTGACAGCGTGCTGTCAGGAGGATGTCAGTGCGGCATCCACGCCGCCATCACCGGCACCAGGATCGCGGTCAGCACGCCGTTCAGGCCCATGCCGAGCGCGGCGAAGGCGCCGGCTTCCTGGTTGACCTGGAACGCGCGCGCGGTGCCGATGCCGTGCGCCGCCACACCGGTGGCGAAGCCGCGCACGCTGTAGTCGCGGATGCGCAGCAGGTTCAGCAGCATGGTCGCGCTGACCGCGCCGATGATGCCGGTGCCCATCACCAGCACCGCGGTCAGCGAGGGCAGCCCGCCGATCTTCTCGGCCACGCCCATGGCGATCGGAATCGTCACCGACTTGGGCGCGAGCGAGCGCACCGTTTCCGGCGAGGCCCCGAGCAGCCAGGCAATGCCCACCGCCGACACCACCGCCACCACCGAGCCCGCCACCAGTCCCGCCAGCAGCGGGAACACATGGGTGCGCAGCTTGGGCAGCTGCAGGTACAGCGGCACCGCCAGCGCCACCGTCGCCGGGCCCAGCAGGAAGTGCACGAACTGCGCGCCGTCGAAGTAGGTCTTGTAGGGCGTGCCGGTGACGGTCAGCACCGTGACCAGCAACGCCACCGCGATCATCACCGGGTTGGCCAGCGGCGAGAAGCGCGATTTCTCGTAGATGCGGAAGGCGAACACATAGGCCAGCAGGGTCGCGGTCAGGCCCACCAGCGGGCTGGCGGCAAGGTAGACCCAGATCTCGTTCAGGCGCGGCGTCATCATGCCTGTTCCCCCTTGGCGTCGGCGGGCGGCGCGTCGGGCGTGCCGGAACGCTTGCGCATCAGCATGCGCGTCACCACCGCGGTGGTGGCGATGGCCAGCCATGTGGACACCACCAGTGCAACCAGGATCGGCATCCACTCGCCCTCGATGCGGTTGGCGTGGACCATGATGCCGACGCCGGCCGGCACGAACAGCAGCGACAGGTGCTTGAGCAGCTCGGTGGTGGTGCCCTGGATCACGGGCAGCAGCCGGTCGTCGAAGACGAGCCAGCCGAACAGCAGGATCATGCCGAGCACGGGGCCGGGCACGGGCAGGGTCAGCGCGTAGCTGATCACCTCGCCGACGGACTGGAAAACCAACAGGATGGCAAAGGTCTGGAGCATGGGGGCGTGGTTGGTTGGCTCTTCCTCCCCTCTCCCATTTATGGAAGAGGGGCCGGGGGAGAGGGCGGGCGTGTCTCGAAGCGATACCGCATCTTGAACCGCTTGCCCTCTCCCCCGCCCCTCTCCCGCAAGCGGGAGAGGGGAGACAACCACAGGGCCTTGCTCCGGTCGGGGGCTTATCCCAGCATCCGGTCGACCAGTTCGATCCAGTGCATGACCGGCGTATCGGTGCCGCCCTGCAGGTGCGAGATGCAGCCGATATTGGCCGAGACGATGGCTTCGGGCTGCGTCGCCTGCAGTTTGGCGAGCTTGTCGTCGCGCAGGCGCTGGGACAGTTCCGGCTGCAGCACCGAGTAAGTGCCCGCCGAGCCGCAGCACAGGTGGCTGTCAGCGCAGAGTTTGACTTCCACGCCGAGGCCGGTCAAGAGCGCTTCGACTTTGCCGCGGATCTGCTGGCCGTGCTGCAGCGTGCACGGCGGGTGGTAGGCGACGCGCCGCCCCTCGCGCGGCACCGCGCCGGCGGCGGCATGCAGGTCGTCGGCAAAGTCCGGCAGGACCTCGGACAGGTCGCGCGTCAGCGCCGAGATGCGGCGCGCGCGCTCGGCATAGGCGGGATCGTTGCGCAGCAGGTGGCCGTAGTCCTTGACCATCGCGCCGCAGCCCGATGCGGTCATGACGATAGCTTCGGCGCCGGCTTCGACATGCGGCCACCAGGCGTCGATATTGCGGCGCATATGGTCGAGGCCGCCATCGTGGTCGCCGGTGTGGAAGCGGATCGCGCCGCAGCAGCCGGCTTCGCGCGCCACCACCAGTTGTACGCCGACACGGTCGAACACGCGCGCGGTGGCGGCATTGATGTTGGGCGACATCGCCGGCTGCACGCAACCGTCGAGCAACAGCATCTTGCGCGCATGCGTGTTGCGCGGCCAGGCGCCGGGCGCGGCGCTGGCCGACAGCGGCGGCACCTTGGCGCGCAACGTGCCCGGCAGCAGCGGGCGCATCATCTGGCCCAGACGCAGCGCCGTGCCGAACAGCGCCGGCCGCGTCAGCCCCTCGCGCAACACCCAGCGCGCGATGCGCTGGCTGGCGGGACGCCGCACGCCCTCGGCCTCGAGCTTGTCGTCGACCAGCTGGCGGCCGATGTCGACCAGCCGTCCGTAGCGCACGCCCGACGGGCAGGTCGATTCGCAGTTGCGGCAGGTCAGGCAACGGTCCAGGTGCAGGCGCGTGCTTTCGGTGATGGCGTGGCCTTCGAGCACCTGCTTCATCAGGTAGATGCGCCCGCGCGGCCCGTCCAGTTCATCGCCGAGCAACTGGTAGGTGGGGCAGGTGGCGGTGCAGAAGCCGCAATGCACGCATTTGCCGACGATGGATTTGGCTTCCTCGCCTTCGGGCGTGTCGCGGAGAAAATCGGCCAGGGTCGTTTGCATGATGTGGGGGAGTGTAGTGCCTGGATGTCTTGGCCCGCGGGCTCAGAGCCCGGGGTACATGCGCTGCGGATTGAAGATGCCGGCGGGGTCGAAGGTCTCTTTCAGGCGCCGATGGATCGCGGCCAGCGGCGACGCCAGCGGCGTGAACACCCCCATCGACTTGTCGCCATGGCGAAACAGCGTGGCATGGCCGCCGGCGGCCTGGGCCACCGCGCGCACGCTTTCGGCATCGGCCTTGGCCGAGCCCTCTTCGGGCAGCCACCAGCGCTGGCCGCCGCCCCATTCGACCAGCTGCTCGCCCGGCAGCCCCAGCGGCGCGGCCACGGTGGGCACCGCCAGCCGCCACAGCGCGCGGCCGGCGTGCGCCGGGGCGAAGAACGGATGGGTCTGCTCGCGCAGCGACTGCCACAGCGCGGCGGCGGGCGCCGGGTCCAGGCGTTCGCCGCCCAGCCGTGCGCAGGCCGCGCGCACCGCGGCGCCGGCGCCGGACAGGCGCACGTGCAGCACGCCCTCCTGCCACACCGAAGACGCCAGCGGCAGCGGCTGGCCGCCCCACTGGTTCAGTTGCCGGATGGCTTCCGCCTGCGCCATCTCGAAGCGCAGCGTGGCCTCGTCGAACGGCGCCGGCAGCACCTTGACCGAAACCTGCAGGATCAGCCCCAGCGTGCCGAGCGAGCCCGCCAGCAGCCGCGACACGTCGTAGCCCGCCACGTTCTTCATCACCTGGCCGCCGAAGTCCATTACCTCGCCGCGGCCGTCCATCAGCTGCGCGCCCAGCACGAAGTCGCGCAGCGCGCCCACCGCCTGCCGGCGCGGGCCCGACAAGCCGGCAGCGACGGCACCGCCCAGCGTCGCCACGCTGGGCTGGCCGGGCAGCGCGAAGTGGGGCGGCTCGAATGCAAGGATCTGGCGCTTTTCCGCGAGCGCGGCCTCGACCTCGGCAAGCGGCGTGCCGCAGCGCGCGGTGATCACGAGTTCGGCCGGGTCGTAGTCGACGATGCCGGTGTAGGCGCGCGTGTCCAGCAGCTGGCCTTGCGGCGGCTGGCCGTAGAAGTCCTTGCTGCCGCCGCCGCGCAGCCGCAGCGCGGTGCGGGTCTCGGTGGCTTGCCTGACGGCATCGCGGAAGGCGTCGAGGGTGGCTTGCATAGTCGTGCGAGATGGGGAGGAGGTTCTGGCCAGGCTCAGGGTCCGGTCGCGCCGTCGCGGCCGCCCGGGACTTCAGGCCGGTCGTTCTGATAGGCCGGCAGGGGGCTGCCGCAGTGCTTGCAATACTGCGCGTCGGGCTCATGCCCCTCGGTCAGGCAATGGGTGCAGGTGCGCGTGGTCAGCGGCCGCTTCATGATGCTGGCGGCCAGCTCGGCGCCGACGATGCCGGTGGGAAAGGCGATGATGCCGTAGCCCAGCAGGATCGTCAGCGAGGTGATGAACTGCCCCAGCGGCGTCCTGGGCACCATGTCGCCGAAG
Organism: Cupriavidus mimosae; assembly: GCF_023952485.1. Lineage (NCBI taxonomy): Bacteria > Pseudomonadati > Pseudomonadota > Betaproteobacteria > Burkholderiales > Burkholderiaceae > Cupriavidus > Cupriavidus mimosae. The sequence goes on along the minus strand of NZ_JALHRY010000002.1, from coordinate 478,539 downwards.
CCGGTGGTGGTCAGCGTCACCACCGCCCAGTACATGCTGACCGGGATGCTGTGGAAGCCGTGCTCCGGGCCCTCGACCACGTACATTACGGTGCCGAGGATCACGGTGATGATGAACACCGCGGCCAGGAACACGAAGATCTTGCGCCGGCTGTTGACCAGCGCGCGGTACAGGATCTCGGCTTCCTCGAAGTACACCGTCAGCTTCAGGATCCGGAACACGCGCAGCAGCCGCAGCAGCCGCACGTCGATCAGGAAATGCAGTTCCGGCACGAAGAACGCCAGCCAGGTCGGCATGATCGAGATGAAGTCGATGACGCCGTAGAAGCTCAGCGCATAGCGCCACGGCCGCCGCACCACCAGCAGGCGCATGGCGTACTCGGCCGTGAACAGCAGCGTGAACATCCATTCCAGCGCCGTGAAGGCGCGGCCCAGGCGCTGGTTCAGCGCCGGCAGGCTGTCGAGCATCACGATCATCACGCTGGTGACGATGGCGAGCAGCAGCGCAACATCGAAGATGCGCCCTTCGCGGGTGTCGGCCTCGAAGATGATGGTGTACCAGCGCTGGCGCCAGCCGGCCTCGGGCTGGCCCAGGCGCTGGCGCGCCACGGCTTCCTGGTGCTGGCGCCGGCGGGGATTTTCACGCATGGCCTGGCTCAGAAGCGCGGCAGCTCGGGATGCGGCAGCAGGCCCTTCTTGACGTGCATCTTGCCGTATTCGGCGCAGCGCGCCAGCGTCGGGATGGCCTTGTCGGGGTTGAGCAGCCGCGCCGGGTCGAAGGCGGCCTTGACGCCGAAGAAGGCGTCGCGCTCCGCGGTCGAGAACTGCACGCACATGGAGTTGAGCTTCTCCACGCCGACGCCGTGCTCGCCGGTGACGGTGCCGCCCAGCTCGACGCAGGTTTCCAGGATGTCGGCGCCGAACAGCTCGGCGCGGTGCCACTCGTCCTGGTCGCCGCCGTCGAACAGCACCAGCGGGTGCATGTTGCCGTCGCCGGCATGGAACACATTGATGCAGCGCAGGCCGTACTTCACTTCCATGGCCTCGATGCGCTTGAGCAGCGTGCCGATGTGCTTGCGCGGGATGGTGCCGTCCATGCAGTAATAGTCGGGCGAGATCCGGCCCGCCGCCGGGAAGGCGTTCTTGCGGCCGCTCCAGAAGCGCAGCCGTTCGGCTTCGTTCTGCGAGACCACGATGCGGGTGCAGCCCGATGCCGTCAGCACCGCGCTCATGCGCTCGATCTCCTCGGCCACTTCCTCGGGGGTGCCGTCGGACTCGCACAGCAGGATCGCGGCGGCATCGAGGTCATAGCCCGCATGCACGAACTGCTCGACCGCGGCGGTGGCGGGCTTGTCCATCATCTCCAGCCCGGCCGGGATGATGCCCGCGGCGATCACGTCGGCGACCGCGTTGCCGCCTTTCTCGACATCGTCGAAACAGGCCATGATCACCTGCGCCAGCTGCGGCTTGGGGATCAGGCGCACGGTGACCTCGGTCACCACCGCCAGCATGCCTTCGGAGCCGATCAGCACGGCCAGCAGGTCCAGCCCGGGCGCGTCGGGAGCCTCGGAGCCGAACACCACAACCTCGCCGGACATCGTCACCGCGCGCACGCGCAGCACGTTGTGCACGGTCAGGCCGTACTTCAGGCAGTGCACGCCGCCGGAGTTCTCGCTGACGTTGCCGCCGATGGTGCAGGCGATCTGCGACGACGGGTCGGGCGCGTAGTACAGGTTGTGCGGCGCGGCGGCGTCCGAGATCGCCAGGTTGCGCACGCCCGGCTGGACCACCGCGGTGCGCGAATACGGATCGACCGACAAGATGCGCTTGAACTTGGCCAGCGACAGCACCAGGCCCTCGGCGATCGGCATGGCGCCGCCCGACAGGCTGGTGCCGGCGCCGCGCGGCACTACCGGCACGCCCAGCTGGTGGCACAGCCGCAGGATGGCGCAGACCTGCTCCTCGGTGTCGGGCAGTGCTACCGCCATCGGCACCTGGCGGTAAGCGGCCAGGCCGTCGCACTCATAGGGCACGGTGTCTTCCGGCTTCCACAGCACAGCCGCGTCGGGAAGGATCTGCGCCAGGCCGGCCAGCAGCGCGTCGCGGCGGCCGTCGGCCGCGGCTGTGGCCGGAGTGTCGGCGGCGCCGGGAGCGAGGGTTTGGGCTTCGTGCGGGGCATTCATGAACGACTCCTGTGGGGTCTCCTGGACCGCGGCCTGTGGTGATCGTTTGCGGGCCGGCCGGCCGGCCGCGGCGGTGCAGTGCCAGCCGCGGGGGACGGCTGACTATAGCGCAGGCCACCAGGCGCGGGCACCACGCCGGACGTGAATTCGGCATGCCGGGCCGATCAAAAATGCTCATCATGCCCGGCGGGCACGGGCGCCGGTTTCAGCGTAGCACCGGCGGCCGGCCAGCGGAAAGGCGGGACAGGCGGGGGCTGCCTTCAGAGATCCGGCCGCGCCGGGGCGGCCGGCAGCCGCAGCACCATGTCGAGCTTGTCGTGGAAGTGCGGCGCGACGTACAACGCATCGGGCTCCAGCCCGAAGCGCTCGAAGCCGAGCGATTCGTACAAGCGCACCGCGCCCGCGCTGCCGGCATTGACGCACAGCGTGACCTGGCGCACGCCCGGCATGGCGGCGGCCTGCTGCAGCGCGCGCAGCATCAGCGCGCGGCCGAGTTTGCGCGCGCGCCAGGCCGGCGCCACGTACATGCCGAAGATCGAGGCCTTGTGCCAGTGCTTGCGACGGGGCTCGCGCATCACGCCGACCACGCCGGCCAGCGCGATGCCGGCGGGGCCGCCCGGGTTGGCCTCGAAGGCGCCGAAGATGGCCTTGTCCGCTCTCGGCGCAAGGCGTTGCGCCACCGCCTCCGGCGCCAGCTCCTGTTCTTCTTCCAGGCTGGCGGCAAAGGCTTCCGGGGCTTCGGCCAGTCCCTGCAGCCGCAGCGCGTGGAAGGCTGCGGCATCGTCGGGGGTGAGCAGGCGGATTTCCATTGGCGCAGTCTCCTACCAGTCAAGGCTCAGCAGCCAGTCGACGAAATAGCGCGCCTCGGGCTTGAGCGGCGCCTGTTCGCGCTCGACGATGTAGTAGCCGTGCGGCGATACCGATTCCACATCGAGCAGCCGCACCATCTGCCCCAGCGACAGCCAGTGCCGCGCCATGCGCTGGCGCACCAGCGCCACGCCCTGGTTGGAGGCGATCGCCTCCAGCATCAGCCCGATATCGTTGAACTGCGGGCCGGTCTGGGGCTCGGGCCAGTCCAGCCCGGCGGTCTCGAACCACGGCTTCCACGGCTCCAGCGGGCTGCGCAGCAGCACCAGGCCGTGCAGGTGCTCGGGCCGGGTGATGGCGCGGCCGTTGACGCGCTCGTAGTATTCGCGTCCGCACGCCGGGAACACCGGCTCCACCAGCAGCTTGGTGGTCTTCAGGTCGGGGTAGCGGCCGGTGCCGTAGCGGATCTCGACATCGGTGTCCTCGGCCTTGACGTCAAGGAACGGGATCGCCAGGTGCAGCTCGAGGTCGATATGCGGATAGAGCGCGCCGAACTCCGGCAGCCGCGGCACCAGGTGCTGGCGCCCGAAGGTGGGCGGGATCGCCACGCGCAGCCGCGTGCGCAGCTTGTTGTACTCGGGCCGCGCCAGCTCGTTGAGCGACTTGAGCGCGTCCTGCACGTTGCGCAGGTAGCGCGTGCCGGCGGCGGTCAGCCGCAGCGCGGCGTTGGCCCGCACGAACAGGTCTTCGCCCCACAGCTCCTCGAGGTTCTTGATCCGGTGCGAGACCGCGCTGGGCGTCACCGACAGTTCCTCGGCCGCGCGCGCGAAGCTGCCCAGGCGCGCGGCGGCCTCGAACGCGATCAGCAGGTGCAGCGGCGGGACGCGGTTGAACATGGAGGCCATCCGGTCGCAAGCTCTACTGCGCGGCGCCGCGCGTGGCGCTGAAGATCTTGCCCGGGTTCAGGATATGGTTGGGATCCAGTGCATCCTTGATCGCGCGCATCAGGTCGAGCGCGTCCTCGCCGTGCTCGTCCACCAGAAAGCGCTGCTTGTGCAGGCCCACGCCGTGCTCGCCGGTGCAGGTGCCGCCCATCGCCAGCGCGCGTTCGACGATGCGCTGGTTGATGGCCTCGGCCTCGGCCATTTCCTCTGGCTGGTCAGGGTCGACCAGGATCGCCACGTGGAAGTTGCCATCGCCGACATGGCCGACGATGGGGCATGGCAGCGCCGAGGCGTTCAGGTCCTTCTCGGTCTCGGTGACGCAGTCGGCCAGGCGCGAGATCGGCACGCACACGTCGGTGGTGACCGACTTGCAGCCCGGCTTGAGCTGCAGCATCGCAAAGTACGCGGTATGGCGCGCATTCCACAGCCGGCTGCGGTCTTCCGGGCGCGTGGCCCACTCGAAGCCCTGGCCGCCGAAGTCGGCGGTGATCTGCTGCACGGTCTCGGCCTGCTCGCGCACGCCGGCCTCGGTGCCGTGGAATTCGAAGAACAGGTGCGGGGTCTCGGGCAGGGTCAGGTTGTCGTGGCGGTTGATGGCACGGATCGCCAGCGCATCGACGAATTCCACGCGCGCCACCGGCACGCCCAGCTGGATGGTCTGGATCACGGCCTGCACCGCGCTGCCCATGCTGGGGAAGGCGCACACCGCGGCCGAGATCGCCTCGGGCTGCGGATACAGCCGCACCGTGACCTCGGTGATGATGCCGAGCGTGCCTTCGCTGCCGATGAAGAGCCGGGTCAGGTCATAGCCCGCCGACGACTTGCGCGCCTGCGTGCCGGTGCGGATCACGCGGCCGTCGGCGGTCACCACCGTCAGCGCCAGCACGTTCTCGCGCATGGTGCCGTAGCGCACCGCGTTGGTCCCCGACGCGCGCGTGGCGCACATGCCGCCCAGCGACGCGTCGGCGCCCGGGTCGATCGGGAAGAACAGGCCGGTGTCCTTGATCTCCTGGTTGAGCTGCTTGCGCGTGACGCCGGGCTGCACGGTCACGGTCAGGTCCTCGGGCTGCACCGCCAGCACCCGGTTCATCTGCGACAGGTCCAGGCTGATGCCGCCGGCCACCGCCAGCAGGTGGCCTTCCAGCGACGAGCCCGCGCCGTACGGGATCAGCGGCACGCCGTGCTGGTTGCACAGGCGCGCCACCTCGGCCACCTCTTCGGTGCTGTGGGCAAACACCACCGCATCGGGCAGCGCCGGCGGGAACGGCGATTCGTCGCGACCGTGGTGCTCGCGCACGCCGGCGGAGGTGGTAAAGCGCTCGCCGAAGCGTGCCGCGAGGGCGTCGGCGATGGCGGGCGGCAGCGGACGGCGGGCGAGGGCGGCGGACGGCGTGGGGTGGTTCATGCGGGTCTCCGGCGGGTCGGTGCGGCCTCATGGACTGAGAGGCCGCCGGCGAGCGGCCGGCGGGGTGGCCGCCGAAGGTGCCGGCGGCAGGCTGGGGCGCGACCCGGTTATCGAATGGACGAATAACTGCATTCTACGCCGCGCGGCGGCTGGTGCACCTTCCGGCGGCGAGCGCGCGGCCGATAGCCGCACAAGCGCATGGCCGCGCAAGCCGCAGCCGGTGGATGCGCCGCGCATGGCTAAGTCACCGGCTCTGGCGCGATAATGCGCCATTTCCCAACGACAAACCGCTGACAAGGAGACCGGCATGGGCAACCGCCTGTCGAAGATCGCCACCCGCACCGGCGACGCCGGCACCACCGGCCTGGGCGACGGCAGCCGCACCGGCAAGGACAGCCTGCGCATCGCCGCGATCGGCGATGTCGATGAACTGAACTGCCACGTCGGCGTGCTGCTGACCGAAGACCTGCCCGCCGCCGTGCGTGCCGCGCTGCTGCATATCCAGCACGACCTGTTCGACCTGGGCGGCGAGCTTTCCATCCCGGGCTACACGCTGCTCAAGCCCGAGCAGGTGGCGCAGCTCGACACCTGGCTGGCCGACTACAACGCCAACCTGCCGCGCCTGGCCGAGTTCATCCTGCCCGGCGGCAGCCGCGCCGCGGCCCAGGCCCATGTGTGCCGCACCGTGTGCCGGCGCGCCGAGCGCGCGCTGGTGGCGCTGGGCGCGGCCGAGGCGCTGAACGAGGCGCCGCGCCAGTACCTGAACCGGCTCTCGGACCTGATGTTCGTGCTGGCGCGGGTGCTGAACCGGGTGGGCGGCGGCTCCGACGTGCTGTGGCAGCGCGATCGCGATGCCGCTGGCAAGTAATTCAAAAGCCACATAAAGCGGCCTGCCAGCGCTGTCGGCTCAAGCCGCGGCAGCGCCTGCCGTTGAATGAGGGCAGAAACCGAGAAAATTACTCGGATTTGCCGGTTCTGCCCTTGAAAAGCCCCCGGACGGCCACATTTCGGCCTCAGGTTGAATTGCAGCCGCGCGGATAGCGCTGGCTCAAGAGGAGAGAATAATGGGTAAGATCATCGGTATCGACCTCGGTACCACCAACAGCTGCGTCGCGATCCTGGAAGGCAACACGCCCAAGGTCATCGAGAACTCCGAGGGTGCCCGCACCACCCCGTCGATCATCGCCTACATGGAAGACGGCGAGATCCTGGTCGGCGCGCCGGCCAAGCGCCAGGCCGTGACCAACCCGCGCAACACCCTGTACGCGGTCAAGCGCCTGATCGGCCGCAAGTTCGAAGAGAAGGAAGTCCAGAAGGATATCGGCCTGATGCCGTACGCCATCGTCAAGGCCGACAACGGCGACGCATGGGTGTCGGTGCGTGACCAGAAGCTGGCGCCGCCGCAGGTTTCGGCCGAAGTGCTGCGCAAGATGAAGAAGACCGCCGAGGACTACCTCGGCGAGCCGGTGACCGAAGCCGTGATCACCGTGCCGGCCTACTTCAACGACTCGCAGCGCCAGGCGACCAAGGACGCCGGCCGCATCGCCGGCCTGGACGTCAAGCGCATCATCAACGAGCCGACCGCGGCCGCGCTGGCCTTCGGCCTGGACAAGAACGAGAAGGGCGACCGCAAGATCGCCGTGTATGACCTCGGCGGCGGCACCTTCGACATCTCGATCATCGAGATCGCGGATGTTGACGGCGAGAAGCAGTTCGAAGTGCTGTCGACCAACGGCGACACCTTCCTGGGCGGCGAAGACTTCGACCAGCGCATCATCGACTACATCATCGGCGAGTTCAAGAAGGACCAGGGCGTCGACCTGTCCAAGGACGTGCTCGCGCTGCAGCGCCTGAAGGAAGCGGCTGAAAAGGCCAAGATCGAACTGTCGAGCTCGCAGCAGACCGAGATCAACCTGCCGTACATCACGGCCGATGCCTCGGGTCCGAAGCACCTGAACCTGAAGATGACCCGCGCCAAGCTGGAATCGCTGGTCGAAGAGCTGATCACCCGCACCATCGAGCCGTGCCGCACCGCGATCAAGGATGCCGGCGTCAAGGTCAGCGACATCGACGACGTGATCCTGGTCGGCGGCATGACTCGCATGCCCAAGGTGCAGGAGCAGGTCAAGGAGTTCTTCGGCAAGGAAGCGCGCAAGGACGTGAACCCGGACGAAGCCGTGGCCGTCGGTGCCGCGATCCAGGGTTCGGTGCTGTCGGGCGACCGCAAGGACGTGCTGCTGCTGGACGTGACGCCGCTGTCGCTGGGCATCGAGACCCTGGGCGGCGTGATGACCAAGATGATCACCAAGAACACCACCATCCCGACCAAGCATGCGCAGGTGTTCTCGACCGCCGACGACAACCAGCCGGCCGTGACCATCAAGGTGTACCAGGGCGAGCGTGAAATGGCCACCGGCAACAAGCTGCTGGGCGAGTTCAATCTGGAAGGCATCCCGCCCGCACCGCGCGGCACGCCGCAGATCGAGGTCTCGTTCGACATCGACGCCAACGGCATCCTGCACGTGGGCGCCAAGGACAAGGCCAGCGGCAAGGAAAACCGGATCACCATCAAGGCCAACTCGGGCCTGTCGGAAGACGAGATCCAGCGCATGGTCAAGGATGCCGAGGCCAACGCCGAGGAAGACAAGAAGGCCCGCGAGCTGGCTGATGCCCGCAACCAGGCCGACGCGCTGATCCACTCGACCAAGAAGGCGCTGACCGAGTACGGCGACAAGCTGGACGCGGGCGAGAAGGAAAAGATCGAGGCCGCGATCAAGGAACTGGAAGACGCCGCACGCGGCGGCGACAAGACCGAGATCGACGCCAAGGTCAGCGCGCTGTCCGAAGTCAGCCAGAAGCTGGGCGAGAAGGTCTACGCCGACATGCAGGCCAAGGCCGGCGAAGGCGCCGCGGCCGGTGCCGCGGGTGCTGCCGGTGGCCAGCAGCAGGCCCAGCCGCAGGACGACAACGTTGTGGACGCCGAATTCAAGGAAGTCAACGACAAGAAGTAATCGGGATACGCGGGCGGCGGTGCAGGCACTGGCCGGCGCCGCTCCCGCCCCGACGCCGGGCGACGGCCATCAGACCCGCGGGAAACCGCCGTCGGATGCCGCGCTCGGCTTTTTTGCTATTCGCCGGCCCGTGCCGCTTGCACCCGCCGGCCAATGAGGTAATGAGCCACCATGGCAAAACGTGACTATTACGAAGTGCTCGGGGTAGGCAAGAACGCGAGCGAAGACGAAGTCAAGAAGGCTTATCGCAAGCTCGCGATGAAATACCACCCGGACCGCAATCCGGACAGCAAGGAATCCGAGGAAAAATTCAAGGAGGCCAAGGAGGCCTACGAGATGCTTTCCGACCCGGAGAAGAAGGCCGCGTATGACCAGTACGGCCATGCCGGCGTGGACCCGAACATGGCGGGCGGCTTCGGCGGCGCGCAAGGCTACGGCGGCTTTGCCGAGGCCTTTGGCGACATCTTCGGCGATATCTTCGGCCAGGGCGGCGCGCGGCGCGGCGGCGGCGGCCCGCAGGCCTACCGCGGCGCCGACCTGCGCTACAGCATGGAGATCTCGCTGGAGCAGGCCGCGCACGGCCACGAGGCCCAGATCCGCGTGCCGCACTGGGACGACTGCGACCACTGCCACGGCAACGGCGCCGAGCCCGGCTCGAGCGTGGAAACCTGCCCGACCTGCCACGGCGCCGGCCAGGTGCGCGTGTCGCAGGGCTTCTTCACCATGCAGCAGACCTGCCCGAAGTGCCACGGCAGCGGCAAATTTATCCCCAAGCCCTGCACCAAGTGCCACGGCCAGGGCAAGCTGAAGTCGCAGAAGACGCTGGAAGTGAAGATCCCGGCCGGCATCGACGAAGGCATGCGCATCCGTTCGTCGGGCAACGGCGAGCCGGGCATCAACGGCGGCCCCCCGGGCGACCTGTATGTGGAAGTCCACATCAAGCAGCACGCCGTGTTCGAGCGCGACGGCGACGACCTGCACTGCCAGATGCCGATCTCGTTCGCCACCGCGGCGCTGGGCGGCGACCTGGAAGTACCGACGCTGAGCGGCAAGGCCACCTTCCCGGTGCCCGAGGCGACCCAGTCCGGCAAGACCTTCCGGCTGCGCGGCAAGGGCATCAAGGGCGTGCGCTCCGGCTACCCGGGCGACCTCTACGTGCATGTGAACGTGGAGACGCCGGTCAAGCTGACCGAGGCGCAGAAGGAAATGCTGCGCCAGTTCGACCGCTCGGTGCACGAGGGCGGCTCGCGCCACAGCCCGCAGGAAACCTCGTGGCTGGACAAGGTGAAGAGCTTCTTCAGCTGATCCGGCCTGCGGTATGGAACCGGCCACGCGCGAGCGTGGCCGGTTTTGTTTTTGGCGCGGCGCCTGGCGTCAGCGAAGCGCCGGTTTTCTCCCCTCTCCCGCCTTGCGGGAGAGGGGCGGAGGTGAGGGCCGGCGCTGGCAGTAGCGAACCCGGTTCCAAATAGCCTCCGGCCTGGCTCGCCGCGCGATAATGCATGGCCGTCCCGCCGTTTTCCCCTGACGATTCCCCGTGGTAGCAAGCATCCAGCCCCCGCCCTCTCCCCCGGCCCCTCTCCCGCAGGCGGGCGAGGGGAGCACACCGCCAGCAAGCGGAGAGGCCTTCGTCCTTCTCGACGACGCCACGGCCCCGGCGGCGCAAGCCGCATCACGCCTCTACACCGGCTTCATCCGTGAAGACGTCTTGCCCGCCGGCAGCGACATCGCGCAGCTCGACACCATGCTTGCCGAAGGCTGGCGCCAGGGCTGGCATGCCACCCTGTTTGCCCCCTACGAATTCGGCGGCGCGCTGGTCGATGCCCCGGTACATACCGGCAACGCGATGCCGTTCCACGACGGCGCGCTGCGCCTGCTGTGGTTTCGCGCGCTGCAACGGCTCGATGCCGCGGCGGTGGCGGCGTGGCTGCAGACCCATGCGGAGGCGAAGCCGGCGGGCCTGATGGATATCGCGTCCGATACGTCGCGCGCTGCCTTCGACGACGCCATCGCGCGCATCCACCGGTGGATCGAAGCCGGCGACACCTACCAGGTCAACTACACCCAGCGCCTGCGTTGCGATGCCTTCGGCGATCCGGTGGCGCTGTACGCGGCGCTGCGCGCCGCGCAGCCGGTGCCTTATGGCGTGCTGGCGCGGCTGCCGGATGACGCCATGGTGCTGTCGCTGTCGCCCGAGCTGTTCGTGCGCCACGATGGCCAGGGCCATCTGCTGACCCGGCCGATGAAGGGCACCGCGCCGCGCGCCGGCGATGCCGCGCGCGATGCGCAGGCCACCGCCGAACTCGCCGCCGATGCCAAGAACCGGGCCGAGAACGTGATGATCGTCGACCTGCTGCGCAACGACCTGGGCCGCATCGCGCAGCCGGGCAGCGTGGCGGTGCCGGAGCGCTTTGCGGTGCAGCCGTTTGGCGCGGTGCTGCAGATGACCTCTACCGTGACGGCGACGGCGCGGCCCGGCACCGGCTTCGGCGCGCTGATGGCGGCGCTGTTCCCGTGCGGCTCGATCACCGGCGCGCCCAAGCGGCGCACCATGCAGATCATCACCGAGCTGGAGCGCGCGCCGCGCGGGCTCTACACCGGCGCGATCGGCTGGCTCGAGGCGCCGTCGGGCGCGGCCATGGCCGGTCCGTTCGCGCTGTCGGTGGCGATCCGCACGCTGGTGCTGGCGCCGCCCGCGGCCAGCGCGCTGCGCGCCGGCGAGATGGGGGTGGGCGGCGGCATCGTCCATGACAGCGTGGCGGCGGAGGAATTCGCCGAATGCGGCTGGAAGGCGCGCTTCCTGACCCGCCACGATCCCGGCTTCACGCTGTTCGAGACCCTGCGCGTGCAAGACGGCGCCTGCCCGCACCTGGGGCGGCACCTGGCGCGCATCGGGGCCTCGGCGCGGGCGTTCGGCTTCGCCTTCGACGCCGGGGCCGCGCGCGACGCGGTGGCCGCGCAGGCGGCACGACTGGGTGCCGGCAGCTGGCGCCTGCGCCTCAGCGTGGACAAGTCCGGCACGCTGTCGTTCGCCAGCGGCGCGCTGGCGCCGTTGCCGGCGGGGCCGGTCGGTGTCGACCTCGCGCCGGACCCACTGCCGCCTGCCGACCCGCTGCGCCGCCACAAGACCAGTGCGCGCGCGGTGTTCGATGCCGGTTGGCAGGCCGCCGAGCGCGCCGGCGGCTTCGACCGGCTGTTCTTCAACACGCGCGGCGAACTGCTCGAGGGCGGGCGCAGCTCCGTGTTCGTGCGCATCGACGGCCGCTGGCTGACGCCGCCGCTGTCGGCCCACATCCTGCCGGGCGTAATGCGCGCGGTGGTGCTGGAGGCGGGCGGCGCGGCGCTGGGCGCGCCGGGCCAGCCGGTCGAAGAAGCGGTGGTCACGCGCGCGATGCTGGCGCGCGCCGAGGCCATCGTCCTGGTCAACGCCTTGCGCGGCGCGATGCCGGCGAAGTTGCAGGCCTGAGCCGCTGGCTAGGGGTGGTGGGTGTCGAGCACGCCGTCGCCCAGTTTCCAGCGCACCACGCCCGGCAGGTTGATCAGCTCGCGGTCGTGGCAGATCATCACCACGGTGCGGCCTTCGGCGGCCAGGTCGCCGACCAGCGCAATCACCTGCTCGCGCGCGTGGCCGTCCAGGCTTGAGGTGGGCTCATCCAGCAGCAGCAACTCCGGCTCCAGCACCTTGGCGCGCGCCAGCGCCACGCGCTGGATCTCGCCCCCGGACAGGTATTCGGGCGCGGTGTCCTGCAGCTGCGACACGCCGGCCCAGCCCAGCGCCTCACCCACGCGGCGGGCGATTTCGTCGCGCGCCATCCCGCGTGCGTGCAGGCCGTAGGCAATGTTTTCACGCACCGAGGTGCGGAACAGGTAAGGGTGCTGGTGCAGATAGGCGATGCGCTGACGCAGCGCCGGCGGCAGCGGGGTGAGGGGGGCGTCGTGGGCCTGGCCCCGGGCGTCGGTCCACTGCGCGCTGGCGCCGGGTGCCGGCTCCAGCCCGGCCAGCATGCGCAGCAGCGTGGTCTTGCCGGCGCCGTTCATGCCGGTCAGCACGATCGCGGTGGCGCGCGGGATCACCAGCCTGTCGATGGCAAAGAGCTTGCGCAGGCCGATGGTGCGCGCCAGCCCGCGCACGGTCAGCAGCGGGCTGTGGTCAGGGGCAGCGGCGGGGGTCATCGGCGGAAGCCTCCGGCACCCTGCAGCCAGGCCATGCCGATATTGACCAGCAGCGCCAGCGCCACCAGCACCAGGCCCAGCGCAATGCCCTGCGCGAATTCGCCCTTGCTGGTTTCCAGCGCGATGGCGGTGGTGATGGTGCGGGTCGAGCCTTCGATATTGCCGCCGATCATCAGCGCCGAGCCTACTTCGGCAATGACCCGGCCAAAGCCGGCGACCACCGCCGCCATCAGCCCGAAGCGCAGTTCGCGCAGTACCGTGACGAAGGTGCGCCAGCGCCCGGCGCCCAGCACCCAGGCGGTTTCGCGCAGGCGCACGTCGGCGCCCTGCAGCGTCGACAACGCAAACGCCAGCACCACCGGGAAGCCGATCACGGCCTGCCCCAGCACCATGCCGGCCGGGGTGAACAGCAGGTGCAGGCCGCCCAGCGGACCCTGGCGCGTCAGCAGCAGGTAAAGGATCAGCCCGACCAGCACGGTCGGGAACGACAGGAAGGCCTGCGCCACCACCACCACCGCGCGGCGGCCCGGGAACTGCCGCGTGGCGATCAGCCAGGCCGCGGCGATGGCCGGCACGGTGGCGATGGCCAGCCCCAGCACCGCCACCGCCAGCGAGGTCCAGACAATGAACCACAGCCCGGCGTCGCCGCTGGCCAGCAGGCGGAAGGCTTCGGCGGTGGCGCTGCCGATCTCCACCGCGTCAGGCGGAGAAGGTGTGCTCGACGGCGGGGAAGCTGCCGTCCTTGACGGCGGCCACGTAGGCACGCACCGCGGCCTCGATCGACGGCTGGCCGTCCATGAAGTTGCGCACGAACTTGGCCTTGCGGCCCGGATAGATGTTGAGCATGTCCTGCAGCACCAGCACCTGGCCCGAGCAGTCTGCGCCGGCGCCGATGCCGATGGTGGGCACCGCCAGCGACTGCGTGATCTCGCCGGCCAGCGCCGCGGGCACCGCCTCCATCAGCACCACCTGGGCACCGGCGGCCTGCAGGGCCAGTGCATCGCGCCTGAGCTGGGCCGCGCCGGCGTCGGTCTTGCCCTGTACCTTGAAGCCGCCCAGCGCATGCACCGACTGCGGCGTCAGGCCGATATGCGCGCACACCGGGATGCTGCGCTCGACCAGGAACCTGACGATCGGCGCCAGCCAGTCGCCGCCTTCGAGCTTGACCATCTGCGCGCCCGCCTTCATCAGCGTGACGGCGCTGGCAAACGCGGCTTCCGGCGTCGGATAGGTGCCGAACGGCAGGTCGGTCAGCAGCAGCGCGGTCTGGTTGCCGCGCGCCGCGCATTCGGTGTGGTAGGCCATCTGTTCCAGCGTGACCGGCAGCGTGGTCTGCTGGCCCTGCATCACATTGCCCAGCGAGTCGCCCACCAGGATCATCTCGACGCCGCAGTAGTCGAGCAGCGCGGCGAAGCTGGAGTCGTACGCGGTCAGCATGGCGATTTTCTCGCCGGCGTCACGCATCGCCTGCAGTTTGGGAATCGTGATGGTCTTGCGGGAGGGATCGAGGAGGTAGCTCATGGCAGTGCCCGTGTAGGACGGCCTTGCCGGTGCCGGGAGGGCTGCCCGCACGGCAACGACAGCCGTCGTTATTGTGTTGTGTCTGGCAGGCGAGGATGCCTGTCAGGGCGCGGCGAGATTGAGAAAGGCCTTGCGGCCGCGCATGTTTTCGATGCGCGACAGTAGTGTACGGAAATCGTCGTCATTGTCCACCGGATTGAAGTGGGCGGTGTCGACCACCAGCACCGGGGCGTCGTCGTAGCGGTGGAACAGTTCGCCATAGGCGCGTGCCAGGCGCTGCAGGTAGTGTTCGTCGATGCCGGCCTCGCCCGGCTCGCCGCGGCGCACGATGCGCTCGCGCAAGAGCGACGGGGTTGCCTGCAGCACGATCACCAGGTCCGCGCGCTGCGGCGGCAGCGCCAGCCGCGCGGCGATGGCGTCGTACAGCGCCAGTTCATCCTCGGACAGGGTCAGCGCGGCATGCAGGCGATCTTTGGCGATCAGGAAGTTGCTGACCATGCGCTGGCCCGAGGCGACGCCGGCCTGCCACTGCTGCAGCTGCGCCGCGCGCTGGGTCAGGCACCACAGTTGCAGCGCCAGCGCATGGCGCGCGGGGTCGCGGTAGAACGGCTCGAGGAACGGGCTGCGGCGCGCCTGGTCGGGCAGTTCCTGCGCCTGCAGCGTGCGCGCCAGGCGCTGCGCCAGCGAGGTCTTGCCGGATCCGACGGGGCCTTCGACGACAATGCGGCGCAGGTGATCGAGCATGGCGCTCCGGGCGTCAGTGTGGAGGATGGCAGGGCCGCGGGCGCTGCCGGGCGGGCTCAGCCGGGGGTGCCGCCACGGTCGGGCTCGCCGGCGGCGGCCTGCATGCGCAGGCACTTGCAGGTGGAGACCTTCTCGATGCGCTGCGCGCCCACGCCGGCCAGGTAGTCGGCCGCGCGGCCCCGCCCCGGGATCGCCAGCGCGGCGTCCAGTTCCAGCAGCGGCACCAGCGTGAAGGCACGCTCGGTCAGGCGCGGGTGCGGCACGGTCAGGTGCTCGTGGTCGTGCTGTTCGTCGCCGAACAGCAGCAGGTCCAGGTCGAGCGTGCGCGGCGCGTTGCGGAACGGGCGCTCGCGGCCGAACTGGTCTTCGATGTGGTGGCAGATGCGCAGCAGCTGCGATGCAGTGAACGAGGTCTGCACCTTGACCACCGCGTTGTAGTAGTCGGCGCCGCCGGCATCGACCGGTGCGGTGCGATAGAGCGAGGAACGCGCCAGCACGGTGATGCCGACCTGCTGGGCCAGGCACACGATGGCGTCCTTGATGGCCTGGCGGGCATCGCCAAGATTTGCGCCGATGCCGATGAAGGCGAGAGTCATTTACGTTTCCTCCGGCTGGCCGGGGCCGGCATGTGCTGCCTCGCCCGCGTCCGAGTCGCTCCGGGAAGAAACTTTATCCGATTTCCGCGGACCGCGCCGGCGGCGCTTCTTGCGCGCGGGGCCTTCGCCTTCCGCGCCCTGGGCGCTACCTTGGCCGCCACTCTGGCCGCCACCGTGGCCGCGCGCGCCGCGCACGGCGTCGATCAGGTCTTCGCGCTCATGCGGCTCGGCGTTCTGGAAGTCGTTCCACCAGCCGGCCAGCTCTTCCGGCAGCTCGCCGGACTGGCAGCGCAGCACCAGGAAATCGTAGCCGGCGCGGAAGCGCGGCGATTCCAGCAGCCGGAACGGCATGCGGCCGACGCGCTTCTCGAAGCGCGGCTGCATGCCCCAGATATCGCGCATGTCGGTGACGAAGCGGCGCTGGATCGCGAGCTGGCCGGTCTGTTTTTCCAGCACCGTGTCCATGGCCGCGTTGAGCGCGGCGATGGCGTGCTCGCCCTCGTCGCGCAGCTGGTTCCAGCGCTGCAGCACGTGGTGCCACAGCAGCGCGGCGAACAGGAAGCCCGGCGACACCGGCTTGCCGGCCTGCACGCGGCGGTCGGTGTTGTCCAGCGCCAGCTGCACGAAGCGCTGGCCCATGGGCTGCTCCAGCGCCACGTCCAGCAGCGGCAGCAGGCCCTTGTGCAGGCCCGCCTTGCGCAGCTCCTGCAGCGAGGCCCAGGCGTGGCCGGACATCAGCAGCTTGAGCATCTCGTCGAACAGGCGCGCGCTCGGCACGTTGTGGATCAGCTCGGCCAGGCCGGCGATCGGCAGGCGCGTGGCCTCGTCGATATCGAAGCCGGTCTTGGCGGCGAAGCGCACCACGCGCAGCATCCGCACCGGGTCTTCGCGGTAGCGCGTGGCCGGGTCGCCGATCATGCGCAGCAGGCGCGCGCGGATGTCTTCCATGCCGTGATGGTAGTCATGCACGGTCTGCGCGGCCGGGTCGTAGTACATCGCGTTGATGGTGAAGTCGCGGCGTTCCGCGTCTTCGGCCTGCGAGCCCCACACATTGTCGCGCAGCACCCGGCCCGAGGCGTCGATCGCATGGGTCTTGCTGTCGAGCTCGGCGCGCTTCAGGCGGCGGCCTTCGGGCAGGGTCTCGCTGGCGATGGCGTCGACCAGCGCGCGGAAGGTCGAGACCTCGATGATTTCCTGCTCGCGCCCGCCGTAGAAAGTCACGTGCACGATCTGGAAGCGCCGGCCGATGATGCGCGAGCGCCGGAACAGCGACTGCACCTGCTCGGGCGTGGCGTTGGTGGCGACGTCGAAGTCCTTGGGCTTGATGCCGAGCAGCAGGTCGCGCACGGCGCCGCCGACGATATAGGCCTGGTAGCCGGCCTGCTGCAGCGTCGAGGTGACCTTGACGGCATTGCGCGACAGCAGCGTGGGGTCGATCTGGTGCTCGTCGACGTTGACGATGCGCGGCGTATGGGCGCGGCCGGTACGGCGCTGCTTGGGGCCGGGTTTGCCCAGCAGCCGGGTAATGAGCTTCTTGATCACGTCAGAACAGATCCATGATGCGCCAGCCGGCCGCGGCGGCGTGGTGGCGCAGGCGATCGTCCGGGTTGGTGGCGATCGGCTCGGAGACCTTCTCCAGCAGGGGCAGGTCGTTGGCCGAGTCGCTGTAGAAAGTGGTGGTCTCGAAGTTGTCCCAGCCCGCGCCCTGGGCCTTGAGCCAGGCTTCGACGCGGGTGATCTTGCCTTCGCGGAAGCTGGGTACGCCCTCGACCTCGCCGGTGAACTGGCTCTCGGGCTTGCCGTCGACGGTGGCCGGGTCGGTCGCGATCAGGTGCTTGATGCCGAAGGCGGCGGCGATCGGCGCGGTGACGAAGCTGTTGGTGGCGGTGACCACGGCGCACAGGTCGCCGGCTTCGAGGTGCTTGTAGACCAGCGCGCGCGCCTGCGGCGTGATCACCGGGTCGATCACCTCGTGCATGAAGCGCACGCGCATGGCATCGAGCCGGTCGCGCGGGTTGGCCGCCAGCGGCGCCAGCGCGAAGCGCAGGAAGGCCTGGATATCGAGCGTGCCGGCCTTGTAGTGGCCGTAGAACTCGTCGTTCTTCTGCCGGTAGATTACCTCGTCGACGACGCCCAGGCGGACCAGGAAGCGGCCCCATTCATGGTCGCTGTCGGTCGGGATCAGGGTGTGGTCGAGGTCAAAGAGTGCCAGATTCATGGGCGGCGATTTTACCTGAAGGCAGGACGGGGGGAGGGAGCGTGCGGGGCCGGGGCCGTCGCCTAATCCCGGAATTCGGCGAACATCTCGCGCAGCAGCGGCAGCGTGACCGGCCGCTTGCGTTCCAGCGAATAGGTATCGAGCGCGTCCAGCAGCGCCATCAGGCTGGGCATGTCGCGGTAATGCCGCGTCACCAGCCAGTGCGTGATCTCGGGCGACAGCTGCAGGCCGCGCTCGCGTGCCGCATGCAGCACGGCGGCCTTCTTGTCGTCGTCGGACAAGGGCGCGACCTGGTACACCAGGCCCCAGCCGAGCCGGGTGCGCAGGTCTTCGCGCACCGGCATCGCGCGCGGCGCCAGGCCGCCCGCCACCACCAGCGCGGTGCGCCCGTGCGCGCGCACCTCGTTGTAGAGCGAAAACACCGCGATCTGGCGCGCTTCGTCGAGCAGCTCGACGTCATCGACGGTGTAGAGCTGGCACCAGGGGTCGAACAGGAAATCGGACAGCGGGTGGTGCGGGCTCAGGTAGCGGCAGCGGATGCCGTGCTGCGGCCCGGCCTCGCACACCGCATGCAGCAGATGGGTACGGCCGCAGCCGACCTCGCCCCACAGGTAGATCAGGCGGTCGCTGGCATGCTCCTGCGCGAGCGCGGGCGGCAATTCGCGCAGCCGCTGCACCGCCTCGCGGTTGGATGCCACCACGAAATTCTCGAAGGTCGAAGGCGGCGGGCTGCCCAGCTCGAGCGACAGTTGCTTGGGACGCGGGGACATGGCTTATGGCTAACTTCGGCTAGATTCGTGGAGCGGGCAGCAGCGGGTAGCGGGCGCCAGCCGTTATTTTCGATAGAGATCGCTGGCCAGGTAAACCCGCCGCAGCTGGCGCGCCCCCACCAGCAGCACGGCGCAGGTCGGCAGCGCCAGCAGCACGCCGAAGAAGCCGAACAGCTGGCCGAAGGCGAGCAGCGCGAAGATCACCACCAGCGGGTGCAGGCCGATGCGCTCGCCCACCAGCCTTGGGGTCAGGTAGAAGCTCTCGATGAACTGGCCGAAGCCGTAGACCACTGCCACCGCGGCCAGCCCGTACCAGTTGCCGAACTGCAGCAGCGCGGCCAGGATCGCCATCACCAGGCCGACGCCGAAGCCAATATACGGGATAAACACCGCCAGCCCGGTGAAGACCCCGACCGGCACGCCGATATCGAAGCCGGCGATGGTCAGCCCGATCGAGTAGATCGCCGCCAGGATCACCATCACCAGGATCTGGCCGCGCAGGTACTGCGATAGCAGTGCGTCAGTCTCGTTGGTCAGCTCGCGCACCTTGGGCACCCAGCGGCGCGGCACCACGCCCTCGATGCGGCGCATCACCATGTGCCAGTCCATCATCAGGTAGAACATGACGATGGGCACGATGAAGACGATGCCCGCCACCGTGATCAGCGCCGAACCCGACATCTTGACGTAGTTGAGCAGCACCACCAGCAGGTCTTCCGGGCTGGCGGCGAAGCGGTCCGACATCATGTTGCGCAGGCCGGGGAAGTCGAAGCGCACGCGCACGCCGAACTCGGCCAGCCGCGGCGACACCACCGAGTTGAGCTTCTTCAGCAGGATCGGCAACTGCTCGCGCACCTGCGGGATCTCGCGCTGGAGCACCGCGATCAGCAGCAGCACCAGCATCACGCAGACCACCGTCAGCAGCAGGATCATCAGCGTCACGCCGATCGCGCGCGGTACGCGGCGGCGCTGCAGCCAGTCGACGCCGGGGTTCAGGATATAGGCGAAGATGAATGCGAACAGGAACGGGGTCAGCACCGGCGCCAGCGCGATGATGGCGGCGAACAGCGCCACGGCCACGACGATCCACAGCAGGATGCGCTTGGCCTCTTGGTTCAACAGCGGGGCATTCATCAAGGCTTGGGGGAGGGTGGCAGCGCCGTTTGCGGCGCGATCTCGCCGGAAACTGGAAGCGGGGGGCCTCTATCCGTTAAAATTGCGATTCTACTGGACTCGCGCCCGCCTTCCGATGCCACGCGACGGAAGCGACGGTGGCCCGAGCGCCGAATTCCTCACTTTATTTCCTCCAGGACAAGCAGGTTCCCATGAGCGCATCCCCGACCGCCGGCCAGGCAGGCCTTTCGTACCGCGACGCCGGTGTTGACATCGATGCCGGCGACGCGCTGGTCGACCGCATCAAGCCGTTCGCCAAGCGCACCATGCGCGAGGGCGTGATGGCGGGCATCGGCGGGTTCGGTGCGCTGTTCGAGCTGTCGAAGAAGTTCCAGGAGCCGGTGCTGGTGTCGGGCACCGATGGCGTGGGCACCAAGCTCAAGCTGGCGTTCCAGCTGAACCGCCATGACACCGTGGGCCAGGACCTGGTCGCCATGAGCGTCAACGACATCCTGGTGCAGGGCGCCGAGCCGCTGTTCTTCCTCGACTATTTCGCCTGTGGCAAGCTCGACGTCGATACCGCCGCCACGGTGATCCAGGGCATTGCCCGCGGCTGCGAACTGGCCGGCTGCGCGCTGATCGGCGGCGAGACCGCCGAAATGCCGAGCATGTACCCGGACGGCGAATACGACCTGGCCGGCTTCGCCGTCGGCGCGGTCGAGAAGAAGAAGATCATCGACGGCAGCACCATCACCCCGGGCGACGTGGTGCTGGGCCTGGCCTCGTCGGGCGCGCATTCCAACGGCTACTCGCTGGTGCGCAAGATCATTGAAGTGGCCAAGCCGGACCTGAACGCCGACTTCCACGGCCAGCGCCTGCAGGACGCGATCATGGCGCCGACGCGGATCTACGTGAAGCCGCTGCTGTCGCTGATCGAGACGCTTCCGGTCAAGGGCATGGCCCACATCACAGGCGGCGGCCTGACCGAAAACGTGCCGCGCGTGCTGGCGCAGAACGTGACGGCCGTGCTGCACCGCGATGCCTGGACCCTGCCGCCGCTGTTCCAGTGGCTGCAGGCGCAGGGCCGCGTGGCCGACGACGAAATGCATCGCGTCTTCAACTGCGGCATCGGCATGGTCGTGATCGTCGCCAAGGAAGATGCCGAACGCGCCATCCGCCACCTGCAGGCCGCCGGCGAAGCCGTGTGGCAGATCGGTGAGATCCGCGAGCGGGCCGAGGGCGAGGCCCAGACCATCGTGATCTGACGCGACCTCAGCGTTCCCAAATAAAAAACGGCGCATGCCTTCGGGCATGCGCCGTTTTTTTCGTCCGTGTTCTGGCGGATATGGTGATTAGGTGTTTACCCGAATCCTGCTCCGCCATTCCGTGGCAGATGCCGCTTTACTGCATCGCACCAAATCCCAGCATGCATATGCACCATTTCTGACAAACAATATTTCTCTTGATTGTATGGCGGTTTATGGCCTAATGTACTGAGCAAAGGCGAGGCACAAGCATGCCCGTCCGGAGACAACCCAGCGCGCATCCGGCGACCGGAGCGCAGCGGGCAGGCCAGGGACCATTGGAGGACCACCATGCAAGCAGTCAGCATCGACGCGGCGGAAAAAGGCACGTCGGCCAGCAAACAGTCAGTCGCGCGCGTCGCCGGGGCCAGCCTGGCCGGCACCACGCTCGAGTTCTACGACCATTTCATCTACGGATCGGCCGCCGCGCTGGTCTTCCCCAAGCTGTTCTTTCCGCAGAGCGATCCGCTGACCGCGACGCTGCTGTCCTTCGCCAGCTATGGCGTGGCATTCGTGGCGCGCCCGCTGGGCGCCGCCATCTTCGGCCACTTCGGCGACAAGATGGGCCGCAAGTCGATCCTGATCATCACGCTGCTGATGATGGGCCTGGCCACCTTCGGCATCGGCCTGCTGCCGACCTATGCCGCGGCCGGCGCGCTGGCGCCGCTGCTGCTGGTGCTGCTGCGCGTGGTGCAGGGCCTGGCGCTGGGCGGCGAGTGGGGCGGGGCCGCGATCATGGTCAACGAACTCGATCCTGAAGGTAAGCGGCGCGGCATCCTCGGCAGCCTGGTGCAGCTGGCGGCGCCGATCGGATTGCTGCTGGCCAACGGCATCTTTGCGCTGGTGACGTGGCAGGTGTCCGAAGAAGCCTTCCTCAGCTGGGGCTGGCGCGTGCCATTCCTGCTGTCGGCGCTGCTGGTCGGCGTCGGGCTCTATATCCGCGCCAACGTGCGCGAATCCGGCATGTTCGAGAAGCTGGAGGAATCGCATGCCGAAGCGCGCGCGCCGATCATGGAAGTGCTGCGCAACTACAAGAAGCAGCTGCTGATCGCGTTCGGTGCGCGGCTGGGCGGCGACATTGCCTTCTATGTGTTCACGCTGTTCCTGCTGTATTTCGTGCCGACCAAGCTGGGCCTGCCCAAGAGCATCGCGCTCAACGCCGTGCTGCTGGGCGCGCTGGCGCAGATCCTGTTCATCCCCATCGCCGGCCTGCTGGCTGACCGTATCGGCCGCCGCCCGGTGCTGATGATCGGCGGCATCGGCGGCGCGGTGTGGGCGTTCGTGTTCTTCGCCATGATCAAGACCGGCAGCCCGGCGCTGATCATGCTGGCCTCGTTCGTCGGCATGGTGCTGGTGTCGTTCATGTTCTCGCCGCTGGCCTCGTTCCTGCCCGAACTGTTCGCCACCCGGGTGCGCGTCACCGGCGCCTCGCTGGGCTTCCAGTTTGCCGGCGTGTTCGGCGGCGCGCTGGCCCCGCTGATCGCCGTGGGCCTGCTCGACCGCTTCGGCAACACCATGCCGGTGGCGCTCTACCTGGCAGCGGTGTGCGCGCTGATCGCGGTGGCGGCGTTCGCGGCGCGTGAAACCGCGCGCATGCACCTGTCCGACGCCGACCGCTGAAGCGCGGCTGCTCCCCTTGTCCTCACAACCAAACCGTACCGTGAAACAGTTCGACCTCATCATCCGCAACGGCACCGTGGTCACCGCCAGCGACACCATGCAATGCGATATCGGCATCGCCGGCGGCCGCATCGTGCAGCTTGGCCACGACCTGGGCGAGGCCGCGCAGGTGATCGACGCCGGTGGCAAGCTGGTGCTGCCCGGCGGCGTCGATGCGCACTGCCACCTGGACCAGCCGATGCCGGACGGCCTGCGCATGGCGGACGACTTCCGCACCGGCTCGGTCTCGGCGGCGTGCGGCGGCACCACCACCGTGATCCCCTTCGCCGCGCAGGAGAAGGGCCATTCGCTGCGCGCCGCGGTGGCCGACTACCATCGCCGCGCCGGCGGCAAGTCGGTGGTCGACTACGCCTTCCACCTGATCGTGGCCGACCCGACCGAGGCGGTGCTGAACGACGAGTTGCCGGGCCTGATCCGCGAAGGCTATTCGTCGTTCAAGGTCTACATGACCTACGACGACCTCAAGCTGAACGACCGCGAGATCCTCGAGGTGCTGTCGGTGGCGCGCCAGGAAGGCGCGCTGGTGATGGTGCATGCCGAGAACTCTGACTGCATCGCGTGGCTGACCGACAAGCTCGGGGCGGCCGGCAATACCGCGCCGAAGTTCCACGCGCTGGCGCGGCCGATGGCGATCGAGCGCGAGGCCACGCACCGTGCCATCACTTTCTCCGAGCTGGTCGACGTGCCGATCCTGATCGTCCATGTCTCGGGCAAGGAGGCGGTCGAGCAGATCCGCTGGGCCCGCAACCGCGGCATGAAGATCTTTGCCGAGACCTGCCCGCAGTACCTGTTCCTGACCGCCGAAGACCTCGACCAGCCCGGCTACCACGGTGCCAAGTGCGTGTGCAGCCCGCCGCCGCGCGACCGCAGCAACCAGCAGGTGATCTGGGACGGCCTGGCCGACGGCCTCTTCACCATCTTCTCGTCCGACCATGCACCGTTCCGCTACGAAGACGCGCAGGGCAAGAAACCCGGCGGCCAGGAAGTCCCGTTCCAGTACATCCCCAACGGCATCCCCGGACTCGAGACGCGGCTGCCGCTGCTGTTCTCGGCAGGCGTGGTGGGCGGCCGCATCTCGGTCAACCAGTTCGTCGCGCTGACCTCGACCAACCCGGCCAAGCTCTACGGCCTGCATCCGCGCAAGGGCACCATCGCCATCGGCGCCGATGCCGACCTGGCGATCTGGGATCCGCAGCGCGAAGTGACGATCCGCAATGAGGGGCTGCACCATGCCGTCGACTACACCCCCTACGAGGGCCTGCGCGTGACCGGCTGGCCGGTGACCACGCTGGTACGCGGCAAGGTGGTGGCGCATGAGGGCGAGGTCATGGCCGAGGCCGGCCACGGCGAGTTCCTGCCGTGCGGCCTGCCCGAAATGGCGCGGCCGCGCTACCGCACTTCGGGCGGCAGCCTGTGAACGCCGCCTTGCGCGATCGATAGCTTGACCGACACTGTAGACATGGAACTGACCAACCGCCTCGATGCCGCCACCATCGCGGCCCGCGTCGCCGCCGGGCGCCTCGACCCCGCCGAGGTGGCTGCGGCCTTCCAGGCCCGCATCGCGGCGCGCAACGACCAGCTCAACGCCGTCTTCGAACAGCGCCAGGAACTGGTCGATGCCGATCTGGCGCACCTGCGCGCGCGCCTGGCGCAGGGCGAGCGCCCGCTGCTGGCGGGCGTGCCGGTGATCGTCAAGGACGTGATCTGGAGCCAGGGCCGGCGCGTGACGCAGGGCTCGCAGCTGTACCGCGACTTCATCGCGCCCGCCGACGCGATCGCGGTCGAGCGCCTGCGCCGCGCCGGCGCAATCGTGCTCGGCATGGGCAACACCTCGGAGTTCGCCTGCAAGGGGCTGACCACCAACAAGGTCTACGGCCTGACGCGCCATCCGCTCGATGCCACGCTGACCGCCGGCGGCTCGTCGGGCGGTTGCGCGGTGGCGGTGGCGGCCGGGATGGCGCCGCTGGCGCTGGGCACCGATGGCGGCGGCTCCAGCCGACGGCCGCCCGCGCATGCCGGCGTGGTCGGCTTCAAGCCCTCCTATGGCGCGATTCCCGACTCGGTCGGCTTTGCCCATGCCTTCAACGGCATCCAGGTGATTGCGCCGATCACGCGCACCGTGGCCGATGCCGAGCTGATGTTCGAGGCGCTGGCCGGCGCCGATCCTCGCGACCCCGACACTCTCGGCTTCTCGCTGGGCGCGGCGCGGCCGCTGCATACGCTGAAGATCGCGGTCAGCCCGCGCCTGGGGCTGGACACCCCGGTCGACGACGATGTCGCGCAGGCCTTCGACGCGGCCGTGGCGCGCCTGCAGGCCGCGGGGCTGACTGTCGAGCGCGCCGACCCGGCGTGGCCGCAGGGCGCCGACGAGGCCGCGCTGATGCCGCTGCAGCATGTCGGCCTGGCCCATCTCTATGGCGATGCCTGGCGCCGCGACCCCGAGGTATTCGATGCCGACGTCGCGCGCCAGATCGAGCGCGGGCTGGCGTGGACCGGCGCCGAGGTGGCGCGCGCGCGCGAAGCCAGCCGCCAGATCGCGCTGGCCGTGGCCGGCTTCTTTACCCGTTATGACCTGCTGCTGTGCCCGACCACGCCGTGCGTGGCCTGGCGCAACGATCGCCTCGGGCCGGAGCGCATCGGCGGCGTCGCGGTGGAGCCGCGCGCCCACGCCGTGTTCACCCCCTTCTTCAACCATGCGCTGGCGCCGGCGATCTCGGTGCCTTGCGGCAGCGGCCGCGATGGCCTGCCGGTGGGCCTGCAGATCGCCGGCCCGCGCGGTGCCGACCGCAGCGTGCTGGCCGCTGCGAAGCTGGCCGAAAACGTGCTGGCGTCCTTAGTCAACCCTGCCTGATCTCCTGACATGCGAATCCTTGTTCTGAATCCCAACACCAGCGAAGGCATCACTGCGCGCCTGATGGCCGCCGCGAACGAGGCCGCCGCGCCCGGCACCGAGCTGGTGCCGCTGACCGCGAGCCGCGGCGTGCCGTATATCGCCACCCGCGCCGAGGCGCAGATCGGCGGCGCCATCGCGCTGGAAATGCTGGCCGAGCATCACGGACAGTTCGACGCGGCGGTCATCGCCGCCTTCGGCGATCCCGGCCTGATGGGGGCGCGCGAGCTGTTCGACCTGCCGGTGGTGGGCATGGCCGAGGCGGCGATGCTGTCGGCGTGCATGCTCGGGCGGCGCTTTGCCATCGTCACCTTTGCGCGCGCGCTGGGCCCCTGGTACGAGGAGTGCGTCGACATGCACGGGCTGCGCAGCCGGCTGGCCGGCATCCGCATGCTCGACGGCAGCTTTGGCTCGGTGTCGGACGTGCAGGAAGAGAAGGAGGCCGTGCTGGTGGAACTGGCCAACCGCGCCGTGGTGGAAGACGAGGCCGACGTGGTGATCCTGGCCGGCGCGCCGCTGGCCGGCCTGGCCGCGCGCGTGCGCGACCGCATTCCGGTGCCGGTGGTCGACCAGATGGCCGCCGCCGTCAAGCAGGCCGAGGCGCTGGTCGCGCTGCAGCCGCGCAAGGCCACCGCGGGCACCTTCCGCCGCCCCGATGCCAAGCCCACGCTGGGTTTGCCGGCGGCGCTGGCGGCGCGCATCGAGCACCGCTAAGCCGCGCCGCTTGCTATCAAGTTAACGCCGCGGTTCAGACCGCGGCGAACACCGCTTCCAGATCGACCTTTTCTTCGGCGGGCAACTCCAGGCGCAGCGTGCTTTCGACGTGGCCGAGGTGCTCGCTCATCAGCCGCGCGGCGCGTTCGCCGTCGCCGGCTTCCAGCGCATCGACGATATCGTCGTGCTCGTGGTGCGGGCACGACGGCACGCCCGGCGCGTCATACAGCGCAATGATCAGGCAGGTCAGCGAGCACAGCTCGCGCATGTACTTGCCCAGGTACTGGTTGCCTGTCATTTCCGCCAGCTTGCAGTGGAACTCGCCCGACAGCCGGATGATGGCGCGGCGGTCGTTGCTGTCGCGCGCCTGGGATTCCTGGCGCGTGGTCGCGCGCAGCGCCTTCAGCCCGGTCGCATCGATCGCGCCGGCAAGGTCGCGCACCAGCGCCGGTTCGAGCAGCCGGCGCGAATGCAGCACCTGGCGCGCTTCGGCCACGCTCGGGCTGGAAACGAAAGTGCCACGGTTGGGATGCACGGTCAGGACGCCTTCGTGCGCCAGCTTGGCGAAGGCCAGCCGCACCTTGGTGCGGCTGACCCCGAACACGCCGCCCAGCTTTTCCTCGACCAGCTTGGTGCCCGGGGGCAGGCGGTGCTCCCAGATCGCGGTCAGGATGCGGTCGGCGATTTCCTCGACCGATGCGCCGCGCGCGCCGTCCGCGTCGGTCTCAGGGAGTCCGTCGGCGGGGCTGGCGGGCGGTTCGGCTTTGGTGCGTGGCATGGCGGTCGGCGCGGTCCGGAAAAAAGACAGTTGGTGCTGCCATTGTATGGCGGTTCGGCATCAAGTGTATAACACCAAGGGTGGACTGGTTGCCGCCTTATTTCGCGCCAAGCTGGTCCAGTGCTGCGCCGGTCACGCGGCAGATGCGCCAGTCGGGCAG
This sequence comes from Cupriavidus mimosae, assembly GCF_023952485.1. Classification (NCBI taxonomy): domain Bacteria; kingdom Pseudomonadati; phylum Pseudomonadota; class Betaproteobacteria; order Burkholderiales; family Burkholderiaceae; genus Cupriavidus; species Cupriavidus mimosae. The sequence continues at coordinate 451,532 of NZ_JALHRY010000002.1, read as the reverse complement.
CACGTCGGCGCCCATGGCCCGGTAGAAGTCGATCGACGGCTGGTTCCAGTCCAGCACGGACCATTCGAAGCGGCCGCAGCCGCGCTCGACCGCGAGCGCGGCCAGATGCTTGAGCAGGGCCTTGCCCAGGCCGTGCCCGCGCCAGGCCGGATCGACATACAGGTCTTCCAGGTAAAGACCGGGCTTGGCCAGGAAGGTCGAGAAGTTGTGGAAGAAGAGGGCAAAGCCGACCGCGTTGCGGCCCGCCTTGCCGTCGACATCGGTGTCGACCTCCACCAGCACGGCCTCGGCATGCGGCGTGGCGCCGAACAGCGCCGCCTCTATCTTCCGCGGCGTGGCTTCGACCAGATGGGTCAGCTTTTCGTATTCGGCCAGCGCCAGGATCAGGTTGAACAGCGTTTCGCTGTCGGCGGCGGTAGCGGGGCGCAGTGTGAAGGTGGGCTTGGACATGCGGGTCGGCCTTGCGAGGTCAGGGATCGGCAATTATCGCCTGTCCGTCACTCGCCATGCCAGCCGGCATGGCACCGGATCAGTGGCCGAAATCCGCCAGCCTGCGCACCTGCTCGACATAATCGGGCGCCAGGCAATCGACCACCAGCCGCTCGGGCGTGCTGCGCAGCCAGGTCAGCTGGCGCTTGCACAGCTGGCGCGTGGCGGCGATGCCGCGCTCGCGCATGGTGGCAAAGTCGGCCTCGCCATCCAGGTATTCCCACACCTGGCGGTAACCGACGCAGCGGATCGACGGCAGCCCCGGATGCAGGTCGCCGCGCGCGCGCAGCCGTTTGACCTCTTCGATAAAGCCTTGCGCCAGCATGGCGTCATAGCGCCGGGCGATGCGGTCATGCAGCGCCAGCCGGTCCGACGGCTCCAGCGCGATCACGCGGTAGCGCTGGTCGGCCGCGCCGGCAAAGGTGCGGCCCTCGGCCTGGCGCGCCAGCAGCGCCGACATCGGCTGGCCGGACAGACGGTAAATCTCCAGCGCGCGTTGGATGCGCTGCGCATCATTGGGTGCCAGGCGCGCCGCGGTGACCGGGTCGACCTCGGCCAGCATCGCATGCAGGGCTGGCCAGCCGCGCTCGGCGGCGAGCTGGTCCAGCTCGGCGCGCAGCGCGGCGTCGGCCTGCGGCAGGTCGTTGAGACCCTGCGTCAGCGCCTTGTAATAGAGCATGGTGCCGCCGACGATCAGCGGCACGTGGCCGCGCGCGCGGATCTGCGCGATGAGGCCTTCGGCGTCGGCGACAAACTGCGCGGCCGAGTAGCTGTCGGCCGGGTCGATGATGTCGATCAGGTGATGCGGCGCCGCGGCCAGTTCGTCGCGCGTGGGCTTGGCGGTGCCGATATCCATCTCGCGGTACACCAGCGCCGAGTCCAGGCTGATGATCTCCACCGGCGCGTCGGCCGCCAGCGCCAGCGCGGCGGCGGTCTTGCCCGACGCGGTAGGGCCGAGCAGGCAGACCACGGGCGGGTACGAGGCGGAATCGTGGGGTACGGCGGACATCGAAAACCTTGGATCAAAAGATGCGAGCGCGCTTATTGCCCGCGCAGGAACAGCCGGTCGAGCTCGGTCACGGTCAGCTGCACCCAGGTGGGCCGGCCGTGGTTGCACTGGTCGGCGCGCTCGGTCTGCTCCATCTGACGCAGCAGCGCGTTCATTTCCTCGACCGTGAGCTTGCGGTTGGCGCGCACCGCGCTGTGGCAGGCGAGCGTGGCGAGCAGTTCGTTGCGGCGCTCGGCCAGCACGCGCGAGCCGCCGTAAGCGTACAAGTCGCGCAGCACGTCGCGCGCCAGCGCCTCGGCATCGGCCTGCTGCAGCAGCGCCGGCACCGCGCGCACCGCCAGCGTGGTTGGCGACACCGGGGCGATATCGAAGCCCAGCAGCGTCAGCGTCTGCTGGTGTTCTTCGGCCACGCCGATCTCGACCGGGCTGGCCGGCAGCGTCACCGGGAGCAGCAGCGGCTGCACCGCCAGCTCGCGCGCGTCCAGTGCGGTTTTGATCTGCTCGTAGAGGATGCGCTCGTGCGCCGCGTGCATGTCGACCAGCACCAGCCCGCGCGCATTCTGCGCCAGCACGTAGATCCCGTGCAGCTGGGCAATGGCATAGCCGAGCGGGTGTTCGTCAGGAGCGCCGGTCTCGTCGGACTGCGCCGCCGGCGGTAGCCGGTCCAGCAGGCCGGGCGGATCGCCGGCGCGCGCCGACTGGACCTCGGCCAGCCATGCCGGCGGTTGCACCGACGCGCCGGCCCAGCCGCCGGAGAGCGTTGCGGGCGCGCCGTAGGGGCGTGCCGCCGGGCCGGTGGCCTCGCGCACCATGCCCAGGTAGGCCTGGCGCGGCTGGGCGATGCCCAGCTCGGTCTGCCGGGCCGCGGAATAGTTGATCCACTGGCCCGGACCGCCGGCGCCAGGCCGCGCTGCGGCCGCCGGCGTCGCGGCGCCCGGCGGCAGCGTGATTTCGCCGTCGGCATCGGTATGCAGGCTGTCGCCGTTGGCGCCGGCCTGGCGAGCCAGGCAGCGCTGCACCGCGTGGTAGACAAACTGGTGCACGGCGCGCGATTCGCGGAAGCGCACCTCGATCTTGGACGGATGCACGTTGACGTCGACCATCTCCGGCGGCAGGTCCAGGCACAGCACGTACGACGGGAAGCGGTCGCCGTGCAGCACGTCCTGGTAGGCGCTGCGCACCGCATGGTTGAGCAGCTTGTCGCGCACGAAGCGGCCGTTGACAAAGAAGTACTGCTGGTCCGGCCGCCCGCGCGAAGCGGTGGGCAGTCCGGCAAAGCCGTACAGGCTCAGGGAGTCGGCGTGCTCGTCCAGCGCCAGCCGGGCGCGGGCGAAGTCGGTGCCCAGCACCTGCGCCGTGCGCGCGGCAACGTCGCCGGCATTCCAGTGCTCCAGCGGCTTGCCGTTGTGGTGGACCGAGATGGTCACGTCCGGCCGCGCCAGCGCCACGCGCCGGACCATCTCCAGGCAGTGGCCCAGCTCGGTTTGTTCGGTCTTGAGGAACTTTCTGCGCGCCGGCGTGTTGAAGTAGAGGTGCTGCACGTCGACGGTGGTGCCTATACCGCCGGACGCGGGTTGCAGCGCGCCGGAGTCGGCGCTGACCTGGGTAGCGTGGGCATCGGCCGCGGTGCGGCTGGTCAGCGACATCTGCGACACCGACGCGATCGAGGCCAGCGCCTCGCCGCGGAAGCCGAGGGTCAGCACCGATTCGAGTTCGTCGAGCGAGGCGATCTTGCTGGTGGCGTGCCGCATCAGTGCCACCGGCAGCTCGGCGGCAGGAATGCCGCAGCCGTTGTCGGTGATGACGATGCGCCGCACGCCGCCTTCCTCCAGGCGGATGCCGAGCTGCGTGGCGCCGGCATCGAGCGCGTTTTCCAGCAGTTCCTTGACCACGGACGCCGGCCGTTCGACCACTTCGCCGGCGGCGATCTGGCTGATGAGCTGGTCCGGCAGCGGCCGGATCGGGCGCGGCTGCTGGGTGGTGCGCAAGGCAGTGCTGGAAGGGGAGGCTGGCATCCGGCGATTATACGTGGACGTTCCCCCACGCAGACGGGTTGCCGAGGTGGGGGAAAGGCGCCGCCGCTCTTGTATGATTCAGGCGATGGCGGCGCGGATCCGAGATCGGCGCCGCATGGGAATAAACCGTCAAACCACCACACGGGGAACGACTTGGATCTCGCTTTGCAGCTCATCGACATGCTGGTGCATGTCGACAAATACCTCGGCACGGTCATCGACCAGTACGGCCACTGGGTCTATGCCATCCTGTTCCTGATCGTTTTTGCCGAGACCGGGCTGGTGGTGGTGCCGTTCCTGCCGGGCGACTCGCTGCTGTTTATCGCCGGCGCCTTCTGCGCGACCGGCGCCATGAACGAATGGGTGCTGATAGGCCTGCTGCTGGTGGCGGCAATTTCCGGCAATACCGTCAACTACATGGTGGGCAACTGGATCGGGCCCAAGGTATTCGACCACCAGTGGCGCTTCCTGGACCAGGATGCCTTGCGCCGCACTCATGACTTCTATGAGCGGCACGGCGGCAAGACCCTGGTGATGGCGCGCTTCGTGCCGATCGTGCGCACCTTCGCGCCGTTCGTCGCCGGGGTGTCGCAAATGACCTTCGCACGCTTCCAGATGTTCAACGTGATCGGCGCCGTGGCATGGGTGGTCGGCCTGGTGTTTGCCGGCTACTTCTTCGGCAATCTGCCGTTCATCCGCCAGTACCTGAACCTGATCGTACTGGCCGGCATCGGCGCGGCCGTGGTGCCGCTGGTGCTGGGCGGGCTGTGGAAGCTGGTGCGCGGCAACCGCCGCCGGCCTACGCGCGTCGAGCGCTGAGCCGCCCCGGTTGAGCAGCCTCAGCTGAGGCTGCGGCTCATCATCCGCAGCGCGGGCATGCGCTCGCGGATCTGGCCGATATCGGCGGCGTCGGGGCGGGCCTGGACATAGGCTTCCAGGTCGGCCAGCGCGGGGCGGAAGCACTCCAGGTTGGCATAGGCCAGGCCCCGGTCGCGCACTTCTTCGATGGATCCCGGCAGCAGGATCACCAGCCGGTTCTGCACCGCCAGCAGCCGCTGCCAGCGCGATTCCTGCAGATAGATCGCCTTCAGGTTACGCAGCATGCGCGCGATGATCTCGCGGTGGCTGGCCGCGCGCAGGAACAGGCCCAGCGGCACCTGGCTGGCATCGCTGATGCCCTCGCGCTCCAGGTAGGGGTCCAGCATTTCCTGCAACTGTTCCTTCGACAGGGTTTCGCCGGTGAGGGGGTCAAGTATCACCTCACCGGCGGGGATCGTCATGCGCAGCAGGAAATGGTTGGGAAACGACACCCCCTTGAGCGGCAGGCCGATCTGCTGGCCCAGTTCCATATGCAGCACCGCGAGCGAGATCGGGATGCCGCGGCGCTGGCGCAGCACCACGTTCAGGTAGGAGTTGTCGGGGTCGTAGTAGTCGTTCGCGTTGGCGCCGAAGCCGAGATCGCGGTAGAAGAAATGGTTCAGCAGCCGCAGCCGCTGGATCGCGGGGGTGCCTTCGGCAATCCGGCGCTTCAGCCGCAGGGCCAGCACGTCAAGCGCCGCCAGCTCGCCTTGCAGGTCCAGGTCGGGATAGGCGTCCTGCGCGATGGAGAGCGCGGTTTCGGTCAGCGGGATGCCGTTTTCGTCGGCCACGAGGCTGGCGAAATAATCCAGGACTTTGGTGGATGTCATGTCGGTTTCCCGGTGCAGCCGCCGGCACCGCGCGCAGCGTGGGTCACCAATGCCAGGCGCTCAGCCGGCAATGGCAGTTGCCGCTGACCCATCAGCCGGCCCGGCGCCTGAAGGCAGAGTAGCGCAGTCCCATGAGCCACAGTGTACCGAAGTAGACCACCGCTGCAAGTACCAGGCACGAAGCCAGCAGCGCGATGCGCAGCAGCGGCGTCGCGCCCAGGCCGATCCAGTCGAAGTTGCGCGCGAACCAGAGCAGCATGCCCGACAGCAGCAGCACCGAAGCGCTCAGCTGCGCCAGGAACAGCCACCAGCCCGGCGCCGGGCGGTACAGGCCGCGCCGGCGCAAGCCGTAGAACAGCAGCAGCGCGTTGAGCGTGGCCCCGGCGCTGATCGACAGCGCCAGCCCGGCATGGCCGATCCACGGCACGAACGCCACGTTGCAGGCCTGCGTGATCACCAGCACCAGCAGCGCGATCTTGACCGGCGTGCGGATATCCTGCCGCGCATAGAAGCCCGGCGCGAGGATCTTGATCGAAATCAGCCCCATCAGGCCCACGCCGTACGAGACCAGCGCCTGGCGCGTCATCTCGACTGCATGGGCGTCGAACTTGCCATAGTTGAACAGCACCGCGGTCAGCGGCGCGCCGAACACGAACAGCCCGACCGCGCACGGCACGGCCAGCAGGAAGGTCAGGCGCAGGCCCCAGTCGAGCAGGCTCGAGTACTCGGCATGGTCGCCCGAGGCGTTGGCCCTTGACAGGCTTGGCAGCAGGATCGTCCCCAGCGCGACACCCAGCAGCGCGGTCGGGAATTCCATCAGCCGGTCGGCATAGGTCAGGTACGAAACACTGCCCGCCGCCAGCCGCGAGGCGATATTGGTATTGATGATCTGGCTGACCTGCGCCACCGACACCGCCAGCAGCGCCGGACCCATCTGGCGCAGGATGCGGCGCACGCCCGGATCCGACCACGCCGCGCGCAGGTTGAAGCGGATGCGCGGCATCACCCCCAGGCGCCGCAGCGCCGGCACCTGGATCGCCAGCTGCAGCACGCCGCCGACCAGCACGCCCCAGGCCTGCGCGTAGATCGGCTGCTCCATGTGCGGGCCGACGAACAGCGCCGCCACGATCAGGCACAGGTTGAGCAGCACCGGCGTAAAGGCCGGCACCGCGAACTTGCGCCAGGTATTGAGGATGCCCGACGCCAGCGCCACCAGCGAGATCAGCCCGATATACGGGAACATCACCCGCGTCATGAACACGGCCGCGGTATAGGTATCAGCCTGCCCGCGAAAACCCGTGGCGACCACCGTCATCACCAGCGGCGCGCCGATCACGCCCAGCAGCGACACGGCCATCAGCACCCAGGTCATCACGGTGGCGACGGCGTCGATCAAAGCCTTGGTCGGAGCGTCGCCGCGCTTGGTATGGTATTCGCCCAGGATCGGCACGAAGGCCTGCGAGAACGCGCCTTCGCCGAAGATGCGGCGCAACAGGTTGGGGATGCGGAAGGCCACGTTGAACGCGTCGGTCATGTCCGACGCGCCGAAGGCGCGGGCGATCAGGATCTCGCGCACCAGGCCGGTGATGCGCGAGAGCATCGTCAGGCTGCTGATGGTGGCGAGCGCTTTGAGCAGGTTCAAGATGCGGACGGGTGCGGGAACGGTGGGACGGTGCTGTCGGCACCGCGACTTGTTGAGACGCGGGTTCGGGCAGTAAAGTTGCCGGCGCGCCACGTGGCCCGGCACAATGTGGCGCTTATTATACGGATCACGCCCCAAGGCCCCGGCCTGCGCCGGCAAAGTCCCGGCGGTCTTGTCACATGCACCGGCATCTGTGTATAATCGCCGATTCACAAGGACAGTTGCGTTCCGGATTCGTGTGTCAGTGCATCCCGGGTCGCTCGATATGACTTAATTGTTGTGTCCCCCGCGGCACGCATCTGAATTCAGGATATTTTTTACATGGCAAATTCCGCACAAGCCCGCAAGCGCGCCCGCCAGGCCGTTGCCCAGAACGCTCACAACTCCAGCCTGCGTTCGCGTCTGCGCACCGCCGTCAAGGCCGTCCGCAAGGCCATCGACGCCGGCGACAAGGCCGCTGCCGCCGAGGTCTTCAAGAACTCGCAAATCGTGATCGACAGCATCGCCGACAAGAAGATCGTGCACAAGAACAAGGCTGCACGCCACAAGTCGCGCCTGTCGGCCGCCATCAAGGCCATGGCTGCCTGATAGCTGCCCGGGCCGCTTGTGCGGCCCAGCAGAGGCGGGTGTCCCCGGGCACGCCGCCAATAAAAAAGCTCGTCATCCGACGAGCTTTTTTGCTTTCCGGCGCCGCGCCGGCGCGCTTATTCGAGCGAGCAGGCTTCCACCAGCTGCAGGTTGTTGTCGCGGGCGAAGTTCAGCACGAAGTCCAGCGCCTTGGGCTCAATGTCGCGCAGGCGCACGTCCACCACCACGCATTTGACATTGCCGGCAAAGATCGGCCGCACGTACGGCGAGTAGGTCAGGCGCGGGTCGCCGCTGTCGCCTTCGGGTCGGAACTGCGCCATCACGCCGCACAGTCGTTCAGCCCAGTCGCTCGGGCGGAAGGTCTTGCCTTCCTTGGTAATGCCTTGGATAAAGTATTCGCGAACGTTGGGGTTCATGAGGCTGGACACTGCGGGTGAGGCGGATGACTCGACAGTAAGCCCGCTGGACGGGGGCGCCCGTTTGACGCGGCCGGGGCGCGATTGGTTCGCGCTGGTTCCAGCCGGAAGGCGGGGCGTCGGTGTCCTGCAGGGGCACTTTTGATGCCGGCGGCGGGCACTGGCATGGGTATGCCGGGCCCCGCGTGAATCAGCCAGTATTATATCTTATATAAGAGTTGCGCATAAGGACGAAATCCTGTCAGGAAGCTGTCAGCGCAACCGTGCGGCAGGCCGCGGCCGGGTTGATCCGGGCTCGCCAAAGCAGAAATAATCCCTTATGATCCTTGCAGTTAAATTGCGTATGCGACGCGAAAGGCGGCTCCGCGACGCGCTTCGATCATGAACAGTTTGCAAGAACAGTTCGTGACGGCGTGTCCCCACCGAGCCGCCTTCTTTGTTTTATGAGCTCAACCCCGATCAAGCATTACCTCCAGTTCAGCGACTTCACTCCCGACGAGTACGAGTACCTGCTGGACCGCGCGCGGATCCTGAAGGCCAAGTTCAAGAACTACGAGACCTGGCACCCGCTGCACGACCGCACGCTGGCCATGATCTTCGAGAAGAATTCCACGCGTACGCGCCTGTCGTTCGAAGCCGGCATCCACCAGTTGGGCGGCCACGCGGTGTTCCTGAACACGCGCGACTCGCAGCTGGGCCGCGGCGAGCCGATCGAGGATGCGGCACAGGTGATCTCGCGCATGGTCGACATCATCATGATCCGCACCTTCGGCCAGGACATCATCGACCGCTTCGCCGCGCATTCGCGCGTGCCGGTGATCAACGGCCTGACCAACGAATACCACCCGTGCCAGGTGCTGGCCGACGTCTTCACCTATATCGAGCAGCGGGGCAGCATCCGCGGCAAGACGGTGGCGTGGATCGGCGACGCCAATAACATGGCGTACACCTGGATCCAGGCCGCCGAGCGCCTGGGCTTCACCTTCCACTTCTCGGCACCGCCGGGCTACCAGCTGGACCCGGCCATGGTTCCGGCGTCCGCGTCCGGGCTGGTCAAGGTCTTCGACGACCCGCTCGCGGCCTGCCAGGGTGCCAGCCTGGTTACCACCGACGTGTGGACCAGCATGGGCTTCGAGGCCGAGAACGACGCCCGCAAGCGCGCCTTCAAGGACTGGATGGTCACTACCGCGATGATGGACCGCGCCGAGCCCGATGCGCTCTTCATGCATTGCCTGCCGGCGCACCGCGGCGAGGAAGTCGAGGCCGCCGTGATCGACGGCCCCAAGAGCGTGGTCTGGGACGAGGCGGAAAACCGCCTGCATGTGCAGAAGGCGCTGATGGAATACCTGCTCTGCGGCCGCTACTGAGCGCGCCCGGGGTGAACAGGAGAGGGGCCGTTGCGGCCCCTCTTTTTACGTCTTTCGCAAGACACCCAAGGAGATGGAAGTGAGCCAGTTCGACAACGTATCGGTCGTCAAGAAAGCCAACCTGTATTTCGACGGCAAGTGCGTGAGCCACACCGTGCTGTTCCCGGACGGCACCCGCAAGACGCTGGGCGTGATTTTCCCGGCATCGCTGACCTTCAACACCGGGGCGCCGGAAATCATGGAAATCAACGCCGGCAGCTGCCGCGTGCGCCTGGCCGGTTCGGAAGACTGGCAGACCTACGGCGCCGGCCAGCAGTTCAACGTGCCGGGCAACAGCAGCTTCGACATCGAAGTGCAGGAGACGCTGGACTACGTCTGTCACTTCGAGTAACAGGCGGCGGTCCAGCCGGACTGGCCCGCGGTGTTACAGCACCACCGGCTCGGGCTCGATGCGCACGCCGTAGCGCGCCTGCACGGTATCGGCGATGCGGTTGGCCAACTCCAGCAGCATCGCGCCGGTGCCGCCGCCGTGGTGCACCAGCACCAGTGCCTGCTTGCCATAGACACCCACCGGGCCGTCGCTCAGGCCCTTGAAGCCGCAGCGGTCGATCAGCCAGCCGGCCGCCAGCTTGTATGTGCCGTCTGGCTGCGCATAGCTGACCAGGTCAGGATGCGCCTGCAGCAAGGCGTCGCGCTGCGTGGCGCTGACCAGCGGATTCTTGAAGAAGCTGCCGGCATTGCCCAGCTGCGCGGGGTCGGGCAGCTTGCGCGAGCGGATCGCGACCACGGCGTCGCGGATGGTGGCCGCGTCCGGCGTGGCCCGGCCATTCAGTTCACGCGCCAGTTCGCCGTACGACAGCACCGGCTGCCATCCCTTCGGCAGGCGCAGCGTTACCGCGGTAATGATGTAGCGCCCGGCGCCGGCACGCTTGAACAGGCTGTCGCGGTAGCCGAACTCGCACGCTTGCAGGTCCAGCCAGACGAAGGTGCCGGTGTGCCGGTCATAGGCACGCACGCCGGCAAAGCGCTCGCGCAACTCCACCCCGTAGGCGCCGATGTTCTGGATCGGCGCCGCGCCGGCGGTGCCGGGGATCAGCGCCAGGTTTTCCAGCCCCGGCATGCCGTCGGCGATGGTGCGGTTGACCAGCGCGTGCCAGTTTTCGCCCGCGCCGGCGGTCACCAGCCACGCTTCGCCGCCCGCGCTGGTGGCTTCGACCTGGTAGCCCGGGATTTCCATCAACAGCACCAGTGCGTCGAGATCGCCGGTCAGCACGACATTGCTGCCGCCACCCAGTACCACCAGCGGCAAGCCCGCGGCGCGCGGGTCGGCCAGCGCCGTGATCAGGTCGGCCTCGCTGCGCACGGGCACGGCAAAGCGCGCGCGCGCATCGAATCCGAATGTATTGTGGCGACGCAGGGGATAGAATTCGTGGAAATCTGCCATGCAAGGGAAAGGTGACGCGGCCGCCGCTGGTGTGCGCGACCCGGAACTGCGAGGTAGGCTGGATTATACGGAAGGCGCCGTGCGCGGCTGGCTTCCGGGCATACGGATCACAAGGAGAATGCAATGCCGTCGTTTGACGTAGTGTGCGAAGCGAATATGGTCGAGGTGAAGAACGCCGTCGAGCAGGCCAACAAGGAAATCTCGACGCGCTTCGATTTCAAGGGCTCCGATGCCCGGGTAGAGCACAAGGAAAACGAGCTGACCGCCTTTGCCGACGATGATTTCAAGCTGGACCAGGTCAAGGACGTGCTGATCAGCAAGATGGCCAAGCGCAATGTCGACGTGCGCTTCCTGGATTACGGCAAGACCGAGAAAATCAGCGGCGACAAGGTAAAGCAGGTGATCACCATCAAGAAGGGCGTGACCGGCGACCTTTCCAAGAAGATCGTGCGCATGATCAAGGACAGCAAGATCAAGGTCCAGGCCAGCATCCAGGGCGACACGGTGCGGGTGTCGGGCACCAAGCGCGACGACCTGCAGAACGTGATCGCCATGCTGCGCAAGGATGTGTCCGAGGCACCGCTGGACTTCAACAACTTCCGCGACTGAGCAGCACCCGCGCCGGCTTCCGTGCCGGCGCCGCGCGCGGCCGCCCCTCAGCGCGGCTGCGGCAACCCCCCGATCTTCGCGCCGGCCTTGATGCCCTTCTGCGTGAACCAGCCCTGGTTCATTTCCAGCGCATAGCGGACCGCCGCCTTCGGGCAATGGTTGTTTTCGGTGCGCGGCGCCATGTCTTCGATATTGACGATGGTGCCGTCGTCGGCGAGGAACGCAATCGACAGCGGCAGCTCGGTATTGCGCATCCAGAAGCAGTGGCCCGCCTTCTGCTCGAACACGAACAGCATGCCGGCATTGGGCGCCATCGATTTCCGGTACATCAGACCTTGCTCGCGCGCGGCGGGCGTTGCGGCGACTTCAGCCTGGATCGCATACATGCCCGCGGTCAGCGGCGCCATCGGCAGCGCGCCTTGGGCGTTGGCAATGCCGCCCGCCAGTGTAGCGATCGCGAAGCAGCAGCTTGAGGTCAGGGTCTTCGACAACAGGGGCATGATGGTCAGTCCGGGAAGGCTCGGCGTCGGGCAGCCGCAAGCATAACGCAGGTTGCACGCGTGGCACGCCGCGCGCGGTGCAACCGCCACCAAACAAAAAAGGCAGGCGCCCTGGGGGCGGCCTGCCTTTCTTTCTGATGCCGGCGCACGGCCTGGCAGTGGCGTCAGCCCTGGTTACGCGGCCGGGGCTGCGGCAGCAGCGGTTTCCTTCTTCTTGCTGTGCTTCTTGTGGGTGGCCTTCTTCTTGGCGGTTTTCTTCGGGGCTTCCTTGGTGGCCGCGGCCGCGGGCGTGGCCGGCTCGGCAGGCGTAGTGGCCTGGGCGAAGGCGCCGGTGGCAAACAGGCCGACAACCAGTGCAGCGATCAGTTTTTTCATGGCGTATTACCTCGAAGGATAAGAACAGTCGGGAAAGTGGTGACGCGTGGTTGGACGTGTCCCCGACAAGAACGAGGCCGCTGTTGCCAGCGTTGACGGGCGATTTGTTAGCTTTTGTAACGCAAGCGCCGCTTGACGTCGTTCGCCTGTCTGGTCTTTGAGACATGAGTGCGCGGGGCTGGCGCCGCGCGTCCCGTGGTTGTCGACAGCGCAATGCCCGACTCCGCGAGTGGCACTTCGCGGCTTTGGCCGGGCGCAAGGCCGAGCGCGCGCAGGTCGAGCGCGCCGATTGCCACCCGGATCAGCCGCAGCGTCGGAAAGCCAACCGCCGCCGTCATGCGCCGGACCTGCCGGTTCTTGCCTTCCCGGATCTTCAGCTCCAGCCACGCGGTCGGGATGGCGGCGCGAAAGCGCACCGGCGGATGGCGCGGCCATAGCCAGTCGGGGGCTTCGATGGCGCGTACCGTCGCTGGTTGGGTCACGAAGTCGCCAAGATCGACCCCGGCGCGCAGGCGGGCGAGGGCGTCCGCGTCGGGAATGCCTTCGACCTGCGCCAGATAGGTTTTTTCGAGCTTGTGGCGCGGGTCGGCGATGCGCGCCTGCAGCGCGCCATCGTCAGTCAGCAGCAGCAAGCCCTCGCTGTCGGCATCGAGCCGGCCCGCCGGATAGACGCCAGGCACCGACACGCACGACGCCAGCGTTGGCCGCGTCGGGTGTTCCGAGAACTGGCTCATGGTGCCAAACGGCTTATTCAGGGCGATCAGGGTCATGGGGCGCAAGTATGCCGCAGCGGCGCGTGGGCGGGTCGGTCAGGTCGCCGGATCGGGGTCCTGCCCGATTGGCGGATGATGAAAAATTGCTGCATAATATAAAATTAGTCTTGTGTCTTATATAAGACTGAAGCCGATCAGGCATGGCGCCGGCATGATGCACGGCAGTATGGGCCGGGCCTCCAGGCCCGCTACAATGCACAGCGCCATCTCCCCGAATCTCGCCGTCCGGCCACGAACCGGCGGCAGTCACAACCGTTCCGTAACTGGAGACGTCATGTACCAACACATCAAGGTTCCGGCAGGCGAAAAGATCACGGTCAACCAGGACTTTTCGCTCAATGTCCCGGACAACCCGATCATTCCTTATATCGAAGGCGACGGTACGGGCCTCGATATCACCCCGGTGATGATCAAGGTGGTCGACGCGGCCGTGGCCAAGGCGTACGGCGGCAAGCGCAAGATCGCCTGGATGGAGATCTACGCCGGCGAGAAGTCGACCAAGGTCTACGGCCCGGACGTGTGGCTGCCGGATGAAACCCTGGACGTGCTGAAGGAATACGTGGTGTCGATCAAGGGTCCGCTGACCACGCCGGTCGGCGGCGGCATCCGCTCGCTCAACGTGGCGCTGCGCCAGCAGCTGGACCTTTATGTCTGCCTGCGCCCGGTACGCTACTTCAAGGGCGTGCCCTCACCCGTGCGCGAGCCGGAAAAGACCGATATGGTGATCTTCCGCGAGAACTCGGAAGACATTTACGCCGGCATCGAGTGGGCGGCCGAGAGCGACCAGGCCAAGAAGCTGATCGCGTTCCTGCAGAACGAGATGGGCGTGAAGAAGATCCGCTTCCCGGCGACCTCGGGCATCGGCGTCAAGCCGGTGTCGCGCGAGGGCACCGAGCGCCTGGTGCGCAAGGCGATCCAGTACGCGATCGACAACGACAAGCCGTCGGTGACGCTGGTGCACAAGGGCAACATCATGAAGTTCACCGAAGGTGGCTTCCGCGACTGGGGCTATGAGCTGGCACAGAAAGAATTCGGTGCCGAGCTGGTCGATGGCGGTCCGTGGTGCAAGTTCAAGAACCCGAAGACCGGCAAGGACATCGTGGTCAAGGATGCCATCGCAGACGCCTTCCTGCAGCAGATCCTGCTGCGCCCGGCCGAATACTCGGTGATCGCCACGCTGAACCTCAACGGCGACTACGTCTCCGACGCGCTGGCGGCACAGGTTGGCGGCATCGGCATCGCGCCGGGCGCCAACATGTCGGACTCGGTGGCGATGTTCGAAGCCACCCACGGCACCGCGCCGAAGTACGCCGGCAAGGATTACGTCAATCCGGGCTCGGAAATCCTGTCGGCCGAAATGATGCTGCGCCACATGGGCTGGACCGAGGCCGCCGACCTGATCATTGCGTCGATGGAGAAGTCGATCCTGTCCAAAAAGGTCACCTACGATTTCGCCCGCCTGCTGGAAGGCGCGACGCAGGTGTCGTGCTCGGGCTTCGGGCAGGTGATGATCGACAATATGTAAGCACAGACTCCCGCCAAGGCGGGCGTACTGTCGGCAAAACCCCGGTGCTGGTACCCAGTACCGGGGTTTTTTCTTGCCGGGCGCCGCGGCGTTGGCTAGAACTTCTGGACTGACGGGCATCCGGCCCGGGGAGACTGGCATGGACGATCCCTTCCGCCGCACCGCGTTCGGCGCGGCCCTGTTCTACAAGGATCCGCTGGCGGCGCTGGACTGGCTGGAGCGCGCGTTCGGGTTCGAGCGGGTCATGGTGATCCGCGACCAGCAGGGACAGCCGGTGCATTCCGAAATGCGTTTCGGCGACAGCTACCTGATGGTGGGCAGCGAGTGGGCCGACTTTACCGCCAGCCCGGCGTCGACCGGGGGCAAGAACACCCAGACCGTGCATGTGCATCTGCCCGACGGGCTCGACCAGCATTGCGAGCGGGCCCGGGCTGCCGGCGCCGCGATCCTGCGCGAGCCGCAGGACGAGTTCTATGGCGACCGGACCTACACCGCCCGCGATGCCGAGGGTCATGTCTGGACCTTCGGCCACACTGTGCGCAAGGTCACCAAGGAGGAGGCCGAACAGGCCAGCGGCCTGAAGATCGACGGCTGGACCTGAACCGGCGCGAGCAGGCGCTGCAAGGCTGGCCGCAAGGCCGGCCCAAAAACCAGAAAGCCCGGCGCCAGGCCGGGCTTTCGATCGGGTGTGCGTGCCGCTGATGCGAGCCGGTGCCCGCCGCGCCGCCCCTGGCGGCCAGCGGGGCGCTGGCATCGGTCCCGTCCCGGGGGAATCCCCCCACACCCTGGTGACCGCTCCGGTGGCTCTGCGGCCGGGGATGCGGTCGCGGCGCGCTTTAGCTGGCGTCCTGGATATTGGTGGCCTGCTTGCCCTTCGGGCCCTGGACCACCTCGAACGAGACGCGCTGGCCTTCCTTCAGCGTCTTGAAGCCCGCCATCTGGATTGCCGAAAAGTGCGCAAACAGTTCTTCTTCGCCCTCGTCCGGCTTGATGAACCCGAATCCCTTGGCGTCATTGAACCATTTGACGATACCGCTTGCCATATACTCCCCCAACGAAATAGCAGATTTTCAAGCGGGGAAGCTTGCCAGCCAGACGGCACGGACTGCGGCGCCATGGCTGGCCGCGTGCTGAGATGCGGCCGGCGATGACGCGCGGCGAGTGCTATCACGAGGCGGCCAGTCTGATTGCTGACTCGTCGCCGCGGGCCGTGGGCCTCCCTGCTCACGGATCACCCGCCTTGGCTGTTGCTTTGGCTCGCTGCCTTCGGTGGGTGTGCGGCCGATTTTTCTGGCAAAGCCGGAGACTGTCAAGCTGGCGGATTCCCCACTGCCAGAAGGGTGTGGCAGGAACAGGACGGCGCCTGGTGTTACCGTTGCCATCAATTGGCGGCCGCCGGCCCGGATTTTCAGACGGCGCGGCGACGTGCCTTGCAAGGCCTTCCGCGGAACCAGCCGCTCCCATTCACCACGGAAAACCGGTGGCCGGACTCTTGAATCCACCGCCTTTTCCCCAAATTGCAGAGTTGCGAGTAAGGGTTAGAATAAAGCCATGGCTACACGGCTTGCGAATGTCCCACAACGCGAAGCGGGCACCATCCTGGAGCGCAAAGAGCAGGCGCTGAAACCGCCTGCCATGTTCAAGGTGGTGCTGCTGAACGACGACTACACTCCGATGGAGTTTGTCGTGATGATCCTGCAGCAGTATTTCAGCAGGGACCGGGAAACGGCGACGCAGATCATGCTGACCGTGCACCGGGAAGGAAAGGGCGTCTGTGGTATCTACACCAGGGATATCGCGGCGACTAAGGTCGAGCTGGTGTCAACGCACGCGCGGCAGGCGGGGCACCCCCTGCAGTGCGTGATGGAGGAAGCATGATTGCGCAAGAATTGGAAGTGAGCCTGCATATGGCTTTTGTCGAAGCCAGGCAGGCACGCCACGAGTTCATTACCGTGGAGCACCTGCTGCTGGCATTGCTCGACAATCCCACGGCAGCTGAAGTCTTGCGCGCCTGCGCGGCCAATATCGAGGACCTGCGCACCAGCCTTAAGAACTTCATCGCGGATAACACGCCGGTGGTGCCGGGGACCGACGAGGTCGATACCCAGCCCACGCTTGGCTTCCAGCGCGTGATCCAGCGCGCGATCATGCACGTCCAATCCACTTCCAACGGCAAGAAGGAAGTGACCGGTGCCAACGTGCTGGTCGCCATTTTCGGCGAGAAGGATTCGCACGCGGTCTACTACCTGCAGCAGCAGGGCGTGACGCGCCTGGATGTGGTCAATTTCATCAGCCACGGCATCCGCAAGGACCAGTCCGAGCCCGCCAAGCATGGCGACAATGCTGGCGAAGGCGAGGGCGGCGATGGCAAGGAAAGCCCGCTCGAGCAATACACCCAGAACCTGAACGCGCTGGCCAAGGCCGGCAAGATCGACCCGCTGATCGGCCGCGAAAGCGAGGTCGAGCGCGTGGTGCAGGTGCTGTGCCGCCGGCGCAAGAACAACCCGCTGCTGGTGGGCGAGGCAGGCGTCGGCAAGACCGCGATCGCGGAAGGCCTGGCGTGGCGCATCACCAAGAACGAAGTCCCGGACATCCTGGAAAAGGCCACCGTGTACTCGCTCGACATGGGCGCGCTGCTGGCCGGCACCAAGTACCGCGGTGACTTCGAGCAGCGCCTGAAGGGCGTGCTGAAGTCGCTCAGGGACAATCCGAACGCGATCCTGTTCATCGACGAGATCCACACGCTGATCGGCGCGGGCGCCGCCTCGGGCGGGACGCTGGACGCCAGCAACCTGCTCAAGCCGGCGCTGTCGTCGGGCCAGCTCAAGTGCATCGGCGCGACCACCTTCACCGAATACCGCGGCATCTTCGAGAAGGACGCGGCGCTGTCGCGGCGCTTCCAGAAGATCGACGTGGTCGAGCCGTCGGTCGACCAGACCGTGCAGATCCTGCGCGGGCTGAAGTCGCGCTTCGAGGAGCACCATGGCGTCAAGTACGCGGCTTCGGCGCTGACCGCCGCGGCCGAGCTGTCGGCCCGCTTCATCACCGACCGCCATCTGCCGGACAAGGCCATCGACGTGATCGACGAGGCCGGGGCGGCGCAGCGCATCCTGCCGAAGTCCAAGCAGAAGAAGACCATCGGCAAGGGCGAGATCGAGGACATCGTCTCGCGCATCGCGCGCATCCCGCCGCAGAGCGTGAACCAGGACGACCGCAGCAAGCTGCAGACGCTGGAACGCGACCTGAAGTCGGTGGTGTTCGGCCAGGATCCGGCGATCGAGGCGCTGGCCTCGGCGATCAAGATGTCGCGCGCGGGCCTGGGCAAGACCGACAAGCCGATCGGCTCGTTCCTGTTCTCGGGTCCCACCGGCGTGGGCAAGACCGAGGTCGCCAAGCAGCTGGCCTTCATCATGGGCATCGAGCTGCTGCGCTTCGACATGTCCGAATACATGGAACGCCATGCGGTGAGCCGCCTGATCGGCGCGCCGCCGGGATACGTCGGCTTCGACCAGGGCGGTCTGCTGACCGAGGCCGTCACCAAGAAGCCGCACTGCGTGCTGCTGCTGGACGAAATCGAGAAAGCGCATCCGGATATCTTCAATATCCTGCTGCAGGTGATGGACCATGGTTCGCTGACCGACAATAACGGCCGGCGCGCCGACTTCCGCAACGTGATCATCATCATGACCACCAACGCGGGAGCGGAGACCATGAACCGCGCCACCATCGGCTTCACCAGCTCGCGCGAGCAGGGCGACGAGATGGCCGACATCAAGCGCATGTTTACGCCGGAGTTCCGCAACCGGCTGGATGCCACCATCAGCTTCCGCTCCCTCGATGAGGAAATCATCCTGCGCGTGGTCGACAAGTTCCTGATGCAGCTGGAAGAGCAGCTGCACGAGAAGAAGGTGGAAGCCAGCTTCAGCGAGAAGCTGCGCAAGTTCCTGGCGCACAAGGGCTTCGACCCGCTGATGGGCGCGCGTCCGATGCAGCGCCTGATCCAGGACATGATCCGCAAGGCGCTGGCCGACGAGCTGCTGTTCGGCCGCCTGGTCTCCGGCGGCAAGGTGGTAGTGGATCTGGACGAGCAGGACCAGATCAAGCTCGATTTCTCCGAGATCGAGCCAGAACCGCCCGAGGCGCCCGAAGAACAGCGTGCAGAAGCGTGAGCGATGATCGGCCGCGTTGCGGGCAACGGGGTCGATCATCGGGCAAAATAGCGGGGCGGCCACAGTGGCCGCCCTGTTTCTTTTGTACCGGCGTTGGCCGCCCGTATCCGGCCCGACGCCCCAGCGCCCCCGGCGTCCAAACCCAGCCTGAAACCCCTGATGTCCTCTGCCGAACGCACGCGGCGACGCCGCCTGCTGCTCAAGATCCTGCCGCTGGGCGCCTTGCCGGGCCCGATGCTCCATGCCACCATCGCCAGCGCCGCCGATGGCGCCGCCAGCCACCGTCCGATCGCCCTGGTGCTGCCGTTCCCGCCGGGCGGCAGCGTCGACATCGTCGCACGCCAGCTGCAGCCCGGGCTGAAGGCGGCGCTGGGGCAGACCGTGGTGGTGGACAACAAGCCGGGGGCAGGCGGGCTGATCGCGTCGAGCACCGTGGCGCGCGCCAGGCCGGACGGCAATACGCTGCTGATGGCATTCGACACGCATGCGATCAACCCGTTTGCCTACAAGCAGCTGCCCTACGACACCTTCCGCGATTTCTCGCCGATCTCGCAGCTGGTGCGTTTCCCGCTGGTGATCGCGGCCAACCCGGCGCTGCCGGCGTCGAACGTGCGCGAACTGGTGGCGCTGGCCAAGGCCAGGCATGACGGCGTGCGCTATGCGTCGTCGGGCATCGGCAGCCTGAACCAGCTCGCGGCCGAGGCGCTGGCGACCGAGGCCGGCGTGCATATGCTGCACGTGCCCTACAAGGGCGGCGGCCCGGCGGTGCAGGCGGTGCTGTCCAATGAAGTCGACATCTTCTTCAGCAGCTACGCCGCGGTGCAGGCGCACGTGGCCGCGCGCACGATCAAGGTGCTGGGCGTGACCGGCACCAGCCGGCTGCGCCAGTTGCCGCAGGTGCCCACGGTGGCCGAGCAGGGCCTCAAGGGCTTCGAGGCCTATTCGTGGATCGGCGTGTTTGGTCCGGCCGACCTGCCGGCGGCGACGGTGACGCGCCTGCACGGCGCGCTGGTCGAGTCGCTGCGCCAGCCACGCGTGGTCGATGCGCTCGGCGCGCAAGGCTTCGAAATCGTCGGCGGCAGCCCGGCCGAGCTCGGCCAGCTGGTGCGCCGCGAGCATGACAAATGGCAGGCGGTGGCGCGCAAGGCCAATATCCAGTTCGAATAAACCAGTCCGGCGCCGCCGTGCGCCATGCGTCCGGGGGGATGCCGATGGCAACGCAAGCAGAAATGTTCGATCACGCCGTGGTGGTGTGTCCCGACCTCGATGCCGGGGCGCAGTCCTGGCAGCGGCTCGGCTTCACGCTGACGCCGCGCGGCTACCACACGCTGGGCTCGCAGAACCACTGCATCATGCTGCAGCGCGACTACCTCGAGTTGCTGCACGTGACCGCGCCCAGCCCCAGCCGGCAGTATTACTGGGACGCCCAGCAGCGCGGCGGCGGCTGTGCGGCGATGTCGTGCAAGAGCGCCGATGCCTTTGCCACCGCGGCGCGGCTGCGCGCGGACGGCTGGCATACCTCGGAGCCGATTGAATTCTCGCGTCCGGTGCGGCTGGACGATGGCAGCGAACATCCGGCCACGTTTCGCGTGACCGCGCTCGACGACGCGCCGGGTGCGCGCTATTTCGTCTGCGAGCACCGTACCCCCGAGCTGCTGTGGCGGCCCGAATGGATGCGCCATGCCAACGGCGCGCACAGCATCGCGACCATGTTCCTGGTGGTGGCGCCGGCGCTGGTGGATGCCGCCGCGCGCGCCTATGCCGAGCTGACCGGCGGCGAGCTGACGCAGCTGAGCGAACATGTCAGCAGCCTGGCGGTCGACAATGCCACGCTGGTGCTGAGCACGCCGCAGGCGCTGGCGTCAGCCACCGGCAGCGCGCATATCCGACGCGAAGGGCCGGGGTATGCGGCGATCCGCTTGCGCACCGACGACCTTGCGGCGGCCCGCGCCGGCTGGCGCGAGCAGGGCGTTCCGACCCACGACCTGGGCCCGCGCGAGACCCTGGTTCCGGCCGCTGCCGCCAGCGGCGTGGCCTTGCTGTTCGAGCAGCAGGGCTGAAATGCAAACTGGCGCCCCGCGGGGCGCCAGTACTTCATGCCGAGGCCGGCACCTCGTCAGGCGCTGGCCTTGGCGTGATGCACGCCGGTCGAGCCAAAGCCGCCCGCACCGCGTTCGCTGTCCTCGCTGAACTCTTCGACCGTCGTGAACACCGGCCGCAGCACCGGCACGAACATCATCTGCGCAATGCGCTCGCCCGGCTGGATCAGGATCGGCTCCGTGCCAGGCGCGTTGCGGTTCCACACGCTGACCATGATCTGGCCCTGGTAGTCGGCATCGATCACGCCGATCGAATTGCCCAGCACCAGCCCCTTCTTGTGGCCCAGTCCCGAGCGCGGCACGATGGTCGCCGCCATGTACGGATTGCCCATGTGCACGGCGATGCCGGCCGGCACCAGCTGCGCGGGCGTGCCCGGCGCGATCGCCACGGGCGCGTCGACGCAGGCGTGCAGGTCGATGGCGGCGGCCATCTCGCTCTGGTAGGCGGGCAGGCCCCATTCGTTCAGGCGCGCATCGAGCACCTTGATTTCGACGGTCGGGTTCAAAGGCTGGGTCATAAGCAATCTCGGGAATGCGTTGCAAAAGTCAGGGCCGCGCGCGACCGGGCAGGCGCTGGCCGATGGCCGCGACCAGCTGCCGCGCCAGCGACAGCTTGTCGGCGCGCGGCAGCCGCGTCATGCCGGCGGCGTCGAACAGCACGATCTCGTTGTCGTCCAGGCCGAAGGTGTGGTGGCCGATATTGCCCACCAGCAGCGGCACGCCCTTGCGCTGGCGCTTCTGCTCGCCGTACTGCTCCAGGTTCTCGCTTTCGGCGGCAAAGCCGACGCAGTACGGCGCATCGGCGCGGGCCGCGACCGCGGCCAGGATGTCGGGGTTCTGCACGAACTGCAGCGTCGGCGTATCGGTAGCGCTGGCCTTCTTCAGCTTCTGCTGCGCGACCTCGGCCGGGCGCCAGTCCGCAACCGCGGCCACCGCGACAAAGACATCCACGCCTGGCAACTGCGCCATCACCGCGTCATGCATCTGCTGCGCGCTGCGCACGTCGGTGCGCATCACGCCGCGCGGGGTTGGCAGGCCGGTGGGGCCGGCCACCAGCAGCACTTCGGCGCCGGCCTCGCGCGCCGCGCGCGCGATCGAGAAGCCCATCTTGCCGGACGACAGATTGGTGATGCCGCGCACCGGGTCGATCGCCTCGAAGGTCGGGCCGGCGGTGATCAGCATGCGCTTGCCTTGCAGCGGCTTGGGCTGGAAGAAGGCGATGATGTCGTCGAGCAACTCCTCGGGCTCCAGCATGCGGCCGTCGCCGACTTCGCCGCAGGCCTGGTCGCCGCTGCCCGGGCCCAGGATCACCACGCCGTCGGCGCGCAGCTGCGCGGCGTTGCGCTGCGTGGCGGGGGCGGCCCACATCTGTCGGTTCATCGCCGGCGCCACCAGCAGCGGGCAGTCGCGCGCGATGCACAGCGTGCTCAGCAGGTCGTCGCACAGGCCGTTGGCCAGCCGCGCCATGAAGTCGGTCGAGGCGGGCGCGATGACAATGGCGTCGGCCTCGCGCGAGAGGTCGATATGTGCCATGTTGTTGTCGATGCGCGCATCCCATTGCGACAGGAAGACTGGCCGGCCCGATAGCGCCTGCATCGTCACCGGCGTGATGAAATGCGTCGCCGCCTCGGTCATGGCCACCTGCACGGTGGCGCCGGCCTTGGTCAGCAGCCGGACCAGTTCGGCCGACTTGTAGCAGGCGATGCCGCCGGTCAGGCCGAGAACGATGTGCTTGCCGCGCAAATCCATGGTGGGGAACCTGGCTGGGGAGGGAAGGGGAATGTTAGCGGCGCCGCTCAGTGCTTGCGCACCCGCCGCAGCTCGTCGACGATCAGCAGCACCGCGCCCACCGTGATCGCGCAATCCGCGACATTGAAAGCCGGCCAGTGATACCTGCCTACGTAGAAGTCCAGGAAATCGATCACGTGGCCGTAGACCACGCGGTCGATCACGTTGCCAACCGCGCCGCCCAGGATCAGCGACACCGCGAAGCAGAACAGCCGCTGGCCGGTATGGCGGTACAGCAGCCAGACGATGAACGCGCCGACCACCACGCCCAGGCCGGTGAAGAACCAGCGCTGCCAGCCGCCGGCGTCGGCCAGGAAGCTGAACGCCGCGCCCTTGTTGTAGACCAGCACCAGGTTGAAGAAGCCGGTCACCGGGCGCGACTCGCCGTAGCTGAAGCTGCGCACGATCACGATCTTGAAGAACTGGTCGAGCAGCACCACCAGCAGCGCAAAGGCCATCCACAGCAACGGGGTGGTGCTGCCGGCGGCCTTGTTGTTGCGGCGCGCGGGGCGCGCCGAACGGGACGTGGTCGATGCCATCAGGCATGGCTCCTGTGTTCGCCGGCGCCGAACAGGTTGCTGTCGCAGCGGCCGCAGAGGGTGGGGTGGTCGGGGTTGTGGCCGACATCGGCGCGGTAGTGCCAGCAGCGCTCGCACTTGGCATGCGCCGACGGCGTCACCGTCACCAGCAGGTCGCCGGCCTCGGGCGCGGGTGCGACCTTGGCCGACGAGGTCAGCAGCACGAAGCGCAGGTCGTCGCCCAGGCTTTGCAGCGCCGCCAGCACCGGGCCGCCGGCCTGGATGGTCAGCTCGGCCTGCAGCGACGAACCGATCTCGCCTTCCACGCGCACCGCCTCCAGCTGCCGCGTGACCTCGGCGCGCACTTCGCGCAGCGTATGCCATTTCTGCAGCAGGTCGTCGGCATCGTCGACTTCCGGCACGGCGTAATAGGTGCTGGTGAAAATGGTGTCGGTATGCGCGGTGCCATGGGCGAACACCTGCCATGCTTCCTCGGCGGTGAACGACAGGAACGGCGCCATCCAATGCAGCATCGCCTGGGTAATGTGATACAGCGCGTTCTGCGCGGCGCGGCGCGCCTTCGAATCCGGCGCGGTGGTGTACAGGCGGTCCTTCAGCACGTCGAGGTAGAAGCCGCCCAGGTCCTCGGAGCAGAAGGTCTGCAGCTTGGCCACCACCGGGTGGAATTCATAGGCCTCGTAGTGCGACAGCACTTCCTGCTGCAGCTGCGCGGTCAGCGCCACGGCGTAGCGGTCGATCTCCAGCCATTCGGCCGCGGGCAGCGCGTGCTTGCCGTGGTCGTAGTCGGACAGGTTCGACAGCAGGAAGCGCAGCGTATTGCGGATGCGGCGATAGCCTTCCACCACGCGCTTGAGGATCTCGTCCGAGATCGACAACTCGCCGGAGTAATCGGTCGAGGCCACCCACAGGCGGATGATCTCGGCGCCCATCTTGTTCGCGATGTCCTGCGGCGACACGGTATTGCCGATCGACTTGGACATCTTGCGGCCTTCGCCGTCGACGGTGAAGCCGTGCGTCAGCAGCGCCTTGTAGGGCGGCTTGCCATACAGCATCGAGGCGGTCAGCAGCGACGAGTGGAACCAGCCGCGGTGCTGGTCCGAGCCTTCCAGGTACAGGTCGGCCAGGCGCCCGTCGGCCTCGTCGGCGGACGGATCGTACAGGTCGTCGCGGTGCGAGCCGCGGATCACGGTCCAGTGCGTGGTGCCGGAATCGAACCAGACGTCGAGCGTGTCGCGGTTCTTCTCGTACTGGCTGGCTTCGTCGCCCAGCAGTTCGACCGGATCCAGCGTCTGCCAGGCTTCGATGCCGTGCTGCTCGACGCGCTTGGCGATCTGTTCCAGCAGTTCAGGCGTACGCGGATGCAGCGCGCCGGTTTCCTTGTGCACGAAGAACGCCATCGGCACGCCCCACTGGCGCTGGCGCGACAGGGTCCAGTCCGGCCGGTGGGCGATCATGTTGTGCAGGCGCTGCTTGCCCCACGCGGGGTAGAACTCGGTGGCGTCGATGCCGGCCAGCGCGGTCTCGCGCAGCGACGGCACGGGCTTGCCGTTCTCTTCCGCCGGGTCCACGTCCATGCCCGCGAACCACTGTGACGTGGCGCGGTAGATGATCGGGGTCTTGTGGCGCCAGCAGTGCATGTAGCTGTGGGTGTACTTGTGCGAGTTAAACAGGTTGCCCGATTCCTGCAGCGCATCGACGATCTTGGGGTTGGCATCCCAGATCGACAAGCCGCCGAACAGCGGCAGCGTGCCGGCGTAGACGCCGTTGCCCATCACGGGGCTGATGATGTCGCTGTCGGGCATGCCGTGCGCCTTGCACGACTGGAAGTCTTCCACGCCATAGGCAGGGGCCGAGTGCACGATGCCCGAGCCGGTGTCGGTGGTGACGTAGTCGCCCAGGTAGATCGGGGACAGGCGGTCATAACCGGCGTCCATCTTGGCCAGCGGGTGATGGAAGCGGATTTCCGACAGCGCGGCACCGGTGGCCGTGGCGACGACCTTGCCTTCCAGGGCATAGACTTTCAGTTGTTCCTCGACCCGCTCGGTGGCCAGGATCAGGTGGCCGCGCGGGGTGTCGACCAGCGCGTATTCCACCTCGGGGTGCACGTTCAGCGCCTGGTTGCTCGGGATGGTCCACGGCGTGGTGGTCCAGATTACGATCCAGCCCGGCCTGGCGTCGATCTGCTCGACCGGCACCTTGAACGCGTGCGCCAGCTTGTCGGTCTCGGCGAACGGAAAGCCCACGTCGATCGACAGGTCGACCTTGTCCTTGTATTCGACTTCGGCCTCGGCCAGCGCCGAGCCGCAGTCGAAGCACCAGTTCACCGGCTTCAGGCCGCGGAACACATAGCCCTTTTCCATGATCTTGCCGAGCGCGCGCAGTTCGTCCGCCTCGTTGCTGTGGTTCATGGTCAGGTAGGGGTGATCCCAGTCGCCGAGCACGCCCAGACGCTCGAAGTCCACCATCTGGCGCTTGATCTGCTCGGTGGCGTATGCGCGCGCCTTGGCCTGGACTTCCTGCACCGGCAGGCCCTTGCCGAACTTCTTCTCGATCTGGATCTCGATCGGCATGCCGTGGCAATCCCAGCCCGGCACGTAGACGGCATCGAGGCCGGTCAGCCCGCGCGCCTTGATGATCATGTCCTTGAGCACCTTGTTGACGGCGTGGCCGATATGGATATCGCCGTTGGCATAGGGGGGGCCGTCGTGCAGCACGAACTTCTTCGCGCCCTTGCGCGCCGCGCGGATCTTCTTGTAGAGCTGCTTCTCCTGCCACTGCTTGACCCATTGCGGCTCGCGCTTGGGCAGGTCGCCACGCATCGGGAAGGGCGTGTCGAGCAGGTTGACGGGATACTTGTTCTTCTCGGGCTTGGCGCGTTTGTCGTCAGACATTTCGATTCTCAGGGCAATTCGGTTGGCGCGCGGCCGGCGCTGGGCCGGCGGGGGCGCGTGAAGACTGGGGCAGGCGGCGTGCGAACCGGGCCCGCGCAGCGGTGTGCGGGGCGCCGGCCGCTACCTAATTCGGTCGGTGGCCGAGGTGGCGAAATCGCGGCCGCCGCTGCCGTCCGCCGCCACCGCGGCCGCGGCGCCTGGCGCCATCAGGCCGAAGAAGGCGCGCGCGTCGGCGCTGTCCTTGGCGATCGCGGCGGTGAGTTCATCCAGGGAGTCGAAGCGCGCCTCGTCGCGCAGTTTTTTCATGAATTCGACCCGCACCAGCTTGCCGTACAGGCTCTCATTGAAATCGAACAGGTGGACTTCGAGCAGCACCCGGCCGGCGTCCTCGATGGTGGGGCGCACACCGATGCTGGCCACGCCGGGCAGCGGATGGTCGGCGATGCCGTGCACCTGCACCACGAAAATGCCGCTGACCGCGGGCCGCTTGTGCGAGATGCGCAGGTTCAGCGTCGGGAAGCCGAGGTCGCGACCCAGCTTGCGGCCGTGGATAACGTGGCCGCTGATGGCGTAGCCATGGCCGAGCAGGCGCCGCGCATGCTCCAGGTCGCCATCGGCCAGCGCCTGGCGCACCGCCGAGCTGGAGATCCGGATGCCGCCCTCGGACACCGAGCCCATCTGCTCGACATCGAAGCCGTAGCGGCGCCCGGCCTCCTGCAGGTAGGCAAAGTCGCCGGCGCGTTTGGCGCCGAAGCGGAAATCGTCGCCGACCAGCAGCCAGCGGGTATGCAGGCCATGCCAGAGCACGTTCTCGACGAATTCCTGCGGCGACTGGCCGGCAAAGTGGGCGTTGAAGTGTTCCACCACCACGCGGTCGACGCCGTTGCGGCGCAGGCTTTCCAGCTTGTCGCGCAGCAGCGCGATCCGGGTGGGGGCCTTGTCCGGCGTAAAGAACTCGCGCGGATGCGGCTCGAAGGTCATCACGCACAGCGGCAGGCCGCGCGCATCCGCCGCCGCCCGCGCACGCGCGAGCAGTGACTGGTGGCCGCGATGCACACCGTCGAAATTGCCGATGGTGAGCGCGCAGGGCGCCCGGCTCTCGGCGTTGGGCAGGCCGCGGAAGACTTTCACGGGGACGGCGGGAAACGATTCGGGTAAAGCGAGCATTATAAGGCGAATGGGTCGGCTTGCCGCTGCCGCCGCCCCCGGCCGGTCGCCGCGCTGCGGCTTTTGTGCCGCAACCGGCCCTCCCGCCATGGCGCGATGCCGCAAAAGGCGGCATGATAGGCGCCACTTTGGCTCACTACGGGATCGCTGCGGGCATCCAGCGCGGTATGCCCGATCTTCGCCCATTCCCGATTCCCAGTTGAAAGCGCTGACCTATCGGTTCTTTTCCCGGCTCCTGCCCAGGGGCCTGCCTCAGTCGAGCGCCCAGCTCGACGTCGAAACGCGCGCCAAGCTGATGGCGATCGTGCACAAGAATGCGCCGACCGCCATCGTCGCCTCGGTGCTGCTGCCCGCGCTGACCACCCTCGGCTTCTGGAACGACGTCAGCCCCGCCGCACTGGTGGGCTGGTGCGCGGTGATGCTGCTGCTCACGGCCGGCGGGCTGTGGTTCTACATCGGCTACCAGCGCGACCACGCCCTGATGAGCCGTTCCGCGCACACGCACAAGTGGTGGAACAATATGCGCGCGGTCGCTTTCCTGACCGGCGTGACCTGGGGCAGCTCGGCGCTGCTGCATTTATATACAGCCTCGCCGGTGTTCTCCAGCGTGCTGTACCTGCTGACTCTCGGCGTCCTTGCCGGCGGTGCGGTGTCGCAGGCGCCGGTGCCGTCGAACCTGGTCTACGCCGGCGTGCCGATCCTGGTGCCGAACCTGCTGATGGCGGAATTCGCCTTCCCCGGCCACGGCGTCTATGTGCAGGGACTGCTGGCGATCTACGCCCTGATGCTGTCGCGCCACGCCTTCAACCTGCAGGTGACGCTGGTGCGCGCGATCCAGCTGGAGGGCGACAGCCGGCGCCTGGCCAGGCAGTTCCAGGACGAGAAGGAGCGGGCGCTGCATGCCAGCGAAGAAAAGTCGCGCTTCCTGGCGGCGGCCAGCCATGACCTGCGCCAGCCGGTACATGCGCTGGTGATGCTGGTCGAGGCACTGCGCGCGCGCAACCAGTCGAGCGCGCTGCATCCGCTGGTGGAGCAGGTGGCGGCGGGCACCCAGACCATCGACCTGTTGTTCCGCTCGCTGCTGGACCTGTCCAAGCTGGAAGGGCGCAAGGTCTTGCCGACGCTGGAGCCGTGCGAGCTGGGCGCGCTGATCCGCGACGTGATGAGCCAGTTTGCCGCCGACGCGCGCGAAAGCGGGCTGACCCTGACCCCGCGCGTGCCGGACGAACTGTACGCCATGGCCGAACCGGTGCTGTTGCGCCGGGCCTTGTTCAACCTGGTGCAGAACGCGCTGCGCTATACCCAGCGCGGCGGCGTGCTGGTGACCGCGCGCCAGCGCCGCAAGAACGTGCGGCTCGAGGTGTGGGACACCGGCGCCGGCGTCACCCCCGAGCATCTGCCGGACATCTTCTCGCCCTACTACCAGGTCCACAACCCGCAGCGCGACCCGTCGCAGGGCCTGGGGCTGGGGCTGGCGATCTTCAAGGAATGCGTGCGGCTGATGCGCGGCACCTATGGCGTGCGTTCGGTGCCGGGCAAGGGCTCGGTGTTCTGGTTCGCGCTGGCGCCGGTGCCGGCCGAGACCGTGGCCAGCGTGCGCGAGATGCGCGCCATGGCGCAGGCCGAGGAGGCCAAGCCCGATCGCCTGCAGGGCACGGTGCTGGTGGTCGACGACGACAGCCAGATCCGCAAGGCGTGGATCGCATTGATGGAGGCGTGGGGCATCCGCGTGGCCTGCGCCGCGCACGGCGCCGAGGCCGACAAGCTGTTTGCCCAGGGCCTGCGCCCGGACATCATTTTCTGCGACCTGCGCCTGCCCGGCAGCGAGAACGGGCTGGACCTGCTCGAGCGCTGGCAGAACACGCAGCCGCAGGCGCGCAGCGCATTGCTGACCGGAGACCTGAAGTCGGCCGCGCTGGCGGCGGCGGAAGAGGCGGGATATTTCGTGCTGCCCAAGCCGGTGGACCCGGCCTCGCTGCGTATGCTGCTGCGGCGCTGGCTGCGAGTAGCCTAGGGCGAAGCTGACGCGGGCGGGCAGCCAGGGCGGTGGCGCGCCTTACTGGCGCAGCCGGAACCGTTCCATGCGCGACATCACCTGCATGCGGGTGCGCACGCCCAGGCGCTGCAGGATGGCGGAAACGTGTTCCTTGACGGTGTTCTCGGTCAGCCCGAGCCGCCGCGCGATCACCTTGTTGGGCAGGCCTTCCAGCACCAGCGCCAGCACCGAACCTTGCCGCGGCGTCAGGCCCAGTTCCGCGGGCGTGACCGGAATGCCGTGGGCCGGGCCGAACGATTGCGCGCGCCCGTTGAGGGCTTCGTCGGTGGGGAAGGCGGTGTCGCCGGCCAGCACCTTGCGCACCGCGGCGGTGAAGGCATTGGCATCCAGGTGCTTGCCGACGAAGCCGCACGCCGACAGCGCACGGGCGCGGCCGACGATTTCCGGCGTGGCCTCGGCCGACATGAAGATAAAGCGCGCGCCCGGGATGACGGTCTTGAAGGTCTGCATGGCATCGAAGCCGGTACCGTCATTCAGCCAGATATCGAGCAGCACGATATCGGGGCGCAAGCCTTGCTGCAGGCTGGCCAGGGCCTCGCGGGCACTGCCGGCGGCATGGACTGCCACATCCGGCATGACTTCGGCCAGGAAGGCGGTGGTCCCTGACAAGGCCATAGGATGATCATCGACCACCAACAACGTCGGTGCAGCGTTCGACATGCGAATTCCCGTTCAAATATCCCGTTTCGTCCTTGTTGTCACCTCTCCGGAGAACCTGTGTCGTGCACAGGAATGGCGCGTGGACGTAGGGCCCACTCTAGCAGAGGGGGCGAAGCGTCACAATCCATCAATCGGGTTATACGGCTTCGCTACCACAGGCCAGTTAATCGGCGCCTGTCCGGATCTCGTGAATTAAGCACGTACTGGTTTGGCTTTACCGGAGTTTAGCGCCTTGCCTTGGTAGAATTGCGCGATGAAAAAAATTGTCATCTTGATTTCCGGGCGAGGCTCCAATATGGAAGCCATCGTCCGTGCCTGCGCGGACGGCGGCTGGCCCGCCCGCGTGGCGGCGGTGCTGTCGAACCGGCCGGACGCCGCGGGCCTGCAGTTTGCGCGCCAGCAAGGCATTGAAACCGGCGTGGTCGACCATCGCCAGTACCCAGACCGCGCCGCCTTCGACGCGGCGCTGGCCGAGGCCATCGACGCCCATGCCTCCGATCTGGTGGTGCTGGCGGGCTTCATGCGTATACTCACGCCCGGCTTTGTCGACCGCTACGCGGGCCGGCTGCTGAATATCCATCCGTCGCTGCTGCCGTGCTTCCCCGGCCTGAATACCCACCAGCAGGCGCTGGATGCCGGTGTCAAGCTGCATGGCGCCACCGTGCATTTCGTGACCCCGGAGCTCGACCATGGCCCGATCGTGATCCAGGCCGCGCTCGACGTGCTGCCGGCGGACACGCCCGCGACCCTGGCCGAGCGCCTGCTCGCCTGCGAGCACATGATTTATCCCCGCGCCGTGCAGTGGTTCGTCGAGGACCGCCTGCAGCTCCAGAATGGCGTGGTCAATGTTATCAACCCGGCCGAACCGCAATTGCTGATGGCCATCTCCGCCGCGACCCCGGCGGCAGGAGTCCAGGCATGAGCCGTACCCAGGCAGGAAACCGTTCCCCGCGCGGCGAGGGCCGCGCCCCCGCGCGCAGCAAGGGCAAGAGCAGCCCGATCCGCAAGTCGCCCAATGCCAGCGGCGCCAACGGCGCCCCGTCGCGCACGCATGGCGGCCTGCATGCCACCCACATCCAGCATATCGATCGCCTGCTGGGCAAGGTCATGCTGTTCGCACGACCCGCCGACGCGGTGGTCAGCTACTACTTCCGCGAAAACGCCAAGCTCGGCCACCGCGAGCGCGGCATCATTGCCGAAGCGATCTACGCGGTGCTGCGCCGGCGTGTCGAGTTTGCCCAGTTTGCCGAGAGCGGCACCGGCGCGGCCTCGCGTCGGCTGGCGCTGCTCGGCCTGGCGGCGACGCTGGGCCGCGACGCGCTGTCGCCGTTCCTGTATCCCGATGAAGCCGAGTGGCTGGACCGCCTGACCACCATCGAGCGCTCCAGCCTGGCGCCGCGCGTGCGCGCCAACCTGCCCGAGTGGCTGTACGACGAACTGGTGCGCCAGCATGGCGAGTCCTTTGCCGCGGCCCTGGGCGACGCCTGGCTGCGCCCGGCGCCGCTGGACCTGCGCGTCAACCTGGGCAAGACCAGCCGCGAGGCCGCGCTGGCCGAGCTGCAGGCCGCGGGCCTGGGCGCCGAGCCCACGCCGATGGCGCCGGCCGGCATCCGCATGGCCGGCAAGCCGGCGCTGAACCAGCTCCCGATCTTCGTCAACGGCCTGGTCGAGGTGCAGGACGAGGGCAGCCAGCTGCTGTGCAGCCTGGTGGCGCCGCGGCGCGGCGAGATGGTGGTCGACTTCTGCGCCGGCGCGGGCGGCAAGACCCTGGCGCTGGGCGCGGCGATGCGCTCGACCGGCCGGCTCTACGCCTTCGACGTATCGGAAAAACGCCTGGCCAATTTGAAGCCGCGGCTGGCGCGCAGCGGGCTGTCGAACGTCCATCCGGTGCTGATCGACTCCGAGCGCGACGCCAAGATCAAACGCCTGGCCGGCAAGGCCGACCGCGTGCTGGTGGATGCGCCGTGCAGCGGCCTGGGCACGCTGCGCCGCAATCCTGACCTGAAGTGGCGGCAATCGCCGGAGTCGGTACTGGAACTGACCGCCAAGCAGAGCGCGATCCTGGACTCCGCGGCGCGGCTGGTGAAGGGCGGCGGCCGCGTGGTGTACGCGACCTGCAGCGTGCTGGAGGCCGAGAACGAGCAGATCGTGCGCGATTTCCTCGCCGCGCATCCCAACTTCCGCCTGGTGCCGGCCGCCGAAGTGCTGGCCGACCAGAAGATCGAAGTGCCGGGCCTGCCGGACAACGGCATGTTCGCCTTGTATCCGCACCTGCACCAGACCGATGGCTTCTTTGCCGCGGTGCTGGAGCGCACCAGCTGATCGCGGTTTCCGGCCGCGCCGCCCGCCGCGCGCGGGCGGCCAACTTTGAATCTGCACCATGAACGGTGAAACCCTGTCCGACCTCGGCGGCCTGAAGGACCTGAAGGCCTCGCATTCGATGTTCGGCAAGATGCTGGACGACCTGATCCGCGATGCCGGCGGCCCCGGCTTTTTCTGGCAGTTGCTGGTGCTCGCCGCCTGCCTGCTGGTGGCGTGGCCGCTGGCGCGCTTCGTGGTGCGGCGGCTGGAGGCGCGCTACGAGGACTCGAGCTTCTCGGTGCGCTTCGCCGCTGCCAGCCTCGAGCGCGCCATGTTCCCGCTGGCGGGCTGGGCGCTGGTGCTGGTGGCCCGTTTTGCGCTGGCGCCGCTGATCCCGGTCAGCGTGCTGCGGCTGGCGCTGGTGCCGCTGTTCGGCATCACCGCGCTGAATTTCACCTTCTACGTGCTGCGCCGCGTGATGTCCGGCAGCGGCCAGCTGCACGGCATGCTGCTGCTGGTGGAAAAGGTGCTGACCACGCTGGTCTGGGTGGGCATGGCGCTGTATGTGCTGGGCGTGCTCGGCGACGTGGTTGGCTGGATGGAGAGCGTGCGCTTCTCGATCGGCGGCAAGCAGAAGATCAGCGTGGCCGAGACCCTGATGGCGGTGGTCTGGATCCTGCTGACCGTGCTGGTGGCGCTGTGGTTTGGCTCGTGGCTGGAAGAGCGGCTGATGCGGTCGGCCAACCTCGACGGCAACCTGAAGGTGGTGCTGACGCGGATTTCCAAGGCCCTGCTGCTGCTGGTATCGCTGCTGCTGAGCCTGTCACTGGTGGGCATCGACCTGACCGTGCTGTCGGTCTTCGGCGGCGCGCTGGGCGTGGGCCTGGGGCTGGGTTTGCAGAAGATCGCCAGCAATTACATCTCGGGCTTCATCATCCTGCTGGACCGCTCGGTCAAGCTTGGCGACCAGATAACGGTGGACAAGTACACCGGCATCGTGTCGCAGATCCGCACCCGCTACACCGTGGTACGCAACGGCGACGGCGAGACCCTGGTGCCGAACGAGCAACTGGTGGCGCAGTCGGTGCAGAACCATTCGTTCTCGAATACCAACGTGCGCGTGGCGACACGCGTGCAGGCCGACTACAGCGCCGATCCCGAGACCGTGATCGCGCTGCTGTCCGAATGCGTGCGCACACTGCCGCGCGTGCTGCCCGACCCTGAGCCCGCGGCTTTCCTGGTGCTGTTCGCCGACAGTGGCATCGAATACGAAGTCGCGGTGTTCGTGGCCGATCCGCAGAACGGCAAGCTCGGGGTGCAATCGGCGATGAACCGCGCCATCTGGCGTACGCTGCGCGAGCACGGCATCTCCATTCCGTACCCGCAGCGCGAACTCCGCGTGATGCATGAGACGCTGCCTGGGGCGCCTTGCGGGCCGAAGGCGAGCACTTTGCCAGAGGCTGCAAACGCCTCCTGAGCTCCCCGGCAAGGGGGTACGCCGAGCGAGCGACGGATGCGCCACCCGTGGAACGAAAACCGTTGCGCCCCGTCCAAATCCGGGAAATAGCGTATGCTTGCGCCCTCGGCGATCCGGTAGAATGCCGGGTTGTCGCGGGTTGAGACATCCCGCTCCCACATCAGACAGCCGCCAGATTGCAGCGGCTCGTACCCGGCTCGCTTCATGAGCCGCTAGCCACGGCCGGCGCCCCGCGTGCCTGCCCTGGGGGAGCCCGGAGCGACTTCGGGTCCCGTGGCAAGCGCCAGACAGCTATCGCAATCAATAGATTCGCAGCTATTTTTTCTGCGCGTTGTGTGTACCGGCCCAGCCGGATTGCACGGGAAAGTCCCTGTTTAACCGACGGAGAACAGTTTGTTCGACACTATTCTTGACTGGGCCGCCAACGGCCTTGCCAACTGGACCTGGTGGGAGATCGTCATCTACACGCTCGTGATGACGCATATCACGATCGCCGGCGTCACCATTTTCCTGCACCGCTGCATGGCGCACCGGTCGCTGGATCTGCACCCCATCGCGCAGCACTTCTTCCGCTTCTGGCTGTGGCTGACCACGGGCATGGTCACCCGCGAGTGGACCGCCATCCACCGCAAGCACCACGCCAAGTGCGAAACCGAAGACGATCCGCACAGCCCGCAGACCCGCGGCATCCGCAAGGTGCTGCTGGAAGGCGCAGAGCTGTATCGTGCCGAGGCCAAGAACAAGGAAACCATCGCCAAGTTCAGCCATGGCTGCCCCAATGACTGGATCGAGCGCAACCTGTACTCGCGCTTCACCTGGCAAGGCGTGGGCCTGATGCTGATCATCGACCTGGCGCTGTTCGGCGTGATCGGCATGTCGGTGTGGGCGGTGCAGATGCTGTGGATCCCGATCCACGCCGCCGGCATCATCAATGGCCTGGGCCACTGGTGGGGCTACCGCAACTACGATTGCGAAGACGCGTCGACCAATGTGTCGCCGTGGGGCCTGATCATTGGCGGCGAAGAACTGCACAACAACCATCACACCTACCCGACCTCGGCCAAGTTCTCGATCAAGTGGTATGAGTTTGACGTGGGCTGGGGCTATATCCGCGCGATGCAGGCGGTGGGGCTGGCCAAGGTCAAGAAGATCCCGCCCAAGGCGCGCCTGGTGGAAGCCCGTCCGGTCGACCACAACACGCTGGAAGCCATCATCGCCAACCGCTATGACGTGATGGCGCGCTACGCCAAGGCCGTCAAGGGTGCGTTCCGCCAGGAACTGGACAAGCTCAAGGAAGGCGGCGTGGCCGAGTACCGCAGCTTCAAGCCCGCCAGCAAGTGGTTCCACCGCGAGGAAACCAAGCTGGCCGCGCAGCAGCGCGAGCAACTGGCGAGCATCGTCGAGCAGAACAAGGCGCTGCAGACCTTCGTCGAAATGCGCCGTGAACTGGCCGCCATCTGGGGCCGTTCCAACCTGACGCGCGAGCAGCTGCTGCAGCAGCTGCAGGCCTGGTGCCACCGTGCCGAGGCCAGCGGTATCCAGGCGCTGCACGATTTCTCGCTGCGCCTGCGCCGCTACGCCTGATACAATTCGGCCGCGCCGTATGGTTTGACAAAGCCCCGCCCATGGCGGGGCTTTTGTTTTAGATAAACTCCCCCATGTTCTGGCCGGCCGCACCCTGTTGGCGGAGGTCTAGAGGAGTACCCGGAGATGACCCCACAATCGATCAAGACCGTCGAGTTCGAGAAGCCGAACCTGACGGGTGCCCAAAACGCCGCTGGCGGCAGTTGCGTGGCCCATGCCTGGGCCAAGGTGCCGCCGGTGCTGTCGCCCAATGAACGGCAGGCACTGAAGGCGCGTATCCGCCGCTTGCTGAAGGAACGCAACGCGGTGCTGGTAGCGCACTACTACGTCGACGCCGACCTGCAGGACCTCGCCGAAGAAACCGGGGGCTGCGTCTCCGACTCCCTCGAAATGGCCCGTTTCGGCCGCGACCACGAAGCCAGGACGCTGGTGGTGGCCGGCGTGCGCTTTATGGGCGAGACCGCCAAGATCCTCAGCCCCGAGAAGACCGTGCTGATGCCGGACCTGGACGCGACCTGTTCGCTCGACCTGGGCTGCCCGGCCGACGAGTTCGCTGCCTTCTGCGATGCGCACCCGGACCGCACCGTGGTGGTCTACGCCAACACCAGCGCCGCGGTGAAGGCGCGCGCGGACTGGATGGTGACCTCCAGCATCGGGCTGAAGATCGTCGAGCACCTGCACGCGCAGGGCAAGAAAATCCTGTGGGCACCGGACAAGCACCTGGGCAGCTATATCCAGAAGCGGACCGGCGCCGACATGCTGCTGTGGCAGGGCTCGTGCCTGGTGCACGACGAGTTCAAGGGCATCGAACTGGACCTGCTGCGCCGTGAGTTCCCCAACGCCAAGATCCTGGTGCATCCGGAATCGCCGGAGAACGTGGTGGCGCAGGCCGACGTGGTCGGCTCCACGTCGCAGCTGATCGAGGCTGCGCAGAAGCTGGACGCGACCGAGTTCATCGTCGCCACCGACAACGGCATCCTGCACAAGATGCGCATGGCCGCGCCCGGCAAGCACTTCATCGAAGCGCCGACCGCCGGCAACAGCGCGACCTGCAAGAGCTGCGCGCACTGCCCCTGGATGGCGATGAACGCGCTGACCAACCTGGCCGAGGTGCTGGAGACTGGCCGCAACGAGATCCATGTCGATCCCGTGATCGGCCGCCAGGCCGTAACCTGCATCAACCGCATGCTGGATTTCGCTGCCGCGCAGAAGCGCAATGTACGTCCGTCGGCCGACCTCGCCAAAGAGCAGGCCTTGTTCCAGGGGATCGGCCCGGCATGAGCGTGAATCCGGTTTTCGATAGCTACGGCGCGGCGCTGGAGGCAGCGCTGCAGGCCAATGTCCAGGCAGCCATCGCCGAGGATGTCGGTAGCGGCGACCTGACCGGCCTGCTGGTGCCGGCGGACAAGGCCGCGCACGCGCGCGTGATCGTGCGCGAGTCCGCGGTGCTGTGCGGCCAGCCTTGGTTCGATGCGTGCATGCGTGCGGTCGACCCGGCGCTGGAAGTGCGCTGGCTGCAGCAAGAGGGCGCGCGCATGGCGCCGGATTCCGTGGTGTGCGAGATCGCCGGCCCGGCGCGCTCGCTGCTGACCGCCGAACGTCCGTCGCTGAACTTCCTGCAGTTGCTGTCCGGCGTGGCCACCGCCACGCGCCGCTACGCCGACCTGATTGCCGGCACCCGTGCGCGCGTGCTCGATACCCGCAAGACGCTGCCCGGGCTGCGCCTGGCGCAGAAGTACGCGGTGCGTATCGGCGGGGGCGAGAACCAGCGGCTGGCGCTGTATGACGGCATCCTGATCAAGGAAAACCATATCGCCGCGGCCGGCAGCATCGGCGCGGCGATGCGGGCGGCGCTGGCGCTCGATACGCAGGCGTCGGTGCAGATCGAGGTAGAGAGCCTGGCCGAACTGGTGGAAGCGCTGGCGGCCGGTGCCACGTCGGTGCTGATCGACAACTTCACCGTGCCGATGATGCAGGAGGCGGTGAAGATCAACCAGGGCAGGGCGCTGCTGGAAGTGTCGGGCGGCGTCAATGCCGACACCA
The DNA here is from genome assembly GCF_023952485.1 of Cupriavidus mimosae. NCBI lineage: Bacteria > Pseudomonadati > Pseudomonadota > Betaproteobacteria > Burkholderiales > Burkholderiaceae > Cupriavidus > Cupriavidus mimosae. Next base: position 414,318 of record NZ_JALHRY010000002.1, on the reverse strand, counting down.
TTCGCACCTTCGCCGAGACCGGGGTGGACCGGATCTCGGTGGGCGCGCTGACCAAGGACGTGCGCGCGACGGATTACTCGCTGCGGATCATCGGCTGAGGGTGATTCCGGCCAAATGAATAACGGGGTGGGCCATGCGGCGCCACCCCGTTTTGCTTGGCAAATGCGTCGTCAACGCTTGCGGCCGGCGGGCGGCTGCATTACCGTCGGCAGCGCCTTCGGCAACGAATCCGGATAGTCCCGACTGAAATGCAGGCCGCGGCTTTCATGCCGCGAATAGGCGCTGTCCACGATCAGCGCAGCCACTTCCACCAGGTTGCGCAGTTCCAGCAAGTCAGTGGTGACGCGGAAGTTGGCGTAATACTCGGCAATTTCCTCGCGCAGCAGCACGATGCGGTGCTGCGCGCGTTCCAGGCGCTTGCTGGTGCGAACGATGCCGACGTAGTTCCACATCATGCGGCGCAACTCGTCCCAGTTGTGCGACACCACGACTTCTTCGTCGGCATCCGATACGCGGCTCTCGTCCCACGCCGGCAGCGTGATATTGGGCGCGCCGGCCTTGTCCTGCGAGGCGATGTCGTCGGCGGCGGCGCGGCCGATCACCATGCATTCGAGCAGCGAGTTCGACGCCAGCCGGTTGGCACCATGCAGGCCGGTGCAGGCGGTCTCGCCCACGGCGTAGAGGCCGCCGATATCGGTGCGGCCCATGGTATCGGTGACCACGCCGCCGCAGGTGTAGTGCGCGGCGGGCACCACCGGAATCGGCTCGCGCGTGATATCGATACCCAGTTCCAGGCAGCGCGCATGGATGGTCGGGAAGTGTTCCTTCAGGAAGGCCTCGGGCTGGTGCGTGATATCGAGATAGACGCAGTCCAGCCCCCGCTTCTTCATTTCGAAGTCGATCGCGCGCGCCACCACGTCGCGCGGCGCCAGTTCGGCGCGCTCGTCGTGTTCGGGCATGAAGCGCGTGCCGTCGGGCAGCTTGAGCAGGCCGCCTTCGCCGCGCACCGCTTCGGAAATCAGGAAGGACTTGGCATAAGGGTGGTACAGGCAGGTCGGGTGGAACTGGATGAATTCCATGTTCGACACCCGGCAGCCCGCGCGCCACGCCATCGCGATGCCGTCGCCGGTGGCCGTATCCGGGTTGGTGGTGTAGAGGTAGACCTTGCCGGCGCCACCGGCAGCGAGCACGGTGTGCGTGGCGGTGATGGTGTGCACCGAGCCGGTGCGGTCATCCAGTACGTAGAGGCCGTAGCAGCGGTCCCCCGGCAGCCCCATCTTGCGCGAAGTGATCAGGTCGATCGCGAAGTGGTCTTCGAGGATGGTGATGTTCGGGTGCTGCGTGGCCTGCTGCAGCAGCGTGCTGACCACGGCATGGCCGGTGGCGTCGGCGGCGTGGATGATGCGCCGGCGGCTATGGCCGCCTTCGCGCGTCAGGTGGAAACCCAGCTCTGCCTGCGCGTCGCGGGTGAAGGGCACGCCCCGGTCGATCAGCCACTGGATCGCCTCGCGCCCGTGCTCGACGATAAAGCGCGTGGCCTCTTCATCGCACAGCCCCGCACCGGCAACGAGCGTGTCCTGGGTGTGCTCGTCGTGGCTGTCGCCGGAATCCAGCACCGCGGCGATGCCGCCCTGCGCCCAATCGCTGGCGCCCTGCGTCATGGCGCGCTTGCTGAGGATGGCCACCCGGTGGGTGTCGGCCAGTTGCAATGCGACCGTAAGGCCGGCCAGGCCGCTGCCGACGATGGCGACGTCGAAATTCATGGTGCAAGGAGAGCGCCGGCAGGGCGCTTGGCAGATTGGGGGAAACGGCAAAGTCTACACCCGGCGCGCCATCCCGTGCATCAGTACGCAGCGCCGATATGCCATCGACGGGCAACAAAAAGCCCCGCGGCAGGGCGGGGCTTTCTGGCGGGAGACCGGATCAGTTACTTGATCTTGGTTTCCTTGTAAGCGACGTGCTTGCGGGCGACGGGATCGAACTTCATGATCTCCATCTTTTCCGGCATGGTGCGCTTGTTCTTGGTGGTGGTGTAGAAGTGACCGGTACCTGCGGTCGATTCCAGCTTGATCTTGTCGCGGCCGCCCTTGCTTGCCATGATGTACTCCTAATTAGACTTCGCCGCGTGCGCGCAGGTCGGCGAGCACGGAGTCGATGCCTTTCTTGTCGATCAGGCGCAGGCCGGCGTTCGAGACGCGCAGGCTCACCCAGCGGTTTTCGGATTCAACGAAGAAACGACGATTCTGCAGGTTGGGCAGAAAACGGCGCTTGGTCTTGTTGTTTGCGTGGGAAACGTTGTTGCCGACCATCGGCGCTTTCCCGGTCACTTGACAGACGCGTGCCATGAAGCACTCCTAAATCTTCTATTCGTGGACAATGTTCGCAACAGATCAACAAAAGGCGCGCGGGCCCGGACTGCAGCGGTTGAGACTTCAGCAAAACGGGCATTATAGACCGGATTCCCCCAGCGAATCAATGCTTTCTGTGCTCCGCCGCGGGGCAGTGTTGCGGCCCGGCTCCCGCCGTGCCGTAGGCGTCACAGCCCTGGCAGGCGGTCGCAGGATTCCGCCAGCGAGCGGATTTCATGTCCCGCCACGATGAAATGGTCCAGCAGCCGGACGTCGATCAGGTCGAGCGTGCGTGCCAGTTCGCGTGTCAGGTGGATGTCGCTCTGGCTGGGAGCGGTGGTGCCGCGCGGATGGTTGTGGGCGACGATAATGCCGGCGGCGTTATGCGCCAGGGCCTGGCGCGCCACCTCGCGTGGGTAGACCGAGGTTCGCGTCAGCGTGCCGCGGAACAGCTCTTCGCTGGCCACCATGCGGTTGCCGGGGTCCAGGAACAGGCACATGAAGACTTCGTGCTGCAGCGGTGCGAGCGTCAGGCGCAGGTAGCTGCGCACCGAATCCGGAGAGTCGAAGCCGTCAGGCAGCCGCAGCGACTCGGCCAGCGCCCGGCGGGCCAGTTCGGGGATGGCCTGCAGCTGGGCCAACTTGGCCGCGCCCATGCCGCGCACGCCAGTGAGCGCGTGTCCCTCGGCCGCGAACAGCGCGGTCAGCGAGCCAAAGCGGTGCAGCAGCTCGCGTGCCAGGTCCACGGCACTTTTGCCGGCCGCTCCCACGCGCAGCAGGACGGCCAGCAGTTCGGCATCAGACAGGGCGGCAGCGCCGCTTTCCAGCAGTTTCTCGCGTGGCCGCTCGCAGGCGGGCCATTTGGCAATGGTCATGGGCATCCAGAGTAGTCGCTTCGGGAACAGGGCCTGAGGCGCTGGGGCGGCGGGCCAGGGGCCAGTCGAATACAATACGGGTTGTTCGTGCGACACGCACACTCGTGTCCGTCCGCGTCGCGTTAGACGCATCGACCCTGGGAGAGTACTCCCACATGCTAGTGAAACGAAGCCCACCATAGCTTACGCCGCTAGCGCCTGCTCACTTTTCAGAGTTATCTGAGAAGCGTTGCTTGCAGTACTGGCTTACCAGCCAGTGCCCGCCCAAAGGCGCGAACCACGCCCTCGGGCGTGGCGTTGTCCTCTCTCTAAGAGGGGACAATGGCTTTACATGCCGAAGTTTGGCATCAAGTTTGAACGTGGCCACGTTGGCCACCAAACGCCAAGTGGGCGAATGTCATCTGCCCACAAGGCGGAGCATTTGCATTTCCGGTCCAGTCGGACCGGCAGGTAGGGTTCAGGCGGAGCGAAAGCTCTGCACGCTATGGTTCGGTCAGACACGTCCGCGAGGGCGCTTTGATAGCGAACCTGCTATGCGACTAGCAGTAGCCTAGGGAGACATGCGTCACTGGTAACGGTGGGGTATGAAGCTCTCCTGACAATGTAGCCCCCGTAAGGGTGCCAGAGGACCGTGAGGTCTTCTGGTAGAGACTCCGAGCAGCCATGGGGTCGAGGAGCTAGGCTGACTGGTATGGGTAACGGAAGTGAACTGCTGATAAACGTCGTGAGTATTGCGGTGCCAAAGCTGCTGACAGGCACTAACCAAAACGGTATTTGGTCGGTTGCTCCGCTGGACATTCGGAGCACGTCGTCACTAGACCATCGGCGAAGAGGCAGACCCTAACCCGGTCTTGTAGCGTGCAGGGAACGTGGTAAGCCCGTATGGCTGCCCGAGCGCAGTGCGGCTCAGGCAGGCGGACCGTAAGGAACGCTGTTGGCTGTGCGGGTATGGGAGGTTGGAGAAAGCGAACGCCGGGTTGTAATGATTCGGATAGGGGTTGAAACATCACCTCACGCGAAAGCGGGCAGACTTCCAACTGGTCTTTCGTCGCAGGACGACTGGCTAACCCGCTTGAAACCGAAATTTCTTCCCCTGAGGGGCAATATGCCCCTCAGGGGGCATGTTGTCTCTGCGTTTTCGGGGGAAGACCTCAAGATAGGAGAGCAGCATGGAAGCATTTATCCGTGAGGATAAATCTGCGCTCTCCGGCGCACCGCAACGCTGGGATGCCATCAATTGGCGCCAAGTGGAGCGGAACGTCCGGGCAATGCAGATTCGAATTGCGAAGGCAACACAGGAAGGGGACTGGCGCAGGGTGAAAGCCTTGCAACGGTCTCTGACCCGCTCGTTTTCCGCCAAGGCATCGGCGGTAAAGCGAGTGACGGAGAACCAAGGTAAGCGAACGGCAGGCGTCGATCGCGAACTGTGGGACTCGCCTGAAGTCCGGTGGGAAGCCATCGGACGGTTGAAGCGCCGAGGGTACAGGCCATTGCCATTGCGGCGGGTCTTTATCCCTAAGGCCAACGGGAAGGAGCGCCCACTAGGCATTCCGACCATGTTGGATCGAGCCATGCAGGCCTTGCACCTGCTGGCGCTGGAGCCGGTGTCCGAAGGGACGAGCGATCCGAATTCTTATGGGTTCCGGATCAATCGTTCCACGGCGGATGCCATGTCACAGCTGTTCGTCAACCTGTCCAGAGGGCACTCAGCCCAATGGATACTGGAGGCGGATATCAAAGGCTGCTTTGACCATATCAGTCACGACTGGCTGGAGCGCAACGTCCCCATGGACCGAGCCATCCTCCGCAAGTGGCTGAAGGCTGGCGTGATATTTCAGGGCCAGTTTCAGGCGACCGAAGCCGGAACACCGCAGGGAGGAATCATCTCCCCGACTCTGGCAAACGTGGCGTTGAATGGGTTGGAACGACAACTGGTTGCTTCCTTCGAGAAGAAACTGGGAGTCGCCAAAACGCGGAAGCTGAAGGTGAATGTTGTGCGCTATGCGGACGACTTCGTGATCACGGGCACCACGCCTGAGATCCTACAAAACGAGGTGAAGCCGTGGGTGGAGCAGTTCCTGGCGGTACGAGGGCTGGCGCTATCAACGGAGAAAACGCGGATCGTCAACATAGCCGACGGCTTTGACTTTCTGGGGTGGAACTTCCGGAAGTACTCCGGAACGCTGCTCATCAAGCCGAGCAGGAAGAACGTGCAGACGTTCTACCGCAAGGTGAAGGATGTCATCAGTGCCAACAAGACGGTGAAGCAGTCAGAGCTGATTCGACTGCTGAACCCGATGCTAAGAGGATGGGCGCAGTACCACCGCGCCGTAGTGGCGAAGGCGGCTTTCAACCGTTTGGGGCACGACATTTTTCGTGCCCTATGGCGGTGGGCCAAGCGGCGACATCCAGGCAAGAAGGCGGATTGGGTGCGGAAGAAGTACTTCGGCTCAGTCGGTCAGCGCAGTTGGGTGTTTGGCACCACAGTAGTGAAAGATGTCGATAGTGAGGTATGGGTTGAGTTGTACTCGCTCGCGAGCACGCCCATCCAAAGGCACAAGAAGGTCAGAGGGGATTACAACCCTTTTGATCCGGCGCAGGAGGTGTATGGTGAAACATTGCGACAGGAGCGGCTGCTTGACAGCATGGCGCACCGAAAGCAGTGGATCAAGCTGTACATATCCCAGCGGGGCTTGTGTGCTCTGTGTCAGTGCAAGATGACCAAGGACACTGGGTGGCATGACCACCACATCGAGTACCGCGTACGCGGTGGCTCTGATGGTCTGAGGAACCGCGTGCTGCTGCATCCGAACTGTCACGTCCAAGTGCATAACCACGGGCTTTCTGTTGTAAAGCCGGTGCCATCGATTTGATGGTATTTTTGTGAAGGCTTGAGCCGTATGCGGGGAAACCCGCACGTACGGTTCTTAGGGGGGAGTGGGCCAGCAATGGCCTGCTCCTACCCTCCCTTGGTTGATCACCCATGAATTTGCAAAATTTCGCGTCGGAAGCCGACGGCGGCACGGCTGGCCGCAAGACTGTCCAGGCCGACTCCTTCCTGACCCTGCACTACAGCATCGCGCTCGAGAACGGCACCGAGGTCGTCAGCACGTTCGAGGAAAAGCCCGCGACGCTGCTGCTGGGCCAGGGCCAGTTCGCGCCGACGCTCGAGCAGGCGCTGCTGGGCATGCCCGAAGGCGAGCGCATGACCTATCGCCTGGCGCCCGAGCAGGCCTTCGGCCCGCGCAACGCCGAACTGCTGCAGTGGGTGTCGCTGGCCACGCTGCGCGAGAACAGTTCGTTCGAAGAGGACTACAGCCCGGGTGACCTGGTCGAGTTCAACGCGCCGGGCGGCGGCAAGTACGCCGGCGTGCTCAAGGAGATCGGCGAGACTGCCGCGCTGTTCGACTTCAACCATCCGCTGGCTGGGCAGACCATCCTGTTCGACGTGCAGCTGATCGGCATTCTCTGAACGTCGCCACGCCGAACCTGTCCGGATACCGCAGCATGCCCGACCTGATCCCCGCCCCCGACGCAGAAATCCTGATGGCCCAGCCGCGCGGCTTCTGCGCCGGCGTGGACCGCGCCATCGAGATCGTCGAGCGCGCGCTCGAGCGCTTCGGCGCCCCCATCTACGTTCGCCATGAAATCGTCCACAACGCGTATGTGGTGGCCGACCTGCGCCGCAAGGGCGCGGTGTTCGTGGGCGAGCTCGACGAGGTGCCCGCTGGCGCCACCGTCATCTTCAGCGCCCATGGCGTGTCGCGCGAAGTGCGCGATGACGCGGCCCGGCGCGGCCTGCACGTCTTCGATGCAACCTGTCCGCTGGTGACCAAGGTGCATGTCGAAGTCAGCAAGCTGCGCGCGCAGGGCTGCGAGATCGTGATGATCGGCCATCGCGGCCACCCCGAGGTCGAAGGCACCATGGGCCAGGCCAACGGCGGCATGGTGCTGGTCGAATCGGTTGGCGATGTCGCGGCGCTGCAGATCGCCGATCCGTCGCGGCTGGCCTATGTCACCCAGACCACGCTGTCGGTGGACGAGACCCGCGAGATCGTGGCCGCGCTCAAGGGGCGCTTCCCGGAGATTCGCGAGCCTAAGAAGCAGGACATCTGCTATGCCACGCAGAACCGCCAGGACGCGGTGAAGTTCATGGCGCCGCAGGTGGAGGTGGTGATCGTGGTCGGCAGTCCCAACAGCTCCAACTCCAACCGCCTGCGCGAGCTGGCCGAGCGCCTGGGGGTGCCGGCCTATATGGTGGACGCGCCCGAGCAGGTGCGGCCCGAGTGGGTCGCCGGCAAGCGCCGCATCGGCCTGACCGCCGGGGCCTCGGCGCCGGAAGCGCTGGCCCAGTCCATCGTCGAGCGCCTGCGCGAACTGGGTGCGCGCCAGGTACGTCCGCTCAAGGGTATCGAGGAAAACATGGCGTTCCCGCTTCCCCGCGGGCTGCTGCCCACCAGCGCAGCCGCCTGAGCGCGGCGCGGGGGTACCCCGATGCCTGAATGCTGGCCCGATAAAGGGGCGCCGCGGTTGCGGCGCCCCTTTTTGTTTCTGGCCGCTGCCGGCTTGGGGATAATGCCCGCGGTCGGTGCGGGGTGCCCGCCATTCGTGCCGGACGCAAATCAGGGTAATCCCCGAAGCTGGGGTTTTCCCTATTATGGTGCGGCGCTACATTCTGCACATTAGAGAGAAGCACCACGCTAGTTAAATGAAACGCCTAATTAATAATGGTGCATTATAGGTGGTGCCGGCGCTGCTTCCTCGCCGCCTGGGGCGCCGCAGGCACGGTTCTTGTAAGAAGGAGGGGCGGCCGCGTCATGTGAGCGGGAATTGCCGCAATCTGTGCATTGGGGAAATTCCCTAGCTCAAATGCGCGGTAAATGGTCAAGGATGTTGCGTCGCGTATTGCATCGACTAAGAAAGGGGATACAATGCGCGCGTTTCAAATTGAAACTAAACAACGGCGGTCCAGGGAAACGTCCGGGAGGCGTTGCAAATCCCTGTTTTTGTGAATCCTAGGAGATCACTCATGCAAATCACGTTTGCCAAGATTCTGCCGATCGCGGCCGCAGTGGCGCTGGTCGCAGCTTGCGGCAAGAAGGAAGAAAAGCCGGCGGAGCCGGCGTCTTCGGCGCCGGCAGCCGCGGCTCCCGCAGCGCCTGCGGCAGGTGGTGGCGAGGTCGTCGTCAAGATCGGCCACGCGGCCCCGCTGACCGGCGGCATCGCGCACCTTGGCAAGGACAACGAAAACGGCGCCCGCCTGGCCGTGGAAGAAGTCAACAAGTCCGGCCTGGAAGTCGGTGGCAAGAAGGTCAAGCTGGAACTGGTCGGCGAAGACGATGCCGGCGATCCCAAGACCGGCACCGCCGTGGCGCAGAAACTCGTCGACGCCAAGGTGGCTGCCGTGGTCGGCCATCTCAACTCGGGCGTGTCGATCCCTGCGTCCAAGATCTACAGCGACGCCGGCATCGTGCAGATCTCGCCGTCGTCGACCAACCCGGACTACACCAAGCAGGGCTTCAAGACCACCTACCGCGTGGTGGCTACCGACGCCCAGCAAGGGCCGGCCCTGGCCAACTACGCCGCCAAGACCCTGAACGCCAAGAGCGTGGCGATCGTCGACGATGCCACCGCCTACGGCAAGGGCCTCGCCGACGAGTTCGAGAAGACCGCCAAGGCCGCCGGTGTGAACGTGGTGGCGCGTGAAGCCACCAACGACAAGGCCACCGACTTCAAGGCCATCCTGACCAAGATCAAGGGCAAGAAGCCGGACGTGATCATGTACGGCGGCATGGACGCCACCGGCGGCCCGTTCGCCAAGCAGGCCCGCGAACTGGGCATCCCCGCCAAGATCGTCGGCGGCGACGGTGTCTGTACCGACAAGGTGGCCGAACTGGCCGGCGAGGCCGTGACCAACATCATCTGCTCCGAGGCAGGCCTGGCGCTGTCGCGCATGGAGAAGGGCGCGGATTTCGACAAGCGCTACCAGGCCCGCTTCAACGCGCCGGTGCAGATCTACGCGCCGTTCACGTATGACGCCGTGATGGTTATCGTCGATGCCATGAAACGCGCCAACTCGACCGAACCGGCTGCCATCCTGGCCGAAATGCCCAAGACCAACTACAAGGGCGTGATCGGCAACATCGCCTTCGACGAGAAGGGCGACATGAAGGAAGGCACCATCACGCTGTACGAGTACAAGGACAAGAAGAAGTCCGTCCTCGACGTCGTGAAGATGTAATCTGGGCTTACCGGCCCATCCGAACGGCACCGTGAGTATTTTGCGGTGCCGTTCTTTTTAGCCTCGCCTAATGTAGAAGCATCCTTACCATGGATGGAGCAGGGCAGGCCGCTCACCAGCAAAGCAACCACCGCAACGTTACCCATCACACACCAGGGTCCCCCCGGCATCCACACCATGCCGTCAGGTCAGGGACTGAAGCAGGAGTTTTCATGGATATCTTTATCCAGCAGATCGTGAACGGTCTGGTGCTTGGCAGCATTTATGCGCTGATCGCACTGGGCTACACCATGGTCTACGGCATTCTCGGCATCATCAACTTCGCCCATGGCGACGTGCTGATGATCGGCGCGCTGACCGCCCTGTCAGCCATTCTCGGATTGCAGAAGTTCGCCCCCGGCCTGCCGGAATGGCTGACGCTGGTGATCGCCACGCTGGTCGCCATGCCGGTCTGCGCGATCCTGTCCTATTCGATCGAACGGGTCGCCTACCGGCCCTTGCGCAATGCGCCACGGCTGGCGCCGCTGATCACCGCGATCGGGGTTTCCATCATCCTGCAGACGGCGGGCATGCTGATCTGGTCGCGCAACCCGCTGACCTTCCCGCAGCTGCTGCCCTCGGACCCCATCGACATCGGCGCGACCGGCGCCACCATCACCGGCAAGGAGATGGTCATCATCGGCATGGCCGTGATGGTGATGTCCGGCCTGCTGGCCCTGGTCAACCGCACCAAGCTTGGCCGCGCCATGCGCGCCACCGCCGAGAACCAGAAGGTCGCCGGCCTGATGGGCGTGAACCCCAATTTCGTCATCTCCGCCACCTTCATGATCGGCGCCACGCTGGCCGCGCTGGCCGGCGTGATGATGGCCACCAACTACGGCAATGCCCACTTCTACATGGGCTTCATTCCCGGCCTGAAGGCGTTTACCGCCGCGGTGCTGGGCGGCATCGGCAACCTCGCGGGCGCCATGGTCGGCGGCATGCTGCTGGGCCTGATCGAGGCGCTCGGCGCCGGCTATATCGGCGACCTGACCAATGGCGTGTTCGGCTCGAACTACCAGGACGTCTTCGCCTTCATCGTACTGATCACCGTGCTCGTCTTCCGTCCGTCCGGCATCATGGGCGAACGCGTGGCGGATCGCGCCTGAGGAGAGCGAATCCATGAATACCCCGATTCCATCCACGGCCGCCGTTGCGGCGCCGACCAAGGTGCCGGCCAAGACCCTGGCCGCACTGATTGGCTTCCTGGTGGTCGCGCTGTGCGCACCCTTCATCGTCCAGACCCTGGGCGGCAACTACTGGGTCCGCGTGCTGGACTTTGCGCTGCTGTACATCATGCTGGCGCTGGGCCTGAACATCGTGGTCGGCTTTGCCGGCCTGCTTGACCTGGGCTATATCGCGTTCTATGCGGTGGGCGCCTACATGATGGCGCTGCTCGGCTCGCCGCACCTGGCGAACCAGTTCGAGTGGATCCAGCAGCTGTTCCCGACCGGCATCCACCTGTCGATGTGGTTCGTGCTGCCGCTGGCGATCCTTGTGGCCGCCACCTTCGGCGTGCTGCTGGGCGCGCCGACACTCAAGCTGCGCGGCGACTACCTGGCTATCGTCACCCTGGGCTTCGGCGAGATCATCCGCATCTTCATGAACAACCTGGACCGCCCGGTGAACATCACCAACGGTCCCAAGGGCATCACCGCGGTCGATCCCGTGCATATCTTCGGCTTCGACTTCTCGAAGTCACATGAGATCTTCGGGCTCAAGTTCTCGCCGGTGTTCATGTACTACTACCTGCTGGTGTTCCTGGTCATCGTGATCGTGTTCGTGTGCCTGCGCCTGCAGACTTCGCGCATCGGCCGTGCCTGGGTTGCCATCCGCGAAGACGAGATCGCCGCCAAGGCGATGGGCATCAACACCCGAAACATCAAGCTGCTGGCGTTCGCCATGGGCGCGTCGTTCGGCGGCGCCTCGGGCGCGGTGTTCGGCGCGTTCCAGGGCTTCGTCTCGCCCGAATCGTTCACGCTATGGGAATCGATCTACGTGCTGGCGATCGTGGTGCTGGGCGGCATGGGCCATATCCCGGGCGTGATCCTGGGCGGCGTGCTGCTGGTGGGCTTCCAGGAACTGCTGCGCGTGGTCGCCGAGCCGATCCAGACCGGCGTGTTCGGCCACGTGATCGTCGATGCCGAGGTGCTGCGCCAGCTGCTGTTCGGCCTGGCCCTGGTTGGCGTGATGCTGTACCGCCCGGCCGGCATCTGGCCATCGCCGCGCAAGGAAGACCGCCCGGTGGTGCGCCGCGCGGGCAATATCGGCCGTCTGTAAACCGGAGGAAGACATGAGCAACAACGATTTCCTCCTGTCGGTGCAGGGGGTCAACAAGCGTTTCGGCGGCCTGCAGGCCCTGTCCGAGGTCGGCCTGCAGATCAAGCCGGGCGAGATCTACGGGCTGATCGGTCCCAACGGCGCCGGCAAGACCACGTTCTTCAACGTGATCACCGGCCTGTACACGCCGGATTCGGGCGAGTTCGTGCTGGGCGGCAAGCCCTACCGGCCGACCGCCGTGCACGAGGTGGCCAAGGCCGGCATTGCGCGGACGTTCCAGAACATCCGCCTGTTCGGCGACATGACCGCGCTCGAGAACGTGATGGTCGGACGCCACGTGCGCTCCAAGGCCGGCGTGTTCGGCGCGATCTTCCGCCCGCCATCGGTGCGGCGCGAGGAAGAGGGCATCGAAGACATGGCGCATGACCTGCTCGACTACGTCGGCATCGGCAAGTACGCCAACTTCACCGCGCGCAACCTGTCGTACGGCCACCAGCGCCGGCTCGAGATCGCCCGCGCGCTGGCGACCGAGCCCAAGCTGCTGGCGCTGGACGAGCCGGCCGCGGGCATGAACGCGACCGAGAAGGTCGAGCTGCGCGGCCTGCTCGACAAGATCAAGAACGATGGCAGGACCATCCTGCTGATCGAGCATGACGTGAAGCTGGTGATGGGTCTGTGCAACCGCCTGACGGTGCTGGACTACGGCAAGGTGATTGCCCAGGGCCTGCCGCACGAGGTGCAGAACAACCCCGCGGTGATCGAGGCCTACCTCGGCACCTCGGCGCACTGATGGCGGGAGTGGACGTAATGAATCAGCCTGCAATGAAACAGACAGTACTGAAAATCTCCGGCCTGAAGGTTGCCTACGGCGGCATCCAGGCCGTCAAGGGCATCGACCTCGAAATCCGCGACGGCGAGCTGGTCACGCTGATCGGCGCCAACGGCGCCGGCAAGACCACCACCATGAAGGCCATCACCGGCCTGCAGGGCTGGGCCGGCGGCGACGTGGAATACATGGGCAAGTCGATCAAGGGTGTGCCCAGTTACGCGCTGCTCAAGCAGGGCCTGGCGATGGTGCCGGAAGGCCGCGGCGTGTTCGCGCGCATGACGATCACCGAGAACCTGCAGATGGGCGCTTACACGCGCAACGACGAGGCCGGCATCAAGGCCGACGTCGAGCGCATGTTCGGCATCTTCCCGCGGCTGAAGGAGCGCGCCAACCAGCTTGCGGGCACCATGTCGGGCGGCGAGCAGCAGATGCTGGCGATGGCGCGCGCGCTGATGAGCCAGCCCAGGGTGCTGCTGCTGGATGAACCCTCGATGGGCCTGTCGCCGATCATGGTAGAGAAGATCTTCGAGGTCGTGCGCGACATCTCGGCGCAGGGCGTGACCGTGCTGCTGGTCGAGCAGAACGCGCGCCTGGCGCTGCAGGCCGCGCACCGCGGCTACGTGATGGAGTCCGGCCTGATCACCATGAGCGGCGAGGCCAGCCAGATGCTGGACGATCCCAAGGTGCGGGCCGCCTACCTGGGCGAGTAAAGTCGTCGGCAAGGTCGAGTGGTTTTGGGTGCTCCCAAGCCGCTCGAACTGGCCTGGACAAGGTGTTCTCCCTCTCCCCTCATGGGGAGAGGGTTGGGGTGAGGGGTGGGCTAGCAAGGCACCACGCCAAGCGAAGCCAACGGTTCTAAACCCGCGAGCATCAGCTTTTGACGCTCCTGCCCTCACCCCCGGCCCCTCTCCCGCAAGCGGGCGAGGGGAGCAAACCTGCCAACGTGCAAGGTTTGCAGCAGCCCTCACGCCTCGCTTACGCGAGGCTTTTTTGTCAGGCGAGCTTCTTCAGCAGCGTGCGCAGCATGCCGATCATCTGGTCGATCTCTTCGCGCGTGACGTTCAGCGCCGGCATGAAGCGCAGCAGGTTGGCGCGCGGCGCGTTCAGCAGCAGGCCTTGCGGGGCCATGTCGCGCGCCTCTTCGACCAGTTGCGGGCCGATGTCCTTGCCCAGCAGCAGCGCGCGCAGCAGGCCTTCGCCACGCTCGCCACCCAGGCCGAACTCGGCCGACAGCGCCAGCAGCTGCTCCTTCAGGTATTCGCCCTTGGCCTTGACGTCGTCCAGGAAACCCGGCGCGGTCAGCTGCTCGATCACGGCGCTGCCCACCGCGGTCATCAGCGGGTTGCCGTTGTAGGTGCCGCCCTGGTCGCCGGCCTCGAAGCTGGCGACCTCGGCCTTGCACAGCAGCGCCGACAGCGGCACGCCGCCGCCGATGCCCTTGCCCAGCGTCATGATGTCCGGCTCGACGCCCGACAGTTCGTACGCGAACAGCGTGCCGCAGCGGCCGCAGCCGGACTGCACTTCATCGACGATGAACAGCAGCTTGTGCTTGTCGGCCAGTGCGCGCAGGCCCTGCATGAACTCGCGCGTGGCGGGGATCACGCCGCCTTCGCCCTGCACCGGTTCCAGCATGATGCCGACGGTCTTGTCGGTGATCAGCTTCTCGACCGAGGCCAGGTCGTTCAGCTCGGCCTTGGGGAAGCCCGGCACCTGCGGCGCGAAGATGGTGTCCCAGCCGGCCTTGCCCGACGCGCTCATGGTGGCGAGCGTGCGGCCATGGAAGCTGTGGTCCATGGTGATGATCTCGTAGGCGCCGTTCTTGTGCTTGCGGCCCCATTTGCGCGCCAGCTTGATCGCGCCTTCGTTGGCTTCGGCGCCGCTGTTGGCGAAGAAGACCTTGTCGAAGCAGCTGTTATCGGTCAGCTGCCTGGCCAGGCGCAGCATCGGCTCGTTGTAGAAGGCCGGGCTCGGGTTGATGATCTTCTTCGACTGCTCGACCAGCGCGTCGATCATGCCCTGGTTGGAATGGCCCAGGCAGTTGACCGCCCAGCCTTGCACGAAGTCCAGGTATCGCTTGCCGTTGTGGTCCGTCAGCCAGGAGCCCTTGCCCTCGGTGAATACGAGCTCGGGCCGGTTGGTGATGTACATCAGGGATTGGACGGGAAACTCAGCAAATGCCATGGCGGACTCCAGGGGTCGGCTTTAAACGATGGACGGACAAGCAGGTAAGACGCGGGAAAACAAAAAGCCACGGGGGTTGCCCGTGGCTCGTTGACCTGAACAGACGCAATCGACGGTCAGCGGCGCGGCACCCCGGTGGGGAGCGACGTACGGAAGCTGCGGCGTCGGTTGAAGGTCGTATGCATGCGGGCAAATATAAGGTGCACTGGCCCGGGTGTCAAAACCAATTTTGGCGGGCCCGGGCATTGTTGCGCTGGCGGAACGGCGTGCGGGCGGCGCTCAGGCCGCCGGCGGGGCCGCGTGCAGGTCGGCCTCGGAGGTGAACGAGTCGGCGAAGAACGCGTCTTCGTGCAGCTTGCACTGGCGCGTGAAGTCGCCGCGCGCGGCGTTGATCATCACCGGCGCGCCGCAGGCGTAGACCTCGTGGCCCGACAGGTCGGGGTGGTCGGCGATCACCGCCTGGTGGACGAAGCCGGTGCGGCCCTGCCAGTTGTCTTCCGGCAGCGCGTCGGAGACCACCGGCACGTACTGGAAGTTGGGCAGGTCGCGCGCCCACTGCTCGGCCAGCGCGTGCAGGTACAGGTCCTTGGGCCGGCGGCCGCCCCAGTACAGCGTCATCGGGCGCTGGATGCCGGTGTAGGCGGCATGCTCGACGATGGCCTTGATCGGGGCGAAACCGGTGCCGGAAGCCAGCAGGATGATCGGCGCTTCCGATTCCTCGCGCAGGAAGAAGCTGCCCAGCGGGCCCTCGAAGCGCAGGATGTCGCGCTCCTTCATCGCCGGCTGGCCTTCCTTCGCGCCGAACACGTAGTCGGTGAAGGCGCCGCCCGGCATATGGCGGATATGCAGTTCGATCGGGCCGTCCTCGTGCGGCGGCGTGGCGATCGAATAGCTGCGGCGCTTGCCGTCGCGCAGCAGGAATTCGACGTACTGCCCGGCCAGGTACTGCATGCGCTCGGTGGCGGGCAGCTGCAGCTTGATCGCAATCACGTCGTCGGCCAGGCGCTCGAGCGAGGTCACGCGGCACGGCACCTTCTTGATCGGGATGTCACCGGCGCCGTGGACTTCGCGGCATTCGATGGTGATGTCGGACGACGCATTGGCGCAGCAGAACAGCGCGCGACCCTCGGTTTTTTCCTGTGCGGTCAGCGCCGACGGGGCATGGTCGCCCTGTACGATGGTGCCTTCGAGCACGCGACCCTTGCACGAACCGCAGGCGCCGTTCTTGCAGCCGTAGGGCAAGCCGATGCTGTGGCGCAGGGCCGCGCCGAGGATGGTTTCGTCCGCGGCCACTTCAAACTTGTGGCCGCTGGGCATGACGGTTACTTGATAAGCCATAATCGGTCTATGAGCCAAATTCTGTCGAAGCTGCAGCCCGCGCGCCTTTCACAACCGCCGCAACTGCCGGCGCCATCGCGCCGGCTGGGCCGCCCGCGCCTGCTGATCGTCGGCTGCGGGGATGTGGGGACGCGCTGCCTGCGAATCCTGTCGTCGCGCATGCGGGTCTTCGCCGTGACCTCGCAGCCGGCACGCCGCGCCGAACTGCGTGCCGCCGGCGCGGTGCCGCTGGTGGCGGACCTGGACCGGCCGGCCACGCTGGCACGGCTGCGCGGGCTGGCCACGCGGGTGCTGGACCTGGCGCCGCCACCCGGGCAGGGCGAAGGCGATCCGCGCACGCGTGCGCTGCTCGGCGCATTGCGCCGGACGGCATGGCGCCGGACTGCAGGGCGCCGCGCCAGGACGGCTGCCGGCATGCTGCCCGGCGAGCCCGCCATTCTACCCGACCGTACCCGGCCCCGCGCTGCGTTTGTCTACGCCAGCACCACCGGCGTCTACGGCGACCGGCAGGGCGCGCGCGTGGCGGAATTCCATGCCGTGCGGCCGCAGACCGCGCGTGCGCGCCGCCGCGTCGCCGCCGAGCAGGCAGTGCGCGCCTTCGGCCGCGATGCGGGATGGCGCGCCAGCGTGGTGCGCATTCCCGGGATCTACGCCGAAGATCGCCTGCCGCTGGCGCGGCTCAAGCGCGGCACGCCGGCACTGGTGCCGCAGGATGATGTCTACACCAGCCACATCCATGCCGACGACCTCGCCCGCATCATGGTCGCCGCGCTGTTCCGCGGCAGCCCGCAGCGCGTGGTCCACGCCAGCGACGATACCGAGCTGCGCATGGCGGACTACTTCGACCTCGTCGCCGAGCGCCGCGGGCTGCCGCGCCCGCCGCGCATCACGCGCGGCGAGGCGCTCCAGGTGATCGACAAGACCTTGCTGAGCTTTATGAGCGAGTCGCGCCGGCTCGACAACCGCCGGCTCAAGCGCGAACTGCGCCTGCGCCTGCGCTATCCCACCGTCGCCGACTTCTTCGGCTGATTCCCCAGCAAGCCCCGTGCCCTGGCACAGGGCTTGCTGCCACACGGCGTCTTCTGATTCCTGTCTATACAGCAACACTTTTGGCGCGTCTGACTGGTGCTAGCGGTTCACGCCAGGGACCAGGACGGTGCATCGCCTAAAGTGGACTCCGCGCTGGAATGCGCTTTTTAAGGCGATCATCCGCCTGGTTGCTTGGTGGAAGCCCTACGTTGACTTGTATATACAGGCATTGTTTAATGCCCGAAAACGAGCATGGCCACACGCATGGCCGGCCGTCGACGGACACACCAAAGGAGCGTACAGATGAGGAATCCAAGCAGGTTTCGCGGTCGGATGGCAGGGCAGGTGGCGGTGCTGGCTGCGGCCCTGGCGGCCGGCGCGGCGCAGGCGCAGAACACCCCGGTAACGCTGGGCATGAGCGGCTGGACCGGCTTCGCACCGCTGACGCTGGCCGACAAGGCGGGCATCTTCAAGAAGAACGGCGTCGACGTCGAGATCAAGATGATTCCCCAGAAGGACCGCCACCTGGCGCTGGCCTCCGGTGCGATCCAGTGCGCGGCGACCACCGTGGAAACCCATGTGGCCTGGAACGCCAATGGCGTGCCAATCACCCAGATCGTGCAGCTCGACAAGTCCTACGGGGCCGACGGCCTGGCCGTGCGCGCCGACGTGAAGAGCTTTGCCGACCTCAAGGGCAAGACCATCGGCGTCGATGCGCCGGGCACCGCCCCTTACTTCGGGCTGGCCTGGATGCTGAAGAAGAACGGCATGTCGCTCAAGGACGTCAAGACCACCACGCTGTCGCCGCAGGCGGCGGCGCAGGCCTTCGTCGCCGGGCAGAACGACGGCGCCATGACCTACGAGCCGTACCTGTCGACGGTGCGCCAGAACCCGGACAAGGGCAAGATCCTGGCCACCACGCTCGACTACCCGATGGTGACCGACACGCTCGGCTGCGCGCCCAAGTGGCTCAAGGACAATCCCAAGGCCGCGCAGGCGCTGGTCGACAGCTACTTCGAGGCGCTCGAGATGATCCGCAAGGAGCCGGGCAAGGCCAACGACATCATGGGGGCGGCGGTCAAGCAGACCGGCGAGCAGTTCGCCAAGTCGTCGGCCTACCTGCGCTGGCAGGACCGCGAGGCCAACAAGAAATTCTTCGGGGGCGAGCTCGCCAGCTTCAGCAAGGAAGCCGCCGCGGTGCTGCTGGACATCGGCGTGATCCGCCAGGTGCCGGACGTGACCAAGCTGTACGACGCGCGTTTCCTCAAGTAACCCGGCAGCTCTCAGGAGGCGTGAAGTCATGACGCAAGCCCGTATAGGTTCACCCGCCCCCGCTGCCGCGGTGGCGGCCCCCACCGCGGAAGCGCCGCAGCGCCGGCGCCATCCGTGGCTGGCGCCGCTGGTGCCGGTGGCGCCCAACACCCGCTGGATGCTGGGCCTGTCCTTCTTCGTGCTGTTCTTCGGCGTGTGGGCCGTGGTGACGCTGGGCGGCCTGGTGCCGCGCACGTTCCTGGCCGACCCGATGACGATGGCCAGGGAGGGCATGACCCTGTTCACCGAGTACAACTTCATCGGCGACATCGGCATGACGGTGTGGCGCGTGGTCGGCGGCTTCGTGCTGGCGGCGGTGCTGGCGGTGCCGCTGGGCATCTTCATGGGCGCGTACAAGGCAGCCGAAGCGTTCTTCGAGCCGTTCGTGTCGTTCTGCCGCTACCTGCCCGCGTCGGCCTTCATCCCGCTGCTGATCCTCTGGGCCGGCATCGGCGAGACCCAGAAGCTGCTGGTGATCTTCATCGGCTCGTTCTTCCAGATCGTGCTGATGGTGGCGGTGGCGGTCGGCGGCGCGCGCAAGGACCTGGTCGAGGCCGCGTACACGCTCGGCGCCAACAGCGCCGGCATCGTGCGCCGCGTGCTGATCCCGGGCGCGGCGCCGGAAATCGCCGAGATCCTGCGGCTGGTGCTGGGCTGGGCCTGGACCTACGTGATCGTGGCGGAACTGATCGGCTCGTCGTCGGGCATCGGGCACATGATCACCGACAGCCAGGCGCTGCTCAATACCGGGCAGATTATCTTCGGCATCATCGTGATCGGCTGCATCGGCCTGGTCTCGGATCTTGTCTTCAAGCGCGCCAACCAGCGCCTGTTCCCGTGGAGTTCGATCCAATGAGCGCACTGTCCATCCAGCAGGTCTCGCGGACCTTCTCCAACCCGCGCGGCGGCCAGACGCTGGCGCTGCAGCCGGTCGACTTCGAAGTGCGCGACAACGACTTCGTCACCATCCTGGGCCCGTCGGGCTGCGGCAAGTCCACGCTGCTGCGCATCGTCGCGGGCCTGGATACGCCGACCAGCGGGCGCGTGCTGCTCGACGGCCAGCCGGTGTTCGCGCCCGGCGCGGACCGCGGCATGGTGTTCCAGTCGTATACGCTGTTCCCGTGGCTGACGATCGAGCAGAACGTGCGCTTCGGCCTGCGCGAGCGCGGCATGAGCGCGGCCGAGCAGAAGGAGCGCAGCGACTTCTTTATCCAGCGCGTGGGGCTGCGCGGCTTCGAGCATCACTTCCCCAAGCAGCTGTCGGGCGGCATGCAGCAGCGCACCGCGATCGCGCGCGCGCTCGCCAACGATCCCAAGATCCTGCTGCTCGACGAGCCCTTCGGCGCGCTCGACAACCAGACCCGCGTGCTGATGCAGGAGCTGCTGCTGGGCATCTGGGAGGCGTCGCGCAAGACGGTATTATTCGTGACCCACGATATCGACGAGGCCATCTTCATGGCCAACCGGGTGGCGGTGTTTTCCGCCAGGCCGGGTCGGATCAAGAGCGATATCGCGGTCGATTTCCCGCATCCGCGCCATTACACGATCAAGACTTCTCCGGAGTTTTCCGCACTCAAGGCGCGGCTGACCGAGGAGATCCGCGCCGAGGCCATTGCCGCGGCCGAGCACTAAGAGCTTATGAACCACGCCGCCGGCACCCCGACTTCCGCCTCTGCCTCTCCCACCGCGCTCTACCAGCAGGTGAAGGAGTACATCGCCCGCCAGATCCAGAGTGGCGCGTGGCAGCCGGGCGACCGGGTGCCGTCGGAGCAGGAACTGGTGAACCGCTTCGGCGTCTCGCGCATGACCGTCAACCGGGCGCTGCGCGAGTTGCAGGAGCAGGGCCGGGTGGTGCGCGTGGCTGGCGTCGGCACCTTCGTCGCCGAGCACAAGCCGCAGTCGACGCTGCTGTCGGTGGTCAACCTGCAGGACGAGATCCGCATGCGCGGGCATGACTACGCCTGCGACGTGATCCTGGTGGAGCGGGTCTCGGCGTCGATCGAAGTGGCCGCGGCGCTGGAGCTGCGCACCGGCGAGTCGGTGTTCCACTCCGTGTGCGTGCACCGCGAGGACGGCGTGCCGGTGCAGCTCGAGGACCGCTACGTCAACCCGCGCGTGGCGCCCGATTTCATCACCCAGGATTTCAGCGCGACCCAGCCCGGCGAATACCTGCTGCGCCACGTGCCCTACGACCAGGTCGAGCATGTGGTCGACGCCATCGCCGCCACGCCGGAGCAGGCCGCGCAGCTGGAAATGCCGCCGACGCAGGCGTGCCTGATGCTGACCCGCCGCACCTGGACCAACGGCGTGCCGGTGACCTTCGTGCGTTGCCTGCATCCGGGCAACCGCTATCGCCTCGGCAGCCGCTTCCGCGCCGACGGCAACCCCGCTTTCGGCTGATTCCACAAGAATCCGCCTGACGATCCCAATTTTTACCTAAGCTGTATAGACAGGAACATACAAATGACTGCCAGCCCACATGACCAAGCCTCCCGTCCGCTGCTGACCCTGCAGCCGGGCCAAGTCACCCTGGCCGACCTGCGCCGCATCTACCGCGGCGAGGTGCGTCTGGCCATGGCCGATTCCGCCTGGGCCGGCGTGCGCGCCGCGCAGGCCACGGTGCAGGACATCATCGACGCCGACGCTGTGGTCTACGGCATCAACACCGGCTTCGGCAAGCTGGCGCAGACGCGCATCCCCAACGACAAGCTGGCGCAGCTGCAGCGCAACCTGGTGCTGTCGCACAGCGTCGGCACCGGCCCGGACCTGACCGAGGACACCGTGCGGCTGATCCTGGCCACCAAGGCAGTCAGCCTCGCGCGCGGCCATTCCGGAGTGCGTCCGGAACTGATCGAGGCCCTGCTGGCGCTGGTCAACCACGGCGTGACGCCGTGCATCCCGGCCAAGGGTTCGGTCGGCGCGTCGGGCGACCTGGCGCCGCTGGCGCATATGTCGTGCACGCTGATCGGCGTGGGCGAGGTGCTAGTCGACGGCAAGCGCGTGCCGGCCACCGCGGGCCTGGCCCATGCCGGCCTGAAGGCGTTCGAACTGGGCCCGAAGGAAGGCCTGGCGCTGCTCAATGGCACCCAGGTGTCGACCGCGCTGGCGCTGGCCGGCCTGTTCGCCGCCGAGGACGCGTTCGCGGCGGGCCTGGTCGCCGGCGCGCTGTCGCTGGAGGCGATCAAGGGCTCGGTCAAGCCGTTCGATGCCCGCATCCATGCAGCGCGCGGCCAGGCCGGCCAGATCGCCGTGGCCGGCGCCGTGCGCGCGATGCTGGATGGTAGCGAGATCGTCGATTCGCACAAGGCCTGCGGCCGCGTGCAGGATCCGTACTCGATCCGCTGCCAGCCGCAGGTGATGGGCGCGTGCCTGGACAACCTGCAGCACGCCGCGCGCATCCTGCAGATCGAAGCCAATGCCGCGTCGGACAACCCGCTGGTGTTTTCCGAGCAGGGCGACGTGGTCTCCGGCGGCAACTTCCACGCCGAGCCGGTGGCCTTTGCCGCCGACATCATCGCGCTGGCGATCGCCGAGATCGGCGCAATCTCCGAGCGCCGGCTGGCGCTGCTGCTCGATACCGGCCTGTCCGGCCTGCCGCCGTTCCTGGTGCGCGATGGCGGCCTTAACTCGGGCTTTATGATCGCGCAGGTGACCGCGGCCGCGCTGGCCTCGGAGAACAAGTCGCTGGCGCATCCGTCCAGCGTCGACAGCCTGCCGACTTCGGCCAACCAGGAAGACCATGTGTCGATGGCCACCTACGGCGCGCGCCGGCTGGGCGAGATGGCGGCCAACACCGCGGTGGTGGTCGGCATCGAGGCCATGGCCGCGGCGCAGGGGATCGAATTCCACCGGCCGTTGAAGTCGTCGCCGCTGGTGGAGCAGGAACTGGCCCGCATCCGTGCACGGGTGGATTTTGTCGAAGGCGACCGCTATCTGGCGCCGGATATCGAGGCGATGAAGCAGTGGGTGGTGCAGGGCGATGCGGGGGCGGGGTGGCCTGCTGCGGTGAGGGAAATTTTGCCGACCAACGCGGGTTGAGCCGGTCCCAGTCACGCACCAAGCGGCACCAGAAACCGATCGCGCCACCAGCGCCATCCCATAAGGAGAACAACACATGAACGCTCCCGAATCCCAATCCCTGCAACGCGGCCAGCGCGAGATCCGCGCGCCGCGAGGCACCCAGCTGCACTGCAAGAACTGGCTGATCGAAGCCGCCTACCGCATGATCCAGAATAACCTCGATCCTGACGTAGCCGAGCGCCCGCAGGACCTGGTGGTGTACGGCGGCATCGGCAAGGCCGCGCGCAACTGGGAATGCTTCGACGCCATCCTCGACAGCCTGCGCCGGCTCGGTGAAGACGAATCGCTGCTGGTGCAGTCGGGCAAGCCGGTCGGCGTGTTCCGCACGCATCCCGATGCGCCGCGCGTGCTGATCGCCAACTCCAACCTGGTGCCGCACTGGGCCACGTGGGACAAGTTCAATGAGCTCGATCGCGCCGGGCTGATGATGTACGGCCAGATGACCGCGGGCTCGTGGATCTACATCGGCACCCAGGGCATCGTGCAGGGCACCTACGAGACCTTTGTCGAGGCCGGACGCCAGCACTACAACGGCGACCTGTCGGGCAAGTGGATCCTGACCGCGGGCCTCGGCGGCATGGGCGGCGCGCAGCCGCTGGCGGGCGTGCTGGCGGGTGCGTGCGTGCTGGCGATCGAATGCCAGGAATCGCGCATCGATTTCCGCATCCGCACGCGCTACCTCGACAAGAAGGCCACCACGCTCGACGAAGCACTGGCGATGATCGCCGAGGCCACGGCGAAGAAGGAAGCGATCTCGGTCGGCCTGCTCGGCAACGCCGCCGACATCGTGCCCGAACTGGCAAAGCGCGCGCAGGGCGGCGGCATGCGCCCGCATATCGTCACCGACCAGACCTCGGCGCATGACCTGGTCAACGGCTACCTGCCGCAAGGCTGGACGGTCGAGCAGTGGGAGCAGGCGCGCCAGCAAGATCCCAAGTCGGTGGAAGCCGCCGCGCGCCCGTCGATCGTCAAGCACGTGCAGGCCATGCTCGACTTCCAGAAGATGGGGGTGCCGACGGTCGACTACGGCAACAACATCCGCCAGGTCGCGTTCGATGAGGGCGTGCAGAACGCCTTCGATTTCCCGGGCTTCGTGCCGGCCTATATCCGCCCGCTGTTCTGCCGCGGCAAGGGGCCGTTCCGCTGGGTGGCCCTGTCGGGCGATCCCGAGGATATCTACAAGACCGACGCCAAGATGAAGGAACTGTTCCCGGAGGACAAAGCCCTGCATCGCTGGCTCGACATGGCGCACGACCGCATCGCCTTTCAGGGCCTGCCGGCGCGGATCTGCTGGGTGGGACTGGACGAGCGCCATCGCGCCGGGCTGGCCTTCAACGAGATGGTGAAGTCGGGCGAACTGAAAGCACCGGTGGTGATAGGGCGCGACCACCTGGACTGCGGCTCGGTGGCATCGCCCAACCGCGAGACCGAAGCCATGCGCGACGGCTCCGACGCGGTGTCCGACTGGCCGCTGCTGAACGCACTGCTGAACACCGCCGGCGGCGCCACCTGGGTCAGCCTGCACCACGGCGGCGGCGTCGGCATGGGCTTCTCGCAGCATTCCGGCGTGGTGATCGTGTGCGATGGCACCGACGCGGCGGCAAAGCGCATCGAGCGCGTGCTGTGGAACGATCCGGCCACCGGCGTGATGCGCCATGCGGATGCGGGCTATGACCTCGCCATCGCCTGCGCGCACGAGAAGGGCCTGGACCTGCCGATGGTGAAAGGCGTATGAGCCCGGCGTTGTTTGAATCCTTCGCGCTGGCCGAGATCGCGCCCACGCGCTGGAAGAACGGCGGCGGCAACACGCGCGAGATCGCGGTGTGGCCGCCGGGTGCGGGCATGGATGACTTTGTCTGGCGCCTGAGCGTGGCCGATATCGAAAGCGATGGACCGTTCTCGGCGTTCCCAGGCATCGACCGCCAGATCGTACTGCTCGACGGCGCGGGCGTGAGCTTGCGCGCGGACGATGGCAGCTTCAGCCATCGCCTGGCCGGCGTCGGCGAGCTCTTCGCGTTTTCCGGCGATACCAGTCTGCAGGCGACGCTGCTCGATGGCGCCACGCGCGATTTCAACGTAATGACGCGGCGCGGATACTGCCGCGCGCGCGTCGAAGCTTTCCGCGCAGGGTTTGCGGTCCGCACCGGCAGTCACACGCTGTGCCTGTTGGCCGTCAGCGGTGCCTGGCAGGCGCAGGACGCCGCCACGCTGCTGCAAGTGGGCGACGGCTTGTTGACTGGCGCAGCCGCTTCCGCATCGACGCTTGCGTTTGAACCCACCGGTGACGCGGCTCTGTGCCTGTGCGTCACCCTCGAGATGGAGCCCGCTCAATGAGGCCGACCTCTGTATCCGCCGCGCCCAGCGCGGAGGGTGTCTGGCACAACTGCCACCTGCTGCCCGACGCCGATCCCGCGCAGGCGATTCGCGATGCCGCGCTGGTGGTCGAGCACGGACGCATCGCCTGGCTTGGCGCGGCAGCGGATTTGCCCGAGGCCTGGCGCGGCGCGCCGCGCCATGATGCCAACGGTGCCTGGATCACGCCGGGGCTGGTCGATTGCCACACGCACCTGGTCTACGGCGGCCAGCGCGCCGACGAATTCGCCATGCGCCTGGCCGGCGCGGGCTATGAAGAGATCGCGCGCGCCGGCGGCGGCATCGTCTCGACGGTGCGCGCCACGCGCGCCGCCGACGAAGACACGCTGTTCGCGCAGGCCGCGGCGCGCTTGCAGCCGCTGCTGGCCGAGGGCGTCACCGCCATCGAGATCAAGTCCGGCTATGGCCTGAACCTGGAAGCGGAGCGCAAGCAGTTGCGCGTGGCGCGCCGGCTGGGCGAGCATTTCGGCATGTCGGTCTACACCACCTTCCTCGGCGCGCATGCGCTGCCGCCGGAATACGCGGACCGTGCCGACGACTATGTCGAGCTGGTCTGCAACACCATGCTGCCGGCGCTGGCCGAAGAGGGCCTGGTCGATGCCGTCGATGCCTTCTGCGAGTCGATCGGTTTCTCGATCGCCCAGACCGAACGCGTGTTCGACGCCGCGGCGCGCCACGGGCTGCGCGTCAAGCTGCATGCGGAGCAGCTCAGCAACCTGGGTGGCGCCGCGCTGGCGGCACGCCACCGCGCGCTCTCGGCCGACCATCTCGAGCATCTGGACGAGGCGGGCGTGGCCGCGATGGCCGAAGCCGGAACAGTCGCGGTGCTGCTGCCGGGCGCCTACTACTTCCTGCGCGACACCAACCTGCCGCCGATCGCGCTGCTGCGCCAATACGGCGTGCCGATGGCGATCTCCACCGACCACAACCCCGGCACCTCGCCGGTGACCTCGCTGCTGCTGATGATGAATATGGGCTGCACGCTGTTCCGCCTGACGGTGCCCGAAGCACTGGCCGGCGTCACCGCGCATGCGGCGCGCGCGTTGGGCGCCGCCGAACGCCATGGGCGCCTGGCAGTCGGACGGGTGGCGGATTTCGCGCTGTGGCGCATCGATTCGCCCGCCGAACTGGCCTACTGGTTCGGCCGTAATCCAGTCGCGACGGTGGTGCGTCAGGGGCGCGTCCATGCTTGCGCGGGAGCCGCGGCATGAGCGGCACGCAACTGTTCGCGCCGTTTGCGCTGCTGCCGGATGGCTGGGCCCGCGACGTGCTGCTGGCCTGGGACGAGCACGGCCGCCTCACCGCCGTGCAGGCGGGGGCGGCGCCCGCCGCCGGCGTGCCGCAGGCGGCGGGTCCGGTGTTGCCGGGCATGCCCAACCTGCATTCGCATGCGTTCCAGCGCGGCTTTGCCGGCCTGACGGAATTCCGCAGCCGCCCGCAGGGCGACGATCCGGCCGGTGCCGACTCGTTCTGGAGCTGGCGCACGCTGATGTACCGCTTCGCGCAGCGGCTCTCGCCCGACACTCTGGAAGCCATCGCCACGCAACTCTATATCGAGATGCTGCGCGCGGGCTACACCAGCGTGTGCGAGTTCCACTACGTGCATCACGATGAAGGCGGCAGGCCCTACGCCGATGCCGCCGAGATGTCGCTGCGGCTGCTGCGCGCAGCGCAGCGCGCCGGCATCGGCATGACGCTGCTGCCGGTGCTGTACCAGAGCGCGGGCTTTGGCGGCAAGCCGCCGCTGGAAGGGCAGCGGCGCTTCCTGCACGACACCGATGCGATGCTGAAGTTGCTGGAACGGCTGCGCCCGGCTTGCGCGCAGTCGGGCGCGCGCCTCGGGCTGGCACCGCACTCGCTGCGCGCGGTGCCGGAGGCAAGCCTGCTGCATGCGCTGGCGGGACTGCGCGCGATCGACGCGCAGGCGCCGGTGCATATCCATATCGCCGAGCAGCAGAAGGAGGTCGACGACTGCATCGCGTGGTCGGGCACGCGCCCGGTGACGTGGCTGTTCGACCATGTCGAAGTCGATGCGCACTGGTGCCTGGTGCATGCCACCCATATGGACTGGGACGAGCGCCGGCGCCTGGCGCACAGCGGCGCGGTGGCCGGCATCTGCCCGACCACCGAGGCCAACCTGGGCGACGGCGTGTTCGAGGCCGCGCCCTACCTGGCCCAGCAGGGCGCATGGGGCATCGGCTCGGACAGCCATGCCAGCGTCAGCGTGGCGGAGGAGCTGCGGCTGTTCGAATACGGCCAGCGGCTCGGCCTGCAGCGGCGCAACGTGCTGGCATCCGACACGCACGCGCAGGTCGCGGACCGCCTTTACCTGGAAGCGGTGGCCGGCGGCGCACGTGCAGCGGGCCGCGCGGTGGCCGGACTGGCAGCGGGCCAGCAGGCCGACTTCGTCGTGCTGGACGGCGCGCATCCGACCCTGGCGGGACTCGACGGGCCGCAGGCGCTGGCCACGCATGTGTTCGCCTGCCACGGCCATGAGACACTAGCGGAAGTCCGCACCGCCGGCCGCAGCCGCGTGCAGCATGGCGCGCATCCGCTGCAGGCGGAAGCCGGGCGCCTGTTTATCGCGGCGCGTGCCAGCCTGCTGGCCGACTGAAACCGGGCACACGCCCACTGCATCGAACCACCATGTCCTTTTCCACCGATACCCCCGCCTTCACCCTGCACCGGGGCACGCGCCCGCTGCTGGTATCGATGCCGCATGTCGGCACGCACCTGCCCGCATCGGTCTCGCAGCGCCTGAGCGCCGAGGGCCGCACCGTGCCCGACACCGACTGGCACCTGGAACGCCTGTACGACTTCGCCCGCGAACTGGGCGCGTCGGTGCTGGCGGCCACGCACTCGCGCTACGTGGTCGACCTGAACCGCCCGCCCGATAACGAAAACCTGTATCCCGGCCAGGACACCACCGGCCTGTGTCCCGTCGATACCTTCGACAAGACGCCGCTCTATGCCGACGGCAACGGTCCCGACGATGCCGAAATCGCCGCGCGCCGCGATGCGATCTGGCGCCCGTACCACCAGGCGCTGGCCGACGAGCTGGCACGCCTGAGGGCCGAGCATGGCACGATCGCGCTGTGGGATGCGCATTCGATCCGTTCGGTGCTGCCGCGCTTCTTCGACGGCAAGCTGCCCGACTTCAACCTCGGCACCGCCAACGGCGACAGCTGCGACGCCGCGCTGGCCGGCCAACTGCTGGAACAGGCCAGCGCGGTACCGGGCCACACCGCGGTGCTCAACGGGCGCTTCAAGGGCGGCTACATCACGCGGCAATACGGCAAGCCGGCCGATGGCGTGCACGCGGTGCAGCTGGAGCTGTCGCAGTGCGCCTACATGAGCGAGGTGTATCCGTTCGCCTATGACGAGGCGCGTGCCGCGGCGCTGCAGCCGGCGCTGCGGGCCATGCTGGCGACGGTGCTGGAGTTTGTGGAATCGCGGTGAATCTGGCGGGGTGCCCTGACAGCAAAAGAAAAAGCCCGGCAAGGCCGGGCGTGAACACGTCAACGAAGGCTTATTTCTTCACGACATTCTTGTCGGCCTTGCTCCCCGTCGCCGCGTTGTACTTCTCGACATAGGCCTCGAACAGCTTGCGGATCGAGCGCCCGATCTTGGCGTAGTCGGCTTCGTTCAGGTTGGCCAATGACACCCGCCCTGACGGGTGGCGCGTGCCGAAGCCGCGGCCCGGCAGCAGCACCACGCCGGCTTCGTCGGCCAGCTGGAACAGCAGCTCGTTCGGCTCGACCGAGTTCATGATCCACTTGACGAAGTCTGGCCCGATTGCCTTGCCGCCCAGCTGCTCGATATCCAGCAGGGTGTAGTAATCGACCGCGTTCGGATCGTCGCTTTCCGGCGCGATGCCGATCTCGCGATACAGCGAGGCCTTGCGGCTGCGGATCAGCCGCTTCATCGCGTTCTTGTAGTTGTCCGGCGTATCCATTAGCGAGAACAGCGAAAACAGTACCATCTGCACCTGCTGCGGCGTGGACAGGCCGGCGGTGTGGTTCAGCGCCACGGTGCGGCTGTCGGCCACCAGGCGGTCGATGAACCTGAGCTGCTCCGGCTCCGTGGTGATCGAGCTGTAGCGCTGGTTCAGTTCCCGGCGATCAGCGTCTGGCAGCTTGCCGATCTGCAGGTCGAAGATATTGTCGCGATGCGTGGCGATCACGCCCAGGCGCCAGCCGGTAGCGCCGAAGTACTTCGAGAACGAGTACACCAGGATGGTGTTCTTCGGGCACATCGCGAACAGCGAGACAAAGTTGTCGGCAAAGGTGCCGTAGACATCGTCGGTCAGGATGATCAGGTCGGGGCGCTCTTCGATGATCGAGGCGAGGTATTCAAGGCTCTCGTCGCTCATGCGCACCGACGGCGGGTTGCTCGGGTTGACCAGGAAGAAGGCCTTGACCCTGGGGTCGCGCAGCTTGTCGAGCTCCTTTTTCGAATACTGCCAGCGCGAGTCGGGATCGGCGTCGATCGACAGCTCCTCCAGCTGGTAGTCGTTCAGCTCGGGGATCTCGATATACGGCGTGAAGATCGGCATGCCCAGCGCAATGGTGTCGCCGGGCTTGAGCAGGCGGTTCTCGCGGATGGTGTTGAACAGGTAGGTCATGGCCGCGGTGCCGCCTTCGACCGCGAACAGATCGAACTCGCCGATGAACGGGTGGTTGCCGATCATCTCCTTGCGAATGTACTGGCCGACGATCTTCTCCGACAGCTTGAGCATGCGGTCCGGCACCGGGTAGTTGCAGGCGAGGATGCCTTCGCACATTTCGTAGAGGAAATCGGTCGCGCTCAGCCCAAGCTGGTCGCGCACGTACGACACCGCGCCGGCCAGGAACTTCACGCCCGGGGTATCGGCGAACTCGCGCGCAAACAGATCGAAGCGCTCCTCGATGCCTTCGCGGCGCGGAAAGCCGCCGACGCCCTCTGGCATGTACGAGAACGAGCGCTCCGATTCGCGCATCGCGAACAGGCCGAGTTGCCAGAAGCCGTGGCGCGGCACCGTCGCCAGGAAATTGGGGTTGCCGCGGCCGGCGTTCAGCATGAGACGCTCGGCGTCGCTGCTGGCCAGCTTGATCAGTTCATCCTTCAGTTCGAACGGCGAGAGGCTGGACAGCTTGGAGATATCGAACTTGCTCATGGCTTGCTCCTGTGTAGACGCTTGTTGTTGGGTTGGCGGGCCGGCACCGGCGGCACGGCCCGCGCAGCAGCGGAGAGGGCAAAGGGGAACGCGCTAGACCAGGCCCACCACCAGCGGGCCGAGCAGCGTCAGCAGCACGTTGGCGAGCGCGTAAGTAATGGCAAACGGCACCGTCGGCACCGGGCTTTCGGCCTTGTCGAGGATGCCGCCGAAGGCCGGGTTGGCGCTGCGCGAGCCCGACAGCGCGCCGGCCAGCAGCGCGGCGTTGTCGTACTTCAGCACGTAGCGGCCGAACAGCATGGTCAGGAACAGCGGCAGCAGCGTCACCACTGCGCCCAGGAGGAAGATGGTCAGGCCGCTCTGGCGCAGCGTGGTCACTGCCTGCAGGCCGGAGTTGATGCCGACGATGGCGACGAACGCGGCCAGCCCGAAGTCCTTCAGCAGCTGGCACGCGGCGGTCGGCATGGCGCCGAACATCTTGTGCTTGGACCGCGCCCAGCCGAACACCAGACCCGACAGCAGCGCGCCCCCGCCCGCGCCCAGCGTCAGCGGGATCGAGCCGATGCGCCAGACCAGCAGGCCGATCAGCAGGCCCACCAGCACCCCGGCGCCGAAGTAGACGAAGTCCGTCTTCTCGCTGGGCACCAGCTCGTAGCCGGCCATCCCCGCCGCCCGCTTGGTGTCGGCGGGGGTGCCATACAGCGTGAGGATGTCGCCGTGCTGCAGCTTCAGTTCGGGCAGCAGCGGCAGCGGGTGGTCATAGCGCTCGATGCGCTCGATATAGACGCCATGGCGCATGTCGCGCCCCACCATGTCGACAATCTCGGCCACGGTCTTGTTGTTCATGCCCCTGGCGGTGAACACCACGTTGCGCGACTGCATCACCGCGCCCATGCCGTCGACATCGGCGACTTCCTCGCCGATCTCCGCGGCCGCCGGCACGATGGCATCGCGGCGGCCGACCAGCAGCACCACGTCGTCGTGCTGCAGCACCAGGTCCTGCGTGACCTCGACCTGCTTGCCGGCGCGCTGCACCTTTTCCACGGTGACGAGGTCTTCGCCGGCCATCTCCAGCTGCGCGACGGTCTGTCCGGATGCGTCATTCACGCGATACAGCCGGCCGACCAGCCGGGGCAACGCGCCGCGCTGGCCCGGACCGTACTGGGGCAGGCCGCCGTTGAGCTTGGCCTCGACCTTCTTGGCGTCCGTCTTCAAGTCCGCCTTCATGAAGCGCGGCAGGATATTGACGCAGACGATGATCGCGCCGAGCGAGCCGAACACGTAGGTCACCGCATAGCCGATGGCGACGTTGGCCTGCAGGGTCTTGACCTGGTCGGGTGGCAGGCCCAGCTTGGTGATGGCATCGCCCGCGGTGCCGATGATGGCCGACTGCGTCATGCCCCCGGCGGCGAGGCCCGCGGCCAGGCCCTTGTCGAGATGGAACAGCCTGGCCAGCACCACCACCGTGACCAGCCCGCACACCGCCATGAACACCGCCATGGCGATCTCGCGCAGCGAGCTGCGGTTCAGCGAGTTGAAGAACTGCGGGCCGCTTTCATAGCCCACCGCGTAGATGAAGACCGCGAACATCACCGCCTTGACGCCGTTGTCGATCTCGACGCCGACCTGGCTGATCACCACCGCGGCGAGCAGCGAGCCGGCGACACCGCCCAGCTGGAAACGCCCGAACGTGATCTTGCCGATCGCGTAGCCAACCGCCAGCGACAGGAACAGCGCGGATTCGGGCGACTTCTGGAAAATCACATGCAACCAGTCCATCGAAGGCTCCTGAACGAGTGAGGCAGGGTGGGCGAGTTGTGCGATCCGGGCGTGGGGGCGCTGGCGTTCTGCCTGTCAGGGGCGCGCGCCAGGCGCGGCATTGCGGTGGTGCGGCGCACCGGCCCGGTCACGCGCGCGATAACCGCGACGCGGGCCGATTGCGGTGATGGCACGCGCGCACCGGGTGTGTCAGCATGGCCGTATCGACGCGGCGAGACGGATTATCCGTGCCGCTTTGAGACAGGCGTAGTGAAAGCTTTTGTCGGTGAATTAAACGCAGTCAACATAGCGCGCAGGGGTGGCGCGGCTGCGTGGGCCGGTACGGATCAGCGTGGTGCAAAGGGACGCGATGTACCTGCCCGAAGGGGGGGGCCGCCTCACCCGGATGGGTGCGGCGGCAGCGACGAATGCGCCGCGCTCAGCGCGCGCCGGCCAGGCGCGCTTCGATATGCTTGGCGCGCTCGAGCGAACCCGGGTGCGAACTCAGCATGCTCGATTGCCCGCCATCGAGTTGCGACATCTTGCGGAACGCCGATGCCAGCGCCTGGCGGTTGGCGCCGTTCTTCGTCAGCAGGTCGAAGGAGTGATCGTCGGCCGCGGTTTCCTGGCGCTGCGAGAACTGCGCATTGACGAACTGCTCGGCCAGCGCGCCGATCTGCGACGACGACAGCGCCGTCAGCGAAGCGATGCCGGTCGACCCCAGCAGCCCGCGTGCCGCGGCCGCGGTGTAGGCCACCTGCATCGCCGCCTTGGTGTGGCCCAGCGCCACATGGCCGATCTCGTGGCCGACCACGCCACGCACCTCGTCGTCGCTGAGCAGGTCCATCAGCCCGCTGTAGACGCGCACGCAGCCGTTGGCCATGGCCCAGGCATTGATGTCCTTGGTCACGTAGACCTTGGCGTCGAGCGGCAGCCCGGTATTGCCCAGGCCGCTCATCACGGTGGCCAGCCGCCGCGCATACGTGCTGTTCGCCGCCGCGATGGTGTTCTTCTTGTCCATCTCGGCGCAGGACTGGTCGGACAGCGTCTTCACGTTGCTGTCCGACAGCGTGGCGGCGGTGAACAGGCTGCCGCCGGCCTGGGTCAGGCTTTCCATGTTGGCGCCGGCACAGCCGGCCAGCAGCGTGGCGCAGGCGAGCGCGGGTAGGGTCAGTCGGCTCATGGTCGCTCCGGGGTTGAGGGGATGGCAATGCCATAGGATAGGAAGCCACGCCCCGGGGCACCAGTGGGCGCTGTCCGACACACCTTGAAACGTCGGTCGGAAGGCATTGCAGATATAAGCGATGTGACCGAACCGGCTGGTGAGAGGGCGGATTTCCAAAGCGGGCCTCAGCAATGTCGAGTCGGTGGCTTGATCTTTATTCGTTTATAGACGAAAATAAATCTCTACCGAATCGAGCACTACTTGACGCCGGGCGAGCATCAGGATCTCTACCTGGACTGGCTTCGGCGGCTGCGTGACAGCCAGGCCAAGGTGGCGGTGATTCGCCGGGTGGCCCGGGTCGAGCTGGGAAATTTCGGCGATCACAAGTTCTGCCGTGACGGCGTGTGGGAGCTGCGCATCGACGTCGGGCCGGGCTATCGGGTTTATTACTTCCGTGTCCGGTCATCGCGTGGTGCTGCTCCTGTGTGGTGGCGACAAGCGGACGCAGGACGCGGATATCGGCCGAGCGGTGGGCTGTTGGCAGGACTGGCAACGGAGATCGGATGATGAGAAGCAGGCCCCATGACGAGGCGATGGCCGAGCTGTACCACAGCGATCCGGCTCTGGCGCTGGAGGTCATCAATGGCATCTTGGCCGATGGTGACCAGGCAGAGTTGCTGGTCGTGCTGCGCCAGATGGCGCAGGCCTTTGGCGGTGTTCAGGCCGTGGCCGAGCGGGCGCACCTGAATCCTACCCAGCTCTATCGCACGCTGTCGCCAAAGGGCAATCCGGCGCTCAGCAGCCTGTCGGCCATTCTCGAGGCGATGGGAATGCGGCTGGCGGTGCAGCCATTGAACACATCTGCTCACGCGACCTGAAGACTGCCACCACGGTACGCCTCGATGACGATGTTCTCGAGGCGTTGAAGGCAAGCGGACCTCGCTGGCAAACGCGGCTCAATGTCCTGGTGCGCGACTGGCTGAAGACGCACAAGCTAGAGGAAATCGAGGTCTGAGCCCGGGCAGGAGCCGGCCTGAGGTGGACGGCTTTTTGGCTGATTGCTTTGGAAGGGAAGGAATCTGGTGCCCGGGGTCGGACTCGAACCGACACGCCTTGCGGCGGGGGATTTTGAGTCCCCTGCGTCTACCTGTTTCACCACCCGGGCAGGTGTGACGGCATCGGAACAGATGCCAGGCTGAGCCGGGGATTATGCCGGAAATCCAGCCGCCGGACAACCGGCGCCGGGACGGTCGGGGGGCACGCAAATCCGGTAGCATGGCGTCCAGCCCTGCGCCCGCCAACCGTACCGATTGTGCCGACCCCGACCGCCATGACCGACCCAGACTTGCTTGCGCACCTTGCCAGCCTGCCTTCGCAGGACCCTGCCTTCTATGACCGCGAGTACAACAACCGCGCCAATGTGCCGGACAACCCGGCGCATCTGGCGCGCTGGGCGCAGTGGTCCGCGCAGGTGCGCGCGCGCGGCCCGTACCTGGCGGACCTGAGCTATGCCGGTGCCGACTCGCGCCATGCGTCGGGCGAGACCCTGGACTACTTCCCGGCGCAGCGCGCCAACGGGGCCTTGCCGCCGCTGCTGGTGTTCGTGCACGGCGGCTATTACCGCGCGCTGGACAAGCACGACCACAGCTTCGTCGCCAGCGCGCTGCCGGCGCTGGGGGTGTCGGTGGCCGTGGTCAACTACACGCTGGTGCCGGCGGCGACGGTGCCGGAGATCGTGCAGCAGGTGCTGCGCAGCGTGGCCTGGCTGTACCGGCAGGCGGATCGTCTCGGCCATGACCCGCAGCGGCTGTTCGTGGCGGGGCATTCGGTGGGCGGCCACCTGGTGGCGATGCTGATGGCCGCGCGCTGGCCGCAGCTCGGCGCCGACCTGCCTGCAGGGCTGATCCGCGGTGGTCTCTCGGTGAGCGGGCTGTACGACCTGGAGCCGCTGCGGCGCGCGGCCTTCCTGCAGTGCGACCTGAAGTTATCGGAGGCCGATGTCGCGCGGCTGTCGCCCGCATATATGGCGCCGGCCGACGAAGCACCGCTGGCAATCGCGGTGGGCGAGCTGGAGGCGGCCGAATACCACCGCCAGCATGCGCTGATCCGCGCGGCGTGGCCGGCCAAGGTGGCGCATCCGGCGGCGAGCGACGTGGTGCTGCCGGACTGCCATCACTTCAATGTGCTGGACAGCCTGGCCAGCGCGGACGGTGCCCTCACGCAAGCGGTGCTGCGGCTGGTGGCGCGCTGAGCCGCCACCGCGCGCCGGGACTTCAGCCCTCCAGCACGCGCAGCAGCGACGAGGTATCGTCCTTGCCCCAGCCCCTGGCCATCAGCGCGCGCAGTTGCGCCGAGGTGGCCTGCATCGCCGGCAGCTCCAGGCCGATTTCCTCGGCGATATCGCGCGCCAGCCCGAAG
The DNA here is from genome assembly GCF_023952485.1 of Cupriavidus mimosae. Lineage (NCBI taxonomy): Bacteria > Pseudomonadati > Pseudomonadota > Betaproteobacteria > Burkholderiales > Burkholderiaceae > Cupriavidus > Cupriavidus mimosae. Next base: position 378,898 of record NZ_JALHRY010000002.1, on the reverse strand, counting down.
TCCTTGTCGTGCAGCCGCGCCTCGATGCCGGCGGCAAAGTTGCGCGCCACCATCTTGGGGCCCATCAGGTCGAGCATGCGGCTGCCGGCCATGCCGGTCGCCATGGCTTCGAACACGCGGCCGGTATCGACCTGCTGCGCGGCGGCAAAGCGCATCGCTTCGGCAATGCCTTCGATATTGACCACCTGGGCGATCTGGTTGCACAGCTTGGCGACCTGGCCGGCGCCGTGGTCGCCGATATGGGTGATGGTCTGGCCGAGCCGCTCGAGCAGCGGGCGCACGCGTTCCAGCATCTCGGCCTTGCCGCCGACCATGATGGTCAGCGTGCCGGCCTCGGCGCCCATGGTGCCGCCCGAGACCGGGCAGTCGAGCGCCTCGATGCCGCGCGCGGCCAGCGCCGTGGCGATCTCGCGCGTGACGATGGGCGAGATGGTGCTGTGGTCGACGCAGATGGTGCCGGGCGCGGCCCCGTGGATCACGCCCTGCGCGCCCAGCAGCACCTCGCGCACGTCTTCGGACGAGGTCACGTTGGTGAAGACCACGCTGGCGCCGCGGGCCGCTTCGGCGGGCGTGAAGAACGGTTCTGCCCCCAGCGCGCGCGTGGCCTCGGCGGCGTCCGGGCGGCGCACGAAGGCGCGCACGGTGTGGCCGGCGGCCAGCAGGTGGCGCACCATGTGCGAGCCCATGGCGCCCAGGCCGATAAAGGCGACAGTGACGGGGGTGGGAGTGGTGCTCATGCCATGATTCCTTTCCTGATGCGTTGTTGCGTTGATGCGTTGATGCGGCGGGCTACTTGTCGCCCGCATAGGCAAACTTGCCGTTGCGGATCACCCCCATCACGCGCGAACGCTGGTCGAAGCCCTGGTGGTCCTTCGGGTTCAGGTTCATCACGCCATTGGGGATGGTGAGATTGGTGGTGCTCTCCAGCGCGTCGCGCATGGCCGCGCGGAACTCGCGCGTGCCGGGCTGGGCGCCGGTCTTGAGCGCGCGGCGGGCGGCGTCATCGAGCAGCATCCACGCGCCCCAGGCATCGCCGGCAAACTGCGTCACGCTGTCGGCGCCGTACTTTGCTTCGTAACGATTGACGAAGTCCAGTGCCACCTTGCGCACCGGATGGCTGTCGGGAAGCTGGCGCGCCACCACCACCGGCCCGGTCGGGAACAGCGTGCCTTCGACGTCCTTGCCGCCCATGCGCAGGAAGTCCCAGGTGGCGATGCCATGGGTCTGGTAGACCTTGCCCTTGTAGCCGCGCTCGCCCAGCGTCTTCTGTGGCAGCACCGACGGCGTGCCGGCGCCGGCGATCAGGATCGCGTCCGGGTTGGCCGCCATCAGCTTGAGCACCTGCCCGGTGACCGAGGTGTCGTTGCGCGAGAAGCGCTCGTTGGCCACCACCCGGATCTTGCGCAGCTCGGCCAGCTTCGAGAACTCGCGCCACCAGCTTTCGCCGTAGGCGTCGGCAAAGCCGATAAAGCCGACCGTCCTGACGCCGTGGTTGCTCATGTACTCGGTCAGCACGGTGGCCATGTGCGAGTCGTTCTGCGGCATCTTGAAGGCCCAGCGGCGCTTGGCGTCGGTCTGCGGCTCGACGATAGCGGCCGAGGCGGCCAGCGCCACCATCGGGGTCTCGCCCTCGGCCACGGCGTCGAGCGCGGCGATGGCCGTGGGCGTGATGTTGGGGCCGACGATCACGTCGACCTTTTCCTCGGAGATCAGCTTGCGCACGTTGCGCACCGCGGCGGCCGGGTCGGTGCCGTCGTCCAGGATGACGTAGTGCGCCTTCTGGCCGCCCAGCGTCTGCGGCCACATCAGCACGGTGTTCTTGGACGGGATGCCGATCGAGGCGGCCGGCCCGGTGGTGGACACATCGATGCCGACGCGGATGTCGGCATGCGCGGCGCCGGCGACGAACAGCGCGCCGGCAAGCAGCAGGGGGCGCAGGGGCAGCTTCAGCATGGTCTCCTCCGTTCTTATATGTGACGGGAAAGGATAGCCGAACTCGGCCGGCGGGGCACCGTGCCCCGCGGCAGCGGTTTTAGCAGCCTTAGCGCACGCCCAGGCGCCAGAGCGAGGTCACTTCCGCCGAGCGCGCCGCGTGCAGCGGGTCGGCCGCATCCGCCGCGCGCGGGTGGCGCGGGCGGATGTCGGAACGGCCCAGCACCTTCAGTCCGGCCGCTTCGATCCAGCCCGTCAGTTCGTCGCGCTGGCGCAGCCCGAGGTGCTCGGCCAGGTCGGACAGCAGCAGCCAGCCCTCGCCGCCGGGTTCGAGGTGCTCGGCCAGCCCCTGCAGGAAGCCCCGCAGCATGGCGCTGTCGGGGTCATAGACGGCACGCTCGACCGGCGAACTCGGCCGCGCCGGCACCCACGGCGGGTTGCATACCACCAGCGGCGCGCGGCCGGCGGGGAACAGGTCGGCCTCGATCACCTCGACCTGCGCGGCGTAGCCGAGCCGGGCAATGTTTTCGCGCGCGCAGGCCAGCGCGCGCGCGTCCTGGTCGGTGGCCACCACGCGCTGCACGCCGCGGCGGGCCAGCACCGCGGCCAGCACGCCGGTGCCGGTGCCGATATCGAAGGCCAGCGTCTGCGCCGGCAGCGGTTCGGCCGCGACCAGGTCGATGTATTCGCCGCGCACCGGCGAGAACACGCCGTACCAGGGGTGGATGCGGTCTGCCAGCGCCGGGATCTCGACGCCCTTCCTGCGCCACTCGAACGCGCCGATCATGCCCAGCAACTCGCGCAGCGAGGCCACGTAGGGCTCGCTGGCCGGGCCGTAGACCTGTTCGCACGCTTCCTGCACATCGGGCGCGCGTCGCAGCGGGATCTGGTGGCCGGCCTCGAACGGCAGCAGCAGCATGCCCAGCGTGCGCGCGCGCTGCGACTGCGCCAGCCGGTGCAGGTGGAAGGCCTCGGTGGGCGACGCGGCCTGGCTCTTGTCCCGGGCCTTGTGGCCGGGGCGGCTGGCTTTTTTGGGCTTGCGCTCGGTGCGGCGGGCCAGTGCGTTCAGCAACTGGCGCGCGTTCTGGAAATCTCCCCGCCACAGCAGCGCGGTGCCTTCGCAGGCCAGGCGGTAGGCGCTGTCGGCGCTGGTGGTGTCGTCAGCGACGACCACGCGCCGTGGCGGCGGCAGGCCGGCCTCGGAGCGCCAGGCGGCGCTGTGCTCGACGCCGTTTTCGGTCCAGTGGATGCGGGGCAGGTCGCTCACAGGACCTCCGGAGGGCAGGTTGGGATGTGCAGGGCAGGCATCGTGGCTTGACTTCTTATTAGAGCGGGGCGGCAGCGGTGGCCGCCTCAGAGTTCGTAGGCTTCGTGTTCGCCGGACATGGCCTGTTCGACCAGCTTGCGGTTGAGCGTCGGCGAGAACAACTCGATGAAGGTATAGACAAAGCTGCGCAGGTAGGCCCCCTGCTTGACGGCCAGGTGGGTCACGTTGCTGCCGAACAGGTGGCCGGCAGCAATGCCGCGCAGGTTGCGGTCGCGCTCGGCATCATAGGCGACGCCGGCGACGATGCCCACGCCCAGCCCGATTTCCACATAGGTCTTGATCACGTCCGCGTCGATGGCCTCGAGCACGATGTCCGGCGCCAGGTGGCGCAGTGCGAAGGCCTTGTCGATCTTGGTGCGCCCGGCGAAGTTGGCATCGTAGGTGATCAGCGGGTATCCCATCAGGTCTTCCAGCGCCAGGTGCTTCTTTTCAAGCAGCGGGTGCTCGGGCGGCGTAATCACCATATGGGTCCACTGATAGCCCGGCAGCGACACCAGGTTCTTGTCGCTGGAGATGCCTTCGGTGGCGATGCCGATGTCGGCATGGTCATGCAGCAGCATGTCGGCGATCTGGGCCGGGTTGCCCTGCTGGATCGACAGCCGCACCTTGGGATAGCGCTTGGTGAACTCGCTGATCACGCGCGGCAGCGCATAGCGCGCCTGGGTATGCGTGGTGGCGATGGTGAAGTTGCCCTGGTCCTGTGCCGCATAGTCCATGCCGACGCGCTTCAGGCTTTCCACCTCCTGCAGGATCTTCTCGACCGAGCTGAGGATGCGGCGGCCGGGTTCGGTCAGGCTGCGGATGCGCTTGCCGTGGCGCGTGAAAATATCGACCCCCAATTCTTCTTCCAGCTCGATGATGGCCTTGGATACGCCGGGTTGTGACGTATAAAGCGCTTTAGCGGCCTCGGTCAGGTTGTAGTTCTGCCGGACGGCTTCCCGCACGAAGCGAAACTGGTGCAAGTTCATATATCTGCGTTCGTATAAACAAACAACTTCTTATTAGTTTGAGGTATGAGGCCAGTTTATTACGATTCTCGAACTTTGTTAATGAACGGCCTGCCCTCGGTGCGCCTTCTCGCCGCGGCCAGCACGGCGAGACCCGCGGGCCACGCCACACCGAGTCCCCCATGTCCCTGGCCTATACCGTTTCTGGTTTGTTCGTAGGCGTCCTCGTCGGCCTGACCGGCGTGGGAGGGGGCTCGCTGATGACGCCGCTGCTGACACTGCTGTTCGGCTTCTCGCCGGCCACCGCGGTCGGCACCGACCTGGCTTTCGCGGCCATCACCAAGGGCTTCGGCACCATCGCGCATCGCGCCCACGGCCATGTGCAGTGGCAGGTGGTACGGCGCCTGTGCCTCGGCAGCCTGCCGGCGGCCGTGGCCGCCATCCTGGTGCTGAAGAGCGCCGGCGAACTCGACGCCCGCTGGCTGCATGCGATCCGCGTGACCATCGGCGTGTCGGTGCTGCTGACGGTGCTGTCGCTGCTGTTCCGCCGCCAGATGCTGGCCTGGCTGGAACGCAACCCGCGCTTCCAGCTGCATGGCCGCAAGCAGGTGGTTGCCACCGTGATCGTCGGCGCGGTGATCGGCGTGCTGGTCACGGTCTCGTCGATCGGCGCCGGCGCGGTCGGCGCCACGCTGATCCTGCTGCTGTATCCCCACATGAAGCCGGCCGAAGTGGCCGGCACCGACATTGCCTACGCCGTCCCGCTGACGGCGCTGGCCGGGCTGGGCCACGTGTGGCTCGGCACCGTCAACTGGAATTTGCTGCTGGCGCTGCTGGTGGGTTCGATCCCCGGCATCTGGCTGGGCGCGCAACTGTCGCGGGCGCTGCCCGAGCGGCTGGTGCGCGCCGCCCTGGCGACCACGCTGACGCTGGTCGCCATCAAGCTCGTCTCCTGAATCCAACGAATACTGAACGGACCCCGCCATGTATCAGTACGACCAATATGACCAGCGCATCGTCGCCGAGCGCGTCGCCCAGTTCCGTGACCAAGTGCGCCGCCGCCTGTCGGATGAGCTGACCGAGGAAGAATTCCTGCCGCTGCGCCTGCAGAACGGCCTGTACATGCAGCGCCATGCCTACATGCTGCGCGTGGCGATCCCGTACGGCCTGCTGTCGTCGACGCAGCTGCGCAAGCTGGCCCATATCGCGCGCGAATACGACCGCGGCTACGGCCACTTCTCGACCCGCCAGAACATCCAGTACAACTGGATGGAGCTGGAACGCGTGCCCGACGTGCTGGCCGAACTGGCCAGCGTCGAGATGCACGCGATCCAGACCTCGGGCAACTGCGTGCGCAACATCACCACCGATCACTTCGCCGGCGTCGCGCCGGACGAGTCGGTGGACCCGCGCGTGCTGGCCGAGCTGCTGCGCCAGTGGAGCACGTTCCAGCCGGAATTCGCCTTCCTGCCGCGCAAGTTCAAGATCGCGATCTCGGCGTCGGCCGACGACCGCGCCGTGGTGCAGATGCACGACATCGGCATCTACGCCTACAAGAACGCCAACGGCGAAACCCGCCTGCGCATCCTGGCCGGTGGCGGCCTGGGCCGCACCCCGATCCTGGGCTCGATCATCAAGGAAGACCTGCCGTGGCAGCACATGCTCAGCTACGTCGAGTCCGCCATCCGCGTGTACAACCGCTACGGCCGCCGCGACAACAAGTACAAGGCCCGCATCAAGATCCTGGTGAAGGCCATCGGCGCCGACAAGTTCGCCCAGGAAGTCCAGGAAGAATGGCAGCACAGCAAGGACGGCCCGGCCACGCTGACGCAGGCCGAGTTCGACCGCGTGGCGCAGTACTTCACGCCGCCCGCGTATGAAAAGCTGGCCGATACCGACGCCTCGTACGAAAACCACCTGCTGGAAGACAAGGCCTTTGCACGCTGGGTCAGCCGCAGCGTGCACGGCCACAAGGTGCCGGGCTATGCCGCGGTGACGCTGTCGACCAAGCCGGGCCTGGCCTCGCCCCCGGGCGACGCCACCGATGCGCAGATGGAAACCGTGGCCGACCTGGCCGACCAGTTCGGCTTCGGCGAGCTGCGCGTGGCGCACGAGCAGAACCTGGTGCTGCCCGACGTGAAGAAGCAGGACCTGTACGCGCTGTGGCAGTTGGCCAGGAAGGCCGGCCTGGCGACGCCCAACATCGGGCTGCTGACCGACATCATCGCCTGCCCGGGCGGCGACTTCTGCTCGCTGGCCAACGCCAAGTCGATCCCGATCGCCCAGGCGATCCAGGACCGCTTCGACGACCTCGACTACGTCTACGACCTGGGCGAGATCTCGCTGAACATCTCGGGCTGCATCAACGCCTGCGGCCATCACCACGTCGGCAATATCGGCGTGCTGGGCGTCGACAAGGATGGTTCCGAGTGGTACCAGGTCACGCTGGGCGGCGCGCAGGGCAACCAGACCGCGCTGGGCAAGGTGATCGGCCCGTCGTTCAGCGCCGAGGAAATGCCCGACGTGGTGAGCCGCATCATCGACACCTTCGTCGCCAACCGCATCGAGGACGAACGCTTTATCGAAACCCTGTCCCGCATCGGCATCGCGCCGTTCAAGGAGCGCGTCTATGCCGACAAGCAGCCGCGCGAGCGCGCCGAAGCCTGAGGACCGGAGACTGAACATGGCAAAGATCATTCAACTGCAACAGGACGGCGCTACCGTCGCCCCCGTCATCGTCGATGACGCCTGGACCGTGCTGCGCGGCACCGCCGAGCACCCGCTGACCGACGAGCAGATCGCCGCGGCCGTGCAAAGCCAGGACGCGGTGCTGTTCCCGCTGTCGGTGTGGAAGGCCAACGAAGCGCTGCTGGCCGGCCGCGACGCGGCCCGCACCGGCGTGTGGCTGGCCCCGGAAGACGAGCCGGGCGATGCCGCCGCGTACTTTGACCGCGTGTCGCTGGTGGCGGTGGACTTCCCGGTGTTCCGCGATGGCCGCGGCTTCTCCACGGCCTACCTGCTGCGCACCCGCTACAAGTGGCAAGGCCAGCTGCGCGCCATCGGCGATGTGCTGCGCGACCAGCTCAACTTCATGAAGCGCTGCGGCTTCGATGCCTTCGCCGTGCGTGCGGACAAGAACATCGACGACGCGATCAAGGGCTTTACCGAGTTCACCGTGACCTACCAGGCGTCGGTCGACGAGCCGCTGCCGCTGTTCCGCCGCGCGCGCGCCGAGGTCGGTGCGCAGCCGAGGGAAACGGCATGAGCACGGTGCTGAGCGATATCCCCGTGGTGGAGGCCGGCACGGTATCCGCGCTGCGGCCGCCCGCGCTGTGGGTCGCGCCCGAGTACACCGGCAGCATCGAAGCGCTGGAACAGAAGGAGCGCGAGCTGGGCGAGCGTCTGGCCGGCATCGCCAGCCGCTTCTTCCGCGCGCGCTTTGCTTCGAGTCTGGCGGCCGAGGACATGGTGCTGACCGACGCGATCCTGCGCGGCAGTGAAGCCGTGCGCGCCGGCATCCGCGTGTTCACGCTGCAGACCGGGCGCCTGCACGCCGAGACGCTGGCGGTGCTCGACAAGGTGCAGTCGCACTACGGCTACAGCATCGAGCAGTACACGCCGGACGCCGAGGCAGTCGAGAACTACCTGAAGAAGCACGGCCTGAACGCCTTCTACGACAGCATCGACCTGCGCAAGGAATGCTGCGGCATCCGCAAGGTCGAGCCGCTGAACCGCGCGCTGTCGCACGCCGACGCCTGGCTGACCGGCCAGCGCCGCGAGCAGGCCGTGACGCGCGCCGAGCTGCCGTTCGAGGAAATGGATGACGCCCGCGGCATCCCCAAGTTCAATCCGCTGGCGGACTGGTCCGAGCCGGAAGTATGGGCCTACCTGAAGCGCCACAACGTGCCGGTCAACGACCTGCACGCCAAGGGTTATCCCAGCATCGGCTGCGAGCCCTGTACGCGTGCGGTGCGCGCGGGCGAGGACGTGCGCGCGGGGCGGTGGTGGTGGGAGTCGAAGGACTCGAAAGAGTGCGGGCTCCACGAACAGAACATCAAGCATTGAGGCCGGAACAAAATGGGCATCATGAACGACATTGCAGAAGCCACCTCCAGCGTGGCGCACCTGTTGCAGGTACAGAACGACCATCTCGACCGCCTCGAAGCGGAATCGATCTACATCATCCGCGAGGTGGTGGCCGAGTGCCGCAACCCGGCGCTGCTGTTCTCCGGCGGCAAGGATTCGATCGTGATGCTGCACCTGGCGCTGAAGGCCTTCCGCCTGGGCGACCGCAAGATCGAGCTGCCGTTCCCGCTGGTGCATATCGATACCGGCCACAACTACCCGGAAGTGATCACGTTCCGTGACCAGCGCGTGGCCGAACTGGGCGCGCGCCTGGTGGTGGGCCATGTGGAAGACTCGATCAAGCGCGGCACCGTGCGCCTGCGCAAGGAAACCGATTCGCGCAACGCCGCGCAGGCCGTGACGCTGCTGGAAACCATCGAGGCGCACAAGTTCGACGCGCTGATGGGCGGCGCCCGCCGCGACGAAGAGAAGGCCCGCGCCAAGGAGCGCATCTTCTCGTTCCGCGACGAGTTCGGCCAGTGGGACCCGAAGGCGCAGCGCCCCGAGCTGTGGAGCCTGTACAACGCCCGCATGGCGCAGGGCGAGCAGATGCGCGTGTTCCCGATCTCGAACTGGACCGAGCTGGACGTGTGGCAGTACATCGCGCGCGAAAACCTGGCGCTGCCGCCGATCTACTACGCGCACCGGCGCGAAGTGGTGCGCAAGAATGGCCTGCTGGTGCCGGTCACGCCGATCACGCCCAAGCAGGACGGCGACGTCAGCGAAGTGCTGTCGGTCCGCTTCCGCACCGTCGGCGACATCAGCTGCACCTGCCCGGTGGCCAGCGTTGCCGATTCGCCGCAAGCGATCATCGCCGAAACCGCGGTGACCGAGATCACCGAGCGCGGCGCCACCCGCATGGACGACCAGACGAGCGAAGCGTCGATGGAGCGCCGCAAGAAGGAAGGCTACTTCTAAGCCGCAGCAAAGGATTCAGACATGACTCACCAAGCAACTCATCAAGGCCTGCTGCGCTTCATCACTGCCGGCTCCGTCGACGACGGCAAGAGCACGCTGATCGGCCGCCTGCTGTATGACAGCAAGGCCGTGCTGTCCGACCAGCTGACCGCGCTGGCCAACGCCAAGAACAAGCGCACCGCCGGCGAGCAGATCGACTTCTCGTTGCTGACCGACGGCCTCGAAGCCGAGCGCGAGCAGGGCATCACCATCGACGTGGCTTACCGCTACTTCTCGACCGCGCGCCGCAAGTTCATCATCGCGGATACGCCGGGCCACGAGCAATACACCCGCAACATGGTCACCGGCGCGTCGACCGCGCATGCGGCCATCGTGCTGGTCGATGCCACCCGCGTGACCGTCACGGACGGCCGCGCGGAACTGCTGGCGCAGACCAAGCGCCATTCGGCGATCCTGAAGCTGCTGGAAATCCAGCACGTGATCGTCGCCGTCAACAAGATGGACCTGGTCGACTACAGCGAGCAGACCTTCAACGAGATCCGCACCGCCTACGCCGAACTGGCCGAGCAGCTGGGCCTGAAGGACGTGCGCTACGTGCCGGTGTCCGCGCTGCGCGGCGACAACATCGTGCACGAGAGCGAGGCCATGCCGTGGTACCAGGGCGAGCCGCTGCTGCCGCTGCTGGAAGAGCTGCCGGTGGAAGAAGCCGCGCCCGAGGACGACGCCGCGCTGCGCTTCCCGGTGCAGCTGGTGATCCGCCAGGACGGTTCGCAGTCGGACGATTTCCGCGGCTATGCCGGCCGGGTGGAAGCCGGCACCGTGCGCGTCGGCCAGAAGCTGCGCGTGCTGCCTGCCAACCGCGAAGCGGTAGTGGCCGAAGTGCTGACCCCGAACGGTGCCGCCGAATCGGCCAACGTCGGCGACACCGTCACTGTGCGCCTGGCCGAGGACGTCGATGTATCACGCGGTGACATGTTCGTTGCCGCCGACGCGACCGCGGCTTCGGCCAAGAAGCTGCAGGCCGATCTGTGCTGGTTCGACGACGAGTCGCTGAATCCGTCGCGCAAGTACGTGCTCAAGCACACCACGGCCAGCGTGTTCGCGCGCGTGTCGGCGGTGGACCGCGTGCTGGACGTGCACACGCTGTCGCACGAGACCGGCCGCCACGAGATCCGCCTGAACGACATCGGTTCGGTGCAGATCTCGCTGCAGAAGCCGATCGTGTGCGATGCCTACGGCGATAATCCGGCCACCGGGGCGTTCGTGCTGATCGACGAGGCGACCAACCACACGGTGGCCGCAGGCATGATCCGTGCGTTCTCCTGATCGGTAACGAACAGGATCGACCGGACAAGGGGCAGCAGATGGACAAGCAGGCACGGAAGACTTACGGCAAGGTGTACCTGATCGGGGCAGGCCCCGGCGCGGCAGACCTCATTACGGTGCGTGGTGCACGGCTTTTGGGCGAAGCCCAGGTGGTGCTGCACGATGCGCTGGTATCGCCGGAGATGCTGGCCTGGTGTCCGCAGGCGGAACTGGTCGAAGTCGGCAAGCGCTGCGGCCAGCGCTCCACCGCGCAACTGTTCATCAACCGCCAGATCGTGGATCTGGCCAGCAAGTACGAACGCGTGGTGCGCCTCAAGGGCGGCGACCCGATGCTGTTCGGGCGCGCCGACGAGGAATTGCAGGCGCTGGAAGCGGCCGGCATCGAGTATGAGGTGGTGCCCGGCATTACCGCCGCGCTGGCGGCCGCTTCCGCCATCGGCAAGCCGCTGACCAAGCGCGGCGTGTCGCGCAGCGTGGCGTTTGCCACGCAGGCCAAGGCCGCGGATGGCGAGGGCTCGGCCGATATCGAAGCCGCGGTCAAGGCCGACACGCTGGTCTACTACATGGGCCGCGACCAGGCCGCCTCGATTGCCGCGCAACTGATCGCGCACGGCAAGCCCGCGTCGACGCCGGCCTGGGTGGTGGAAGCCGCCACCACGCCGCAACAGCGCAGCCGTGAATTCACGCTTGGCCGGATGGCGGCCGGGGAAGCGGCGGCATGGATCGACCCGGTGCAGCCCAGCCTGCTGATGATCGGCGCCGCGCTGGCCGCGCGCGCGACGGAGGCGCCGCGCGAGGATTTGGGCGAGACTGAAGTGCGTACGCCGCGCGCTGCCTGAATTCTCAGGCGCGAAGCAAGCGTGGTTTTGAGTGCTCCCAAGCCGCTCGAACTAGCCTAAGCAAGGTGTTCTCCCTCTCCCCTCATGGGGAGAGGGTTGGGGTGAGGGGTGGGCTAGCCAGTACCACATCAAGCAAGGCCTTCGGTTTTAACCCACCGGCATCAGCCTTTGACCCTCCTGCCCTCACCCCCGGCCCCTCTCCCGCAAGCGGGGGAGGGGAGCAAACAGCGGTGTTACTGACCCTGTCCCGCGATGCCGGCACGGGGTTTTTTATTTCGCCTCAGGACTGCGCGGATGCAGCCCCAGGCAACGCCGCCACGCAATAAGCCGCAATGGCATCCAGCACCGCATCCGACTCGCCCACCGCGGTGGCGCAATGGATGCGCAACCCGGGATGGGCTTGCCGGCACTGCTCGATCAGCACCGGCAAATCGCGCCGGATATGCCCGCCCTGGCCAAAGAACACGGGCACCACGGTGACCTCGGTCACGCCTTGCGCCGCCAGTTCCGCCAGCGCATCCGCCAGCAACGGCGACATCAGTTCCAGGAACGCCAGCCGCACCTCGCAGCCGGGCAGGGCGGCCACCAGCTTCTGCTGCAGCCGCTCGAACGGCTCGCGCCAGCGCGCATCGCGCGCGCCGTGGGCGAACAGGACCAGGGCTCGGTTTGAAACTGTCATGGCCGTGCTCAGTGCCGGTCGACCCAACGCAGCGCCAGCAGCGCCACCATCAGGTAGAGCGTGCCCGGCACCAGCGCCGAGATGATCGGCGGCCAGGTATGCAGCAGGCCGACGTGCGAGAACAGCGTATTCGACAGGTGGAACGACAGCCCCAGCATGATGCCGCCGAACACCTTGACCCCGACCGCGCCGGCACGCGCGTGCAGGTAGGCGAACGGCAGCGCCAGCGCCACCATCACGAACAGCGTCAGCGGGTAGATCACCTTCTTCCAGAACGCGATCTCGTAGCGCTGGGTGTCCTGCTTGTTGTCGCGCAGGTGGCGGATATAGCGGAACAGGTCCAGCGTCGACATCCGCTCCGGCGTCACCAGCAACACCGACAGGATCTGCGGGGTCAGCTCCGAATGCATGGCCACGCGCGGGAACTTGACCTGCTCGGCGCGGAAGTCCGGCGCGAGCGCGTCGCGTGCCGGCGCGCCGGGCGCGGGCTGCGCGCCCTGGGCCTGCGTCGACAGTTCGACGAAGCGGGTCTCGCTGACGTTCTGCAGCTCCCACGACTGGCCGCCCTGGTAGCGCCCCTCCTGCGCCACGCGGATCACGCGCAGCCGGTACTGGGGGTCGAACTCGTACATGGTGATGCCGGTGATGGTCTGGTCCGGCCGCAGCCCCGCCACGTTGACGAAGCGGGTGATCTCGCCCTCGCCGGCGGCATCCTTGTCGCGGTCCTTGACCCAGACCCCGGAGCGGAAGCCCGACGACACCGTGGCGCCGATCGCCTCCAGCTTGACCTTCTGCGCATATTGCTCGGCGCGCGGACCGATGAACTCGCCGAACAGAAAGGTCACGAGCGCCAGCGGCACCGCCAGCTTGAACAGCGAGAACAGCGCCTGGCGCGTGTTCAGGCCGGCCACGCGGAAGATGGTGTACTCGGACTGGCTGGCCAGCTGCGAGAACACATAGATCGCGCTGATCAGCACCGCGATCGGCAGCACCTCGTACACCCGCGTGGGTGCCTGCAGCAGGACGTGGAACAGTGCGACCAGCGAGGTGTACTGGGCGTTGACGTTCTCCAGCTCGTTGAGCATGTCGAAGAACACGAACAGCGACAGCACCGCGAACAGGATGAAGGCGAACACGCTATAGACCAGCCGGCCGAAATAGCGTTCGTAGACGCGCAGGATCCTCATGCCCGGCCTCCGGCCGCGGCCGCGGCATCGCGCTTGCGCAGCCCGAACACGGCGCGCCAGCCACCCAGGCTGCGGTTCTGGCGATAGCGGAACAGCAGCAGCGCGCCCAGGAACACGGCCAGGTGGATGGGCCACCAGGCCAGCCAGAACGGGATCGAGCCGTTGCGCACCCAGGACTGCGACAGGTTGATCAGGTTGCTGTAGGTCAGGTAGATCAGCACCGCGAACACCAGCGGCGTGTAGCGGCCCAGGCGCGGGTTAACGTAGGCCAGCGGGATCGCGATCATGACGAAGTTGAAGGCCAGGATCGGCAGCGAGATGCGCCAGATCAGCTCGCCCAGGTTCTCGCGCGTGGGGTTGCGGATCAGCTCGATGGTGTCGCGGCTCTTGGGCGGCAGCTTGGCCTCGGACTCGGGCGGTTTGTTGTCCACCTTGACCGCATAGCGCTCGAACTCGACGATGCGGTAGTCGATCTGCCCGGGCGTGCCGGAATAGCGGCGGCCATTCTCCATCACCACCAGCCGGTCGCCGTTGGGCATGGTCTCGAACTGGCCCTGGTGCGCCAGCGCCACGCCGATCTTGTCGGCTTCGGCATTGGCCACGAAGACATTGCGCGCATGCTTCATGTCGGCGTCGATGCCTTCGATGAACAGCACGTAGTTGGCCTTGGCCGGCTCGATGAAGCGGCCGGCGGCGATCATCGACATCACCCCGCGCTGCTCGAAGCGGTCGCGGAACAGCGCGCTCTGCTGGTTGGCCCACGGCCACGCGAACAGGCCCAGCAAGAGCGCCAGCACGATGAAGGGCGCGGCGAACTGCAGCACCGGCTTGACCAGGTCGCGCAGCGAGATGCCGGCCGAGAACCACACCACCATTTCCGAATCCTTGTACCAGCGCGTCAGCACGATCAGGGTGGAAATGAACAGCGTTGCCGACAGCAGGATCGACAGGTAGCCGATGGTGGCCAGGCCGATCAGCATCAGCACGTCGTTGGGGCTGGCCTTGCCGTTGGCGGCCATCCCCAGGATGCGGATCACGAGCGAGGTGAGCATGAAGGTCAGCATCACCAGGAACACCGCCCCGGCGGTGTAGGCAAGCTCGCGTCGCAGGGCTTGTTGAAGGATCATGCGGGTTCGGTTCCGGGCTGCCGGCCGGAGCGGGCGATGTGCCGTGCGAGGTGCCTGGCAGAACAGCTGGCTGACGGCACAGCGTGCTGTCAACGTGACCGGGGCGTATCAGCGGCGGCAGGTCGCGGGGTAAAAATCGCGGATAATGGAGGCTTTCGTGTCTAACGAGCCCCTGGAAGGAAGCGCGATGGAATTTAGCACAAAAGCCCTGGATTGGAGCAAAGCCGGCCAAAATGGTTTCCTGGCGACCAAGACCGACTGCCTGGTGGTCGGCCTGTTCGAAGGCCAGAACCTCGGCGGCGTAGCCAAGGCCCTCGATGTGGCCACCAAGGGCTTGGTGGGACGGCTGGTCAAGCAGGGCGACTTCGAAGGCAAGCGCGGCACCCAGCTGATGCTGCACGAAGTGGCCGGCGTCGGCGCCGCGCGCGTGCTGCTGGTGGGCCTGGGCAAGGAAGCCGATTTCACCGACAAGGCCTTTGCCGATGCGGTGCGCACCGCGGTGCGTGCCTTGTCGTCCACGCGTGCGGCCTCGGCGCTGTGGTGCCTGGCGCAACAGGCGCCTCTGCAGCGCGACGTGTCCTGGGCCGTGATCACCACCATCACGCTGGTGCGCGAAGCCGGCTACCGCCTGCTCGAGCGCCATCCCGGACTGAAGCGCGCCAACGCCCAGAATGCGGCCAGCGGCAAGCCCAACGGCAATGACAAGTCCTCGCTGCGCAAGGTCGTGATCGCGGTCGACAGCGGCGACGCCCGCGCCGCGACCCAGGCCGCGGTGCGCGGCACCGCCATCGCCAACGGCATGGAGCTGACGCGCGACCTCGGCAACCTGCCGTCCAATATCTGCACCCCGACCTACCTGGCCAATACCGCGCGCAATATCGCCAAGCGCCACAAGCTCAAGGCCGAGATCCTCGGGCGCAAGCAGATCGAGGCGCTCAACATGGGCGCGTTCCTGGCCGTGACCAAGGGCAGCGAGGAGCCGCCCCAGTTCATCGTGCTGCGCTACGACGGCGCCGGCGCCAAGCAGGCGCCAGTGGTGCTGGTGGGCAAGGGCATCACCTTCGATACCGGCGGCATCTCGCTCAAGCCGGGCGAGGGCATGGACGAGATGAAGTACGACATGTGCGGCGCCGCCTCGGTGCTGGGCACGATTCAGGCCGTGGCCGAGATGGGCCTGAAGCTCAACGTGGTCGCGGTGGTGCCCACCTGCGAGAACATGCCCAGCGGCATCGCCACCAAGCCGGGCGACGTGGTCACCAGCATGTCGGGCCAGACCATCGAGATCCTGAACACCGACGCCGAGGGGCGCCTGATCCTGTGCGATGCGCTGACCTATGTCGAGCGCTTCAAGCCGGCCGCGGTGATCGACGTCGCCACCCTGACCGGCGCCTGCATCATCGCGCTCGGCCATGTCAACAGCGGCCTGTACGCGCGCTCCGACGCGCTCGCCGACGCGCTGCTGCAGGCCGGCCGCCGCGCCATGGACAGCGCCTGGCGCATGCCGCTGGACGACGAATACCAGGACCAGCTCAAGTCCAACTTTGCCGACATGGGCAATATCGGCGGGCGCCCGGCCGGCAGCGTCACCGCGGCCTGCTTCCTGGCGCGCTTTACCGAGAAATACGACTGGGCCCACCTGGACATCGCCGGCACCGCGTGGAAGAGCGGCGCGGCCAAGGGCGCCACCGGCCGTCCGGTGCCGCTGCTGACGCAGTTCCTGATGGACCGCGCGGCCTGAGCGCGGCGCAACGAAGCAGGAGCGGCAACCGTCCATGACGCGCATCGACTTCCACAGCAACGTGCCGGACGTGCTCGGCTATGTCTGCCGGCTGGTCCGCAAGGCCTACGGCGCCGGGCAGAAGGTGGTGATCCACGGCGCCCCGGCGCAGCTGGCTGACCTCGACGCGCGCCTGTGGACCTTCTCCCCGCTGGACTTCCTGCCGCATTGCGGGCTGGAAAGCCCCAACGCGGCGGTCACGCCGATCCTGCTGGCCGCCACCACCGAGGGCGTGCCGCACCACCAGCTGCTGATCAACCTGGCTGACCAGGCGCCGGCGCAGTTTGCCAGCTTCGAGCGCCTGATCGAGGTGGTCGGCGCCGGTGACGCCGCGCGCGAGGCTGGCCGCCAGCGCTACCGCTTCTACCGCGAACGCGGCTATCCGCTGACGCACCACGACATCGGCCAGCCCAAGGGAGACGCCGCATGAGCGAACGCACCACCTCGCGGGTGATCCCGCGGCCGGAGCCGCACGACAGCATCCCGCTGCTGACCGAGGTCGTCGACCTGCCGGATGTCGACACCGAAGCCGACACTGAAGCCGACACCGAAGCGCCGGCACAGGCGGGCGCCGCGGCGGATGACGGCGTGATCGACACCTTTGGCATGGACGATGCCGGCATGGTGATGCAGGTTGGCGACACGGGGGACGCCGCGCTGGACGACGCGATCGTGCCGGCCCAGCCCGCCGTGCAGACGGACGCCGCCGCCGACACCGGCGACGACGACCTGCGCGCGGTGCGTACCGAACTGCTGAGCCGCGTGATGATGCGCTTTCGCACCGAATGGCCGCAGGTGGTGGCGGCCCATACCGAAGCCACGCTGCAGTCGCGGCTGGCGCCGCTGACGGCGCAACTGGCCAGCGAGCTGACGCAGTCGCTGGAAGCGCGACTGGTCGAGTGGCTGGATGCGACGCTGGAGGAAATGGAGAAGGCGCCGGGCGAGGATTGAGGGTTTTCTCCCCTCTCCCGCACAAAAAAGCCTGCGATTCCTCGCAGGCTTTTGCCATTTTCGGGACCGCAATCAGTCCGTCACCGCCCCCTTGCTCGCCGTCGATGCCAGCCGCGCGAACTTCGCCAGCACGCCGCGCGTATAGCGCGGCGCCGGTGCCTTCCAGCTGGCGCGGCGCCGGGCCAGTTCTTCTTCCGGCACGTTCAGCTGCAGCAGCAACCGGTGCGCGTCGATGGTGATCGAGTCGCCCTCCTGCACCAGCGCGATGGTGCCGCCGACGTACGCCTCTGGCGCGACGTGGCCGACCACCATGCCCCAGGTGCCGCCCGAGAAGCGGCCGTCGGTGATAAAGCCGACCGACTCGCCCAGGCCCTTGCCGATGATGGCCGAGGTCGGGGCCAGCATTTCCGGCATGCCGGGGCCGCCCTTGGGGCCGAGGTAGCGCAGCACCAGGATGTCGCCGGGGTTGATGCGGTCGGCCAGGATCGCGTCCATCGCGCTCTGCTCGTCCTCGAACACGCGCGCCGGGCCGGTGATGACCGGGTTTTTCAGGCCGGTGATCTTGGCGACCGCGCCTTCCTGGGCGAGGTTGCCCTTGAGGATGGCCAGGTGGCCCTCGGCGTAGAGCGCGCGCTCGATCGGCAGGATCACGTCCTGGTCGGCGCGCGGGGCGTCGGGCACGGGCTCGAGTTCCTCGGCCAGGGTGCGGCCGGTGATGGTGATGCAGTCGCCGTGCAGCAGGCCGGCCTTGAGCAGGATCTTCATCACCTGCGGGATGCCGCCGGCGCGGTGCAGGTCGGTCGCCACGTACTGGCCCGAGGGCTTGAGGTTGCAGAGTACCGGCACCTTGCGGCGGATGCGCTCGAAGTCGTCGATGGTCCATTCCACCTCGGCGGCATGCGCGATCGCCAGGTAGTGCAGCACCGCGTTGGTGGAGCCGCCGGTGGCCATGATCAGCGCCACCGCGTTTTCGATCGACTCGCGCGTAATGATGTCGCGCGGCTTGAGGTCGCGCTTGACGGCCTCGACCAGCACGCGCGCCGATGCGGCGGCGCTGTCGACCTTTTCCTGGTCCGGGTTGGCCATGGTCGACGAGTACAGCAGCGACATGCCCAGCGCCTCGAACGACGAACTCATGGTGTTGGCGGTGTACATGCCACCGCACGAGCCGGTGGACGGGCACGCGTTCCGCTCCACCCCTTCGAAGTCTTCCTCGCTCATGCGCCCCGCGGTGAACTCGCCGACGGCCTCGAACGACGACACGATGGTCAGGTCCTTGCCCTTCCAGTGGCCCGGCTTGATGGTGCCGCCGTAGACGTAGATGCCCGGCACGTTGGTGCGTGCCAGCGCGATCATGCCGCCCGGCATGTTCTTGTCGCAGCCGCCGATCACCACCACGCCGTCCATCCACTGGCCCTGCGCCGCGGTCTCGATGCAGTCGGCGATGACCTCGCGCGAGATCAGCGAGTACTTCATGCCCTCGGTGCCCATCGACATGCCGTCGGAGATGGTGGGCGTGCCGAACACCTGCGGGTTGGCGCCGGCGGCCCGGATCGCGTCGATGGCCGCGTCGGCCAGGCGCTGCAGGCCGGCATTGCACGGCGTGATGGTCGAATGGCCGTTGGCGATGCCCACCATCGGCTTGTCGAAGTCCTCCTTCTGGTAGCCGAGCGCGTAGTACATCGAGCGGTTGGGGGAGCGCGCCACGCCTTGCGTGATGTGCCGGGAGCGCTTGTTGAATGCCATGGCGGGGGTCTCCGGGATCCTTGTTCTATGCCGCCGCGGGTGCGCGGCGGGCGCTGTGATGGGGCAAGAATGACGCGTGCGTTTTGGCGTGTCAAATGGATTGTTCGGGCGCCGCCGGGCGCCGGGCCCGGGGCCTGCCGCGCGGGGCGCCGCGGGGATTTGTGACATCATTACGGGCTACGATGCGTGCGCTGACCAGGCGTTGGCATTGCCGTGCAACCTTCGCCGCACCCGCGCGTCTTACCTGGCGCCGCATGGCCGGCGCCGCCGCTGCCCCACAATCACCATTCACGCCAACATGCTGATTCATCCCCAGTTCGACCCGGTTGCGATTCACCTGGGCCCGCTCGCGATCCGCTGGTACGGGCTGATGTACCTGGCCGGGTTCGTCATGTTCCTGTGGTTCGGGCGCCTGCGCGTCCGCCAGCCGCATATCGCCGCCAAAGGCTGGACCACGCGCGATCTCGACGACATGCTGTTCTTCGGCGTGCTGGGCGTGATCCTGGGCGGGCGGCTCGGCTATGTGCTGTTCTACAAGCCGTCGTACTACCTGTCGCATCCGATGGAGATCTTCAAGGTGTGGGAAGGCGGCATGGCCTTCCATGGCGGCTTTCTTGGGGTGGTGGTGGCGATGTGGCTGTTCGGCCGGCTGCGCCGGCGCCACTGGATGGAAGTGACCGACTTCATCGCGCCGATGATCCCGTGCGGGCTGGCCGCCGGGCGCATCGGCAACTTCATCAACGGCGAGCTGTGGGGGCGCGCCACCGACCTGCCGTGGGGCATGATCTTCCCGCAGGCCGGCGACAACATCCCGCGCCATCCGTCGCAGCTCTACCAGTTTGCCGGCGAGGGCGTGGCGCTGTTCATCATCCTGTGGCTGTTCGCGCGCAAGCCGCGGCCGATGGGCGCGGTGTCGGGCGTGTTTCTGATCGGCTACGGCGCGTTCCGCTTCGCCGCGGAATTCGCGCGCGAGCCCGACAACTTCCTGGGCCTGCTGGCGCTGAAGCTGTCGATGGGCCAGTGGCTGAGCCTGCCGATGATCCTGGCGGGCATCGCCATGGTGATCTGGGCCTACCGCCGCCAGCCCGGCGCCGGCGCGCCGCAGCCGGCGGCCTGAGCCCCGCCTTCCTGCGCTGCGCTAGCGGCCGGCACGGCGCAGCGCGTCGATGCGCGCCTGCGTGTGCGGGTGCGTCGACAGGAAGTCTTCGCCGCGTTCCGACTGCGCGTCATCGGGCTTGTGCTCGCGCCGCTCCAGCGCCACCAGCACGTCGGCCAGTGCCGCCGGTGGCAGGCCGTTGCGCTGCATGACGTCGATGGCGTAGGCGTCGGCCTCGCGCTCGTGGTCGCGCGAATAGCGCAAGGTCAGCATGGCGGCGGGCACGCCCGCCAGCACCGACGAAATATCGCCGAACAGGTAGGCTGACAACGCGGCCAGCGCCGAGCCCTGGATCACTTGCTGCAGTCCGTGGCGGCGCGCCACATGGCCCGCCTCGTGGGCCAGCACGCCCATCAGGCCGGCGCCGGTGCCCGCCAGGCCGACCAGTTCGTCGGTGACGATGATGGTGCCGCCCGGCAAGGCCAGCGCATTGGCGCCGATCTCGCCGCCCTGGCGGAACATGACCTGGTAGTCGTGGGCCGTGTCACGCGGGCGCCGCAGCGCCGCGAAGCCGGCGCGGATCTTCGCCTGCTCGGTGGCCGGCAACTGCGTCGGCCCGAGCATGCCGTTGTCGAGACTCTCCAGCGTCAGCTGGCCGAGCCGGGCTTCCAGTTCGGCCGGCACTCCGCGTGCCATCATGCCCGCGCCCCACGGCAGCAGAACGTAGTAGCCCAGCACCAGCACCGCCACCAGCGCAGCCACGGCCAGGCCCGCCAGACGCCAGCTGTTCTGCGCGCGCGCCACCAGGCTGTCGCGGTGGCCGGTGGCTGCCAGCAACCGGTCGAACGCGGCATGGTCGTTGACCTCGCAGAAGGCGCCGTCGGCGAAGGTGACCAGCCGCGGCGCGCGGCGCACGCGTTCCGACACGCGCAGCTGCGACAGCGGCGCGCGCCGCAATTCGGCGCCGGCGGCGTCGCGCAGCACGGCCTGCTGCGCCTCCACGGCGAGCGTGGCGGGATGGGCGCGCGACGAGCGCCCGTCGAAGAAAGTGACCGGGACCATGGCGCCTCAGAGCGCGATGTCGATGTCGTACCAGTCTACCGTCGCGTCGCCCAGCGCGCCCACCTGCTGGGCCTCGCCGGCGACGAAGCTGTCGAGCGGGCCGGCCGCCAGCATGGTCACGCACTGCAGCCGGTAGCGCGTGGCGCGCACCCGTGCGAACGGCAGGAACAGGCCGAGCGTCAGCGCGATCGCAATCAGGTTGGTGACGAAGATAAAGACCATGCGCGCGGCGCTGACCTCGCTGCGGAACGCGTGCGGCGCCAGCGTGGTGTGGCTCCATACCACGTTCTGCAGCCGCGCCATCAGGTAGGGGCTGACGGACAGCATGCCCAGGTAGAAGCCGGCGATGCCGAAGCCCAACAGTGCCGCCGCGCCGAAATTGCCGATGCCCGGTGCCATCACGAAGCCGGCCACGGCCATCGCCAGCGTGCCCGCCAGCACCACGCCGAAGGCGCGCAGGTAGGCCCGGTAGAAATCGCCCGCACCGGCGTGAAAGCCGAACGGTGCGGTGCCGAAGCGGGTGTGGTTATGCTGGTAGCGCTTGAAGCGCTGGTGCGCCGCCGGCCCCAGCAAGCCCAGCGTGGCCACCGCGGCCAGCGGCCACAGCACGAATACCCGGTAGGCCTCGGCATCGCCGCCGGTAAAGCCGAAGCGCAGCCCGCGGTAGCTCGAGTTGGCCATGCGAAAGCGCAGCGAACGTACCAGCAGCAACGGGAACACCGCCAGCAGCACCAACAGCATCGCCAGCGCCAGGAAGGGCGAGAAGGTCGAGGCGAACTGGAACGCGAGCACCAGCCCGAACACGATGGCCCGGCCTTTCAGGATCGCCGACGGCTTGCCGTGGTAGTCGAAGCTGGCGCCGTCCAGCCGCGTATTGCGATAGAAATACTGCAGCGTGCGCACCTTGGCCCAGGCGGAATAGATGCCCAGGGTGACGATGGTCAGCAGCGCATTGACGATCCAGATACGGAAATACTCGGAGCCCGAGCCGGTGAAGCTCAGACCCAGCGGCTGCAGCGCGGCAGGGCGCGGGCCAGCGGGCGCGGCCGGTTCGGCCGCGGTGGCGGCCAGGGTGAAATCGCTGCCAGCTTGCATGGCGTGAACTCCAGGGTAAGGTGCGATGGATACCGGGAAACCGGCGGGGAAACCCCTAGTGGCCGGCGCCTGTTTCAAAAACGCAACGATGGCAATTCAAGCAATTGCGGCGACGGCCTCACATTCTCGCACCGATAAATACCGCCAACGGCACATTTTGCATGGGCCCCTGCCTCCGCCTATGCCGCAACGTCCTCACCATGGGAAAACCCTCGTAACACTCTGGAAACATTCAGTTACACTGAGATCATCCTGTAACAAATTTCGGTCCGGTGCCATTCATAAAATCAAGGGCTTAGCCCGACTGGCACGTAAATCGCTAGTGTTATTGTTACAAGATGAGCGGCGAGCCACAGCCGCCACGGCGGTGCCAGGGGGGAGTACGGCTCTTTGGGTCGAGAGTTACGCTAGCCGCGCTGCACGGATCAAAGGGCACGGGAAAATCACGCGCTTTGGCGCGTTTGCAACAGGGGTGGCGCGGGGCCAGCGCCAGGTCAATCCATGGACCCACGCGGCGGATGCGTTCGTATCCGCCAGCGATGAATCAGGCAGTACGGCAGTTCTTTTCAGGCGCGGGCGTTTCCTTGCGGGGAGGCAAGGGACGCCCGCCGCACCTCACCAAATCATTCCCGCTGGACCTGCGCCCGACCTTGCGGTGCACCATCGAAAATCCTTGTATCGTTCGCGTCCTAATCCATAATTATGAATTATGGGATTCGATGCACACGCCATGGGATCCGCTGTGCGATACAGGAGGTGGCATGCGCATCGTCCAGCAGGCGCTGTACCTGGAAGTGGCAGACCGGCTGCGCGCCATGATCGACGCGCATACGCTGGTGCCGGGCGCATGGATCGACGAAAGCGCTATGGCCGAAACGCTGGGCATCTCGCGCACGCCACTGCGCGAAGCGCTCAAGGTGCTTGCCGCCGAAGGCCTGGTGCGGCTGGAGCCGCGCCGCGGCTGTTTCGTCAATGAACTGTCCGAGCAGGACCTGGACGAGATCTTCCCGCTGATGGCGCTGCTGGAAGGGCGCTGCGCCTATGAGGCCGCCCGTAACGCCACCCGTGCCGATCTCGACGGGCTTGACGGCCTGCACGCTGACCTGAAGCGCTATGCCCAGGCCGGCGATATCGACGCCTACTACGAGACCAACGCCCAGATCCATGAAGCGATCCAGCGGCTGGCCGGCAACCGCTGGCTGAGCGGTCTGATCAGCGACCTGCGCAAGGTGCTGCGGCTGTCGCGCCACAAGAGCCTGAAGCTGCCGGGGCGGATCCAGGAGTCCTGCGCCGAGCACCTGAGTGTGTTTGCCGCGCTCAAGGCGCGCGACCCGCAAGGCGCCGAAGCCATGATGAAGACCCACTTGCTGCGCCAGCGCGGCGCGCTGCAGGCGCTCGATGCCGGCGGTGCCGCGATGGCGGCGGACGTAACCGACGTAAAGGCGGCGGTGCGCGCCCCACCGGCCTTGCGCGTGGCGGGCGCGGAAGACTAGCTCCCGCACACCGCCACGCCAGTCAGAGTTTCCCCACGTTCACATCGATGCATCAAGGCAGGTACCGCATGAACTCCTTCGATACGGGTGACCAGAAGATCAGCGCGCCGCTGGGCGAGAGCGAGCCGTCCAGCTCCAATATCCTGTCGCGGCTGGGCCGCTGGTGGGGGCGCAAGGGCGAGGGCGATGCCAAGGCCAATGGCGATGCCAGGGCCGCCGCGCCGGCCGATGGCGAGGCGCCGTTGGCGGCGCGCGTGGTGCGCCGCCAGCGCGAACAACTGCGCCTGTGCTTCGATGCGCGCCTGACCGACGGCGCCGCCAATGCCGCCGCGCAGGCCTGGCAAGCGGAATACGAAGCCGCCGGCGAGGCCACGCGGCGCGGCATGCTGGCGGTGCTGGCCGACGTGGCCAGCAACGGCAGCGAAGAGGTCGCGGCCGATGGCGACAAGGGCGCGCGCGCGGGCCAGGCCCAGTCCAACGCCCGCATCCGTTTCTTCAAGCGGCTGGCAGCGCTGCATGGCCAGCGTGGCAACAGCGCCTGCGGCCTGCACTTCCTGATCCAGCTGCGCGCCGACATGCTGCGCTGGCAGCGCCGCATGCCCGGGCTGCGTCCGCTCGACGACGATCTCGAGGCCTTGTTCTCCAACTGGTTCGACGTCGGCCTGCTCGAGCTGCAGCCGATCACCTGGGACTCGCCCGCATCGCTGCTGGAAAAGCTGATCCGCTACGAGGCCGTGCACGAGATCGCCTCGTGGACCGACCTGCGCAACCGGCTCGATTCCGACCGCCGCTGCTACGCCTTCTTCCACCCGCGCATCCCGCGCGAGCCGCTGATCTTCGTCGAGGTGGCCTTTGCCCCGGAAATGGCCGCCGACGTCCATACCCTGCTGGACGAAGCCGCGCCGCTGGAGGACCTGCGCCGCGTCAAGTGGGCGATCTTCTATTCGATCAGCAATACGCAGGCGGGGCTGCGCGGCGTCAGCTTCGGCAACTTTCTGCTCAAGCGCGTGATCGAGGAAGTGCAGCGCGAATTCCCCAAGGTGAAGCAGTTCGCCACGCTGTCGCCGATCCCCGGGTTCGCCGACTGGCTGCGCAAGCAGGACGGCGAGGCCGTGGCGCGCGTGCTGGGCGACAAGCGGCTGGCGCGCTGGAGCGAGCGCCACGGCAACGCGCCCGCCGACGGCACGGCGTGGCTGGAGGCGCTGGCGCCGGATGCCGCCGATGCCGTGGTGCGCGACACCGCGCTGACCCTGGCCGCGCATTTCCTGGTGCGTGAACGCAACCAGTCGATGCCGGCCGACCCGGTGGCGCGTTTCCACCTCGGCAACGGCGCCTGCGTGGAACGACTCAACTGGGGCGCCGACCTGTCGCGCAAGGGCCGCAGCCAGAGCTGCGGCATGATGGTCAATTACCTTTACGTGCCCGAGGCGCTGGATGACAATCTGGCACGCCTGGGCGCAGGCAACCCGCGCATCAGCCGTAGCGTTGGGAAGCTGCTGTGATCCTGGTCCGGTCACGGGAATCGCCCTTGCCCTGGTACTCGCGGCGCCGCGCGCGCCGCGTCGTTTTGGCGGGAGCCATGTCGTAGAAGCAAAGCCAGCCGCGCAGTGCCCATGCGGGCGCGCGCGGCCATCAGATTGACTTTCCAGAAGAGAGAGGAGACAAAGATGAATCGTCGTCAGTTCAGCCTGGCCGCCTGTGCGCGCGCAGCGGGCCTGGTCCTTGGCGTGGCCGGCATCGGTGCCGGCGCCATGCTCGCCGCCCCCGCGCACGCAGATACCTGGCCGTCCAAGCCGGTCACCGTGATCGTGCCGTTCCCCGCCGGCGGCGGCACCGACGCCTTCGCGCGCCCGCTGACCGCGCAGCTCTCCAAGCAGCTCGGCAAGCAGTTCGTGATCGACAACCGCGGCGGCGCCGGCGGCACGGTCGGCGCCAGCCTCGCGGCCAAGGCCGCGCCGGATGGCTACACCGTGTTTATCGGCGGCGCCCACCACGCCATCGCGCCGTCGTTCTACAAGAAGCTGGACTACGACATCGAGAAGGACTTCATTCCGGTCACGGTGATCGCGCAGCCGCCGCAGGTGGTGGTGGTCAATCCCAACCGCGTCAAGGCCAATACGCTGCAGGAGCTGATCGCCTACGCCCGCGCCAACCCGGGCAAGCTCAACTACGGCTCGGCCGGCAACGGCTCGTCGCACCACCTGGCGGGGGAGCTGTTCAAGATCCAGACCAAGACCTTCATCACCCATATCCCGTACAAGGGCGCCGGCCCGGCACTGTCCGACCTGATCGCCGGCCAGGTCGACCTGATGTTCGACGGGCTCGGCTCGTCGGCGCAGCATATCCGCGCGGGCCGCATCAAGGCGCTGGCGGTGGCGTCGAGCAAGCGCTCGCCCGCCTTCCCGAACGTGCCGACCGCGGCCGAGGCCGGCGTGCCTAATTATGAGGTGTCGACCTGGTACGCGATGTGGGTGCCCAAGGGCACGCCGAAAGACATTGTCGACCGCCTCTACGCCGAGACCGAGAAGGCGCTGAACACGCCGGAGCTGAAGCAGATCTGGCTGAACAACGGCTCGGAAACGCCGGCATTCACGCCGGAACAGTTCGGCCAGTTCCAGCACGCCGAGATTCGCCGCTGGGCCCAGGTGGTGCAGCAGTCCGGCGCCAAGATGGACTGACGCCATGCCCATGCCGATCCGAAGCCGGGGAATGCGCCCATGAGCGGCACCGTGCGCTTTGCCACGCAGGACACCACCGCCACCGTGACGCTGGCGCACGCGGGCAAGCTCAACGCCATTTCCGCGCAGATGTGGCGCGAGCTGGCGGCGGGCTTTGCGCGCCTGTCGGCCGATACCTCGCTGCGCTGCGTGGTGGTGCGCGGCGCCGACGGCAACTTTGCCGCCGGCGCCGACATTGCCGAGTTTCCCGCTGAGCGCGGCGACGAGGCGGCGGTGCGCCACTATCACATGGCCACCATCGCGCCCGCGCTGGCGGCGGTGGCGCAATGCACGCATCCTACCGTGGCGATGATCGAAGGCGTGTGCGTGGGCGGCGGGCTTGAAATCGCCTGCCATTGCGACCTGCGCATCGCCGCGTCGGACAGCCGCTTCGGCGTGCCGATCAACCGGCTGGGCTTCCCGATGGCGCCCGGCGAGTTGCACGGCCTGCTGGCGCTGGCCGGCCGCGCCGCGGCGCTGGAGATTCTGCTCGAGGGCCGCGTCTTCGACGCCGCCGAGGCGCGCGACAAAGGCCTGCTGACCCGCGTGGTCGAGCCCGCCGCGCTGGCCGCCGAAGTCGACGCCACGGTGCGCCGCATCGCCGCGGGCGCCCCTGCCGCGGCGCGCATCAACAAGGCCACCATCCACCGGCTGGCACCGTCGCCGGCGCCGCTGTCGCCGGCCGAGCTGGACGCGCATTTCGCCTATGCCGAAGGCGCGGACCACGCGGAAGGCGTCGCGGCCTTCCTGGCGCGCCGGCCACCACAGTTCCGCGGGGAGTAGGGTGCGCCGACGGCACTGCTTCCCATCATCGATGTCTTCGCTTTTCAGCCTGCTTTTTCAGCCTTTCGTTCGCTCCCTGTCATGAACGCCAACCTGTTCGCCCTGTTCGAATCCCGCTTCCCCGCCGACCGTACCGCCTGCTGCATCGAGACGCACGACGGCCTGTATTACAGCTGGGACGACCTTGACCGCGCCACCGCCAAGCTGGCCAACCTGCTGGCCTCGCTGCACCTGCCCGAAGGCGCGCGCGTGGCGGTGCAGGTGGAAAAATCGCCCGAAGCGCTGTTCCTGTATCTGGCCACGCTGCGCGCCGGCTATGTCTACCTGCCGCTGAACACGGCCTACCAGGAGGCCGAGATCGACTATTTCGTCGGCAATGCCGAGCCGTCGGTGGTGGTCTGCAGCAGCAAGAACTTCGGCTGGGTCTCCAAGGTGGCGTTCCGCCACGGCGTGAACCATGTGTTTACGCTGGACGACGACCGCGGCGGCTCGCTGCTGTCGCGCGCGGCGGGCAAGCCCGACACCTTCGAGACGGTGGCGCGCGCCGACGATGACCTCGCCGCCATCCTCTATACCTCCGGCACCACCGGCCGCAGCAAGGGCGCGATGCTGACCCACCGCAACCTGGCCTCCAATGCGCAGACGCTGCACGATTTCTGGGGCTGGCGCAGCGACGACGTGCTGCTGCACATGCTGCCGATCTTCCATGTGCACGGCCTGTTCGTCGCCTCGCATGGCGCGCTGCTGGCCGGTGCCAAGATGATCTGGGCGCCCAGGCTGGACATGGCGCAAGTGCTGAGATTCCTGCCGCGCTGCACGGTGATGATGGGCGTGCCGACCTACTACGTGCGCATGCTGCAGGAGCCGCGCTTCGACGACGATACCTGCCGCCGCATGCGCCTGTTCGTGTCGGGTTCGGCGCCGCTGCTGCTGGAGACCTTCGACGCCTTCCGCGAGCGCACCGGCCATACCATCCTGGAACGCTACGGCATGAGCGAGACCGTGATGCTGGTGTCCAACCCCTATGACCCGGCGCTGGGCGAGCGCATCGGCGGCACCGTCGGCATGCCGCTGCCCGGCGTGTCGGTGCGCGTGGTCGACGGCGACGGCAAGCCCTGCGCGCCGGGGGAGATCGGCAATGTCGAGGTGCGCGGCCCGAACGTGTTCAAGGGCTACTGGCGCATGCCGGAAAAGACCAAGGAAGAGTTCACCGACGACGGCTGGTTCAAGACCGGCGACGTCGGCCGCTTCGGCGGCGCCATCGTCAGCCAGGCCGGCGAGCGCGCCGTGCCGGACCACTACCTGACCATCGTCGGGCGCAGCAAGGACCTGATCATCTCGGGCGGCTACAACGTCTACCCGAAGGAAATCGAGAGCTTTATCGACGAAATGCCGGGCGTCGCGGAGAGCGCCGTGATCGGCGTGCCGCACGCGGATTTCGGCGAGGCGGTGGTGGCGGTGGTGGTGCGCAAGCCCGGTGCGGACATCGACGAGGGCGCGCTGATCGGCACCCTCAAGGGCCGCATCGCCAACTTCAAGGTGCCCAAGCGCGTGCACGTGGTGGACGAGCTGCCGCGCAACACCATGGGCAAGGTGCAGAAGAACGTGCTGCGGGAGAAGTTTGCGGCGCTGTGAGGAAGGTAGCGAAACGCCGGCGGGTTTGCTCCCTCTCCCGCAAGCGGGAGAGGGGAGCACACCAGCGGTCAATCGAATGAGAGCTTACTTCAGCATCTGCACAGACCCGTTGACCGACACCGTCACCTGGGTCTTGCCGCCTTCGACCGGCACCGGCACCGCGGCGTCGGCCATCATGGCCTTGGCGGCGCCGTACATGCGTGGCACCGGCGGCACCATGCCGGTCTCGTTCACGCTGACTTCGCGGATGGTGTAGCTGTTGTAGCCGAACAGCTTGGTGGTCGCCTGCGCCTTGCTGCGGAACGAGGCGATGGCCTGTTCGGCGAGCTTGGCCTCGGCCGCTTCGCGCGCTTCGCGCGACAGCGAGAAGGCGATGTTCTGCACCTGCATCTGGCTGGCCAGCTCGCCCGCGAGCTTGGACACCGCCGAGAAATCGCGCGACTTCAGGATGACCTCGGAGCGCCCGCGCCAGGTGCTGATGCGGCCGTTGCGATCGGTGCTGGGGTGGATGGTGAAGCCGCCGGATTCGGCGGTCACGCCCTGCACGCGGCGCGCCTGCGTGATGACCGTCTGGGTCCGGGCCGACAGGCCCGAGGAGATCGCCGCCGGTTCGGCGCCTTCCTGTTCCGCGGCCAGCGTCAGGTGCACGATATCGGTCGGCACTTCGGTGACGGCCTGCGCGGTCAGCGACAGCACGCCCGACGGCGTTTCCGTGGGGCCGCCGTGGGCCGAGGCGACGACGGCGGTGGTGCCGAGCAGGGTGGCGGCGAGCCATTGTTTCATGTGGTTCTCCCAATCAAAACGTGATGGGTATCAGACGTGGCCGCGAGGGCGATCGTTCCGCGACATTGCAAACGATTGTTGCGGTGGCGCCGCGGGTGGTCTCTCTTCCCCCGCGCGGGTGACGCGGATCGTCAAAACGCCTGCCAGGCCTTCCACAACATATACGTGGCCAGGCACAGCAGCAGCACGGCAAAGATCTTGCGCAGCTGGCCCACATCCATGCTGTGCGCGGTGCGCGCGCCCAGCGGCGCGGTCAGCACGCTGGCCACGGCGATCACCAGCAGCGCGGGCAGGTAGAGATAGCCGAGCGAGGCGGGCGGCAGCCCTGGCGCGTGCCAGCCGCTCCAGACATAACCGGCCACGCTGGCCGCGGCGATCGGGAAGCCGAGCGCGGCCGAGGTCGCCACCGCGTTGTGGATCGGCACATTGCACCAGGTCATGAACGGCACCGAGACAAAGGCGCCGCCCGCGCCCACCAGGCTAGACAGGAAGCCGATCACGCCGCCCGCGCCGGCCATGCCGGCGAAGCCCGGCAGCTGGCGCCCCGGCTTGGGCCGGCGGTTGCGTAGCATCTGCAGCGCCGAGAAACCGACGAAGCCCGCGAACGCCAGCGACAGCCAGCTGGTCTTCAGCGCCGCAAAGACCTTGCCGCCGCCAACCATGCCGCCGATCACGATGCCGGGCGCCAGTGCCAGCACGATCGGCCAGCGCACCGCGCCGCGCTGGTGGTGCGCGCGCACGGACGACAGCGAGGTGAACAGGATGGTGCCCATCGAGGTGGCGATCGCCATATGGACGATGGCTTCGCCGGCAAAGCCCAGGCTGGTGAACAACAGCGTCAGGAACGGCACCATCATCATGCCGCCGCCCACGCCAAGCAGGCCGGCGCAGAAGCCGGTGAAGGCGCCCAGTGCGAGCAGGGCGGGGATCAGCACCGGCAGGTTGTCGAACGGCATCGTGTCAGCAAGTCGTTGTTATCTTCGTCAGCCTTGCCGCGCAGGGCCTGGTTGGTTGCGGCAGCACGGCCGGTCAGTCCATCAGCTTGCCGGTGATATAGCGCCATTCCGCCGGCGTCACCGGCGTGATCGAGAGCCGGTTGCCGCGCCGGAGCACCACCATGTCGGCCAGCGCTTCATGCTCGCGCAGTTCGGCCAGCGGGATCAGGCGGCTCTTGCGTTCGAAGCGCACGTCGACCAGCAGCCAGCGCGGCGCCTTGGCTCTGGAGGCGGCGTCGAAATACGGGCTCTTGCGGTCGAACTGCGTGGGGTCGGGGTAGGGCGCGGAGCAGACCTCGGCCAGTCCCGCGATGCCGGGCTCGGGGCACGACGAGTGGTAGAACAGCACGCCGTCGCCCACCTGCATGGCATCGCGCATGAAGTTGCGCGCCTGGTAGTTACGCACGCCGGTCCACGGCAGCGTCCGTTCCCGGGCGAGGTCGTCGATGCTGGCTTCGTCCGGTTCCGATTTCATCAGCCAGTACTGGCGGGCGCGTTGGTTCTGGTTAGGGCTCACGGCGCTGCTCAGGAAAGGAAGGCCCGCGCGACAGACACGGGCAAGCATGCGGGCAAAGGAAAAGGTAAAGAAAAGGTAAAGAAAAGGGCAAAGAAAAAGGCGATGGTTCAGAAAACCACCGCCTTTTAGGGGGTCCCCGCCTCGGCCGCTGGGTCGGCATCCTGAACCCAAGTGAGGTTCAGAGTGGCTGCGGAAGTCGCATTTCGGGTACATCATCCACTCAGGGAGTCCAGGCCAGGCCCGGACTATGAGTGCGACGACGCGCTCGCCCACGCGACATAATCCCGCACCATGCAATGCATATCGGTTCAAGGAGTTTATGACCCTCACGAACCAGGCAGGGAAACTGTCAAACGTCTGACTGTCCACCTGCTGGATGTCAGACGTTTGCCGTTTCTAACAAGGATGGGATGAAAACGGCGGCCAGGCGCGGTAACCTGACCTGTCAGCTGCACTTCTGTGGTGCCTCGTGCAGTCTGGCTACACTATACACCGCGTCGCAGGGCATACCAAGTGCGCTCGCGCGTGTCGTTACATTTTGCGCGACAGCGCGGCATCCGCAGCACATCCAACCAATGCCGCTCAGCCGCGCGTACCGGTGCCCACGTGGGCATATTGCCGCAGCGCTTCGTCGGCGCGGTCGTTCAGTTCACGGATGCGCGCGCGGATGGCGTCGACCGGGATCGCGCCTTCGGCCTGCTGCTTGCGCTGCATCGACAACAGGTCCGAGGCAATGCTGATCGCGGCCATCACCGCCACGCGCTCGACGCCCTTGGCCGCGCTGCCGCTGCGCAGCTTGTTCATCTGCGTGTCGACCAGGGCCACGGCCTCGAGCAGCGCGGCCTCGTTCTCGGGCGCGATGGCGAAGCGGTAGGCCTGGCCGGCGATGTTGACTTCGACTTGCTTGTTGCTCATGCGTGTTCTCCGGGGGCCTTGTGCGTGTCGGCGCCCTGCGCCACGGCCTCTTCGCCGAGCAGGTCGAGCTGGCGCGTGTCGCTTGCGGTCGGCAGCTTGTCAAGGATGGACTGGATGCGCAGCTGCGCTTCCTCGATCTTGATGTTGAGCAGTTCGCGGTCGGCGGCCATGGCCTCCCGCTCGCCGCGCAACTGCGCGGCTTCGCCCTCCAGCCGCGCGATCTCGTCGCGCAGCCGCTGGTTCTCCGCCGCCAGGGTGTCCGCATGGTGCAGCACGCGCCCGATCTTGGCGGCCAGTTGTTCGAGTTCGGTGAGCATAGGGCCTGTCATGATGGGAGTAGTGTCAGGTATCGCGATTCTAGCCGATGCGCCGGCATGCACAATGCGGAGGAAAGGTTTGTGACCGGCCGCCCGCATGGAAGTTGCAGGCTTCTGCACCCAAGACGCCGCGAGAGTGTGACAAAACGCTACCACGCGACCCATGCGCGCAGTGGGGTTGCCGCGTTGACGCGGGGGGCGAAACGCCATAGACTCGCGCACGTTCCAGGTGCTCGCCCTTTTCGTCCGTGGCGAAGGGGCAGTTCAACGGGAAACAGGGAGCCGGGCCGGCTGCGCGCCGGACAGGCCAACCTGTGCTGCCCCCGCAACGGTAAGCGACCGCGGTGCGCATGCGCCAGCCACATCGCTGGCAAGGCCCGATCCGTCATCGGATGCCAGGCCACATGCCCGCAGGACCGGCCACACGCCACTGAACCGCAGGTTCGGGAAGGCGCCGGTTCCGTGTCGCCAGCCCGGATACCGGCCTGAACGCGGGCTGCCGCCCGTGCGCGGCACGCCTCATCGCCATATGGCCCGCGGGGGAACGGGCCCGGCCGTTCCTATCCAGTCCTGCATCATGCGTTCATCGCTTCACAGGTCGACCCGCCCGGCAAGCCCGGCGGTGCGTCCGTCCGTGCCCGCCATCCTGGCGGCCATGGCCTCGTTCACCCTCGTTCCCGGTACCGCTTCCGCCCAGACGGCGGACAGCCGCACCGCGCAGCTTGCACCGGTGGTGGTCACTTCCACCCGCACCGCGCAGTCGATCACCGAGGCGCTGCCGCATACCACGGTGGTCACGCAGCAGGACATCGCCAATGCACAGGCACCCGACCTGCGCACGCTGCTGCGCAGCCAGGCGGGTGTGGAGTTCGCGACCAACGGCGGCATGGGCAGCAATACCTCGCTGTTCATGCGCGGCGCCAACTCCAACCAGACCCTGATCCTGGTCGATGGCGTGCGGGTGTCGTCGGCCAGCAGCGGCACCGCGCAGCTGGCCAATATCCTGCCCGACCAGATCGACCGCATCGAGGTGGTGCGTGGCAACGTCTCGGCGCTGTACGGCTCGGACGCGATCGGCGGCGTGGTGCAGATCTTCACCAAGAGCGGCGCGGGCCAGGCGCCGGCGGCCAACGCCGCTATCGAGTACGGCAGCAACAACACGCGCCAGGGCACGGTCGGCTATGGCGGCCAGGTCGGCGACACCTCGTTCAACCTGACCGGCTCGGCGTTCAAGACCGACGGCTTCTCGTCGATCAATACGAAGCAGGCGCCGCGCGCCAACCCCAACGACAACCCGTACGAGAACCAGAGCGTGTCGGGGCAGGTGAAGCACCGCTTCACGCCCAACTGGGATGCCGGCATCACCGGCTACTACTCGAAGAGCAAGCTGTCGTTCGACAGCGCCTTCGGCCGTCCCACCGACGAGAACCGCACCGACAGTGAGCTGTACACGCTGTCGGCCTTCGTCAACGGCAAGCTGGGCACCGACTGGACCACGCATTTCAAGCTGTCGCAGAGCGAGGACCGCAGCGATACCTTCCTCAACGGCAGGCCCAACGGCACCTTCAATACCCGCAACCGCCAGTTCAACTGGCAGAACGAGTACGCGCTGGCCGCCGGCCACACGCTGCTGTTCGGCACCGACTACCTGCAGCAGGAACTGGATTCCAGCGCCTACGGCGCGCCGACGCGCAATGTGTTCTCGGTGTTCGGCGGTTATGACGGGCGCTTCGGCAAGCACCAGCTGCAGCTCAACGCGCGCAACGACCACTATTCCGACTTCGGCAACCAGGGCAGCTTCTTCGCCGGCTACGGCTACAACCTTACCGACGCGTTCAAGCTGATCGCCAGCGTCAGCAATGCCTTCCGCGCGCCGACCTTCAACGAGCTGTACTACCCCAACTTCGGCCAGCCCAACCTGCAGCCCGAGCGCGCCAAGTCGGTCGAGGCCGGCGTGCAGTACACCACCGCCAGCGCCGGCCTGCTGCGCGTGACCGCGTTCGAGACCCGCTACCACGACCTGATCGTGTCGGCACAGCAGCCCAACGGCATGTTCCTCGCGCAGAACGTCAACCAGGCCAAGGTGCAGGGTATCGAGGCCTCGTGGCGCGCCCGCATCTACGGCACCGACCTCGGCGCCAGCGTGACCTTCCAGAACCCGGTCGACGAGCAGACCAACACCCAGTTGCTGCGCCGCGCGCGCCGCCATGCCGCGCTGGACGTCGGCCGCGATATCGGCAGCTGGCGCTTCGGCGGCGAATGGCTGCTGTCGTCGTCGCGCATGGATGCCGGCTCGCGCCGGCTGGGCGGATACGGTATCGTCAACCTCACCGCCCGCTACAACATCGACAAGCAATGGTTCATCGCCGCCCGCGTCGAAAACCTGTTCGACAAGGACTACCAGCTCGCCTACCCCTACAACACGCAGGGGCGCGCGGGTTTCATCACGCTGGGCTGGCGCCAGCGATGAGCGCGCGGGCGCGCCATGTCTGAATTCCGGCGCGCTCTGGCGATCTGGCTGGCGCTGGCGTTTGCGGCGCTGCTGGCGTTTGCCCTGTCGCTGGCGCTGGGCAGCGTTGCGCTCGATGCGCGCGCGCTGTGGCTGGCGCTGAGCGGCGCCGACACCGGCACCGCCGGCGCCATCGTGCATGAGTTGCGCCTGCCGCGCGCGGCCGCGGCCTTTGCCTGCGGCGGGCTGCTGGCCCTGTCCGGTGCACTGATGCAAGTGCTGCTGCGCAACCCGCTGGCCGAGCCTTACGTGCTGGGCGTATCGGGCGGTGCCTCCACCGCCGCGCTGCTGGCGATGCTGGCGCTGGCGCCGTGGTGGGGCGTGCAGGCGGCCGCGGCGCTCGGCGCCCTGCTGGCGATGGTGCTGGTGGCTTCGCTGGCGCGGCGCGACCTGCTGCACCCGCAGGTGCAGGGCGGGCACCGCGAAGCCGGCGCGCGGCTGCTGCTGACCGGCGTGATCCTGGCTGCCGGCTGGGGCGCGGTCATCACGCTGATCCTGTCGGTCGCGCCGGAGTCGCGCCTGCGCGGCATGCTGTTCTGGCTCACTGGCGACCTGGGCGGTACCGCCAGCTACGGCGGCGCGCTGGCCATGCTGGTAGCGGCGCTGCTGCTGGCCATGCCGATGGCGCGCGCGCTCAACGTGATGCTGCTCGGCGAGACCGTGGCGCAGGCGCTTGGCGTGCGCGTGGGCCGCGTGCGGCTGGCAACCTTCATGCTGGCATCGCTGTGCATTGCCGCGGCCATCACCACCGCCGGCTCGATCGGCTTTGTCGGGCTGGTAGTGCCGCACCTGGTGCGGCTGGCCTGGGGCAACGACCAGCGCCTGCTGCTGCCGGCCGCGACGCTGTTGGGCGGGGCGCTGCTGATGGCGGCCGACCTGATCGCGCGCACCGTGGTGGCGCCGGCGCAACTGCCGGTAGGGGTGATCACCGGGCTGCTGGGCGTGCCGACCTTCCTGTACCTGTTGTTGCGGAGGCCGCGATGAGCTCGGGCGCGCACTGGTCCGTTCCGCTCGCTGCCTGTCCGCGGCTGGCGCTGCGCGAGCTGCGCCTGCGCACCAGCCAGCGCGTGCTGGTGGAGCGCCTGAGCCTGGCCATCGGCCCGGGCGAGCTGTGGTGCATCGCCGGCCCCAATGGCGCCGGCAAGTCCACGCTGATGACGGTGCTGGCCGGGTTGCGTCACGCCGACGGTGGCAGCGTCGAGATCGACGGTGCCGCGCCGGCGCTGGTCGACCCCGCGCTGCTGGCGCGCCAGCGCGCCTACCTGCCGCAAGCGGTGCACGACACCTTCCCGATGCCGGTGCTCGACGCCGTGCGCGTGGGCCGCCATCCGCACCTGTCCGGCTGGGGCTGGAGCGGGCGCGAGGACGACCGCATCGTGCACGACGTGATCCGTGCCATGGATATCGAGGCACTGGCCGCGCGCGATGTGCTGACCCTGTCCGGCGGCGAGCGCCAGCGCGTGTCGCTGGCCGCGGCGCTGGCGCAGCAGGCGCCGCTGCTGTTGCTGGACGAGCCGGTTTCGCACCTGGACCTGCGCCACCAGATCCTGGTGCTGGAGCAGCTGGCCGCGCTGGCCAGGGCGAGGCGCCACGCCATCGTGGTGATCCTGCACGACCTGACGCTGGCGCTGCGCTACGCCACCCATGCCCTGCTGATGGCCGAAGACGGCACGACACTGC
Source organism: Cupriavidus mimosae (assembly GCF_023952485.1). Classification (NCBI taxonomy): domain Bacteria; kingdom Pseudomonadati; phylum Pseudomonadota; class Betaproteobacteria; order Burkholderiales; family Burkholderiaceae; genus Cupriavidus; species Cupriavidus mimosae. The sequence continues at coordinate 342,420 of NZ_JALHRY010000002.1, read as the reverse complement.
ACGGCCCCGCCGCGCAGGTGCTGACCCCCGAACACTGCTCGCGCGCGCTGCGTACCGCCATCGTCAGCGTCAGCGACGGCGCCCATACCGCGCTGATTCCCGACGGCGCGCGCCTGACCACACCGAACTCACACCATGACTGAAAACCACAATCCCGCCGCGCAGGACCCCGACCGCGATGCCCGCCACAAGGCGCGCATGGTGCGCAAGAAGGAAGTCGTCGACGCCAGGATCGCCGCCGCGCAGGACGAGCGCGGCGTGATCGTCATCACCACCGGCAACGGCAAGGGCAAGTCCAGCTCCGGCTTCGGCATGGTGGTGCGCGCGCTCGGCCACGGCATGCGCACCGGCGTGGTCCAGTTCATCAAGGGTGCGCAGCCGACCGGCGAAGAAATGTTCCTGCGCCGCTTTCCCGACGAATGCGCCTTCCACGTGATGGGCGAGGGCTATACCTGGGAAACCCAGGACCGTGCCCGCGACGTGGCCAAGGCCGAGGCCGCGTGGGAGGTGGCGCGCGCCATGCTGCGCGATCCCGGTATCGGCCTGGTGTTGTTCGACGAGCTCAACATCGCGCTCAAGCTGCACTATCTTGATGTGGAGCAGGTCATCGCCGACCTGCGCGCGCGCCCGCCGATGCAGCACGTGGTCATTACCGGCCGCGGCGCGCCGCCGGCGCTGGTGGAGGCGGCCGACACCGTCACCGACATGACCCCGGTCAAGCACGCGTTCCAGCAGGGCATCAAGGCCCAGCGCGGCGTGGAAATGTAGCCCGTTTTCTTTCTGAGTATCCGCATCATGCAGTTTCCCGAAATCCCTCCGCTCGACCATGCGCTGCGCCCGGTGCTGCAGGCCGCCATCGACGACAAGACCAAGCCGCTCGGCGCGCTCGGCCGGCTTGAAGCATTGGCCCTGCAGCTGGGCCTGATCCAGGGCAGCGCGCGGCCGGTGCTGCGCCGGCCCACGGTGATCGTGTTCGCCGCCGACCATGGCGTGGCCGACGCCGGTGTCAGCGCCTATCCGGCCGAGGTCACGGCGCAGATGGTGCAGAACTTCCTCGCCGGCGGCGCGGCCATCAACGTGTTCTCGCGCCAGCACGGCATTGCGCTGGAGATCGTCGACGCCGGGGTGCGCGTGCCGCTGCCGGCGGCGCCGGGGCTGGTCAACTGCCGCATCGCCGACGGCACCCGCAACTTTGCCAGCGAGCCCGCGATGACGCCGGCACAGGCGGCCGCGGCGATGACCGCCGGCATGGCGCGCGTGCTGCGCCATGCGCAGCAGGGCTGCAACGTGATCGGCTTCGGCGAGATGGGCATCGCCAACACCTCGGCCGCCGCGTGCCTGATGCAGCGGCTGACCGGCCTGCCGCTGGAGGATTGCATCGGGCGCGGCACCGGGCTGGACGACGCCGGCCTGGCGCGCAAGCGCGAGGTGCTGGCCGGCGCGCTGGCGCGGCACGCCGATGCGCAGGCACCGCTGGACGTGCTGGCCACCTTCGGCGGCTTCGAGATCGCGATGATGGCCGGCGCCTTCCTGGCCGCCGCGGCCAGCCGCATGGTGATCCTGGTCGACGGCTTTATCGCCACGGCGGCGCTGCTGGTGGCGCAGCGGCTGGACCCCAACGTGCTGCCGTACTGCGTGTTCACGCACTGCTCGCACGAGCGCGGCCACCGCGCGCTGCTGGCCCAGTTCGAGGCCGCGCCGCTGCTGGCGCTGGACCTGCGCCTGGGCGAAGGCACCGGCTGCGCGCTGGCGTGGCCGCTGCTGGCCTCGGCCGCGGCGTTCCTGAACGAGATGGCCACCTTCAGCGGCGCCGGCGTCAGCACCGCCTCGCCATGAGCGCGCCGACCGACCCGGTGCCCATGCCCGAACCCGGCCCCGAACCCCGCGCCCCCGCGGGCGTGGCCGGCGAACTGCGCTATTTCCTGACGGCGCTGGGCTACTTTACGCGCGTGCCGCTGCCGGGCTGGCTGGCGCGCTGGGTCGGATTCGAACCGTGTTACCTGCACGCCGCGGCGCGCTATTTCCCGCTGGTCGGGCTACTGGTGGGCGGCGCGGGCGCGCTGGTCACCTGGGGGGCGGCGCTGTGGTGGCCGCCCGGCGTGGCCGTGCTGCTGGGCATGGCCGCGACGCTGCTGCTGACCGGCGCCTTCCATGAAGACGGGCTGGCCGATTGCGTCGATGCCTTCGGTGGTGCGTGGCAGCGCGACGACGTGCTGCGCATCATGCACGACTCGCGCATCGGCGCGTTCGGCGCGATTGCGCTGGTGGTGGCGCTGCTGCTGAAGTGGCAGCTCCTGGTGACGATCGCCGGGCGAGGCGGCATCGCGGTGCTGGTTGCCGTGCTGGTCGCCGCGCATGCCGCCAGCCGCGCAATGGCGGTCAGCTATCTCGCCACGCTGGCCTATGTGCGCCCCGAGGGCAAGGCCAAGCCGGTGGCGCAGAAGCTGGCCGGCGCGGGCCTGGTGTTCGCGCTGCTGTGCGGGCTGGTGCCGCTGTGGCTGGTGTCGCCAGGTTTCTGCGCGGTGGCGGTCGGGATGCTGCTGGTGCTGCGCCTGCTGCTAGGCCGCTACTTCGTGCGCCGCATCGGCGGCTATACCGGGGATTGCCTCGGCATGGCCCAGCAATGCGCCGAGATCGGACTCTACCTGGTGGCCGCCGCATGGACGTGGTCCTGATCCGGCATGCGCAGCCGCAGGTGCCGGCAGGCACCTGCTATGGCGGCCTCGACCTGCCGCTGCTGGCGCCGCTGACGCCGCCCGCGGCGCGTATCGTCAGCGGCCTGCCGGCTCCCGATCGCATCGTTGCCAGCCCGCTCGCACGCGCGCTGGGCACGGCCCAGGCACTGGCCCGGGCATGGCCCGGCGGCGTGCCGGACATCGACACCGAACCCGCCCTGCGCGAAATCGACTTCGGCAGCTGGGAGGGCGTGGCCTGGGATGCGATCGACCGCGGCGCGCTCGACCAGTGGGCGGCCGACCTGCTGCATGCGCGTCCACATGGCGGCGAATCGCCGGCACAGGCGATGGCGCGGGTGGTTGGCTGGGCCGCGACGCTGGCCGAAGCTCGCGCGCAATGTCTGTGGGTAGTCGGCCATGCCGGGCCGATGCGCATGCTGGCGGCGCACTGGCTGGGCGTGCCGCTGTCGACCACGGTCAGTTGGGAACTGGGTTTTGGCGCCAGCTGCGGCTTCAGGCTGAAGCAGGGCGGAGCACGGCTGGGCTGGTGGAACCGCGCCGGCTGATCAGCGCGCGGGCCGTTGGCTGCGCGCGGTGTCGAGGTCCTTGCACAGCTGCGCCGCGCCCTGCACCACGCGCGGGCCGGCACGGTTGAGCAGGTCGCCGTCGATCACGAACAGGTTGTTGCGCGCCACTGCCGTGACCTGCTTCCAGCGCCGCCACATCTCGAAATCCGGCAGCGGCTGGTCCGAGCGCGTGGCGCCCATGCCCGCCGTCACCATCGCTTCGGGATTGCCCGCGATCACCGCTTCGACCGACACAGTCGGCACCAGCGGCGTCTCGGCCGCGAACAGGTTGCGGCCGCCGCACAGCGCCAGCATGTCGCTGACCAGGTGCTGGCCGTTGAGCGTCATCAGCGGCTGCTGCCAGACCTGGTAGAACACCGTCACCGGCGGGCGTGCCGCATAGGTCTTGCGTAGCGTTTCCACTTGCTGGCGAAAGCCGTCGGCGGCGCGCCGCGCGGTGGCTTCGGTGCCCAGCAGCGTGCCGAGTTTCTCGATGTTGTCCGGGATTGTCGCCAGCCTTCGCGGCTCGCTGTAGAACATCGGGATGCCGAGCGCGCGCAAGCGGTCGGCCTGCTTCTGCGCATTGCCGTGGCGCCACACCACGATCAGGTCGGGCTTGAGCGCGGCAATGCGCTCCAGGTCCAGCGCCTTGTTGTCGCCGACGCGCGTGATCGCGCGCGCCTGCGGCGGGTAATCGCTGTAGTTGACGGTGCCGACGATGCGGTCGCCCCCGCCCGCGGCGAACAGCATCTCGGTAACATGCGGCGCCAGCGAGACCACGCGGCGCGCCGGTTGCGCCAGGGTCACGGTCTGGCCGGCGTCGTCGATGGCGGAGACCGTGGCGGCGGCGGGCAGCGCCGCGAGCAGCAGGGCGGAGGCGAGGAAAGGAGTCAGGCGATTCGGCATGGCATGGTCAAGGTCAGGCAGCGGCCGCCAGTGCCGCGTCCAGCCGCTGCCAGGCCAGCGGCTGGTCCGGTGGCAGGCCAAGTCGCAGGCTCGGCGCGCAGCCGCCGGCGGCATCGAAATAACGGGTCCAGACGCCGTGCCGCGCCAGCGCGTGTTGCAGCTGCGCCGCGTCCCGATGCGGGACCCAGCAGAACAAGGGATGCATCACCGGCGCCAGGCCGTGGTGTTCCAGCACGGCGGCCAGTCGCGCCCCGCACGCTTGCAGCCGGTCACGAGTGGCCTGCTGCCACGGCTGGTCGGCCAGCGCGCGGCGTGCCACCGCGCGCGCGGGGCCGGCGACGGTCCAGTGGCCCAGGCGCGCGCGCAGCGTGTCCAGCAGCGCCGCTTGCGCCAGCACGAAGCCGCAGCGGATGCCGGCCAGGCCGTAGAACTTGCCGATCGAGCGCAGCACCACCAGCCCGGGCGCGCCGCTGTGCGCGGCGACGGAACCGCCGGGCAGGCAATCGATAAAGGCTTCGTCGACCAGCAGCGTGCCGCCGCGCGCTGCCAGCGCGGCATGCCAGTGCAGCAGCGTGGCGGCTGGCAGCACGCGCGCGGTCGGGTTGTTGGGGTTGACGACGACCAGATGATCGAGCGCGTCGGCCAAATCGGGCCGGGCGAAGTCGGCTTCGTTTAGCAGCACCACGGTGTGCCCCGCGGCGGCGAACGCCGGCGCGTATTCGCTGTACCCCAGCGCGGCGATGCCGACCCGCCCCGGGCGCAGCAGCGCCGGCAGCGTACGGATCGCGGCCTGCGAGCCGGCCACCGGCAGGGCATGGGGCGCGCCGCATGCCGCCGCGGCCAGTTCGGCCAGGCCATCGTCGTCCTGTGGCAAGCGTTGCCACACCTGCGGCGGCAGCGCGGGCACCGCATAGCCGTCGGGGTTGATGCCGGTGGACAGGTCGAGCCAGTCGTCGGCCGGGCGGCCGTAGCGGCGCACCGCGGCGAGCAGGTCGCCGCCATGGCGGATCGGGGGCAGGGCGGTGCTCATGCCGGTGCGGATGCCGTCAGTGCAGCGAGCGCGCTGGCGCCGGCCAGCGCCAGCCACAGCCATAGCGTGCGTTCGACCAGCCGCAGGCAGGCCATCACATGCGCCGCCTGCGGCGCGGTGCCGGTGCCAAGCGGCGGGCGTTGCTCGATTTCACCGTGATAGCGCGCCGGGCCGCCGAGCTGCACGCCGACCGCGCCGGCTCCCGCCGCCATCACCGGGCCGGCATTGGGGCTCGACCACGCCGGGGCCTGGGTGCGCCAGCAGCGCAGCGCCTGCCCGGTGGCGCCGAGCAGCGCATATGACAGCGCGGTCAGCCGTGCCGGCACCAGGTTGAGCGCATCGTCGAGGCGCGCTGCGGCCCAGCCGAAATGCAGCAGCCGCGGCGTGCGGTACCCCCACATCGCATCGAGCGTATTGGCCAGGCGGAATCCGATCACAGCGGGTGCGCCGCCGACCAGGAACCAGAACAGCGCGCCGGACACCGCGTCATTGCCGTTCTCCAGCGCCGATTCGCAGGCGGCGCGGGCCAGCGCCTCGGCGTCGGCATCGGCGGTGTCGCGCGAGACGATGCGCGCGGTCAGCGCGCGCGCGGTGGGCAGGTCGGCCGCGCCCAGCGCGTCGGCAATCGGGGCGATATGCTGGTGCAGGCTGCGCGCGCCCAGCGCCGCGTACAGCGCCAGCGCATGCAGCGCCAGCGCGGCGAGCGGATGCCAGCGGGCCGCGGCGGCCACCAGCCACCATGCCAGCGCGGCCGGGACCAGCACCAGCACGCACCAGCCGGCAAGCCCGGCAAGGCGCTGGCGCCATGGCGCATTACGTTGCGAGGGAGGGTTGAGGCATCGTTCCAATGCGGCCGCGATGCGGCCGAAGCCCACCAGCGGATGCCAGCGGCGCGGCTCGCCGAGCCAGCGGTCCAGCAGTGCCCCGATCCATGCCGCTGCCACGGATGCCGGCCAGGCCAGCATCAGCATGCGGGATCGGGCCCCTTTACCGCCACCGGGATGCCCGCCACCAGCAGCCGCACGCAGTCGGCGGCGGCAGCCAGCTTCTGGTTCAGGCGGCCCAGTTCATCGACATAGAAGCGGGTAATGGCGCCCATCGGAATCACGCCGAAGCCGATCTCGTTCGAGACCAGGATCACGTGGCCGGGCAGCGTCGGCAGTGCGTTGAGCAGCGCCTCGATTTCTTCGGTGAATGCCGCCGGTGGCGTGATCACGCCATGCTCGGGATAGCTGCGGCCATCGGGGAAAAGCAGGTTGTTGATCCACAGCGTCATGCAATCCACCAGGATGCAGCCGTCGTGGCGCGCGTTGGCATAGAGCGCATCGGCCAGGTGCACCGGCTCTTCGACCAGGCGCCAGTCGGCGGGGCGGCGCGCGCGGTGCAGCGCGATGCGCACCTCCAGTTCCTGGTCGGCGTGGGCCGGGTCCTGGTGCGCGGTGGCGATGTAGGTGACCGGCCCGCCGGTAAGGGTGGCGTGGTCGGTGGCGAGCTGTTCGGCAAAGTGGCTCTTGCCGGAACGTGCGCCGCCCAGCACCAGCGTCAGCTGGCGGCCGCCGGTCCCGCTGGCGGCAGCGCGCGGCTGTGCGGCAGGGGCGATGCCGGATGCGTTAGCGGGTGCGATGGCCGGGGTTTCCATCCGCGTATTGTAGCCGCCGCATCCGGGCATGGCACGACCCGCGTGCGGGCCGGTGCGATAATCCGCCGATGCAACCCGACTCTCCGCAATCCCGCTTTCCGGGTGCCCTGCGCGGCACCCTGATGGTCCAGGGCACCACCTCCGACGCCGGCAAGAGCACCATCGTCGCCGGCCTGTGCCGGGTGCTGGCGCGCGCCGGCACGCGCGTGGTGCCGTTCAAGCCGCAGAACATGGCGCTGAACAGCGCCGTCACCGCCGATGGCGGCGAGATCGGCCGGGCCCAGGCGCTGCAGGCGCAGGCCGCGCGGCTGGCGCCGCATACCGACATGAATCCGGTGCTGCTCAAGCCCAGCAGCGACACCGGCGCCCAGGTCATCATCCACGGCCGCGCGCGGCTGGACCTGGACGCGCGCGCCTACCACGCCTACAAGCCGCAGGCGATGCAGGCGGTGCTGGCCTCGCACGCGCGCCTGGCGCAGGCCTACGAGGTGGTGCTGGTGGAGGGCGCCGGCAGCCCGGCCGAGGTCAACCTGCGCGAGCGCGACATCGCCAACATGGGGTTTGCCGAGCAGGTCGACTGCCCGGTGGTGCTGGTCGCGGACATCGATCGCGGCGGCGTGTTCGCGCACCTGGTGGGCACGCTCGACTGCCTGTCCGAGAGCGAGCGCGCGCGCGTGACCGGCTTCATCATCAACCGCTTCCGCGGCGATATCGGGCTGCTGGAGCCGGGACTGGACTGGCTGGTGGCGCGTACCGGCAAGCCGGTGTTCGGCGTGCTGCCGTACCTGCATGGCCTGCACCTGGACGCCGAGGACGCCATCATCGGCGCGCAGGCCGAAGGTGGCCAGGACGCGCAGCGCCTGCGCGTGATCGTGCCGGTGCTGCCGCGCATCGCCAACCATACCGACTTCGACGCGCTGCGCGCGCACCCGCAGGTGGACCTGCAGTTTGTCGGCCCGGGCCGGCCGATCCCGCCGGCCGACCTGGTGGTGCTGCCCGGCAGCAAGAACGTGCGCGGCGACCTGGACTTCCTGCGGGCCCAGGGCTGGGACGCGGCGCTGGCGCGCCACCTGCGCTACGGCGGCAAGCTGATCGGCATCTGCGGCGGCATGCAGATGCTGGGGCGGCAGGTGCACGATCCCGACGGCCGCGAAGGCCCCGCCGGCAGCAGCGCAGGCCTGGGCTGGCTCGATTACGAAACCACGCTGGCCGCCGACAAGCAGCTGCGCCAGGTGCACGGACGGCTGGCGCCGGACCCGGCCGGGGCACCGGTGCGCGGCTACGAGATCCATCTCGGCGTCACCACCGGCAAGGGCCTGGAGCAGCCGGCGCTGTGGCTGGACCGAGGCGACGGCACCATGCGCCCGGACGGGGCGCGCTCGGCCGACGGGCAGGTGCTGGCCACCTATGTCCACGGCCTGTTCGACGATCCCGCGGCCTGCCAGGCGCTGCTGCGCTGGGCGGGGCTGGACCAGGCCCAGGCGGTGGACCTGGACGCGCTGCGCGAAGCGTCGATCGAACGCCTGGCCGACACCATGGCGGCGCACCTGGACCTGGCGGCACTGCTGGCGCCGTTGCAGCGCTGAGGTCGTGGCGCTGAGGTTGCGACGGGCACGCGGCGGCAAGCAGCGGCCCTGCTAGAATCGCGAATCCTTCGCATTCGCATCGTGGCATGGAGATGGCTTTTGCGCCATATTCCGCGCCTTGCAGCGTCCGCTCAACGTACTTCACCCCGTCATGGTTACCGGCCGCCTGCGCGTCGTCCTCGTCAAGCTGCATCGCTATATCGGCCTGAGTCTCGGCCTGCTGTTCGTCCTGTTGGGGCTGACCGGCATGACCATCGCCTGGCGCGATGAGCTCGACGCCTGGCTTAATCCCGACCTGCTGGTGGCGTCCGCGCCGATGACCGCGCCGGTGACCCCGGACACGGTCCAGGCCGTGACCGAGCGGCTGGCGGCGCCGCCCTACGGCAAGCCCAACCTGCTGATGCTGCCGACCCATGCCGACGGCGTCTTTATCGCCTGGTATCCGGTCAAGGGGCCCGGCGGCGTGGTGCCGGGGCGCTCGCGCCAGGTGATGGTCGATCCGGTCACGCTGGCAGTGAAGGGCGAGCGCGTGTGGGGCGAGGCGGGGCTGTCGCGCCGGCTGCTGCTGCCCACGCTGTTCCACCTGCACCGCTACCTGCTGTCGGGCGATACCGGCAAGACCATCACCGGCGTGGCCGGCATGCTGCTGTTGCTGACCACGCTGGTCGGGGTGGCAGCGTGGTGGCCCAAGATGAAGCTGCGCTCGGTGGTGCAGGCGTTCCGCGTTACGCATGGCGGTTCATGGTCGCGCTTCAATTACTCGCTGCACCGCGCCGGCGGCATCCTGGCCGCGCCGGTGCTGGCGATCATCGCGTTTTCCGGCTGGTACCTGAACCTGCCCAAGTGGGTGACGCCGATCGTGGCGGGGGTGATGACGGTGACGCCACCGGCCAAGCACGTCTCGGCACCGGCGCCGGCGGGCGCGCGGCCGCTGGAGGCGGGCGAGATCATGGCCGCCGCGCAGGCGCAGTTCCCGCAGGCGCAGGTGACCCGCATCGGCTTCCCGCGCAAGCCCGGCGATGCCTTCGAGATCCGGCTGTGCCAGCCCGGCGAGGTGCGCCAGCACACCGGCGCGACGCGGCTCTGGCTCGATGCCTGGACCGGCGCGCCCCTGGGCGTGCGCGACCCGCAGCAGGCGCCCGCCGGTGACACGCTGCTGAACTGGCAGTTTCCGCTGCATACCGGCGAAGCCTTCGGCCTGCCGGGGCGGATCTTCATCACGCTGTTCGGGCTGGCGCCGCTGGCGTTTGCCGTGACCGGCACTCTGATCTGGTGGAAGCGGCGGCGCGGCCACCAGCGCCATGTGGTGAAGAGCGCGCAACGCGCCGGCATGCGCGGGGCATGAAAAAAGGCAGGCGCAAGGCCTGCCTTCTTTCTTTGGCGGACGCGGCTGCGTCGCTCAGATTTCCAGGTTGTCGATCAACCGGGTCGCGCCCAGTTTGGCCGCGGTCAGGATCACCAGCGGCTCGCCGGCGAGGAATTCCTCGCGCGTCGGCGCTTGCAGGTCGACGCGCTTGCGGATCGACACATAGTCCGGCTTCCAGCCACGCTGTTCCAGCGACGCGCGGGCGCCGGCCTCCACCGCCAGCAGGTCGGCCGAGGCGCGGTCGCCGCCCAGCACCGTGTCGCGCACGTCGTGCAGGGTGCGGTACAGAACGGGTGCCTCGGCGCGCTCGTCCGGACTCAGGTAACGGTTGCGCGACGACAGCGCCAGGCCGTCTTCGGCGCGCACGGTCTCGGCGGGAATGATGTCGATCGGCAGCGCAAACTGCTGCACCATGCGGCGCACGATCATCAGCTGCTGGTAGTCCTTCTTGCCGAACACCGCCACGCGCGGCTGCGCGCACGAGAACAGCTTCATCACCACCGTGCACACGCCCTTGAAGAAGCCGGGGCGGAACTCGCCTTCGAGGATATCGCCCAGGTCGTGCGGCGGCTCGACGCGGTATTCCTGGGGCTCGGGGTACATGTCGCGCTCCGAAGGCGCGAACAGCACGTAGACGCCTTCGCTCTGCAGTTTCTCGATGTCGTCCTGCAGCGTGCGCGGGTACTTGTCGAAATCCTCGTTCGGGCCGAACTGCAGGCGGTTGACGAAGATGGATGCCACCACCGGATCGCCGTGCTGGCGCGCCAGGCGCATCAGCGACAGGTGGCCTTCGTGCAGGTTGCCCATGGTGGGGACAAACGCGGCGCGGTTCTGGCCGCGCAACTGGTCCCGCAGCTCTTGGATGGAGGAAATGACTTTCATCTGCCTTGGTGTGCTGGTCGTGTAGGGGTGACCCGGACGCCGGTCCGCGGCGCGCGGCGGCTGCCGTGCCGGTCTGGGCCGGCTGTCGGCGGATTGTAGATCAACTGGGGCGGGGCTGGCCTCGGCGGTTCGGACGGGTCAGCTGGGGCTGTACGCCAATCGCACATAAATCGGCGCGAACGGCTCGGCCTGGGTGATCTCCACCAGCGATTCGCGCGACAGTTCCAGCATGGCGATGAAGTTCACCACCACCACCGGCACGCCCTTGCCGGAGCGCACCGCGTCCTCGAACAGCTCCGAGAACTCCATGAAGCGCGCATGCTGCAGCCGGCGCAGGATCTGGCTCATATGCTCGCGCACCGACAGCTCCTCGCGCGAGATCTTGTGGTGCTGGTTGAGCTTGGCGCGCTTGAGCACGTCGGCCCAGGCCGCCTGCAGGTCGACGGTTTCCACGTCGGGAAAGCGCGGCGCCAGGCTCTGCTCGATATACACCTGCGAGCGCAGGAAGTCGCGGCCCAGCTGCGGCACCGTATCGAGGCGCTGCGCGGCCAGCTTCATCTGCTCGTACTCCAGCAGGCGGCGTACCAGCTCGGCGCGGGGGTCTTCGGCTTCCTCGTCGCTGTCGGCCTTCTTGACCGGCAGCAGCATGCGCGACTTGATCTCGATCAGCATCGCCGCCATCAGCAGGTATTCCGCCGCCAGCTCCAGGTTGGTCTTGCGAATCTGCTCGATATACGACAGGTACTGCCGCGTCACCTGCGACATCGGGATGTCGAGGACGTTGAAGTTCTGCTTGCGGATCAGGTACAGCAGCAGGTCCAGCGGACCTTCGAAGGCTTCGAGGAAGATCTCGAGCGCGTCCGGCGGGATATAGAGGTCCTGCGGCAGCTTGAACAGCGGCTCGCCGTACAGGCGCGCGAACGCCATCCCGTCGACCATGTCGGCGGGGCCGGCCGGGCCGGCGGCGGCCGCGGGCGCCACGGCGGGCAGCTCCACGGGCAGCGGCAGCTTGTCCTGGTCGGCTGCGCTCATGGTGCAGTCGGCTCGGGTCCGGGCTCTGGGGCGGCGGGAATCAGTTGTCCTGCGAGTAGACGTAGGGCTTCTGCGCCACGCGCGAAGCCTGGGCGCGGGCGCGCTCTTCGAGGTCGATCGGTGCCTTGTCCCACAGCAGGGCGCGGCCGTCGCGCTGCTCGGCCTCCAGCGTCGGGCGCTCTTGCTTGAGCTGCTTCAGGAACTGGGTGATATCGGATTCGTAGAGGGCCATGTTCAACCGGGATGCACCCGTGCGGGCGCCAGATAGGTACAGTGGGCCATGATTTTACAGTATCGGCCCCCCGGGATGCACGCCAGACTGTAGCCGGAGGCCGCGAGGGCACCGCAGCGCGTGGGAAAGTTCCGGGCGCGCGGCCGGGTGTGGTCAAATACCGACTTTGTATGTGTGGACAATGGGGCGATGCCGCAAGACACCGCTAACACCGCTGACTGGCCTGGCCGTGCCGCCAGGCGTCCCGCCGCGCGCGCACTCGGCGTGCTCGGAGCGCTGGTGCTGGCCCTTGCCGCAAGTGCGGCCCCGGCCGCCTACAAGGTCGAGGTGGAAGCGCCCAAGCCGATCCGCGAGATGCTCGAGGAGCACCTCGACCTGGCCCGCTACAAGGACCGCGCCGACCTGTCCCAGGACCAGTTCGACTACATGGTCGAGACCGTCGGCGAGCAGGTGCGGGCCTTAGCCTCCACCGAAGGCTATTTCGATCCGACCACCACTACCCGCGTCGAGGGCGAGGGCGACAAGCGCGTGGTCCATGTGATGGTGGACCCCGGCGCGCGCACGCTGATCCGCAACGTCGACCTGCAGGTGACCGGCCCGGCCGCGACCCAGTCGCCCGAGCAGGTGGCGGAGATGAAAGCCAAGTGGGGCCTGCCCGCGGGCGAGCCGTTCCGCCAGGAGGCCTGGGACAAGGCCAAGGAAAACGCGCTGGTGACGTTGCAGAGCCACACCTACTACGGCGCGCGGCTGGCTGCGTCGCAGGCGCGGATCGAGCCGGACGAACTGCGCGCGGACCTGTCGACGCACTATGTCAGCGGCCCGGCCTACCGGCTGGGCGCGCTCAAGGTCACGGGCACGCGCCGCTACCCGGAACAGATCGTCTATAACGTCAACCCGCTCAGCGAGGGCGAGCCGTACCGGGTGGAGCGGCTGCTGGAGCTGCAGCGCGCGATCCAGAACCAGCCGTATTTCTCCAACGTGCAGGTCGACCTGGAGCCGCCGCCGGATGCCGAGCAGGCCCCGGACGGTGTGGTCACCGCGCCGGTGTCGGTGCGCGTGCGCGAATATCCGGTGCACCGGCTCAACAGCGGTGTCGGCTTTACCACCGATACCGGGGCGCAGGTCGAAGGGCGCTATTCCTACTACAACCTGTTCAACCGCGCCTGGACCTTCGATTCGCAGGCGCGCATCGAGCAGAAGCGTTCCTACCTGTTCGCCGAGGCGGCGATGCCGCCGTCGCGCGGTGCCTACCGCAACAGCGTCTACAGCAGCTACGAGCGCACCATCGACATCGAGAACACCGACACCACCAGCCTGCGCGCGGGCCTGAAGCGCTCGCGCTCGCGCGAGAAGTACGACGTGACCACGTCGCTGGATTTCTACTACGACAAGCTGCTGCCGCTGGGCCAGGCCAGCCAGATCAGCAAGGCGCTGGTGCCGGCGTTTGCCTGGACCCGGCGCGATGTCGACAACCCGGTGTTCCCGCGCCGCGGCAACGTGATCAACACCCAGATCGGGGTGGCCGCCAAGAACCTGCTCAGCGATGCCACCTTCCTGCGGCTGTACGGCCGGATCCGCCAGTACGTGCCGGTGGGCAAGCGCGACCTGGTGGTGGCGCGGCTGGAGCTGGGCGCCGACCTGACCGGCGACAGCGCCAGCCAGATCCCGGCGACGCTGCGCTTCCGCGCCGGCGGCACCGACTCGATCCGCGGCTACAGCTACCAGTCGATCGGCACGCCCAGCGGCGCCAGCATCCTGCCGGCCAAGTACCTGGCCACCGGCAGCCTGGAGTACCAGTACTGGTTCAAGCCGGACTGGGGCGTGGCCGTGTTCTGGGATGCCGGCACCGCCGCCAACGACCTGCGCGGCGTGACCATCTACAACGGCGTGGGCGTCGGCGTGCGCTGGCGCACGCCGGTGGGCCCGCTGCAGCTGGACGTGGGCTATGGCATCCAGGAGCAGCAGTTCCGGCCGCATATCTCGCTGGGGGTGGCGTTCTGATGAACGTGCACGACCTGCCTTCCGTGCCCGGCGGCGGCGACGCCGCGCCGCCATCCGGTCCGGCACCGCGCAAGCGCCGGCGGCTGTGGCGCGCGCTGGGCTGGCTGGCCGGCATCCTGCTGTTGCTGGTGGTGGTGCTTACGGCTGCCGGCGTGGCGGCGCTGCGCACCGAAACCGGCACGCGCCACCTGTGGACGCTGGCCACGCGGCTGTCGGCCGGCATGCTCAGCGGCCGCCTGGAAGGCGGCACCGTGGCGCACGGCCTGCGCCTGCGCGACGTTGTGTTTGCCAGCGGCCAGACGCGCGTCACGGTCGACCGCGTCGACGGCAGCTGGAACCTGAGCTGGCAGCCCCGGCGGCTGCATGTGCAATGGCTGCGCATCGGCAAGGCCGAAGTGCGGCTGGGGCCGTCGGAGCCCAGCACCGGACCGATGCAGAAGCCGGCTTCGCTCGAACTGCCGCTGGCCGTCGATGTCGATGCGCTGACGCTCGAGCGCCTGGCGCTGGTGCAGGGCCCGGCGCCCACGGCCGAGCCGATGGTGTTCGGCAACCTGTCAGGCGCGCTGCACAGCGACGGCCAGCACCACCGCGTCAGCGTCGACAAGCTGGAAACGCCTTACGGCAAGCTCGCCGCCAACGCGCAGCTGGGCGCCGCCGCGCCGTTCGCGCTCAGCGCCGAGGCCTTGCTGGAAAGCAGCTGGCAGGACGAGGCCTTTGCCGTCAATGCCACCGCCGACGGCAACCTCGATGCCTTGCGCGCCGAGCTGCAGGCCAGCGGCGACCGCATCCACCTGCGTGCCGGCGCCGACCTGACGCCGTTCGGCAAGGTGCCGTTCACGCACCTGCTGGTCGATGGCGACCGCATCAACCCGCGCCTGTTCAGCCGGTCGGCGCCGCAGGCCAACCTGACCGTGCATGCGGAGCTGCGGCCGGTGGATGGCGTGGCGGCCGGCAGCAATGCGGCGGGGGCTTCGGCGCCTGCGGCTTCCGCGCCGGCTGCCTCCGCGCCATCGGCGCCATCGGCGGCCTCGGCCCCCGCGGCCCCCGCGGCCGCGTCGGCGCCGCTGGCAGTCGCCGGCGAGATCGAGATCCGCAACCTGGAGGCCGGCCCGCTCGACCGGGAGCGGCTGCCGGTGCAATCGGTGCGCGCCCGCGTGGAACTGAGCGAGGCGGCGCAGGCGGTGTCGGACCTGCGCGTGGCGCTGGCGGGCAAGGCCGAGATCGCCGGCAGCGGCTCGCTGCGCGGCGGCCGCGGCGGCTTCGACCTGGACGTGCGCCGGCTGGACCCGGCGGCGCTGCATGGCTCGCTGACCAGCGCCAGCCTGTCGGGCCCGGTGGTGGTCCGCCTCGAGCCGGGCCGCCAGAGCGTGGCGCTGGACCTGTCCGGCGGCCAGCTCAAGCTATTTGCCGACGCCAGCATGGATGCCGAGACCGTGACCCTGGCCGCGCTGCGCGCCGTGGTCGGCACCGGCCTGCTGACCGCCGAAGGCAAGCTGGGGCTGAAGGACAAGCAGCCGTACAGCTTCAAGGGCAAGCTGTCGGCGTTCGATCCGTCGCGGCTGGCCAAGGTGGCCGCGGGCCGGATCAATGCGGATTTCAGCGCGACCGGCGAGCTCGCGCCGCAACTGGGCGTGGCGCTGGACTTCGCCGTGCATGAAAGCGAATACGCGGGCCTGCCGATGACCGGCGGCGGCAAGCTGCGCCTGGCCGGCGAGCGGCTGCTGCCGAGCGAGGCCGCGCTCAGCATGGCCGGCAACCAGGCCAGCCTGCGCGGCAGCTTCGGCGCGCGCGGCGATGCGCTCAGGCTGGCGGTCGACGCGCCGCAGCTGGAGCGCCTGAAGTTCGGTGTGGCCGGCAAGCTCAAGCTCGACGCCACCATCACCGGCACGCTGAAGAAGCCCGAGGTAGTGGCCGACTACAACGCGCAAACGCTGGAATTGGGCCCGCACAAGCTGGCCAGCGCCAGCGGCCGCGCCGAGATCCGCGGCGGGCTCGACGGCCCGCTGTCGGTGCAGCTGGCGGCGCGCGGCTACCGCGGCCCGCACGCCAGCCTCGCCACGCTCGACGCGACCCTCAACGGCACCCAGGCCAGCCACGCCTTCGACGTCAAGGCGGCCGGCAGCCTGAACCAGCGGCCCCTGCAGCTGGCGCTGGCAGGTCAGGGCGCGTGGCGGGGCAAAGACGGCTGGAACGGCACCATCCGCACGCTGGAAGAGCGCGGCACCGTCAACCTGCGCCTGGCCGCGCCGACGCAGCTGCTGGTGGCCGATCAGCGCGTGCGCCTGGGCGCGACGCGCCTGCTGCTGGACCGCGCCACGCTGGTGATCGACAGCCTCGACTGGGACCACGGCCGCATCCGCAGCGCCGGCAGCCTCGACGGCCTGCAGGTGGCGCGCGTGCTGGAGCTGATGGAAACCATCACCGGCGAGCGCCCGCCGGTGCGTTCCGATCTGGTCATCGACGGCCGCTGGAACCTGGCGCTGGCCGAGACCGCCACCGGCTTTGCGGAACTGCGCCGGCGCAGCGGCGACCTGTCGGTCAACGCGGGCCGGGGCTTCACCACGCTCGGCCTGGGCGAGACCAGCCTGCGCGCCGACGCCGGCGGCAACCGCATCGCGCTGCGCGGCGGCATGGTGTCGGGCCGCATCGGCAAGGTGGTGGTCGATGCCTCGGCCGGCCTGGTGCAGGAGCAGGGGTTGCAGACCGTGGGCCCGGCCTCGACGCTGGGCGGCACCGTCACCGTCGACGTGCCGCGGCTGAAGTCGCTGGAAGCGCTGACCGGCCCGCAATACGCCTTCGACGGCCGCCTGGCTGCGGCGATGCGGCTGGCCGGCACGGTGGCGGCGCCGCTGCTGACCGGCACCATCAACGGTGACAATCTTGCGGTGACGCTGTACGACCAGGGGCTGCGCCTGACCGACGGCACCGTGCGCGTGGTGCTCGACCAGAACACGGTCGAGCTCAGGCAGGTGGAGTTCCATGGCGGCGAGGGCAAGCTCACCGCCACCGGCAACGTCAAGCTGGGCGAGGCCGATCCCAACCTGACCGGCAGGATCGTCGCCGACAAGCTGCAGCTGTTCGCCAGCCCGGAACGCACCCTGGTGGTGTCGGGCGATGCCAGCATCGCCAACGAGAACAAGCAGGTGGTGATCCGCGGCAAGTTCCGCGTCGACCGCGGCCTGTTCGACCTGCCCAAGGCCGGGGCGCCGGTGCTGGGCGACGATGTCGTGGTGATCCGGCGCAAGGACCAGCGCGCGGTCAAGACCGCGGCCACGCCGGTGCCGGAAAGCAAGCCCGCCAGCCGCTTCAGCCCCGTGATCGACCTGACCGTCGACCTCGGCAACAACTTCCGCTTCCGCGGTGCCGGCGCGGACCTGCTGCTGGCCGGGCAGATGGGCGTGAAGAGCGAACCGCTGGCGCCGATGAAGGCCACCGGCACGGTGCGCGTCACCGACGGCACCTACGAGGCCTTCGGACGCAAGCTGGACATCGAACGCGGCATCATCAATTTCAACGGGCCGATCGACAACCCGAACATGAACATCCGCGCCATGCGTCGCAACCAGGAGGTCGAGGCCGGCGTGGAAGTCACCGGCACGGTGCGGCTGCCGCGCGTGCGGCTGGTGTCGGAGCCCAACGTGCCCGACGAGGACAAGCTGTCGTGGCTGATGTTCGGCTACGGCGCGGAAAGCGCCGGCGCCGGCCAGCAGCGCCAGCTGAGCGGCTCGGCGCTGGGCGGCGCCGCGCTGGGGCTGATCGGCGGCCGGGCCGGCAAGGGCATCGTCTCGCATTTCGGCATCGACGAATTCTCGATCGGGCCCAGCACCGCCGGCCTGAACGACCAGCAGGTGGTCAGCATGGGCAAGGCCATCACCGAACGCATGTCGGTGGGCTACGAGCAGAGCCTGACCTCGGCCTCGAACGTGGTGAAACTGACCTGGCAATTTTCGCGGCGCTGGTCGCTGATTGCCAAGGGCGGGTCCATCAACGGTTTGTCGGTCTTGTTCAACCGCCGCTTCGATACCTGGGCCAACCTGTTCAGCGGGGCCCCGAATCGCGGTACCAGGAGGAGCCAGCAGGATGAAAGCCAGCCACTCGACCCCCAGGGCGCCGCACAGGCGGCCTCGGCCGTCATCGCCGAGCCGGTGCGCCGATGACTTCCCTTCGACCTTTGCCGCGTCGCCGCGACGCCTTGCCGCCATGGGACTGATTGCCTCGATGCTTGCGCTGTTCGGCTGCGACCAGCAGAAGGTCGACGAAGCCATGAAGAAGGCGGGCGAGACCGCGCGCAACACCTGGAACGCGATCAAGCCCGACAGCGAGCTGTTCAAGGGCATCGTGCCGGGCCAGTCGACCGAGGAAGACCTGCGCCGCCAGGCCGGCAAGCCCGAGATCGTCTGGGAAGAGGCCGACGGCGCGCGCCGCCTGGAATACCCGCGCGGCCCCGAGGGCACCACCACTTGGATGGTCACCATCGGCGCCGACGGCAAGGTCGCTAAGATCGAGCAGGTGCTGTCGGCCGAGAATTTCGCGCGCGTGCGCGCCGGCATGAGCAAGGACGATATCCGCCGCCTGCTGGGCAAGCCCACCAAGGTGGAAGCGTTCGCGCTGAAGCAGGAAGAGGTGTGGGGCTACCGCTGGATGGAAACCTCGACCGACAAGGCCTTCTTCAACGTGCATTTCAACAGCGACGGCACCGTCACCACCACCTCGCGCAGCGACGATCCGTCGCGGATGCAGGGCGGCTGAGGCAGTTCGGCCGAGCCCCGCGGCCCGCGCCTGCCTCCCGCCTGCCTTCTGTGAAGATTCACTGCAGCAGGTGGCAGGCGGCCTGGTGCGCCGGCATTGCCGCGCCGGTGGTCGGGTCCAGCCGCCGCATCGGCGGCACCTGCGTCGCGCACGCCGGCAGCGCGCGCGGGCAGCGCGGATGGAACTTGCAGCCCGGCGGCGGGTGCAGCGCCGAGCCGATCTCGCCCACGATCAGGCCTTCGGCGGGCTGGTGGTCCGGGTCGGGCCGCGGCGCCGAGCCCAGCAGCGCCTGCGTATAGGGATGGCGCGGCGCGCCGAACACCGCGGCGCTGGGCCCGCTTTCCGCCAGGTTGCCCAGGTACATCACGCCCACCGCCGAGCTGAAGTGCTCCACCAGCGCCAGGTCGTGGGCGATCACCACATAGGCCAGCCCGAAGCTGCGCTGGATATCCGACAGCAGGTTGATGATCTGCGCGCGGATCGACACATCCAGCGCCGAGGTCGGCTCGTCCAGCACCATCAGCCGCGGGCGCAGCGCCAGCGCGCGCGCCACCGCGATGCGCTGGCGCTGGCCGCCGCTGAACTCGTGCGGGTAGAGCTCGAGCGCGCCGGGCGGCAGGCCAACGATCTCGAGCAGCTCCAGCAGGCGGGCGCGCAGCGCCGCGCGGTTGCCGCCCTGGCCGTGCGCCAGCAGCGGCTCGGCCAGCAGCATGCTGACCTTCAGCCGCGGATTGAGCGACGACGACGGGTCCTGGAACACTGCCTGCACCTGGCGCCGGTAGGCCAGCACGCCCTTGCGGTCCAGTGCCAGCACGTCCTGGCCATCGAAGCGGACGGCGCCGGCGCTGGGGCGCTCGAGCAGCAGCAACTGGCGCGCTATGGTGGTCTTGCCGCAACCGGACTCGCCCACCAGCGCAAAGGTCTGGCCGGCATCGACGGCAAAGCTGACGCCGTCGACGGCACGCACGGTGCCGCCGCGCGTAGGGAAATGCTTTTGCAGGTCTTGCACTTCAAGCAGCATGGCGCCTCCTGGCTTAACGCTGTCTCAGCCGGCCGAGGCCAGCCAGCAGCTGACCTTGTGGCCGGATTCGAGTTCGATCTCTGGCGGATAGGCGTCGTCGCACAGCGGCTTGCGGTGCGGACAGCGCGCCGCGAAGCGGCAGCCGTGCGGCGGGTCGACCAGGCTGGGCGGGCTGCCCGGGATGGCGTACAGCCGCTCGCGCCGGTCGCCGAAATGCGGGATGGCCTGCAGCAGCGCCTGCGTATAGGGATGGGCGGGGCGCTGGTACAGCGTGCGCACGTCGCCGGTCTCGACGATGCGCCCGGCGTACATCACCGCGACCCGGTGGCAGATGCTGGCCGCCACGCCCAGGTCATGCGTGATCAGGATGATGCCGACGCCGGTCTGCGCCTGGATCCTGCGGAACAGCGCCATGATCTGCACCTGGATGGTCACGTCCAGCGCCGAGGTGGGCTCGTCGGCCACCAGCAGCCGCGGCGCGCTGGCGATGGCCATGCCGGTCACCACGCGCTGGCGCATGCCGCCGCTGAACTGGTGCGGATAGTCGTCCAGCCGCGTCTCGGGCGACGGGATGCGCACGCTTTCCAGCACCTGCACCACCTGGCGCCGGCGCGCTGCGCGGCTGTGGGCAAGGCCGTGGTAGTGCAGCGGCGCGCCGACCTGGTCACCGACGGTGAACACCGGATTGAGCGAGGTCAGCGGATCCTGCGAGATCATGGCGATCTTGCGGCCGCGGTACTGCGCGCTCATGGTCTTTTCCGGCAACTGCAGCAGGTCCACGCCATCGAGCAGCACCTTGCCGCCCAGGCGCACGCCGCCCTGGCGCGGCAGCAGGCGCAGGATCGAGAGGATGGTCATGGACTTGCCGGAGCCCGACTCGCCCACCACGCCCAGGGTCTCGCCCTGGTTCACATGCAGGTCGACGCCGTCGACGGCGCGCACCATGCCGCGGCGCAGTTCGAGGTGGGTGGTCAGGCCCTGCACCGACAGCATCGGCGTGCCATGCGAGGACGTGGCGGGGGCGGCCGTTGGCAACGGGCGTTGGGTCACGTGCGGGTCCGGGCCGGTCATAGCTGCCTCCGTTTCGGGTCGAAGTGGTCGCGCAGCCAGTCGCCCAGCAGGTTGGACGCCAGGCACGTGGCCATGATCGCAAGCCCGGGCATGGTGATGGCCCACCACGCGTTGGTGATGTAGTTGCGCGCATCGGCCAGCATCAGTCCCCACGACACGTCGGGCTGCTGGATGCCCAGCCCCAGGAAGCTCAGCGAGGCCTCGAAGATGATCACCTGGCCCACCTGCAGCGTGGCCAGCACCAGCAGGGTGTTGAGCAGGTTGGGCAGCAGGTGGCGGCGGAAGATGGTGAGCGTGCCGCAGCCCGCCACGCGTGCCAGCGCCACGTAGTCGCGCTGCTTGAGCGACATCACCTCGCCGCGCACGATGCGCGCGTACCAGGTCCAGTAGGTCACCACGATCACCAGCACCACGGTGTTGAAGCCCGGGCCCAGCACCGCGGCCAGCACCAGCGCCAGCGCCAGCGCGGGGATCGACATCTGGATGTCGACCAGCCGCATGATGAGCGCATCCAGGCGGCCGCCGAAGTAGCCGGCCAGCATGCCCGCGGCAGTGCCGATGCCGCCGGAGATCAGGATCGCGTACAGCGCGACCACCAGCGAGATGCGCGTGCCGGCCATGATGCGCGTGAGCAGGTCGCGCCCCATGTTGTCGGTGCCGAGCGGATAGGCCCAGCTGCCGCCGGCCAGCCATGCCGGCGGCTGGAACGCGAGCCCGAGGTCGAGGCCGTTGGGGTCGTGCGGCAGCAGCGCGTCGCCGCCGACGGCGCAGGCCAGCAGCAGCGGCAGCACCGCCAGCGCAAACCAGGGCAGGTCGCGCAGGTTGCGCCGCGGGCGCTTGCGCACGGGCGCCGCGGGGGCGCCGGCAGGGGGCATGGCGATCTCAGGCATGGCGGATCCTCGGGTCGATCAGGCCGTAGCTCAGGTCGACCAGCAGGTTGGACAGCACGAACAGTACGGAGGTGAGCATCACGCCCGCCTGCACCACGGGAAAATCGCGCGCGAACACGGCCTCGACCACGGTGCGGCCGACGCCGGGCCAGGCGAAGATGACTTCGACCACGAAGGCGCCGCCCAGCATCGCCGCGAAGTAGACGCCGAGGATCGTCACCAGCGGAATCGCCGCGTTGCGCAGCGCGTACTTCCAGATCAGCACGCGCTCGGGCAGGCCCATGGCGCGGCCCATGCGGATGTAGTCGCTGTCGAGCACGTCGAGCATGGCCGAGCGCACCACGCGGGTCTGCGCCGCCACCGGATACCAGCCCAGCGCCATCGCGGGCAGCACCAGGCTGTGCCACGATTCGCGCCCGAAGGCCGGCAGCCAGTTCAGCTGCACCGCGAAGAGCAGGATCAGCAGCAGGCCGACCCAGAAGTTGGGCATGGCCTGGCCAAGCATGGCGAACACCTTGGCAAAGCGGTCGAACCAGGAGCCGCGGTAGACCGCCGACAGCACCCCGAATGGCACCGCCATCGCAATCGAGAAGCCCAGCGCGGCCAGCGCCAGTTCCACCGTGGCCGGCAGCCGCTCCAGGATCAGGCCGAGCGCCGGCTCCTGCCAGCGGTAAGAGTTGCCGAAGTCGCCGGTGACGGCGTTGCGCAGGAACACCAGGTACTGCGCCGCCAGCGGCTGGTCCAGGCCGAGGTGCTGGCGGGTCTGTTCGATGACCTGTGGCGGCGCGTCGGCGGGCAGCAGCAAGGCCAGCGGGTCGCCGGACAGGCGCGAGATCAGGAAGATGATCACGCTCGCGCCAAGGATGCTGATCAGGCCGTGCAGCAGGCGTCTTGCAATGGGCATGACAGGCTCCGTCGGAGATTCGTCAGCGGGGATGCCGCGTCCGGCACGGGCGCCGGACGCGGCGGCGGGTCAGCGCTGCTTCCAGCTGACTTCCTGGAACGAGCGCCAGTAGTCGCGGATGGGCCAGGGCACGTAGTTGATCTTGTTGTCGCGCCAGGCAAAGGTCACCAGCGGCCGGTAGGTCGGCAGGCCGCCCAGCACGCGCTCCTGCTTGAGCCGCGCGATCTGCTGCAGCAGCGCGGTGCGTGCCGCCGGGTCCATGGTCTGGCGCTGCTTTTCCAGCAGCGCGTCGACCTCGGGGTCGCTGGTGTAGGAATAGGTGCCCCAGCCGCCGCCGCCCTGGTAGCTGTGCAGGTGGCCGGACCAGGCCAGCCCCGGGTCGCCGGGCAGCCCCTGCGACCACATCCAGCTCAGCACCCCATCCATCTCCGGCGGGCCGGTGCGCCCGCGCTTGCCCAGGCTGATCCACGCGCCGTACTCCAGGTTGCGTACCTGGCAGCGGATGCCCACCGCGCTCAGGTAGGCGTACATGGCTTCGCCGACTTCCTTCACACCCGGCTCGCGCGGCGTGGTCAGGTTGTAGCAGGGCGTGTCGAAGCCATGGGGGTAGCCCGCCTGCTTCAGCAGCTCGCGCGCCCGCTTCTGGTCAAAGGCATAAGGCTTGAGCGCGGGGTCGTAGCCGTTGGACTCCTTGCCCACCTGCGCATAGCGCTCGCCCTGGCCGAACAGCACGCGCTTGATGATGGCGTCGACATCGATGGCGTGCGCGGCCGCCTGGCGCACGCGCACGTCGTTGAACGGCGACTTCGGCATCTGCGTGTTGAAATTGAGGAAGAGGTTGTTGCCGCTCACCAGCGTGACGGTCTTCACGCCGGGCATTTTCTTGAATTCCTCGACCATCGACGGTGGCACGTTGTCGATGAAATCGACCTTGCCGGTCTTGAAGGCCGCCACCCGGGTCAGGTCCTCGGGAATCACCTTGATGGTCAGTTCCTTGATGCCCGGCCGCTTTTCCTGGTTCCAGTAGCCGTCAAAGGCTTCCAGCTTCAGCTCGTCCTTGACCGTGCGCGAGACAAACTTCCACGGCCCGGTGCCGACCGGCTTGCGGGCGAACTCTTCTTCACCGACCTTCTGGATGTACTTCTTGGGCATGGCCCACAGCTGCATATTGCCGACGATGAACTGCGCATCCGGCTCCTTGAAATGCAGCCTGAAGCGGTGTGCATCCACGATCTCGAAACGCTCGACCGACGAGACATAGTGCGAGAAGAAGCTGCTCTTGGGGTCGCGCTGTCGTTGCCAGGAGAACTCGAGGTCCTCGGAGGTCAGCGGGTCGCCGTTGTGGAAGCGCACGCCCTTGCGCAACTGCACGTCGAGCACGGGCTTGCCGTCCTTGCCGGTTTCCAGCTTCCAGTTCTCTGCCAGCCAGTTCTCGTCCTTGAGCGCGGCATTGCGGCGCACCAGCATCTCGAAGATCTGGCCGACAAAGTAGTGGTCGACGCCGGCCGAGATCTTGACCGGATCGAGCGTGGTGGATTCCGCGCCGAAGGCGACGGTAAGGCTGCCGGCGGCGGGCGCTGGCGCGGCGCCGTGGGCGAGCGGCACGATGGCCGCGGCGACGATGCCGGCCAGCAACTGGTGGCGGGTGGCGCCGGACAGTTTCTTCACTTGCATGGTGCTCCTCCTGTTGCGCCGTCTCGTGGCGGCGCTGTGGGTGTGAACCAGGGATGCGCTCAGCGCGGGAAGCTGCCTTCCAGCTGGCGTACCACCTCCAGCAGGCGCGGGCGCACCTCGTCGAGCAGGAATGACCGGGACAGGCGGTACGACGGCCCGCCCACGTTGATCGCCATGGGCGGCATGCCATGGCCGGGTTCGAAGCCGCGCGCGATGCCGTTGACGTCCGGCTGCCACTCACCCATCGAGCAGGTCACGCCCAGGGTGAGGTGGTCCGCCAGGCCCTGTTCGATGCCCTGGCGCAGGCGCGGCCAGGCCATGTCGTCGACATC
Source organism: Cupriavidus mimosae (assembly GCF_023952485.1). NCBI lineage: Bacteria > Pseudomonadati > Pseudomonadota > Betaproteobacteria > Burkholderiales > Burkholderiaceae > Cupriavidus > Cupriavidus mimosae. The sequence continues at coordinate 317,864 of NZ_JALHRY010000002.1, read as the reverse complement.
GCGCACCTGTTCCATGAAGGCCTGCCGCTCTTGCTCCGGCACCACCGCCAGCCAGGCGCGGCCGATGGCTGAGGTGGCCACGGGAATGCGCGAGCCGGTATCGAGCGTCAGCGCAATCGCGGCGCTGCTGCGGCAGTGCTCGACATAGATCATCGAGAAGCGGTCGCGCGTGCCCAGCGACACCTCGCCGCCGGAGAAGTCCGCCAGCTCCTGCATCAGCGGTCGCGCCACCTTGCGGATATCCAGCCGCGACAGCATGGCGCCGCCCAGCCGCAGGCAGGCCGTGCCCAGGCTGTACTTGTGGCTGCCTTCGGCCTGCGCCAGGTAGCCCAGCCGGGTCAGGGTGGAGGTCAGGCGCGATACGGTCGACTTGGGCAGCCCGCAGCGCCGGGCGATTTCCTGGTTGCCCAGCACGCGGTCGCTGGTGCGGAAGCAGGCCAGCACTTCCAGTCCGCGCGCCAGCGCGGTGACGAAGTGGCGGTCTTCCTTGATGGTGCCGGTGGATCGGTCCTGCATGGCCGTTGGCTCCTTCGGGGCGCAGGCGTCCCGGACGCGCGCGCGGCGTCCTGGTCCGGTACTGCGGTACTACCTGACAGCGGTTCCGGTTCAGCCGCCGGCCTCGGTATCCAGCAGTGCCTGCAGTTCCACCTTGCGCACCTTGCCGGTGGCGGTCAGCGGGAACTCGGGCAGGATGCGGATCTCGGGCACCTTGTAGACCGCCATCTGCTCGCGGCACCATGCATGCAGCGCGTCGGCGGTGGTGCCCTCGGCATGCCCGGGACGCAGGCGGATAAAGGCCACCGGCACCTGGCCCTTGTCCGGGTCCGGGCGGCCCACCACGGCCGAGCCCAGCACCGCCGGATGGCGCGACAGCAGCACCTCCAGCTCCGACGGGAACACGCTCATGCCGCGCACCTTCAGCATCTCCTTGCGCCGCCCCAGGAAATGCAGGTAGCCGGCCTCGTCATAGGTGCCGATATCGCCGGTGCGGAACCAGCCGTCGCGGAACACCTCGGCATCGACGTCGGGGCGGCCCCAGTAGCCCTTGAACAGCGACGGCGTGCTGACCACGATCTCGCCTTCCTCGCCGACCGGCAGCACAGCGCCGGTGTCGAAGTCGCAGATCTTGATGCGCGTGCCCGGCACCGGCAGGCCGACAAAGACCGGGCGGCCGCGCAGGTCCATGTCGTCGTCCTGCATGCCGGTGGTGAAGGTGTCGCTGGTATGGGTCTCGGTCATGCCCCACGCGCCTTCGGCAATGATGCTGCCGGTCAGCGCGTGCCAGCGCTGGCGGATGTCGGGGGTGATCTTGCGGATGAACGAGGCGGCGCGCGTATGCTGCAGCGAGCGCAGGTCGTAGCGGCCGCAATCGGGATGGTTCATCAGCTCGACCGCGTTGTCGACCACGACGAAGGTACGGTTGACGCGATAGCGCTCGATCGCGGCCATCACCGCCACCGGGTCCCAGCGCGCCAGCAGGACCACGGTCGCGCCGCTGAAGATCGGATAGATCAGGCCGAGGTTCTCGCCCGCGATCCAGAACATCGGCAGGAAGTTCAGCATCACGTCGTCGGCGCCCTCGGCCAGCCGCGCCGCATCGACGCCGCCGGTCAGCGCATACGAGGCCGCCGCGGTGTACAGCATGTCGCGCTGCGTGTGCATGCAGCCCTTGGGCAGGCCGGTGGTGCCGCCGGTATAGTTCAGCGCGGCGAGCGCGTCCAGGTCGACCGGCGGCAGCGCCACCGGCGCGGTCTCGCGCAGTGCCTGCAGCAGGTCGATGGCGCCGTCGACCGCCAGCGCGGGCGCATCGAGTCCGGCCGGCAGCGGCAGGTCGGGCTGGGCCGGCAGCATCGCGCCGGCGCTGGTGGTGTAGACCGCCTGCAGCGGCGTGCGCGCGCGCACCGACATCAGCAGCGGCGCCAGCTGGTCCTGCACGATGATGGTGGTGGCGCCGGCGTCGTTCAGCTCATACTCCAGCTCCTGCTCCTTGAAGAGCGGGTTGACCGGCACATACACCGCGCCCAGCTTCAGGATGGCGTAGAACACCACGTGGAACTGCGGGCAGTTGCCCATCATCACCGCGACCCGGTCGCCCGCGCCCACGCCGCGTGCCCTGAGCAGCGCGGCGCAGCGCTCGGACAGGTCGTCGAGTTCGGCATAGGTGACGGTGGTGCCGTACCAGACCAGCGCGGCGTGGTCCGGGCGCTTGCGCGCCCACGCGCGCAGGTAGTCGCCCAGCGGGGCCTCGCCATGCGGGTAGACCGGTGCGTCGGGCAGGCCGGCGGGCCAGATTTTGCGATGCCGGGCTTCCAGGTCCGCGAAGAACGCCTGTTCGTTCATCTGCTGTCTCCTCTTGCTGTCGCTCTGGGGGGATGTCCGCCGCCGCGCCTACCAGGCGTCGACGAAGGCGCGTATCGGTCGCTGGGCGCGGTGGGGGTCGGCGGCGCCCGCGTCGAGGCCGCTGACCAGCCACTGGCGCGTGGCGGCGGGATCGATCACCGCATCGAGCTCCAGCGCCGCGGCGGCGTTGATGGCATGGCCGCGTTCGTACATCTGGGCGACCAGCTGCTGGTACAGCGCATCGCGCTGCGGGCCCTCGGGCAAGGCTTCCAGTTCCTTGCGAAAACCCAGCCGCACCGCACCCTCGAGTCCCATCCCGCCGAACTCGCCGGTCGGCCACGACACCGTGAAGCTGGGCGCGCGAAAGCCGCCCGCGGCCATCGCCATCGCGCCCAGTCCATAGCCCTTGCGCAGCACCACCGCCACGAACGGCACGCGCAGCTTGGCGCCGGTCACGAACATGCGCGACACGTGGCGCACCTGCGCGCGGGCCTCGACCTCGGGGCCCACCATGAAGCCCGGCGTGTCGATCAGCGACACGATCGGCAGCCCGTGCGCATTGCACAGCTGCATGAAGCGCGCGGCCTTGTCGGCGGCATCGGCGTCGATGGCGCCGCCGAGGTGGCGCGGATTGTTGGCGAGGATGCCCACCGGACGTCCTTCGATGCGCGCCAGCGCGGTATGGATGCCGGTGCCGAAGCCCGCGCGCAGCTCCAGCACGCTGCCGGTGTCGGCCAGTCCGTCGATGGCGGCACGGGTGTCGTACACGCGCAGGCGGTTTTCCGGCACCACCTGGCGCAGCGCCAGCGGGTCGGGCGCCTGCCATGTCTGCAGGCGGCCCTGGAACATCGACAGGTAGTGTCTGGCGGCGGCCACGGCCGCGGCTTCGTCGTCGACCAGCAGGTCGGCCACGCCGTTGTGGTACTGCACCGCGGCCGGGCCGATATCTTCTGGCCGGAACACGCCCAGGCCGCCGCCTTCGATCATGGCGGGGCCGGCCATGCCGATGTTGGCGTTGCGAGTGGCCACGATCAGATCGCAGCAGCCCAGCAGTGCGGCATTGCCGGCGAAGCAGCGCCCGGAGGCGATGCCGACCACCGGCACCTCGCCGCTCAGCTCGGCGAAGGCGCCGAACGAGGGCTGATACAGGCCCGCGACGGTGGGGAAGTCGACATCCCCCGGGCGGCCGCCGCCGCCTTCGGCAAAGATCACCGTGGGCAGGCGGTTGCGCAGCGCCACCTCCAGGATGCGGTCGGTCTTGGTGTGGTTGCGCTTGCCCTGGGTGCCGGCCAGCACGGTGGCGTCGTAGGCCAGCACCGCGCAGCGCGCGCGTTCCGGCGCGAACAGGCTGCCGTTGACGCTGCCGGTACCGGTGATCAGGCCGTCGGCGGGGGTGTTGGCGATCAGGTCAGCCTCGCTGCGCCGGCTGGCCTGCGCCGCCAGCGCCAGGCCACCGTATTCGCGGAAGCTGCCGGCATCGCACAGGTCGTCGACGTTCTCGCGCGCGGTGCGCTGGCCGCGCGCATGGCGGCGTGCCACCGCCTGCGGGCGGGCCTCGTCGTACAGGAAGGCATGGCGGTCCAGCACGCGCTGCAGGTCGGGGCGGATCGCCGCGGGGTCGGCGCATTCGGTGTCGCCAGCGGCATGCGCGCCGGCGTCGGCGGGCTCCAGCACCAGCAGCACCTGGCCCTCGGCCACCTGCTCGCCGGACGCGCTGCGCAGGTCGATCACGCGTCCCGCCTGTTCGGCCACGATGGCGTGTTCCATCTTCATCGCATCGAGCACCGCCACGGTCTGGCCGGCCTGGACCACGTCGTTCTCGCGCGCCAGTTCGATCACGCGGCCGTTCATCGGCGCGCGCACCGCGCACAGGCCTTCGCCCAGTTGTTCCTCGAAGCTGGCGGTGCTGGACGGGGCCGCCACCGGCGCCACGGGGGTGGCCGCCAGCGCCTGCCTTGCCGCGTGCTGCGCGCCGATCTGCGCCGCGCGCTCCAGCAGCGCGGGCAGCGCCGTCTCCATATAGCGGGTATGCACGTGCTGGCTGGCAAAATCATCGCGCTCCGCCAGCGCGCGCAGCAGGTCCAGGTTGGTGGCAATGCCGGCGATATTGAACTCGGCCAGCGCGCGCTGCAGGCGCCGCACCGCGTCGCCGAAGTGGTCGCTGGCCGAGGTGACGATCAGCTTGGCCAGCAGCGTGTCGTATTGCGCGGATGGTGCATAGCCGGTATAGCCGTGCGTGTCGACGCGCACGTCCGGCCCGGTGGGCGGATCGAAGCGCTCCAGCCGGCCTTGCGCCGGCCGCGCCAGTCCGTGCGCGTCGGTGGCTTCGGCATTCACGCGCACCTGGATCGCAAAGCCGCGCGTGCGCGGCGGGTGGTGCGGGTCCAGTCCCAGTTCGGGCAGGCTACGGCCCTGCGCCAGCCCCAGCTGGACGGCCACCAGGTCGATTCCGGTGACCTGCTCGGTGACGGTGTGCTCTACCTGCAGGCGCGGGTTGGCCTCGATAAAGACGAAGGGCAAGTCCGCGCCGTCGCGGCCGGTGCCGTGCCCGGGTTCTTCGACCAGGAACTCGAACGTGCCCAGGCTGCGGTAGCGCGCCTCGCGCGCCAGCGTGCACGCGGCATCGACGATGCGCTGGCGCAGCGCGGCATCGAGCGCCGGACTCGGCGCGATCTCCACCACCTTCTGGAAGCGGCGCTGCAGCGTGCAGTCGCGCTCGCCCAGCGCGATCACGCTGTCGCCGTCGCCGGCGATCTGCACTTCGATATGGCGCGCGCGCGCCACCAGCCGCTCGGCGTAGAGGGCGTCGATGCCGAACGCCGAGCGCGCCTCGGAGCGGCAGCGCGCATAGGCTTCGGGCAGGGCCTCGCGTTCGCGCACCACGCGCATGCCGCGCCCGCCGCCGCCGCCCACGGCCTTGAGCACCACGCCGGCGCCGTCCTGTTGGTCGAAGAACGCCGTCACCGCATCGAGCGTGGCGCCGCCCGGCGTGGCCGGCATCACCGGCACGCCGCAGCGGGCGGCCAGCGCCAGCGCGCGGCCCTTGTCGCCGAACAGGGCCAGGTGCCCGGGCTCGGGACCGACAAAGACGATCTGCGCCGCCGCGCAGGCGCTGGCGAAGTCGGCGCGCTCGCTGAGGAAACCGTAGCCGGGGTGGATCGCATCGCAGCCAGTGGCCCGCGCAGCGCCGAGAATGGCATCGATGTCGAGGTAGGCCGCCGCACCTTCGCCCTGCAGCGCGACAGCTTCGTCGGCGAGCAGGCGGTGCCGGCTGCCGGCGTCGTCGGTGGCGTAGATGGCCACGGTGTTGATGCCGAGATCGCGGGCGGCGCGCTGCACGCGCAACGCGATCTCGCCGCGATTGGCGATCAGGAGCTTCTTCACAATGTCCCCTTCCATGCGAAGCGGCGGCACGCAAGCGGGGCGGCGGCGCCGGCTTCTTGTTTTTGTGGTTTGTGATTCTGCGAGGTGGAATCTACGCGGCTGGCCAGGGGGTCACAAGCGCGATGCGCCGGAACCATGTATGACATGCCGCGTGTGCATAGAGCCGGGGGAGCGAGGGGATTTGCCGCTGTTTTGTTCTGCATTGCAGAATTCAGCCGGCTGTGGCGGGCGAGATGTCGCGCCGCGAGGGATGGAGCGGCAATTGGCCGTCGAGGGAAACCGCGTCACGGGCGTGCCGCGGGATGCAACCCTCTCCCGCGTGTCGGGAGAGGGAATAGCGATACCGACCGATCAGCCGATGCGCATGCCCGGCACCGCGCCGCTGTGCGGCTCCAGGATGTACAGGCCGGGCGCGGCCTTTTCATCCGCGGCCGAGGCCGCCAGCACCATGCCTTCGGAGACGCCGAACTTCATCTTGCGCGGCGCCAGGTTCGCCACCACCACGGTCAGCTTGCCGACCAGCTGCTCGGGCGTGTAGGCCGACTGGATGCCCGAGAACACATTGCGGGTGCGGCCTTCGCCCAGGTCCAGCGTCAGCTGCAGCAGCTTGTTCGAGCCTTCCACCTTCTGGCATTCGACGATCCTGGCCACGCGCAGGTCGATCTTCGCGAAGTCATCGATGGTGATGGTGTCGGCGATCGGCTCGATTGCAGCGGCGCTGGCGGCCGGCGCCGCGGTCGCCTGCAGCGATTCGCGGTTGGCGGCCAGCAGCGCGTCGACCTGCTTGGCATCGACGCGCGTCATCAGGTGCTGGTAGGGCTGCACCGGGCTGGCGGCCGACAGCTGCTGGTCGATCGCGCGCCAGTCCAGCGGCGCGACGTTGAGGAAGCGCTCGACGCCGGCGGCCACGTTGGGCACCACCGGCTTCAGGTAGATGGTGAGCAGGCGGAACGCCTCCAGCGAGACCGAGCACGCCGCATGCAGCGCGACACGCTTGCCGTCGTCCTTGGCCAGCTCCCACGGCTTCTCGGTGTCGACGAAGGCGTTGACGGCATCGGTCAGTTCCATCACCAGGCGCAGCGCCTTGCTGTACTCGCGGCTTTCATACAGGTGCGCCACCTGCGGCGCGGCCTGGCGCAGTTGCTCCAGCAGCGGATGGGCCAGCGCGGCCTCGTCGACCTTGCCGTCGAAGCGCTTGACCAGGAAGCCCGCGGCGCGGCTGGCGATGTTGACGTACTTGCCGATCAGGTCGCTGTTCACGCGCGCGATGAAGTCGTCGAGGTTCAGGTCGAGGTCTTCCATGCTGGCGTTGAGCTTGGCGGCGAAGTAGTAGCGCAGCCACTCCGGGTTCATGCCGGTGTCGATATAGCTCTGCGCGGTGATGAAGGTGCCGCGCGACTTGCTCATCTTGGCGCCGTCGACGGTCAGGAAGCCGTGGGCAAACACATTGGTCGGGGTGCGGTAGCCCGAGAAGCGCAGCATCGCCGGCCAGAACAGCGTGTGGAAGTACAGGATGTCCTTGCCGATGAAGTGGTACTGCTCGGCGGTCGAGTGCGGGCCGACCCAGGCGTCGAAATCGATGCCGCGCTGCTGTGCCAGGTTCTTGAAGCTGGCGTAGTAGCCGATCGGCGCGTCCAGCCACACGTAGAAGTACTTGCCCGGCGCGCCCGGGATCTCGAAGCCGAAGTAGGGCGCGTCGCGCGAGATGTCCCAGTCGGACAGCGTCGAGGCTTCGCCCTCGGCGCCCAGCCATTCCTGCATCTTGTTGGCGGCTTCGGGCTGCGCCAGGTCGGCCACCCACTCGCGCAGGAAGCTCTCGCAGCGCGGATCGGACAGCTTGAAGAAGTAGTGGGCCGACGACTTGCGCACCGGCGTCGCGCCCGACACCACCGAGTAAGGGTTCTTCAGGTCGGTCGGCACGTAGGTGGTGCCGCAGACCTCGCACGAATCGCCGTACTGGTCCTTGGCGCCGCACTTCGGGCACTCGCCCTTGATGAAGCGGTCCGGCAGGAACATGTTCTTGACCGGGTCGTAGAACTGCTCTACCTCGCGCTCGGCGATCAGGTCCTCGGCCTTCAGCGCCAGGTAGATCTTCTCGCACAGCTCGCGGTTTTCCTCGGCATCGGTGCTGTAGTAGTTGTCGAACGACACCAGGAAGCTGTCGAAATCGCGCTTGTGCTCGGTCCAGACACGGTCGATCAGAGCCTTGGGCGTGATGCCTTCCTTCTCGGCACGCAGCATGACCGGCGTGCCGTGGGTGTCGTCGGCGCCGACGTAGTAGACCTCGTTGCCCATCATGCGCTGGAACCGCACCCAGATATCGGTCTGGATGTACTCCACCAGGTGGCCGATATGGATCTGGCCGTTGGCGTAGGGCAGGGCGGATGTGACGAGGATGCGACGTGCGGTCATAAACAGGAGCCGGTCAGGAGCGGGGAATATCAGGGGCGACGGCGCTCCGCGTAAGGCGGGCGCGTGCCGGGGAAGGGGCTATTTTAGCAACGTAGTGCCCCCGGTGCGCCGGTTCCGCATGGCGGAATAGTCCGAGTTGGCGCGGGGCCTGCGCTGCGCGCGGCCAAAAAAAAGCGCCGGTCAGTGCCGGCGCAGCTTTCCACAACGGAAAAGGAGGAGAAATCAGGTACCGCCCGGGAGGTCAGCCACCCATCGCGAGCCAGCAACGGTGGCAAGCGGCACCTGTTTCTATGACAGGGTCAGCCTTGAATTGGTTTCAAAAAAATTTCGACGCGGCGATTTTGTGCCCGTCCGGCCTCGGTCCCGTTGTCCGCGACCGGCTGGCTCTGGCCACGGCCTTCGGCGCTCAGGCGGTTGCGTGCGACCCCGCGATCACCCAGATAACCTGCCACGCTCTGGGCGCGGCGCTGCGACAGTTGCATGTTGTAGTTGGGGTTGCCGGTGCTGTCGGTATGGCCCACCACGTTGGCGCTGACGTCCTGGTGCTGGCCCAGGGTCTGCGCGACCTGGTCGAGCACGGAGCGGAACGACGGCTTGATCGAGGCGCTGTCGGTGTCGAAGGTGACCTGGCTCGGGATGTTGACCTTCAGCGAGCCGTCGGGCTGCTCGGTGATCTGGGTGCCCGTGCCGGCGGTGTCCTTGTTCAGCTTGCCACGGATCGCGTTCCAGTTGTAACCGGTCGCGCCGCCGATGGCGCCGCCGACGGCCGCACCCACCAGCGTGCCGGTGGTGTTGCCGCCAATCAGGTTGCCAAGCCCCGCGCCGACCGCGGCGCCGACGCCGGTACCAACCGCCGTGTGGGTTTGCTGTTCGGTGGCGCAGCCAGCGGCCAGCAGCGTGGCGGCGGCGAGCGAAACGGTAACGAGCTTGATCTTCATGCTTTCTCCTTCTGATTGTTCCCGTAAATGTTCTTGGTACCGCGTGGCGATGGTAACGCCAAGGCAAGCGGCAGGTAACCCATTGTGCGCGTCGGCCCGGCCGGGCGCGGCACCGCTTGCGGTGTCGACCTGCCGGGCCGTCCAACCGCACTACAATATGGATATGGCGGCGCGCGCACAAGTGCAAGCTTGTGAGATTTGTAATTGTCTGTAATCCCCCACCCCACAGAGGGGATTGCGCGCGGATTTCCGGCGTTCATGGCCGGTGCTGCATACTTTGATACATTAGGCGCAGGCCATCATGCGCCCGTTCCCCACTATCCAAGCGGAGTTTGTCTTGAGCCTCAGCACTGAGCAGGTTACCGAAGCCCTGCGCACCGTCATCGATCCCAACACGGGCAAGGACCTGGTGTCCACCCGCTCGGCCAGGAACATCCGCGTCGATGGCGGCGAGGTATCGCTGGAAGTGGAACTCGGCTACCCCGCCAAGAGCCAGTTCGACCCGATCCGCAAGCTGGTGGTGGCCGCGGTCCGGCAAGTGCCGGGCGTGACCAATGTCAGCGTGGCCGTGAACATGAAGATCGTCGCCCACGCGGTGCAGCGCGGCGTCAAGCTGCTGCCTGGCGTGAAGAACGTGATCGCGGTGGCGTCGGGCAAGGGCGGCGTGGGCAAGTCGACCACGGCCGTGAACCTGGCGCTGGCGCTGGCCGCCGAAGGCGCGCGCGTGGGCATGCTCGACGCCGACATCTACGGCCCGAGCCTGCCGATGATGCTGGGCATCGACGGCCGCCCGGAATCCGCCGACGGCCAGACCATGGAGCCGCTCGAGGGCCATGGCCTGCAGGCCAACTCGATCGGCTTCCTGATCGAGCAGGACAACCCCATGGTATGGCGCGGCCCGATGGTGACCTCGGCGCTGGAGCAGCTGCTGCGCCAGACCAACTGGCGCGACCTCGATTACCTGATCGTCGACATGCCGCCGGGTACCGGCGACGTGCAGCTGACGCTGTCGCAGAAGGTGCCGGTCACCGGCGCGGTGATCGTCACCACGCCGCAGGACATTGCGCTGCTGGATGCCAAGAAGGGCCTGAAGATGTTCGAGAAAGTGGGCATTCCCATCCTCGGCATTGTCGAGAACATGGCGGTGTATTGCTGCCCGAACTGCGGCCATGTCGAGCATATCTTCGGTCATGGCGGCGGCGAGAAGATGTGCGCCGACTACGGCGTCGACCTGCTCGGCAGCCTGCCGCTGAACCTGAGCATCCGCGAACAGGCCGATTCCGGCCGCCCGACCGTGGTGGCCGAACCCGACAGCCCGGTGGCCGAGATGTACCGTGCCATTGCTCGCAAGGTCGCGATCAAGGTCGCCGACAAGGCGCGCGACATGACCAGCAAGTTCCCCAGCATCGTCGTGCAGAACACCTGAGCGCCCCGCCTGCCGCCATGGACAGCCAGCCCACCGCCAACCTGCCGCCGCCCGGCGCCCGCCCCGCCGTCACCATGGCCGTGGTGATGCGCAAGGTGGCGCTGGCGAACCGCTGGCAGCCCTGGAAATGGCAGCTGGATGCGGTGCTGCCCGATCTGGGCGAGTTCGGCACGCAGCCGGTATGCCTGGAGCACGATGCCCACGGCGCGCGCTGGCTGTACCCCGGCTACGAGGTGGAGCTGTTCCGCGACCAGGGCGAGGGCTACTACCTGAACCTGACTTCGGCCACGCCGTGCTGGTTCGTGCTGTGGCGCATGCCCGAGGATGAAGGCAAGGCCGACGCAGATGATGCGCATCCGGTGCCGGTCACCGTGGCGCTGTCGTATAACGAGGCGGGCCGCTGGCTGGATGCCGGCGAGACCGTCGAGAACGTGCCGCTGGCGCCTGAGCAGCGCGACTGGCTGCAGGCCTACGTCAACGAACATTATCGGCCCGAGCCCAAGCAGCGGCGCCGGCCCGAATCCTTCAAGGCGCCCGACCAGCGCGCCCGCTACTGATCCCTGACACCATCGAGAAGCGGCCCTGCTTATGAGCGAATCGTCCTTCCTGTCGCGCTGGTCGCGCCGCAAGGCCGCGGTGCGCGAGGGCGTGGCCGTTCCCGCCGAACCGCCGCAGCTACAGACCGAGGGCGAGCCGGTCCCCGCGACCGTCGAAGCCGCTCCCGAGGCGCCGCGGGATCCGCCGCCGACGCTGGCCGATGTCGCGGCGCTGCGGCCCGGTGACGAGATCGCCCGCTTCGTCGCGCGCGGCGTGGACGAATCGGTCAAGCGCGCCGCGCTGAAGACACTGTTTGCCGATCCGCACTTCAATGTGATGGACGGGCTCGATATCTATATCGACGATTACAGCAAGCCGGACCCGATCCCGCCCGAGATCCTGCGCCAGTTGCGCCAGGCGGAGACGCTGGGCTTGTTCGAGCCGACCGACGAGGAACGCGCCGCGGCCGAAGCCGCGGCCCGGCTGTCGGAGCCGGACCAGGTACCGCCGGCAGCGCAAACGGAGGCGGAGCAGGAACCGCATCAGGCGGGCGCAGCACCAGGCGAAGACGCCGACGCGCCGCTGGTGCAGGTCGATGCACCGGCAGGCGCCGAAACGCTGCGGCCGCACGCCGGTCAAAGCCAACAACAGGGCCTGCAAGACCCGCCGCAAGACCCGCATAAACGCGCGTAGCCCCAGCGGGCAGCGCAGCCTACAATAGGCATCCCCACAATCCGCCGGCCCGCAGACCCCCGCCAAGAAGGGACGTCCGGACCGGTCAGCCGCACTCGCCATGCCGACGCTGATCTGCAATTGCAACGACACCATGCCGCTGGACGGGGCGGCATTGTCAGACGCAACCCGCGACGCCAGCCAGGGGCCGCTCAAGGTCCATCGACTGCTGTGCCGGCGCGAAATCGGTGACTTCACCGCCGCGCTGGACGGCACCGAGGATGTGATCGTCGCCTGTACACAAGAGCGCCAGCTGTTCACCGAGGTGGCCGCGCAAGCCGCGCAAGGCCGCGATGGCCAACCGGTGGTGACCGCGCCGGTGCGCTTCGTCAATATCCGCGAGACCGGCGGCTGGTCGCAGGGCGCCCGGCGCGACCCCAGGACCGCCAACGCCAAGATCGCCGCGCTGCTGGCAGTAGCCGCGCTGCCCGAGCCCGAGCCGGTGGCGGTGGTGGACTACCGCAGTGACGGCGCCGTGCTGGTGCTGGGCCCGGCCGCGCGCGCGCTGCCGTGGGCCGAGCGGCTGGCGGCGATGCAGCTCGAGGTCACGGTGCTGCTGACCGGCGACCACCCGCGCGACGGCACCGCCGCGCAGCCCGCGGCGCGCGCCTATCCGGTCCACAGCGGCAAGCTGGCTGCACTGACCGGCTGGCTCGGCGCCTTCGAGGCGAGCTGGGAAACAGGCGCGGGCCACAGCAACCCGATCGACCTGGACCTGTGCACGCGCTGCAATGCCTGCATCGATGCCTGTCCCGAGGGCGCGATCGACTTCAGCTACCAGATCGACCTGTCGCGCTGCCGCGCGCATCGCGATTGCGTGCGCGCCTGCGGCGCCGCCGCGGCGATCGACTTCGACCGTCCGCAGGGCACCGGCGCGGGCCGCTTCGACCTGGTCTTCGACCTGTGCGACACGCCCGCCTTCACCATGCACCAGCCGCCGCAAGGCTACCTGCATGCCGGCGCCGACCCGGCCCGGCAGCAGGCCCAGGCGCTGGCGCTGGCCGGGCTGGTGGGCGAGTTCGAGAAGCCCAAATTCTTCCGCTACAAGGACAGCCTGTGCGCGCACGGCCGCAACCAGACCACCGGCTGCACCGCCTGCATCGATATCTGCTCGACCCAGGCCATCGCCTCGCGCTGGCATGACGGCAAGGGCCGCATCGAGGTCACGCCCAACCTGTGCATGGGATGCGGCGCCTGCACCACGGTCTGCCCCAGCGGTGCCATCAGCTACGCTTACCCCGGCCCCGAGACGACCGGCGCGCGGCTGCGCACGCTGCTGTCCGCCTACCGGCAGGCCGGCGCGCGCGATCCGGTGGTGCTGCTGCACGGCGAGGAATCCGGCACGCCCGCGCTGCTGGCGCTGGGCCGCGCCGCCCGTGGCGGCAAGGCGCAGGGTGTGCCCGCGCAGGTCATGCCGCTGTCGCTGTTCCATCCGGCCTCGGTGGGGCTGGAGTTGTGGCTGGCCGCGCTGTGCTGGGGCGCCAGCCGCGTCGCCGTGCTGCTGACCGGCGACGAGGCGCCGCAATACCGCACCGCGCTGCTCGAGCAGATGGCGGTGGGACGCGCGCTGCTGTCGGGCCTGGGCTATGACGGCGAGGCGCTGTCGCTGCTCGAGGCCGCAGACACGGAAACACTCGATGCCGGCCTGGCGGCGCTGCGGCCGGCGCGCAACGCGCTGCCGCCCGCGGCCTTCGGCCCGGTCGCGGCCAAGCGCGAGCTGCTCGACTTTGCCCTCGACCACCTGGTGCGCCATGCGCCGTCGCCGGCGCCGAGCGTGCCGCTGCCGGCGGGCGCGCCGATCGGCGCCATCGCCGTCGATACCGGCAAGTGCACCTTGTGCCTGGCGTGCGTGGGCGCATGTCCGTCGCAGGCGCTGCGTGACAACCCCGAGCGCCCGGTGCTCAGCTTTATCGAGCGCAATTGCGTGCAGTGCGGGCTGTGCCAGAAGACCTGCCCGGAAGACGCCGTGAGCCTGGTGCCGCGCCTGCTGGCCGGCGACGCGGCGCGGCGGCCGGGCACGCTCAACGAGGCCCAGCCGTTCCATTGCGTGCGCTGCGCCAAGCCGTTCGGCACGGCGCAGATGGTCGAGTCGATGCTGGTGCGCCTGGCTGGCCATCCGGCCTTTGCCGGTGCCGCCGCCGAGCGACTCAGGATGTGCCCCGACTGCCGCGTGGTGGACATGATGGAACGCGACCCCGGCGCCATCAGCGGCGCGACCCTGCGCTGAGACCCGGGCGACCGGGCACAATTCATCACGACATGACAGATTTCCAGCCGATCCAGCTCACCGCCGCTGCGCCCGCCGACCCCGCGGACAGCGAAGACACCGCCCGCGCCGACCTGTACGGCCTGCTGGCGACGCTGTTCTACCGCGCCCCGGACGCGGCCTTGCTGCATCACATCGCGGCCAACCGCGCCGTGGGCGAAGACGCGCAGACCGTGCTGGGCAAGGCGTGGAACGCGTTGTGCGACGCAGCATCCGAGACCACCGCGGCCGAGGCCGAGGAGGAGTACCGCCAACTGTTCGTCGGCGTGGGCCGCCAGGACGTGTTTCTCTACGGCTCTTTCTACATGACGGGCTTCCTCAACGAGCGCCCGCTGGTGGCGCTGCGCGAAGACCTGGCCCGCTATGGCCTGGAGCGCCACGAAGGCGTCAGCGAGACCGAGGACCACATCGCCACGCTGTGCGAGGTGATGCGCTTCCTGGTGGCGGGCGACGACCTGTCGGTGTCTAACCTGGGCGAGCAGCAGCGCTTCTATGCGAAGCATTTGCAGCCATGGATCGAGCCCTTGTGCGAGGCGGTGGCGGCGCACCCGCAGGCGCGCTTCTATCGCAGCGTGGCCGGACTGCTGGGCACCTTCGCCGGGGTCGAGGCGGTGGCGCTCGAGATGACCTGAGCGCGGGACCGATGCGGCGCAAGGCGCAGGTTTCTTAGCTCAAGTTGAAGCAGAAGGTAAGGAAAAACCCGTGCTTGTCATGGTCTTTCCTTCCAGTTGATTCTAGAATATGCATAACAACGCATAACGGCACAACCATCGGGCTTTGACAACCGAGGAGCCCCCACATGAGAGAGAAGCCAACCAGGGTCGCGCGCCGCACGTTTCTCGCGGGCGCCGGAGTTGTAGCCGCCGCCACCGGTGCGGCAGCGCTGAGCGCGCGCGCACCCGCCATGCCGGGCCAGGCTGCAGCCCTGCCGGAACCCACCGATCCTCCGTCGGACAGCAAGGGTTACCGGGTCTCCGACCACATCCGCAAGTATTACCGGACCACGCTGGTGTAACTGCCACGGCGGCGTGGTCTGGCGCGCCGCCTGCAACCGGACGCTACCCAATCGTCCGTTTCTGAGGTGAGACATGATCTTGACCCGCAAACGCGCGGCGCAGGGCGCATCCGCCCGCCTCGCTGATGGCCTCGCCCATCGATCCGACTCCGGGCCCGAGTCCGCCGGCGCAAGCTCCGGCCGGCTCTCCCAACGACTCGCGGCCAGCCTGGCCGGCGCCATGCCGACCATGGACCGCCGCAGCTTCCTCAAGCGCTCCGGCATCGGCGTCGGCGCCGGCCTCGCGGCCTCGCAGCTGACGCTGCTGCGCAAGGCCGACGCCGCCGACGACAAGAAAGCCGCCGGCGATGGCAAGACCGGCATCGTGGTCAGGCGCACCGTGTGCGGCCACTGCTCGGTCGGCTGCGCGGTCGACGCGGTGGTGCAGAACGGCGTGTGGATCCGCCAGGAGCCGGTGTTCGATTCGCCCCTGAACATGGGCGCGCACTGTGCCAAGGGCGCGGCGCTGCGCGAGCACGGCCACGGCGAATACCGGCTCAAGTATCCAATGAAGCTGGTCAACGGCAAGTACCAGCGCATCGGCTGGGACCAGGCGCTCGACGAGATCACCGCGAAGATGAAGGCGATCCGCCAGGAGACCGGCCCGGACTCGATGTTCTTCGTCGGGTCTTCCAAGCACAGCAACGAGCAGTCCTACCTGATGCGCAAGTGGGTGTCGTTCTTCGGCACCAACAACACCGACCACCAGGCGCGCATCTGCCACTCCACCACCGTGGCGGGCGTGGCCAACACCTGGGGCTACGGTGCGATGACCAACTCGTACAACGATATGCAGAACGCCAAGGCGGCGCTGTATATCGGCTCCAACGCGGCCGAGGCGCACCCGGTGTCGATGCTGCATCTGCTGCATGCCAAGGAGAACGGCTGCAAGGTGATCGTGGTCGATCCGCGCTTCACGCGCACCGCGGCCAAGGCGCACCATTACGTGCGGATCCGCTCGGGCACCGATATCGCATTCCTGTTCGGCGTGCTGTACCACGTCTTCAAGAACGGCTGGGAAGACCAGAAGTACCTGAACGACCGTGTCTACGGCATGGACAAGGTCAAGGAAGAGGTGCTGGCCAAGTGGACCCCCGACAAGGTCGAGGAGGTCACCGGCGTGCCCGAGGCGCAGGTCTACATGGTGGCCGAGATCATGGCCAAGAACCGCCCCAGCACGCTGGTGTGGTGCATGGGCCAGACCCAGCACACCATCGGCAACGCGATGGTGCGCGCCTCGTGCATCGTGCAGCTGGCGCTGGGCAATATCGGCGTGGCGGGCGGTGGTGCCAACATCTTCCGCGGCCACGACAACGTGCAGGGTGCCACCGACGTGGGCCCCAACCCCGATTCGCTGCCGGGCTACTACGGCCTGGCCACCGGTGCATGGAAGCACTACGCGGCGGTCTGGGGCGTGGACTACGAATGGATCAAGAAGCAGTTCGTGTCGCAGGCGATGATGGAGAAGTCCGGCACCACGGTGTCGCGCTGGATCGATATCGTCACCGAGAAGAACGAGCTGATCGACCAGGACAACAACGTGCGCGGCGTGTTCTTCTGGGGCCATGCCCCGAACTCGCAGACGCGCGGCCTGGAAATGAAGAAGGCGCTCGACAAGCTCGACCTGCTGGTGGTGGTGGACCCATACCCGTCGGCGACCGCGGCCATGGCCAACATGCCGCCGGCCGAAGGCGACAAAGTCAACCCCAACCGCGCGGTGTACCTGCTGCCCGCGGCGACGCAGTTCGAGACCTCGGGCTCGTGCACGGCCTCGAACCGCTCGCTGCAATGGCGCGAGAAGGTGATCGAGCCCCTGTTCGAGTCGATGCCCGACCAAACCATCATGCAGGCGTTCGCAGACAAGCTCGGCTTCGGCAAGGAGCTGTCGAAGAACTACAAGATGATCGAGGTCAAGCGGGCAGGCCGGACCTGGATGGAACCCGAGCCCGAATCGATCCTGCGCGAGATCAACGCCAGCAACTGGACCATTGGCTACACCGGCCAGTCGCCCGAACGGCTGAAGTCGCACATGCGCAATATGCAGATGTTCGACGTCAAGACGCTGCGCTGCAAGTCGGGCAAGGACCCGGTCACCGGCTACGACCTGACCGGCGACTACTTCGGCCTGCCGTGGCCATGCTATGGCACGCCGGAACTGAAGCATCCGGGCTCGCCCAACCTGTACGACACCAGCAAGCACGTGATGGACGGCGGCGGCAACTTCCGCGCCAACTTCGGCGTGGAGCGCGATGGCGTCAACCTGCTGGCCGAGGACGGTTCGCACTCGCTGGGCGCGGAGATCACCACCGGCTATCCCGAGTTCGACCACGTGCTGCTGAAGAAGCTGGGCTGGTGGGACGACCTGACCGATGCCGAGAAGGCCAAGGCCGAGGGCAAGAACTGGAAGACCGACCTGTCCGGCGGCATCCAGCGCGTGGTGCTGAAGAACCATGGCTGCCACCCGTTCGGCAATGCCAAGGCGCGCGCGGTGGTGTGGAACTTCCCGGACCCGATCCCGCAGCACCGCGAGCCGCTGTACTCCACGCGTCCCGACATGGTCGCGAAGTACCCGACCCACGACGACAAGATGGCGTTCTGGCGGCTGCCAACGCTGTACAAGTCGGTGCAGCAGCGCAATCTCGAGAACAAGGTGGCCGAGAAATTCCCGATCATCCTGACGTCGGGACGCCTGGTCGAGTACGAGGGCGGGGGCGAGGAAACCCGTTCCAACCCGTGGCTGGCGGAACTGCAGCAGGAGAACTTCGTCGAGATCAACCCGCGCGCCGCATCCGACCGCGGCATCCGCAACGGCGACTACTGCTGGGTCAAGACGCCGACCGGCGCCAGGCTGAAGGTGCGCGCGCTGGTAACGGAGCGGGTCGGGCCGGATACCGCCTTTGTCCCGTTCCACTTCTCGGGGTGGTGGCAGGGCAAGGACCTGAAGGACTACTACCCCGAGGGCGCGATGCCGGTGGTGCGTGGCGAAGCGGTCAACACCGCCACCACGTATGGCTATGACGCGGTGACGATGATGCAGGAAACCAAGACCACCATTTGCCAGATCGAGCGGTTTGCCTAAGCGCAGAGGAACACCATGGCACGCATGAAATTTATCTGTGACGCCGAGCGCTGCATCGAGTGCAACAGCTGCGTCACTGCCTGCAAGAACGAGCACGAGGTGCCCTGGGGGGTGAACCGGCGCCGCGTGGTCACGGTCAACGACGGCATGGTCGGCGCCGAGAAATCGATCTCGGTGGCCTGCATGCACTGCTCGGACGCGCCCTGCATGGCGGTCTGCCCGGTCGACTGCTTCTACCGCACCGAGGACGGCGTGGTGCTGCACGACAAGGACGTCTGCATTGGTTGCGGCTACTGCTCGTACGCCTGCCCGTTCGGCGCGCCGCAGTTTCCATCGACCGGCACCTTCGGCGTGCGCGGCAAGATGGACAAGTGCACCTTCTGCGCCGGCGGCCCGGAGAAGAACGGCAGCGAGGCCGAGTTCGAGAAGTACGGCCGCAACCGGCTCGCCGAAGGCAAGCTGCCGCTGTGCGCCGAGATGTGCTCGACCAAGGCGCTGCTGGGCGGCGACGGCGACGTGATTGCCGACATCCTGCGCAACCGCGTGATCAAGCGCGGCACCGGTGGCGACGTGTTCGGCTGGGGCACGGCCTATGGCAATGCCCAGGCCGGCGCGAAGCCCGCGGCACCGGCGCAGCAGCCCGCGCCCGCGCCCGCCGCGCCCGCCGCGCCGACCGCGCCGGCAGCCACGGCACCTGCAGGAGGGAAAGCGTCATGAATCGCATCCGCGTCGTTGCACTGGTGTCGCTGTGCGGCGTGCTGCTGGCCGCGTGCGGCGAGAAGCCGCAGACCATCGGCCCGTCGCACCGCAAGGCCGACGCCCAGGCGTTCCAGGGTGCCCCGGACGATCCGTTCGTGGCCAAGGGCTGGACCGCGGGCGACCGCAACAGCTGGAACAACCAGATCCGCCAGCGCAACCAGTTGCAGAACGAGTACAACCGGGTGCAATGACCGCGCCGCCGTGTGGACTTCCCGCCAGCCGGGAACTGAAGGAGGGGCTATGACGCCGTCGCACAATCGATGCCGCGCCGGAGGCTGGCGTGGCTGGCGGGGTTGGCTGACTGCCGGCGCGCTGGCGCTGGCCGCGGCCGGCAATGCCGTGGCACAGGCGCCGGCGCCCGCGCCGGGGCCGTCGACCGGACCGGCGACCGCATCGGCCAGCGCCGACGCCAACAACCCGGCCACGCATCCGGCCCAGCCGCTGGCCGGCATCGCGTCCGAGAACATCTTCAATATCCCGCCGCGCGACATCGCCGCCGAGGCCACGTCGCAGCAGCAGCGCAGCGTCACGCAGCCCGGCAACAACGCGCCGATGTGGCGCGAGGTCAATTCCGACCAGCGCCACTACAGCAGCCTGCCCGACAAGGAAGCCGGGGTGCTGATCCAGCGCACCGGCCAGTCGTGGCGGCTGTTCCGCAACGGTGTCATCACGGTCTGGGGCGGCTGGCTGCTGCTGATCGTGCCGGTGGCGATCCTGGGCTTCTTCCTGTGGCGCGGCACCATCCCGCTGCGCACGCCCAGAACCGGCCGCATGATCGAGCGCTTTACCCCGCTCGAGCGCATCGTGCACTGGACCATGGCGATTTCCTTCGTGGTGCTGGCGGTGTCGGGCATCGTGATGCTGCTGGGCAAGCATTTCCTGCTGCCGCTGATGGGCCATATGCTGTTCGGCTGGCTCAGCTACATCCTGAAGAACCTGCACAACGTGGTGGGGCCGATCTTCACGCTGTCGGTGATCGTCGCCTTCGTGGTGTTCCTGCGCGACAACCTGCCCAGCCGCGACGACGTCCGCTGGGTCACCAGCCTGGGCGGGCTGGCCTCGGGCAAGCACGTGCCGAGCGGGCGCTTCAATGCCGGCGAGAAGATGTGGTTCTGGGTGGGCGTGTTCGTGTTTGGCCTGGTGCTGTCGGTTTCGGGCTGGGTGCTCGACATGATCGTGCCGGGCATGGACTACTACCGCGCCACCATGCAGATCGCCAACGTGATCCACGGCATCTCGGCGGTGCTGATGATCGCGATGGCGTGCGGCCATATCTACATGGGCACCATCGGCATGGAAGGCGCATACCGCGCCATGCGTGATGGCTGGGTCGACGAGGCCTGGGCCAGGGAGCACCACGAGCTCTGGTACGACGACATCAAGTCGGGCAAGATCCCGGCCCAGCGTTCGGCCAGCCCGGATGCCGCCGCGGCCCGGCCGGCGCGGCAGAGTCCCGGCGAAGCCTGACGCAGGGCTGACGAGCGGGTCCCACGACACAGCAGGAATCCTGAACCATGACACGCATCCTGACCCTGATCGCCGTAGCCGCCGGTGCCGCCTGCACGGCCTTCGCCCCGGGCGCGCTGGCCAAGCTGCCCGCGCCGACCGAGGCCCAGCAGGCCAAGGCCGCCGAGACCAGGGCGCGCGCCGCCTGGTCCGACAAGGTCTCGGCCTACCAGCTGTGCCGTACCCAGGACAAGATCGCCGCGCATTATCTGGCCGAGCGCAAGGCGCACGGGCAGCAAGCGCGCGAGCCGGTGCAGACCGCCGCCTGCGCTGATCCGGGACCGTTCGTGGCGCCTGTGCCTGCCATCGCCAGCACCGCCGGTGCGCCCGCGGCAGGCGCGGTACAATCCCCTGCAAAGGCGCCGTAACTTCCGCCCCCTGCATGCCGCTCGGGGCCTTCACCCGCAGCCCCGAGTCCCTCGTCATGACCTTGCGTCCCGAGCTTACCCAGGCAGCCGTTCCACTGATCGAAGAGGTTGAAGTCGTCGACGAGCAAGGGCGCGTGCGCGCGGCCTACCTGCCGGGCGAGCGGCCGCTGACGGTCTATCTCGACAAGCGCGAGCTGGTCACCCTGATGACGCTGGGCGGCGCGCCCGAGCACCTGGTGCTGGGCTACCTGCGCAACCAGCGCCTGGTGGAATCGATCGAGGACATTGCCGCGGTGCAGGTCGACTGGGAAACCGAATCGGCGGCGGTGACCACCCGCACCGGCGTCGACCGCATCGAGGAGCGCACCGCGCGTCGCGTGGTGACCACCGGCTGCGGCCAGGGCACCGTGTTCGGCTCGCTGCTGGACGAAGTCGACAGCATCCGGCTGCCGGTTGGCGCCACCCTAGACCAGGACACCCTGTACGGCATCATCGACACCATCCGGCTGCAGCAGTCGGTGTACAAGCAGGCCGGCTCGGTGCATGGCTGCGCGCTGTTCCAGGGTACCGAGCTGCTGATGTTCGTCGAGGACGTCGGCCGCCACAATGCCGTCGACGCAATTGCCGGGCGCATGTGGCTCGAAGGCATGACTGGCGGCGACAAGATCTTCTACACCACCGGGCGCCTCACTTCCGAAATGGTGATCAAGGGCGCGCAGATGGGCATCCCGTTCCTGCTGTCGCGCTCGGGCGTGACGCAGATGGGCTACCAGATGGCCCGGCGCGTCAACCTGACGCTGTTCGCGCGCTGCACCGGAAAGCACTTCCTGCTCTATACCGGGCGCGAGCGCTTCCGCCACCCCCAGCCCGAAGATGTAGTGGCGTAGCGGCCACTTGCACGCCACCCTCTGGGGGCTTGAGGGGCGCGCGCCGAATGGTTGTACAATGCGGCGCACTCCGAGCCGTCTATCCTCCCAACCCTATGAGCATCAAATCCGACAAATGGATCCGCCGCATGGCGGAGCAGCACGGCATGATCGAGCCGTTCGAGCCAGGCCAGGTCCGGGAGGCCGACGGCCGCAAGATCGTGTCGTACGGTACCTCGAGCTACGGCTACGACATCCGCTGCGCCGATGAATTCAAGATCTTCACCAATATCAACAGCACCATCGTCGACCCGAAGAACTTCGACGAAAAGTCGTTCGTCGACTTCAAGGGCGAGGTCTGCATCATCCCGCCCAACTCGTTCGCGCTGGCGCGCACGATGGAATACTTCCGCATCCCGCGCAGCGTGCTGACCATCTGCCTGGGCAAGAGCACCTACGCCCGCTGCGGCATCATCGTCAACGTGACGCCGTTCGAGCCGGAATGGGAAGGCTATGTGACGCTGGAGTTTTCGAACACCACGCCGCTGCCGGCCAAGATCTACGCCGGCGAGGGCTGCGCCCAGGTACTGTTCTTCGAGAGCGACGAGGTCTGCGAGACCTCGTACGCCGACCGGGGCGGCAAGTACCAGGGCCAGCACGGTGTCACACTGCCGAAGACCTGAGCGCATTACAATCCGGCGTCTGCCGGCACGGCAGGCCCGCCAGGGCTGCCAAACCTGACGTGAGAGCCACATGTCGCCGTCGCGGGGAACCCCTGCCGGCCATGTGGCTCAAGTCCTTTATGTCCTGCTTTCCATCAAGGATGCCCGATGAAATTCCGCTTCCCCGTCATCATCATTGACGAAGACTTCCGCTCCGAAAACATCTCCGGCTCCGGCATCCGCGCGCTGGCCGAGGCGATCGAGAAAGAGGGCATGGAAGTCATGGGGCTGACCAGCTACGGCGACCTGACCTCGTTCGCCCAGCAGGCGAGCCGGGCATCGACCTTTATCGTGTCGATCGACGACGACGAGTTCGCCAGCGACAGCGAGGAGCTCGAGGCCGCCGCGATCGAGAAGCTGCGCGCCTTCGTCGCCGAGGTGCGCCGCCGCAACTCCGACCTGCCGATCTTCCTGTACGGCGAGACCCGCACCTCGCGCCATATCCCCAACGATATCCTGCGCGAACTGCACGGCTTCATCCACATGTTCGAGGACACCCCGGAGTTCGTGGCGCGCCACATCATCCGCGAGGCCAAGGTCTACCTGGACACGCTGGCGCCGCCGTTCTTCAAGGCGCTGATCGACTACGCGCAGGACAGCTCGTATTCGTGGCACTGCCCGGGGCACTCGGGCGGCGTGGCCTTCCTGAAGAGCCCGGTGGGCCAGGTGTTCCACCAGTTCTTCGGCGAGAACATGCTGCGCGCCGACGTCTGCAACGCCGTCGACGAGCTGGGCCAGCTGCTGGACCACACCGGCCCGGTGGCCGCGTCGGAGCGCAACGCCGCGCGCATCTTCAACTCCGACCACATGTATTTCGTCACCAACGGCACCTCCACCTCGAACAAGATGGTGTGGCATGCCAACGTGGCGCCGGGCGACATCGTGGTGGTGGACCGCAACTGCCACAAGTCCATCCTGCACGCGATCATGATGACGGGGGCGATCCCGGTGTTCCTGATGCCGACGCGCAACCACTACGGCATCATCGGCCCGATCCCGAAGAGCGAGTTCGATCCGCAGACCATCAAGAAGAAGATTGCCAGCCACCCGTTCGCCAGCAAGGCGAAGAACCAGAAGCCGCGCATCCTGACCATCACCCAGGGCACCTACGACGGCGTGCTGTACAACGCCGAGCAGATCAAGGAAATGCTGGCGGCCGAGATCGACACGCTGCACTTCGACGAAGCCTGGCTGCCGCACGCGGCCTTCCACGACTTCTATCGCAACATGCACGCGATCGGCAAGGACCGCCCGCGCAGCAAGGACGCGCTGGTGTTTGCCACGCAGTCGACGCACAAGCTGCTGGCCGGCCTGTCGCAGGCCTCGCAGATCCTGGTGCAGGATTCGGAGACGCGCAAGCTGGACCGCTACCGCTTCAATGAAGCGTACCTGATGCACACCTCGACCAGCCCGCAGTACTCGATCATCGCCTCGTGCGACGTGGCCGCGGCGATGATGGAAGCGCCGGGCGGCACCGCGCTGGTCGAGGAGAGCATCCAGGAAGCGATGGACTTCCGCCGCGCCATGCGCAAGGTCGAGGGCGACTACGATGCCGGCAACAACGGCGACTGGTGGTTCAAGGTGTGGGGCCCGGACGCGCTGATCGAAGACGGCATCGGCGACCGCGAGGAATGGATGCTGAAGGCCAACGAGCGCTGGCACGGCTTCGGCGACCTGGCCGACGGCTTCAACCTGCTCGACCCGATCAAGGCCACCCTCATCACCCCGGGGCTGGACGTCGACGGCGAGTTCAGCGAGCGCGGCATCCCGGCGGCGATCGTCACCAAGTACCTGGCCGAGCACGGCATCATCATCGAGAAGACCGGGCTGTACTCGTTCTTCATCATGTTCACCATCGGCATCACCAAGGGCCGCTGGAACTCTCTGGTGACCGAGTTGCAGCAGTTCAAGGACGACTACGACCAGAACCAGCCGCTGTGGCGCGTGCTGCCGGAATTCGTCGCCAAGTATCCGCAATACGAGCGCATGGGCCTGCGTGACCTGTGCGATGCAATTCACAGCGTGTACAAGGCCAACGACGTGGCGCGCGTGACCACGGAGATGTACCTGTCGGACATGGAGCCGGCGATGAAGCCGTCGGACGCGTGGGCCATGATGGCCCACCGCGAGATCGAGCGCGTGCCGGTCGACGACCTGGAAGGGCGTGTCACTGCCATCCTGCTGACGCCGTACCCGCCGGGCATTCCGCTGCTGATCCCGGGCGAGCGCTTCAACCGCACCATCGTGCAGTACCTGAAGTTCGCGCGCGAGTTCAACAAGCTGTTCCCGGGCTTCGAGACCGACATCCACGGCCTGGTGGAGGACGAGGTCGATGGCAAGAAGGCGTACTTCGTCGACTGCGTGAAGCAGGGCGCCTGAGCGCCACCCGGCTCCCGCCGATGCAGCAAGGGCCCCGCCAAGGCGGGGCCCTTTCTATTTGTCCTGGCTGAACGGATTCATCACCATCGTGCCGGTGCCGCGGAAGTCCGCGACATTGCGCGTGACGATGGTGAGGCGGTGGATCAGCGCGGTGGCGGCGATGAACTTGTCCAGCGCGTGCTCGGGCCGCGCCGCGCGCAACTGGCCCCAGACCTGCGCGACCTCGGCATCGACCGGCAGCACATGGCGGCCGAAGTCCTCCAGCACATGGGCCAGCCAGCGCTCCAGCAGCGCCGCCTGCACCGCGTCGCCGCGATGACGGATCAGGGCCACGCCGCGCTGGAGTTCGCCCACGGTCAGCGCCGACAGGTAGAGCGCGGTCCCATCGCGCGCTGCCTGCCGGAAGAAGGCCCGGACGCCGGGGTTGGCGCGCTCCCGCTTGCGGGTCTCGCTGATGACGTTGGTATCAATCAAATACACGCGGCGCCTCGCCCGTATCCTGGATGCGCTCGAAGTCGGCGTCATGCCCGACCTCGGGCATGACGGACAGCACTTCGGCAAAGCTGCGCCGGGCCGTGCCGCCCAACGCATGCGCCAGGATGGCGCGGTGTTCGGCCTCGGCGCTGCGGCCATTGGCCGCGGCCTGCTCGCGCAGGCGCTGGACCAGCGCTTCATCGACGCCACGAACCAGTAGGGTTGCCATCGTGAACTCCTCACCGTTGGATGGCGTGATGATAGCATTGTTATCATTACGGCGGTCACGTATCGATGGCAGGCAGTAGATCGGGGTCGCGGCGAAATGCCCCGCGCATTTGGTGCTAGGCATGGTGTTCTCCTGGGTCATGGGCTGGACGCAGGAACCAGTCTGGGCCGTGTCGGCCCGCTGGTCGATGAGCCGATTCGCATTTGCGCGGCTTGCCTCGCCGGGCGCGACGCCTGCTTCAGCGGCATCGCGCGCTGGTTGAAGCACCATAAGGCAATGCTGGCGCCGGGCGGCGGGCCATGGCACGCCGCAATGAAAAAGCCCCGCATTGCTGCGGGGCCTGGGCTTGCCGGAGACTGCCGCCAGGGCAGGTTTACTTCTTCTTCTCGAACTCGAACTGCGGCGCGGCCGATTCGCTTTCCGCGGGAGGCTGGGTCGGCAATTCAAGCGACCCGGACTCGGCCGGCGCGGAAGCCGGGCCCGGAATCGACAAGCTCGGCGCGGCCGGTTTGGGGCTGCTGCCTTCCAGGTCGATGTTCAGGTCGCGCGTGATGCTGCGGTCCTGCGCCTTCTGCGTGCCGGTGCTGACCAGGCCGGGGAAAACGATGATCAGCGCCACCATCACCAGCTGGATCACCACGAACGGCACCGAGCCCCAGTAGATATCGGAGGTCTTGACCTCGCGCGGCGCCACCGAGCGCAGGTAGAACAGCGAGAAGCCGAACGGCGGATGCATGAACGAGGTCTGCATGTTGACCGCCAGCAGCACGCCGAACCAGATCAGGTCGATGCCGAGCTTGTCTGCCACCGGTCCCACCAGCGGCACCAGGATAAAGGCCAGCTCGAAGAAGTCGAGGAAGAACGCCAGCAGGAAGAACAGCACGTTCACCGCCACCAGGAAGCCGGTCTGGCCGCCGGGCAGCGCGGTCAGCAGGTGCTCGACCCAGATATGGCCATCGACGCCGTAGAACGTCAGCGAGAACACGCGCGCGCCGATCAGGATGAAGATCACGAAGGCCGACAGCTTGAGCGTGGCTTCCATGGCCTGCCTGGTCAGGCCCAGGTCGAGGCGGCGCTTGACCATGGCCAGGATCAGCGCCCCGAGCGCGCCCATGCCGCCGCCTTCGGTCGGCGTGGCCACGCCGATGAAAATGGTGCCGAGCACCAGGAAGATCAGCGCCAGCGGCGGGATCAGCACGAAGGTGACCTTCTCCGCCATCTGCGACAGCAGGCCGAGCTTCAGCGTCTTGTTGATCACCGCCAGCACGAAGGCGAACAGGATCGCCGCGCCCACCGAGATCACCAGGCGCTCATCCAGCGGCGCCGAGGGCTTGTAGAACATGTCCACCAGCACGCCCACTGCCACCGCCAGCGCGGTCAGCACCAGTACCGAGGCCGCGCCGCTCTTGCCGCTGGGCTCGCGGAAGGTGCGTGCCTCGAGCGGCAACGCCGGCGCCGCGGCAGGCTTGACGAGCGTGACCATCAGCACGTACAGCATGTACAGGCCGGTCAGCACCAGGCCCGGCACGAACGCGCCCTTGTACATGTCGCCCACTGAGCGGCCGAGCTGGTCGGCCAGCACGATCAGCACCAGCGACGGCGGGATGATCTGCGCCAGCGTGCCCGAGGCCGCGATCACGCCCGAGGCCAGCCGCTTGTCGTACTTGTACTTGAGCATCAGCGGCAGCGAGATCAGCCCCATCGAGATCACCGAGGCCGCCACCACGCCGGTGGTCGCCGCCAGCAGCGCACCGACAAAGATCACCGCGTAGGCCAGGCCGCCGCGGATCGGGCCGAACAGCTGGCCGATGGTGTCGAGCAGGTCCTCGGCCATGCCCGAGCGTTCCAGGATCAGGCCCATGAAGGTGAAGAACGGGATCGCCAGCAGCGTATCGTTCTCGATGATGCCGAACAGCCGGCTCGGCAGCGCCTGCAGCAGCTCGGGCGGCAGCATCCCCAGCTCGATGCCGATGAAGGCGAACAGCAGCCCGTTGGCGGCCAGCGCAAAGGCGATCGGGAAGCCCGACAGCAGGAATACCACCAGCGAGGCGAACATGATCGGTGCCATGTTCGCAATCAGGAATTGCGTCATCGTGCGCGCCTCTTATCGTTTTTCAGACGCGGCGGTCTGGTTGGCCTCGGCGATCGCGGCGATCTCCAGCGCCGGGTCGACCGCGTGCTTGCGGAAGGCTGAGAACGGCAGGTCCCCCTTCAGGTAGGCGAAGCGCTTGATCAGCTCCGACAGGCCCTGCAGGATCATCAGGGCAAAGCCCGCCACGATCAGGAACTTGGCCGGCCAGCGGATCAGGCCGCCGGCGTTGCCGGACATTTCATGGCCGGCGTAAGACAGCCAGAAATAGGGGATCGACAACCAGAGAATGATGACGGAGATCGGCAGCAGGAAGAACAGGATGCCGAACACATCGATCCAGACCTGGGTGCGCTCGGAGAAGCGGCCGGCGACGACGTCGATGCGCACATGCTCGTCGCGGCGCAGGGTGTACGGGGCGCCGAGCAGGAACACGCCGGCGAACATATACCACTGCAGTTCGAGCCAGGCGTTGGAACTGATGCTGAAGCTGTAGCGAATGATGGCGTTGCCTGCGCAGACCAGCACGGCCAGCAGGACCAGCCATTTCGCCCACTGCCCGATGAAAGCATTCACGGCGTCGATAAGCCGCGAGATCCTCATGAGGGAAGACATGTGATCGTCCTAGGATTGGGGGATACAGGGGTGGCGCGTTAGTCTACGGCGTCGACGGCCCCGCATCTTTAGGGTGAATCCCCAGTGCGTCACATTTTCCGGTCGATTTGCACCAGTTATGTGCAGATTTGCTGGCCATGCCACGCCGATTCGATATTCCCGGATGGGAAATCGGCGCAAGGCCGCGTCCGCTTCATGCAATCTGCAACAGTCGTCGGTGCGCCGGCGGAGAGAAAAGAAAAACGGGAGCCTGCGCTCCCGTTTGCGGCTTGCCGGATTACCCGGGAAAGGACGATCAGCCGTTCAGCGCGGTGCGGGCCGCGGCGATGGCCGCGCGCACCTGGTCCGGCGCGGTGCCGCCGATATGGTTGCGCGCCGCGACCGAGCCTTCCAGCGTCAGCACCGCGTGCACGTCGTCGCCGATCAGCGTGGCCTGGTCGCCCAGGCCGGAGACTTCGCGCAGCTCGGCCACGGTCAGGTCGGCGAGGTCGCACTGGCGGCCGTCGCAGGCGCGCACGGCGTGGGCCACGGCCTCGTGCGCATCGCGGAAGGGCAGGCCCTTCTTCACCAGGTAATCGGCCAGGTCGGTGGCGGTGGCATAGCCCTGCAGCGCCGCGGCGCGCATCGCTTCGGGCTTGACGCTGATGCCCGGCACCATGTCGGCGAAGATGCGCAGCGTGTCGACCACGGTGTCGACGGTGTCGAACAGCGGCTCCTTGTCTTCCTGGTTGTCCTTGTTGTACGCCAGCGGCTGGCCCTTCATCAGCGTCAGCAGGCCGATCAGGTGGCCGTTGACGCGGCCGGTCTTGCCGCGCGCCAGCTCGGGCACGTCGGGGTTCTTCTTCTGCGGCATGATCGAGCTGCCGGTGCAGAAGCGGTCGGCGATGTCGATAAAGCCCACGCGCGGGCTCATCCACAGCACCAGCTCTTCCGAGAAGCGCGACACATGGGTCATCACCAGCGCCGCGGCGGCGCAGAATTCGATGGCGAAGTCGCGGTCCGAGACGGCATCCAGCGAATTGCGGCAGACGCCGTCGAAGCCCAGTTGCTGCGCGACGAACTCGCGGTCGATCGGGTAGCTGGTGCCGGCCAGCGCGGCGGCGCCGAGCGGCAGGCGGTTGACGCGCTTGCGGCAGTCGGCCATGCGCTCGGCATCGCGTGTGAACATCTCGTTGTAAGCCAGCAGGTGGTGGCCGAAAGTGACCGGCTGCGCCACCTGCAGGTGGGTGAAGCCGGGCAGGATGGTGTCGGCGTTCTGTTCGGCCAGGTCGAGCAGCGAGGTGCGCAGCGCGCCCAGCAGCACGATGATGTTGTCGATCTCGCTGCGCAGCCACAGGCGGATGTCGGTGGCGACCTGGTCGTTGCGCGAGCGGCCGGTGTGCAGGCGCTTTCCGGCATCGCCCACCAGCGCGGTCAGGCGCGCCTCGATGTTCAGGTGGACGTCTTCCAGGTCCAGCTTCCATTCGAAGCTGCCGGCTTCGATCTCGCCACGGATCTGCGCCATGCCGCGTTCGATCTCGGCGCGGTCGGCCTCGGCGATGATGCCCTGCTTTGCCAGCATGGCCGCGTGGGCCAGCGAACCCTGGATGTCGAACAGGGCCAGGCGCTTGTCGAAGAACACCGAGGCGGTGTAGCGCTTCACCAGGTCGGACATCGGTTCGGAGAAGCGGGCGGACCAGGCTTCGCCTTTCTTGGCAAGTTGGGAGGTGGACATGGACGTCGGCTGCAGTGGCTCGCGCGGCAGGCGGCCGGCGTGCGGACGGCGGCGGGCGCGAAAAATTGGGAAACGGCGATTATATCGCCCGGCGGCGCGCTGGCGGTGCCGGCCGCGACGGCGGGGCGGTGGTCAAGGCCGGCTGTGGATCACGGGCCCCTTGAACACCACCGGGCCGCTGGGCCCGTCGGCGCTCGGCGAGCCGCCGGCCGGCTCGATGCTGACGGCCAGTGCTGGCACGGCTACCGGCCCTTGCGCCAGGGCGAGCCTCGCCTGGGGCACACCGCCGATCAGGCCCAGGGACTGTGGCTTGCCGCGTTCCGGCAGCGCCCACAGCTGCAATACTTGCTGATCGCTCAGCTTCAGGTGATCCAGCCGCCGCACCACAAGATCGCCGCTGCCTGCGTCCCATGACACCAGCATGGCCGGCCGCGCGCGCTCGTCGTTGAGCACGGCAATGACTTCGCCGGGAGCCGCCTCGCGCTGACCCGCCAGGTGCATGCCGATGCCGATGGCCAGCACCGCCACCAGCGCCATCGCCGCCGCCGCACCACGCCAGAATACCGGCGCCGACCACAGGCGCTGCCACCAGCTGCCGGCGCCGTCGGGGCCTGGGGCGCCGGCTGCGGCGGGTGGACTGCGATCCTCGGCCGCCTTCCAGCCAAGCCGTTCCTCGATCCCGCACCAGACCTTGTCGACCGGCTCGGCCGCCGCCTGCAACTCGGCCACGCCGGCAAGGCGCGCCTGCCAGCGGTGGATCGCCGTGCGCACCGCCGGCTCTTCATGTGCCAGCCGCTCCAGGCGCCGGCGCGCGCCGCCGCGCAGCACGCCCAGCGCGTACTGGGCGGCGATCCGGTCGAGCAGGTCGGGATGGCTGGCCAGGTTCATGCCGCGCCCTCCATGCAGCTGCGCAGCCGCTCCAGCCCGCGCCGGATCCAGGACTTGACCGTCCCCAGCGGCGCGCGCAGGCGCTCGGCCAGCTCGGCGTGGCTCAGGTCCTGCAGGTAGGCCAGCATGATGGCCTGGCGCTGCGACTGTTCCAGCCGCTGCAGGCAGCGGTTGAGCGCGCGCGCCTGCTGGCTGGCCTCGGCCAGTTCGGCGGGCCCGGCGGCGTCGTCCGCCAGCCACTCGGCCAGGTCCTGCTCCAGCTCGGCGGTCTGCGGCACGCGCGCCGCCGCCGCCCGGCGCAGGCAGTCGAGCGCGCGGTTGCGCACGATCGCGGTCATCCACGTCATCGGCGCGGCCAGCTGCGGCCGGTAGTCGCCGGCGTGGTGCCAGATGCTGACAAAGCTTTCCTGCACAACGTCCTCCGCCCAATCGCGCCTGCCGGTAATACGCAGCGCAAGGCCAAACAGTTTCGTCGCGGTGAGGTCGTAGAGCGCGCGCAGCGCCTGGCGCTCGCCCACGGCAACGGCCTGCAACAGTCCTTCCAGCCGGTCGGGGCTGGCGGGCGTGGCATAGGACGGCTGCGGGGAAGGCGGCACCGGGACGGGTCCTTGCAAGGAGGCTTTGCCGGATTATAGGTAGCGCCGCATCCACGCGCATCCAAACGCCCGCCAGCTGCGTAGATGCAGACAGGCGCAAGCCAGGCACCCCGTACCAGGGGCACCACGTTGTCATCCCTCACAGGAGCACACCATGGACCGCATCTCCCAGACGCCGGCGCGCGAGCCCGGCTCCATCGTCACGCTGCCGGACGCGCGCCGGCGCGGGCTGCTCAAGGCGCCCGGCCTGTTCGCGCTGGGCTCGCTGGCCGTGATCACGCTCGGCGAATCGATGCCGGCGTGGGCGCAGACGCAATCGGGCAGCACCAAGGACGACATCAATATCCTCAATACCGCGCTGGGGCTGGAATACCAGGCGATCGCGGCCTACCAGGTCGGCGCCGAAAGCGGGCTGCTGCAGAAGCCGGTGCTGGCCACCGCGGTCAAGTTCCAGGACCACCACAAGGCCCATGCGCAGGTGCTGGCCGGGACGGTGTCGAAGCTCGGCGGCACGCCGGTGACGGCAAAGAAGGCGTCGGCGTATGAGTTTCCGACCGAAAAGCTGAAGACGCAGGCCGACGTGCTGCGCTTTGCCGCGGGGCTGGAGAAGGGCGCGACCGCGGCTTACCTCGGCGTGCTGCCGAATTTCCACAACCGCGAGCTGACGCGCGCGGCCGGCAGCATCCTCGGCGACGAGGCGATGCACTGGGCGGTGCTGCTGCACGCGCTGGGTGAAGATCCGGTGCCGGGGGCGTTTGTGGGGTGAGGCGGTTGAAGCTTGCCGGGGGGGTGCTCCCCTCTCCCGCGCGCGGGAGAGGGGCAGGGGGTGAGGGCAGGAGCGTCAAAGGCAGAGGCCGGTGGGTTAACACCGTTGGCCTTGCTTGATGTGGTTCCTGGTCAAACCGCCCCTCACCCCGACCCTCTCCCCGTGAGGGGAGAGGGAGAACACCTTGCCTGGGCCAGGTCGGGCGGCTTGGGAGCACCCAAAACCGCTCTCTTTGGCCGAGGTTAGGTTGGGCTGTCAACCCGTATTGCGCAACCCCGCCGCCACACCGTTGATGGTCAGATGGATGCCGCGCCGTACGCGGATGTCATCGCCATCCTTGCCCGAGCGGAAGCGCTTGAGCAATTCCACCTGCAAGTGGTTGAGCGGATCCAGATACGCAAAGCGGTTCTTGATCGAGCGCGCCAGCAGCGGGTTGTCCGCCAGCCGCTCCTGGTGGCCGGTGATCAGCGTCAGCATCTCGCAGGTCAGGTGCCATTCCTTGCTGATGCGGTTGAAGACGTTGCGGCGCAGCGCGGCGTCGTCGCACAGCTGGGCGTAGCGCGAGGCCACGGCGAGGTCGGTCTTGGCCAGCACCATGTCCATGTTGGACAGCAGCGTCGAGAAGAACGGCCAGGTCTTGACCATGCGCCGCAGCGTGGTGACGGCCTGCTTGCGCGCCTTGTCGTCCGGCGCGCTGTCGAGCAGCGAGCGCACCGCGCTGCCGAAGCCGTACCAGCCCGGCAGCAGCAGGCGGCATTGCCCCCACGAGAAGCCCCACGGGATCGCGCGCAGGTCTTCGATGCGGCGGTTCTTCTTGTCCATCAGCTTGCGCGAGGCCGGGCGCGAACCCAGGTTCAGGTCGGCGATCTCGGTGATCGGCGTGGTGGCGAAGAAGTAGTCCTTGAAGCCCGGAGTCTCGTAGACCAGGTCGCGATAGGCGGTGAAGGCGCGGTCCGACAGCTGCTGCATCACGGCCTCGAAGGTGTCCAGTTCCCTGGGCGCGTTCTGCTGCGGCAGCAGCGAGGCCTCCAGCGTCGCTGCAACCACCGTTTCCAGGTTGCGCCGGCCGATCTCGGCGTTGGCGAACTTGCTGTTGATGATCTCGCCCTGCTCGGTCAGGCGGATCTGGCCGTTGACCGTGCCGGGGGGCTGCGACAGGATCGCGTCGTAGGTCGGGCCGCCGCCGCGGCCGACCGTGCCGCCGCGGCCGTGGAACAGGCGCAGCTTGACGTTGCGCTGCTCGAACAGCTGCACCAGTTCCAGCTCGGCCTTGTACAGCTCCCAGGTGGAGGTCAGGAAGCCGCCGTCCTTGTTCGAATCCGAGTAGCCGAGCATCACTTCCTGCTCGACCCCATGGTGGGCGAGCACCGCATCGAAGCCCGGCAGGTCCAGCAGCGACTGCATGATGCCGGCGGCGTTGCGCAAGTCTTCGATGGTCTCGAACAGCGGGATCACCATCAGCTCCATGCGCGCCGGATCGGTCTTGCTGCCCAGCGTGCCCTGCAGCATGCCGGATTCCTTCTGCAGCAGCATCACCTCGACCAGGTCCGACAGCGTCTCGGTGTGCGAGATGATGTAGTTGCGCGCGACGCGCTTGCCATAGCGCGCACGCAGCTCGCGCGCGGCGGCGAAGATCGCCAGTTCCTTGCGGGTCTGCTCCGAGTACTGGTGCCACGGCAGCGTCAGCAGGCGCGGCTGGCGCAGTTCGGCCAGCAGCAGTTCCAGCTTGCGCGCCTCGGGCAGCGCGGCGTAGTCGGGCGCGATGCCGGCGGCGGCGAAAAGTTCGGCGATGACCGCCTCGTGCACGTCGGAGACCTGACGCATGTCGACCGAGGCCAGGTGGAAGCCGAACACGGCGATGGCGCGGGCCAGGGCATCGATGCGGTGGCTGGCCAGGGCCTGGCCGTGGTGCGCGCGCAAGGAGTCGATCACCACCTGGATGTCGGCGCCGAAGGCCTCGGCGCTGTCATAGGGCTCGGCCGGCGCCACCGGGCGGCGGGTCGCGGCATGTCCGCTCAGCGCCTTGCAGGTGGCGGCCAGGCGCGCATAGATGCCGATCAGCGCGCGCCGGTAGGGCTCGTCGGCGCGGTGCTCGGAATGGTCGGGCGAGCGCTCGGCCAGCGCCAGCAGTTCCGGGCTGGCATCGACCATCAGCATCGACATCGACAACTCGGCACCGAGCGCGTGGACTTCGTCCAGGTACCAATCCAGGATCAGCTGCGCCTGCTGGCCGGCGGCGTGCGCCAGGGTCTCGGCGGTCACGTTGGGGTTGCCGTCGCGGTCGCCGCCGATCCAGGAACCCATCTGCAGGAACGGCGCCAGCGGCGCGGCTTGCGTGCCCGAGGCGCCAGCGGCGCCCTTGCGCTTGCGCGTCCCCGGGAACACTGCGGCGATGTCTTCTTCCAGCTCGCTCATCAGCTGCGGGATGCCGCGCAGGAAGGTGGTGCGGTAGTACGACAGCGCGTTCTCGATCTCGTCGGCCACCGTCAGGCGCGCGTCGCGCAGCATGCGGGTCTGCCACAGCGTGGTGACCTTGGCGCGCAGCTGCGCGGTGTTGTGCTCGCGCTCGCGCGCGGTCATCGGCAGGTCGCGCTCGGCCAGCAGGCGGGCGATCTCGCGCTCGGCGTCGAGGATGCTCTTGCGCTGGACTTCGGTCGGGTGCGCGGTCAGCACCGGCACGATCAGCGCCTCGTCCAGGAACTTGCGCAGCTGCTTGCCGGTGACGCCGGCGGCGTCGATCTTTTCCAGCGCGTGCTGAAGGCTGCCGTCCTGCGGCGGCGAGCCGGCCAGCGCATGCACGCGGCGGCGGCGGTTGTGGTGCTGGTCCTCGGCGATATTGGCCAGGTGCGAGAAATAGCTGAAGGCGCGCACCACCTGGTTGGTCTGGTCGCGCGACAGGCGCTTGAGCAGCCGGTCAAGCTCGGCGCCGGCGGCGCGGTCGTTCTCGCGGCGGAAGCGCACCGCGGTCTGGCGGATGGTTTCGACCACCTCGAAGGCGGCGTCGCCTTCCTGCTCGCGCAGGCAGTCGCCCAGCAGGCGGCCCAGGAAGCGGATGTCCTCGCGCAGCGGCACGTCCTTGTCAGCGGTGCGGGCGGTGCGGCGGGTGGGGGCGGCGGCGATGGTGGTTCCGTTGCTCGACACGATCGAAAGCGTGGGCTTGGTAGAACGCTTGGCTGCGCGGGGGGCGGAGCGGGGCGGTTTAACGTTGGTTGCGCCGGTTGCGTCACCTTTCGCGGCGGACGAATCCTTGGCGGCCGTGCCGGTCTTCCGACCGTTGGGCCGCGCAGCATGCTGCGTCATGCAATCTCCTCTTGCTTCTCTAAGCTTATCTAATGGTGCGGAGGGGCGATTGGGGCGCGTGCTACCATTGACGCATGTCGTCCGCCACCCCGTCTTCCGCTACCGCTGTCGTGTCTCGCAACCATCCGCAAAAGCTCGTCATTGCCTCCCGAGAGAGCCGTCTGGCGCTGTGGCAGGCAGAACATGTGCGTGCTGCATTGCAACAATACTATCCCGCGTGCGACGTGTCCATTCTTGGCATGACTACCCGGGGAGACCAGATTCTAGACCGTACGCTGTCGAAAGTCGGCGGCAAGGGTCTGTTTGTCAAAGAACTGGAGTTCGCGATGGACGAAGGCCGGGCCGACCTCGCGGTGCATTCGCTCAAGGATGTGCCGATGGAGCTGCCCCCGGGCTTCACCCTGGCCGCGGTGATGGAGCGTGAAGACCCGCGCGACGCGCTGGTGTCGTCCGCTTATGCGTCGCTGGACGAGATGCCGCCCGGCACCGTGGTCGGCACTTCCAGCCTGCGCCGCGAAGCTGCCTTGCGCAGCCGCTACCCGCACCTGGTGATCAAGCCGCTGCGCGGCAACCTCGACACGCGCCTGGGCAAGCTCGATCGCGGCGAATATGGCGCCATCATCCTGGCTGCCGCGGGCCTGAAGCGGCTCGGGCTGGGCGACCGCATCCGCGCGCTGATCCCGGCCGAGGCGTCGCTGCCGGCCGCGGGGCAGGGCGCGCTGGGCATCGAGACCCTTTCCACCCGCCCCGAACTGGCCGAATGGCTGGCGCCGCTGAACCATCAACCGACCGCGCTGGCCGTGACCGCCGAACGCGCCGTGTCGCGCCGGCTGGGCGGCTCGTGCCAGGTCCCGCTGGCGGCGCACGCGCGCTGGGACGGTGACCAGCTTCGGCTGGAGGCCTTCGTCGCCTTGCCCGACGGCAGCCGCGCCATCCGCGCCGCGGCGGCGGGGCCCGCCGCCGACCTGGCTGCCGCCGAAGCGCTAGGCCAGGCTTGCGCCACCGACCTGCTGGCGCAGGGCGCCGAGTCGATCCTCGCCGCGCTGGCCGATTCAGGCGACGCCGCTGCTCCATCTCCCGCCTGAGGCTGCCCGATGCCCCGCCCGACCGTCGTTGTGACACGACCCGCCGGGCAGTCCCGGCAACTGACCGAGGCCCTGCAGGGCGCCGGTCTGGATGTACTCAGCTTCCCGCTGCTCGCGATCGGCCCGGCCGCTGACGACGCGCCGCTGCGCGCGGCGCTGGCGCGGCTGGAGACGTTTGCGCTGGTGGTGTTCGTCAGCCCCAATGCCATTGCCTTTGCACTAGACGCGCTCGCCGGCGTGCAGGGCTCGGCCGTGGCGCGCTGGCCGGCTCAGGTCGCGGTGGCAGTGGTCGGCCCCGCCAGCGTCGCCGCGCTGGCCGAGCGCGGCATCGCCGCACCGGCGTATCGCGTGATCGCGCCCGCGGGCGCCAGCGGCAACGGGGCGGGGCATGACGATACGGTGCCCGATGCCGAGGCGCTGCGTTTCGATTCCGAGGCGCTGTGGGCGCAGCTCGATCCCGCCGCACTGGCCGGCAAGCCGGTGCTGATCATCCGCGGCAACGGCGGACGCGACTGGCTCGGCGACCGCCTGCGCGAGGCCGGCGCCCAGGTCGAAGCCGTCGAGGCCTACCAGCGCACGCTGCCCGAACCGACTGCGATGCAATGGCAGGCCGTGCGCGACAACCTGCGTCCCGGCGCCGCACCGCATGCCTGGCTGCTAACCAGTTCCGAGGCGGTGCGCAACCTCGACGTGCTGGCACGGCAGCATCTGTCGCCCCAGGAAGACGCTTCCCTGCGGCAGGTGCAGTGCATCGCGCCCCATGCGAGAATCGCCGAACAGGCGCTGGCGCTGGGCTTCGCCCATATCCAGCGTGCCGCGCCCGGCGATGCCGGCCTGCTGGCGGCGTGCCTGCAGTGGGCCGATGCTTATGCTGGTCCTCCACCTGCTGGCCCCGCGCCCGCCGGTCCTGCGCCATCGAGCCTGCCGGCGCCGACCGCACCGGCGGCCGCCAAGCCGGTCGAAGCAACGCCGCCGGCCGCCAGCGCGCCTGCCGCAGTCCCTGCAATGTCAACGAAGGTCGAACGCGTGACGCAAGAAACCACGTCCTCCTCCGCTACGCCGCCGCCCGGCGCGGCCTCTGTCCACACGGCGCAGTCCGCGCAAGGGGTGCCGCCGCAAGGCGCCGGCCACGCCGGCGCCCGTCCCGCCGCGCGCCGCTCCGCCGCGCTATGGGCGCTGGTCGCCGTGCTGGTGGTGGCGACCGCCGGCGGCTTCTGGTGGCTGCAGCAGCGTGTCGACCACCTGACCGGCGAGCTGGCGCGCCGCCAGCAAAGCAACGACGCGCTGGTGCAGGAGTCGCGCGTGCTGACGCGCAACGCGCAGGACACCGTCAAGGAACTGCAGGCCAAGGTCGGCGCACTGGAGAACCAGGTGGGCGAGACCCGCGACAAGCAGGTGGCGCTGGAGCAGGTCTACCAGGACCTGATGCGTAATCGTGACGACTGGGAAATCGCCGAGATCCAGCAGTTGCTGACCAGCGCCGGCCAGCAGCTGCAGCTGACCGGCAACGTGCAGGTAGCGCTGGCCGCGCTGCAGAGCGCCGACGCGCGCCTGGCGCGCGCCGACAAGCCGCAATACAACCTGCTGCGCCGGGCCATCGCGCGCGACGTGGCGCGCATGAAGGCGGTGCCCGACACCGACCTGACCGGCGCCGCGATCAAGCTGGACGAAGCCATCAACCAGGTCGATGCGCTGCCGCTGCTGTCGAGCGAGCGCATGCTCGAACGCAGCGAGGCCGATGCCCGCAAGGGCGCCGCCGCCAACGGTGGCAATGGCGCCAGCGCGCCGGCCGCCGCCAACGGCACCGGCCCGGGCTGGTTCACCCGCTTCTGGGACTACCTGCGCGAAGAACTGGCGCAGGTGATCCGCATCCGCAAGGTCGACGATGCCGAGGCGCTGCTGCTCTCCGGCGACCAGGGCTGGTTCCTGCGCGAGAACGTCAAGCTGCGCCTGCTCAATGCGCGCCTGGCGCTGCTGTCGCGCAACGAGCCCGTGTTCCGCAACGACCTGGCCGCGGCGCAGGCGATGATCGGCCGCTATTTCGATACCAAGTCGCGCCGCGTGCAGGGTGTGCTGACGCTGCTGCGCCAGGCGCAGGCCGGCGCGGTCACGGTGCAGCTGCCGACCATGGCCGAAAGCCTGGGCGCGCTGCAGGCCCTGAAGAAGGAGTAAGCCCATGCGCCTTCTGTTCTGGGTTGCGGTCCTGTTCGGCGGCGCCGTCGGGCTGGCCCTGTTCACGCAGTTCAACCACAGCAATGTGGTGCTGTTCTATCCGCCGTACCGCGTCGAGTTGTCGCTGAACCTGGCGCTGGCGCTGCTGCTGCTGATCTTCTTCGTGGTCTGGACGGTGATGTCCACCATCCGCCATCTGGCCGAGATGCCACGCCGCGCCGCCGCCTACCGGGAGCGCAGCCGCATGGGCAAGGCCCAGGCAGCACTGCGCGAGTCGATCGAAAACCTGTTCGCCGGCCGTTTCGCCCGCGCCGAGCGCTGCGCGCGCGAAGCCCAGTCGTGGGACGACCAGGCTCAGACCGCCGCGCTGATCGGCGCGCGCGCCGCCCACCGCATGCAGGAAACCGAGCGGCGCGACGCCTGGATGGCGCAGGTGACCGACCCCGAGCGCGAGCAGGCCCGGCTGGTGTCGATGGCCGAGCTGCTGGTCGACGCCCGTGACGCCGACGGCGCGCTCGAAACCATCGCCCAGCTGCAGTCGCAGGGCGCGCGCCAGATCCACGTGCAGCGCATCGCGCTGCGCGCGCACCAGCACCTGAAGAACTGGTCCGAAGTGCTGCGCCTGGCGCGCTCGCTGGAGAAGCGCAACGCGCTGCATCCGGTACTGGCGCTGCGGCTCAAGCAGATGGCAGTCGAAGCCATGCTGGAAGAGCGCCGCCACGATGCCGAGGCGCTGTCGGAGTTCTGGCGCTCGCTGTCCGCCGACGAGCGCCGCGCCACCCGCATCGCCGAACCGGCGGCGCGCTACTTCGCCGCACTGGGCCGGCAGAACGAGGCCCGCCGCATCATCGAAGACGCGCTCAAGGTCAACTGGGACAGCCGCCTGGTGCTGCGCTATGCCGAATGCGCCGTGCCCGGCCATGCGCTGCCGCAGATCCAGCAGGCCGAGAAATGGCTGGCCGCGCATCCCGCCGACGCCGACCTGTACTACACGCTGGGCGTGCTGTGCCTGGGCGAGAAGCTGTGGGGCAAGGCGCAGTCCAGCTTCGAGCGCGCGCTCAAGTATGCCGACCCCGACCAGCAGCGCCGCCTGCGCGTGCGCACGCACCTGGCGCTGGCGCGGCTGTTCGAGGAAACCGAGCGCTTCGAAGACGCTCAGCGCCACTATCGCGAAAGCGCGATGCTGGCCGCCTGAGCGGCACGGCGGCCGGCGCATTCAGTCCTCCGCGCCGGCGCCCTTCGCCTTCAGCTTCTCCACCTGCTTTACCGCTTCATAGCGCCGCAGCGTTTGCTGGCGCGCCACGTCGTGCTGCACCAGCGGGCGCGGGTAGTTGTCGCCCAGGCGCACGCCGGCCTCGGCCAGCACGGTTTCCGGGGCGGTCCACGGCGCATGCAGGTACTTGTCCGGCAGGGCTGCCAGCTGCGGCAGGTATTTGCGGATAAAGCGGCCCTGCGGATCGAACTTCTGCGATTGCGTTACCGGATTGAAAATGCGGAACCACGGCTGCGCGTCGCAGCCGGTGGACGCGGCCCATTGCCAGCCGCCGTTGTTGGCGGCCAGGTCGAAATCATTGAGCTGGTCGGCAAAATACTGCTCGCCGCGACGCCAGTCGACGCCGAGGTCCTTCACCAGGAAGCTGGCCGTGACCATGCGCAGGCGGTTGTGCATATAGCCGCTTTGCCGGATCTGCAGCATCGCCGCGTCGATCAGCGGATAGCCGGTGGCGGCGTCGCGCCAGGCGCGGAAATAGCGCTCGCCGGTGTCGCCGTCCTGCCAGCGGATGGCGTCATAGGCTGGCTGGAACGACGCGCCGGCGGCCACACGCGGATGGTGATGCAGGATCATGAAGTAGAAATCGCGCCAGATCAGTTCCGACAGCCACACCGCCGCGCCCGCGCTGTCGGCGCCGCCGCACAGCATGACAGCGTGCGCGGTGCGCGCCAGCGTGCGGATCGAGATGGTGCCGAAGCGCAGGTGCACCGACAGGTAGCTGGGGCCGCGCAGGGCAGGGTAGTCGCGCCGGCGGCCATAGTTGCCCATGCGCCCGGTGAATTCCTCGAACAGGGCCTGGGCACCCGATGCGCCGGCGGGCATCGCGATCTCCGCGAGGTTGCTGGCGCCAAAGCCGAGCTGCGCGAGCGTCGGTACCGGCTGGCGGTACGCGGCGGGCACCGGCGCCAGCGCCGGCAGGTATGGGTCGACGGGATACGGGCGCAGGTCGAACGGCTCCACGCTCCTGAGCCAGGCGTTCTTGTACGGCGTGAACACCGAAAACGGCTTGCCCTGCCCGTTCAGGATCTCGTCGCGCTCGAACACCGCCTGGTCCTTGAAGGTAAAGAGCGCGCAGGACTGTTCCGACAGCGCCTGGCGCACCGCTTCGTCGCGGGCATTGGCAGCGGGCTCGTAGTCGTGGTTGGCGAAGACCGCCTCCACCTCCAGTGCGCGCGCCAGCGCCGGGATGGCGGTCTGCGCGCGGTCGTGCACCGTGATCAGGCCGCCGCCGGCTGCGGCCAGTGTCCCGGCGAGTTCCACCAGCGATTGCCGGATGAATTCGACCCGCCGGTCGGCTTGCAGCCCGCGCGCGAGCAGCGGGTCCAGGATGTCGCGGTCGAACACGAACACGCACCACACCTGCGCGCAGTGCCGCAGGGCATAATGCAGCGCCGCGTGGTCGGTGGCGCGCAGGTCGCGCCGGAACCAGACCAGTCCGCGCGCAAAGGTCTTGCCGATCCGGTACGGTGGCCGGGACGTAGCCGGGGTGGCTGCTGCCTGCATGTTCGCTTGCCTGTCTGACGGGTTTGCCGGCGCTGAACCTTGTGCAACGCCGGATCGATCGCGCCGATACCCTAACATAGCGGTACAGGAGCCGGCCGCCGGCCGCCATGCCGCTACCCCATTCTCTACAGAAGCTCATGACTCTCGACCGTATTCTTCAATCCCAGGGATTTGGCACGCGCCGGTACTGCGGCGACCTGATCGCCGCCGGGCTGGTCGAGGTCAACGGCGAACTCTGCGACGACCCGCGCACGCAGTTTGAAGTGGACGGCTTGCGCCTCACTGTCGATGGCGAGGAATGGCTGGCCTGCACCAAGGCTTACCTGATGCTGAACAAGCCCGCCGGCTATGAATGCTCGCAGCGCCCGCGCCATCACCCCAGCGTCTACAACCTGCTGCCGGTGCCGCTGCGCCAGCGCGAGGTGCAGGCGGTGGGGCGGCTCGACCACGACACCACCGGACTGCTGCTGCTGACCGACGACGGCCAGTTCATCCACGCCCAGACCTCGCCCAAGCGCAAGGTGCCCAAGATCTATGAAGTGACCACCGCCGAGCCGGTCACAGCCGAGCAGGCCCAGGCGCTGCGCAGCGGCGTGCAGCTGCTGGATGAACCGGCGCCGATCGCGGCGGAAGCCTGCGAGATCACCGGCGAACGCAGCCTGCGGCTGACGCTGGTGCAAGGCAAGTACCATCAGGTCAAGCGCATGGTCGCGGCCGCGGGCAACCACGTCGACGCGCTGCATCGCAGTGCCATCGGCGGCCTGCAGCTGGACCCGGCGCTGGCCGAGGGCGAGTGGCGCTGGCTGACGGCGCCGGAACTGGCTGCGCTGACCGGCAAGGAATGAGCCATCACGGTATCAAACGCCACCGTCATTCCCGCGCAGGCGGGAATCCAGTGACTTTTGAAGACGCTGGGTTCCCGCTTGCGCGGGAACGACGGTGGTTATCTGAACGGCATTCAGCCGCTGGCGCGCCGCTTGCTGCACTGGAACGTCCGCCAATCTTTTCCGGAAGACCCCCGGCGATTTGATAAAATGCAAGGCATGGCGAAGCCCGAAGCACCCATCAATCTGACCAATCAGTTCCTGATTGCCATGCCCGGCATGGCCGATCCGACCTTTTCGGGTTCCGTCGTCTACATCTGCGAACACAACGAGCGTGGCGCGCTCGGGCTGGTGATCAACCGGCCCATCGACATCGACATGGCCACGCTGTTCGACAAGATCGACCTCAAGCTCGAGATCCAGCCCGTGGCGCACCAGCCGGTCTACTTCGGCGGCCCGGTGCAGACCGAGCGCGGTTTCGTGCTGCACGACCCGGTCGGCGTCTATGTGTCGTCGCTGGCCGTGCCCGGCGGGCTGGAGATGACCACCTCCAAGGACGTGCTCGAGGCCGTGGCCAATGGCAGCGGCCCGCACCGCTTCCTGCTGACGCTGGGCTATTCCGGCTGGGGCGCCGGCCAGCTGGAGGAAGAACTCAGCCGCAACGGCTGGCTCACGGTCCAGGCCGATCCCGAGATCATCTTCAGCGTGCCGCCCGACGAGCGCTTTGCCGCCGCTATCCGGCTGCTCGGCATCGACTTCACCATGCTGTCCGGGGAGGCCGGGCATGCCTGATGCCGTGGGGCGTGAACTGCCCCGCGACGGCACGGTCCTGGCATTCGACTACGGCGAAAAAAAGATCGGCGTTGCGCTGGGCAACTTCATCACGCGCGAGGCGCGGGCCCTGACCATTCTTCCCAATATCACCGTCGAGGGCCGCTTCGAGGCCGTGGCTGCGCTGATCCAGGAGTGGAACCCGGTGCAGCTAATCGTCGGCATGCCGGTCAACCCCGAAGGCGGCGAGCAGCCGTCGATGAAGCTGGCGCGGCGCTTCGGCAACCAGCTCAACGGCCGCTTCGGCCTGCCGGTGGAATGGGTGGACGAGCGCTATACCTCGCGCGCCGCGTCGATGGCCGGCGCCCGCCGCGGCGAACTCGATGCCGAGGCCGCCCGCATCATCCTGCAACAGTACTTCGACCAATTCCCGCTATGACGCAGATTTCCGTTCCCGACGCCGAGTCGCTGTACCGCAAGCTGCTGGAGCAGGCGCAGGCACTGATCCCCGAGGCCGAGCGCGCGCGCTGGTCGGTGGCCGGCATCCATTCCGGCGGGGCATGGATCGCCGCGCGGCTGGCGGCGGACCTGCAGTTGCCCGAGCACGGCGTGATCAACGTCGCCTTCCATCGCGACGACTATGCCAAGAAGGGGCTGCACAGCCAGGCCCAGCCGACCACGCTG
Source organism: Cupriavidus mimosae (assembly GCF_023952485.1). Classification (NCBI taxonomy): domain Bacteria; kingdom Pseudomonadati; phylum Pseudomonadota; class Betaproteobacteria; order Burkholderiales; family Burkholderiaceae; genus Cupriavidus; species Cupriavidus mimosae. Next base: position 274,113 of record NZ_JALHRY010000002.1, on the reverse strand, counting down.
CCGTTTGCCGTGGACGAGCGCAACATCCTGCTGATCGACGACGTGCTGGCCACCGGCCGCACCATCCGCGCCGCCGTCAACGAGCTGTTCGACTACGGCCGCCCCGCGCGCGTGGCGCTGGGCGTGCTGGTCGACCGCGGCGGGCGCCAGCTGCCGATCGCCGCCGACCTGTGCGCCGCCGGGATGGGGCTGCCGCCCGGCACGACCCTGGTGCTGTCGCGCCAGGGCGAAGGCGCCGGCGCACAATTCGCCTTCGCGATCGAACCTACCGATTCCGCCACCGGCTGAACCGGCACCGAGGGCGTGCCCGGCGCGCCCCACAGACCGGCAGCCCGAAAGCCAGCCCGAGACCAGACCACCTCCCCGTTTTTTGCCCGCGCCCGACCAGCCATGACCAAGACGTTCCGCAACCCGCAGCTCACCAAGAACGGCGAACTGAAGCACCTGCTGTCGATCGAGGGGTTGTCGCGTGACATGATCACGCACATCCTCGACACCGCCAGCCAGTTTGTCTCGCTGTCCGACTCCGACCGCGATGTCAAGAAGGTGCCGCTGCTGCGCGGCAAGAGCGTGTTCAACCTGTTCTTCGAGAACTCCACCCGCACCCGCACCACCTTCGAGATCGCCGCCAAGCGGCTGTCGGCGGACGTGCTGAACCTGAACATCAACGCGTCGTCGACCAGCAAGGGCGAGTCGCTGCTGGACACCATCAACAACCTGTCGGCAATGTCCGCCGACATGTTCGTGGTGCGCCATGCCAGCTCGGGCGCGCCTTACCTGATCGCCGAGCACGTCGCGCCGCACGTGCACGTGATCAACGCCGGCGACGGCCGCCATGCCCACCCGACGCAGGGCCTGCTGGACATGTACACCATCCGGCATTTCAAGAAGGACTTCACCAACCTGACGGTGGCCATCGTCGGCGACATCCTGCACTCGCGCGTGGCGCGTTCCGACATCCATGCATTGACCACGCTGGGCGTGCCCGAAGTGCGCGCCATCGGCCCGCGCACGCTGCTGCCATCCGGGCTGGAGCAGATGGGTGTGCGCGTGTTCCACAACATGGAAGAGGGCCTCAAGGGCGTCGACGTGGTCATCATGCTGCGGCTGCAGAACGAGCGCATGAGCGGCGCGCTGCTGCCCTCGGCGCAGGAATACTTCAAGGCCTACGGCCTGACGCCGGAGCGCCTGGCGCTGGCCAGGCCGGACGCCATCGTGATGCACCCGGGGCCGATGAACCGCGGTGTCGAGATCGACTCCGCCGTGGCCGATGGCTCTCAATCCGTGATCCTGAACCAGGTGACCTTCGGCATCGCCGTGCGCATGGCGGTGATGGGCATCGTTGCCGGGAACAACGACTGATGCCGGCCAGCCACACCCCGCACGCCAGCCAGAACACACCGAACCAGCCCAGCGACACGACAAGCCAAGCTATGAAGATTCACATCCAGGGCGGCCGCCTGATCGATCCGGCCAGCAACACCGACGCCGCGCAGGACCTCTATATCGCCGCCGGCAAGATCGTCGGCGTCGGCAGCGCCCCGGCGGACTTCACCGCCAACAAGGTCATCGACGCCAAGGGGCTGATCGTGTGCCCCGGCCTGGTCGACCTGTCCGCACGCCTGCGCGAGCCTGGCTACGAATACAAGGCCACGCTCGAATCCGAAGTGGCCGCCGCCACCGCCGGCGGCGTGACCAGCCTGGTCTGCCCGCCCGACACCGACCCGGTGCTCGACGAGCCCGGCCTGGTCGAAATGCTGAAGTTCCGCGCCCGCACGCTGAACCAGACCCACGTCTACCCGCTCGGCGCGCTGACGCTGGGCCTGAAGGGCGAGACCCTGACCGAGATGGGCCAGCTGACCGAGGCCGGCTGCGTCGGCTTCAGCCAGGCCGAGGCGCCGGTGCGCAACACCCAGGTGCTGCTGCGCGCGCTGCAATACGCCCAGACCTTCGGCTTCACTGTCTGGCTGCGCCCGGAAGACCCGTTCCTCGGCGGCGGCGTCGCCGCCAGTGGCGCGGTCGCGTCGCGCCTGGGCCTGTCGGGTGTGTCGGTCATCGCCGAGACCGTGCGCCTGCATACCATCTTCGAACTGATGCGCAGCACCGGCGCGCGCGTGCACCTGTGCCGGCTGTCGTCCGCCGCCGGGCTGGAACTGGTGCGCCAGGCCAAGCGCGAAGGGCTGAAGGTGACCTGCGACGTCAATATCCACCATGTCTCGCTGACCGACATGGATATCGGCTACTTCAATTCGCAGATGCGTTTCTCGCCGCCGCTGCGCAGCCCGCGCGACCGCGACGCCATCGTCGCCGCGCTGGCCGACGGTACCATCGACGCGCTGTGCTCGGACCATACGCCGGTCGACGATGACGAGAAACTGCTGCCCTTCGCCGAGGCGTCCCCGGGCGCAACCGGCCTGGAACTGCTGCTTCCGCTGACCCTGCGCTGGGCCACCGAGCACAAGGTTCCGCTGGCCCAGGCGCTGGCCCGCATCACCGCCGAGCCCGCCCGCGTGATCGGCCTCAAGGCCGGCACCCTCGCCGTCGGCAGCGCCGCCGACGTGTGCGTGTTCGATCCCAGGCAAGTGTGGAAGGTCGAGCGCCGCTCCCTCAAGAGCCAGGGCAAGAACTCGCCATGGCTCGGCTACGAAATGGAAGGCAAGGTCCGCATGACCCTGGTCGGCGGGCAAGTCGTCTACGGCAACCACGCCCAGGCATGATCTGGCTGCGCAAGACCGCGCTGGTCCTGCACCTGCTGCGCGGGTTGCTGACCTGCGCCTTGCTGTTCCCATGGCTGGGCGTGCGCTCGCGCGCATGGCATATCAGGCGCTGGTCGCGGCGTTTGCTGCGGATCTGCGGGGTGGAAGTGGAGGTGGTCGACGCCACTGGCGCCGCGCACACCGGCGCGGCGCGGCAGGGGGCGATGGTGGTGTCCAACCACATCTCGTGGCTGGACATCTACGTCATCCACAGCTGGCAGCCGGTGCGCTTCGTCGCCAAGTCCGAGATCCGCAGCTGGCCGCTGATCGGCTGGCTGTGCGACAAGACCGGCACCATCTTCATCGAGCGCGCGCGCAAGCGGGACGCGCATCGCGTGTTGCATGACATTACGGATGTGATGCTGCAGGGCGATCTGGTCGGGGTGTTTCCGGAAGGGACGACGACGGATGGGACCAGCGTGCTGCCGTTCCATGCCAACCTGATGCAGGCGCCGATTTCGGGCGGGCTGCCGGTGCAGCCATTGGGCCTGAACTACCTCGATGCTGCCACCGGCCAGCCGACGCTGGCCGCCGCCTATATCGGCGACACCACGCTGCTGCAATCGCTGGAGGCGGTCCTGCGCGCGCCGCGGATCAAGGCGCGGCTGGTGGTCGGGCCGGCGCTGGTGCCGGCCTCGGGCGACCGCCGCGAACTGGCGGCTTCTGCAAGGGAAGTCGTCGCCCATCTCAGCCAGGGCGCCGCGGAGCATGCCGCCACGGCAGCGCAGCGGCTGAATCAGCCCTCAGAACCGGGCGGCGCGGCGCAACCGGCGTCCGCTGCCATCGGCTAGCCACCCTGTCGTCCCCGCCAACGCGGGATAGCGAGTCACGCCAGCGGATCGCAATATTGCGGGCAATCCACCTGGATGACAGTCCGCTCGGCAGGATCCCGCGCCAGGCGCGCAGCCGTCAGCTTGCCACCCCAGACGCAACCCGTATCCAGCGCCATCAGGTTCGGCCGCATGACCAGGCCCAGCGTCGACCAGTGCCCGCAGACTACCGTCACCTCCTCGGTGCGCCGCCCCGGCACATCGAACCATGGCATGAACCCTGCCGGCGCCTTGCCCGGGCCGTCCTTGGTCTTGAAGTCCATCACCCCGTCGATCGTGCAGTAGCGCAGGCGGGTGAGGGCATTCACCACCACGCGGTGACGGTCGATGCCGCGCAGGCCGTCGTGCCAGCGGTCAGGCGTGTTGCCGAAGATGTCGGCGAGGAAGCCTTGCCAGTTGGGGCCTTGGAGCTGTTCTTCGACTTCACGGGCAAGGTCGATCACCTGGGCTGCGGTCCACTGGGGCAGCACACCGGCGTGGACCAGCAGGAAGTTGTTTTCCAGCAGGGCAAGCGGGCGGTGGCGCAGCCAGGTGAGCAGATCGTCACGGTCAGGGGCGGCGAGGATGTCGCCCAGGGTGTCGTGGCGGCCTTTCTTGCGTACACCGGAGGCGACTGCGAGAAGGTGGATATCGTGGTTGCCAAGGACGGTTTCGGCACGATCGCCCATGGCGCGTATGGTGCGCAAGGTTGCGAGAGAGGCGGGGCCACGGTTGACGAGATCGCCGACCAGGCGCACGGCCGGCTGCGCCGGCAGGCGGGCGAGCAGGGCGTCCAGCGAAGGTGCGCAACCTTGCAGATCACCGATTGCGTAAAGTGATGGATGTGTAACTTTATTGTTGGGCATCTGGTCCAGGGAGAACAAATTCGCTTCTATTTGTAGTTTTGTGACCGATATACCGTGGCACGGTTACATGAGGCTACAAAAAGTGGGAGGCAGCCCGTAAGCTGCGGCTATCAGTCAGATAGAATACCGCCACTTCTGCAGGCACTTAACGCCCCGCCGTCCCGCAAGAGGACAAGGTGGGCGCTCGGCTTTTGTCGGGTCATCGAAACATATCGAGGCAAGGAGCAAGTTTTGTCCCATATTTTGGTCACTGGGGGCGCCGGATTCATTGGCGCCAATTTCGTTCTGGCGTGGTTGAGCGATGGGTCGGCGGATGGTGTAGTGAACGTCGACAAGCTCACCTATGCGGGGAATCGAAAGACCCTCGCATCGGTCGAGGACGATCCCCGCCACGTGTTTTCGCAAACCGATATTTGCGACCGTGCCGCACTGGACCAGCTCTTCGCCACCTACCAGCCGCGTGCCGTGGTGCACTTCGCCGCCGAGAGCCATGTTGACCGCTCCATCCACGGGCCCGGAGAGTTCATCCAGACCAATATCGTCGGCACGTTTACGCTGCTGGAGGCCGCCCGCGCCTACTGGAGCGGCTTGCAGGAACCGGCCAAGTCCGAATTCCGCTTCCTCCATGTGTCGACCGACGAGGTGTTCGGCTCGCTGAGCGAAACCGATCCGCAGTTCTCGGAAACGACCCCCTACGCGCCCAACAGCCCGTACTCGGCCTCCAAGGCCGCATCGGACCACCTGGTGCGCGCGTATCACCATACCTACGGCTTGCCGGTTCTGACGACGAACTGCTCGAACAACTACGGTCCGTATCATTTCCCGGAAAAGCTGATTCCGCTGGTGATTGCCAACGCCCTCGCCGGCAAACCGCTGCCCATCTATGGCGACGGGAAGAACGTGCGTGACTGGCTGTATGTGCGCGACCACTGCTCGGCCATCCGCGAGGTGCTGGCGCGCGGCCGTCTCGGCGAAACCTATAACGTCGGCGGCTGGAACGAGAAGACCAACCTGGACGTCGTGCACACCTTGTGCGACCTGCTTGACGAACTGTCGCCCAAGGCTACCGGCTCGTACCGCGACCAGATCACCTTCGTCAAGGATCGCCCCGGGCATGATCGCCGCTATGCGATCGATGCGCGCAAGCTGGAACGCGAACTGGGCTGGAAGCCGGCCGAGACGTTTGAAAGCGGCCTGCGCAAGACGGTCCAGTGGTATCTGGATAACCAGGCGTGGGTGCAGGACGTGATGTCGGGGGAGTATCGGAATTGGGTTGAAACGAACTACATGGAACGGAGTTAAACATGGCACGCAAGGGCATTATTCTGGCGGGCGGCTCCGGCACCCGCCTTTACCCTATTACGCATTCGGTGTCGAAGCAGTTGCTGCCGGTCTACGACAAGCCGATGATTTACTACCCTCTCTCGACACTGATGATCGCCGGCATTCGGGACATCCTGATCATCTCGACGCCTCAGGACACCCCGCGTTTTGAGGCGATGCTGGGCGACGGCGCGCACTGGGGCGTGAACATTACTTACGCCGTGCAACCTTCGCCGGATGGGCTGGCACAGGCTTTTCTGATCGGTCGTGAATTCGTTGGCAACGATCCGTCCGCACTGATCTTGGGCGACAACATCTTCTATGGCCATGACCTGCATCGGCAACTGGCCAACGCAAACGTCCGTACCGACGGTGCCACCGTTTTTGCGTACCACGTACATGATCCGGAACGCTATGGTGTGGTCGAGTTCGATGACGAATTCCGTGCGCTGTCTATCGAGGAAAAGCCTGTTAAGGCGCGTTCAAACTACGCGGTGACTGGCCTCTATTTCTACGACAACAACGTTTGCGATATCGCCGCTGATATACGTCCGTCTGCGCGCGGCGAACTGGAGATTACCGATATCAACTCGCGATATCTTGAGCATGGCAAGCTCAATGTCGAGATCATGGGCCGCGGCTACGCCTGGCTTGACACCGGCACGCATGATTCTCTAATCGAAGCGGCCACGTTCATTGCCACGCTGCAGAAGCGTCAAGGGCTGATGGTCTCGTGCCCCGAGGAGATTGCTTTCCGCAATAAGTGGATCGATGCCGAGCAATTGGCTCGCCTAGCGAAGCCGTTGGCCAAAAACGGCTATGGACAATATCTGAGCAACATTCTTGCGGACATCGTATGGCAATACAAGTAACACCGACGGCGCTGCCGGAAGTCAAGATCATCGAGCCAAAGTGCTTTGGCGACGATCGCGGCTTCTTCTATGAGAGTTTCAACGCGCGTGAATTCGAAGAGCGCGTGGCCCCCGGCTACACGTTTGTGCAAGACAACCACTCGCGTTCCACCCAGAACGTAATACGCGGCTTGCACTATCAGATCGAGCATGCCCAAGGCAAGCTGGTGCGCGTCATTGTAGGTAAAGTCTTTGATGTCGCGGTGGACATGCGTCGCAACTCGCCGAACTTTGGCAAGTGGGTCGGCGTGGAACTGTCTGTAGAGAATCGGCGCCAGTTGTGGGTCCCACCTGGATTTGCCCATGGTTTTGCGGTATTGAGCGATGCAGCCGAGTTCCTCTACAAGACTACCGACTACTGGTATCAGGAGTACGAACGCAGCGTGCTGTGGAACGACCCGTCGCTGAGTATCAAGTGGCCGCTGACCGGAGAACCGAAGCTCGCCGCCAAGGATTCCGCCGCGCCCAAATTCGTGGATGCCGATCACTACAACTGAGAGGCCTGGACCGGCGAGTCTTTCGATATAACATGACGATTTTCTTTTCGGAGTTGTGGAACTCCAAGCTCGTCTTGAGCCAGCTTGTCCATCAGTACGTCACGCTTCGGTACCGGCGAACGGCACTGGGTTTCCTTTGGACGCTCATCAATCCGCTGTTCACGATGGTGATCACCTCCGTGATCTTCTCCATGATGATGAGGATGCCGATCAAGAGTTTCGCGGTATTCCTGTTCACCGGCTTGATTCCGTGGACGCTCTTCTCGGCCTGCCTGTTGCAGGGCGGTGGGGCGATCCTCGAAAACGAGGCGCTGATAAAGAAGATCTATATTCCGCGTCAGACCTTCGTGACGGCCAAATGCCTCAGCCTGATGATCGATGCATTGCTCAGCTTTGGTGCTTTGTTCGTCATTGCTTACGCGATCGGTGCGCCGATCTCGGTGGCCCTTGCATTTGTGCCGGTGGCGTTTCTGTTCATCTTCGTCTTTTCGCTGGGCGTGGCGCTGGTGATGTCCGTTGTTACAGTGTTCTACCGCGATTCACAGCATGTCATGGGCATTGCGTTGCAAGCAGGCTATTACCTAACGCCGATCATCTATCCGCTCACGATCGTGCCCGAGCGTTTCCGGTGGATCTTCGAGTGGAACCCGATGTACTACTTCGTGCAGCTGTTCCGGCTGCCCATTTACGAGGCCACAGTGCCATCGCTGCAGCTTATCGGCCTGACCGGCGGACTGGCATTGACCATGCTGGTTTTGGGTGTGGTGGTGTTCCGTAAGTACGACCATACACTGATTTTCCGTCTGTGATGAACAACAGTGAAATTCGCCTCGACGGAGTCTCTCTGAGTTTCCGTCTTTATCATGACCGGAACGTATCCATGAAGGAACGTTTCGCGAATCTGTTCAGCCGCAAGAAAGTCCAAGGTCCGACCGATTTTTGGGCGTTGAAGGATATCAGTCTCTCCATCGGCCATGGCGAGAGGGTGGGTATTGTCGGACATAATGGCGCAGGCAAGAGCACGCTGCTTAAGACCATCTGCCGAATTTACGAACCGACGCACGGCGGCGTGGACGTAAAAGGTCGCATTGCCCCGTTGCTTGAAATCGGTGCAGGTTTCCAGCCGGAAATCAGCGGTCGCCAGAATATCTACCTCAACGGCGCGATCCTGGGTTATCCCACAGCAACGCTTAAGGAAATCGAGAAAGAGGTCATTGAGTTCACCCAGTTGGGGGACTTTATCGACATGCCGGTCAAATATTATTCGACCGGTATGTACATGAAGCTTGCATTCGCGATTGCGACGGCGGTGCATCCCGATATCCTCATTCTCGACGAGCTTTTTGCAGGGGGTGATGCGGAGTTCATAGAGCGGGCACAGGCGCGCATGCGGGAGTTTGTGGATCAATCGAGTATCATGGTTTTCGTGTCGCATCAGGCGAGTCTGATCCAGCAGCTCTGCAACAGGGTTATCTGGATCGATCACGGTAAGGTCGTGATGGATGGTGCTACAGAAGACGTTCTTCCAAAATATCTAAACGGTTCGAGAGGATAGAGAGTATGGCCACGCAATTGTTTGTCCCGAATTTTCGCATTGACGAGTGTCTCGAACAGATTCGCGAATGTCTCGAGAAGGGCTGGACCGGCCTGGGCTTCAAGACGCTCGAGTTCGAAAAGGCCTGGACGGAATACACCGGTCTGCCACATGCCCACTTTCTTTCCTCCAATACGGTGGGCCTGCATCTGGCGCTGCGGATGCTGAAGACGCGTCATGGCTGGAGCGACGGTGATGAAATCATCGTCACGCCGCTAACCTTCGTGTCGAGCAACCACGCCGTGATGTACGAAGGCCTGCATCCTGTGTTCGCGGATGTGGACGAATCGCTGTGCCTGGATCCGGCCGACGTCGAGCGCAAGATTTCCGCGAAAACGCGTGCCGTGATGTTCGTGGGTATCGGTGGCAACGTGGGACGTTATGACGAAATCGTCGCCCTGTGTCGCAAGCATGGGCTGAAGCTGATCCTCGATGCCGCGCACATGTCGGGCACCCGCGTTGAGGGCCGTCATGTCGGCTACGACGCCGATGTCACAGTTTTCAGCTTCCAGGCAGTCAAGAATTTGCCGACGGCCGATTCTGGCATGATTTGCTTCGCTGACGCGGAAGACGATGCGCGTGCACGCAAGCTGTCGTGGTTGGGCATCAATAAGGACACCTTCGCTCGTACGAACGCACAGGGTGCCTACAAGTGGATGTATGACGTCGAGGAAGTCGGCTTCAAGTACCACGGCAATTCGATCATGGCCGGCATCGGACTGGTCCAGTTGAAGTACCTGGATCGCGACAACGCCTATCGCCGACAGCTGGCTGTATGGTACTCGCGCGAGCTCGCCCAGTACCCGCACGTGCGTGTGGTGGATCATTCGGAGAAGTGCGAGTCGTCGCGTCACCTGTTCCAGGTGCGCCTGTCAAATCGCGACGAGATGATGTTCGCGCTCAACGAGCACGAAATTTATCCCGGCGTGCACTACCGCGACAACACCCAATACCGCATGTACGCTTATGCGCAGGGCACTTGCCCGGAGGCGCATCGCGCGAGCGACGAAGTCCTGTCGCTTCCGATGCATCTCGGCGTGACAGCGCATGAGGTGGCGAAGATCGCTAGCTTGCTGGGCAAGCACGCCAAATAACGCCCGACCCAGGTAGTGCCCAACCATCACGAGAGGGATTTTTCCATGTTAACGGATTTGCGATGCTTCTATTCGGCGGCGGATAGAGTGGCGGTCACAGGCGGAACCGGCTTTATCGGCAACGCTTTCATCGCGCAATCCGAGCCAGGATCATTCTTGCCGTGCAAGTTCGAGGCACTGCCCCCCAACGCCATCGTTCTCCATCTTGCAGCAGCGGTGCAGAACGATAGATCGGCTGCGGCACAGAATTTTGCAAACGACCTTTGGGTCATCGAAGAGATTCGCACAAAGCATGCTGGGTTGATCTACGCGTCAACTAACAATGTGTATCCGTTCGGGATCGATTGCCGCATCGATGCGGCGACACGCTGTAATGACTACTATTCGACGTCGAAGGTTATTGCAGAGAAAGTTGTGCGCGATACGGTTTGCAAGCCCTACTCCATCGTGCGTATTGCGGACGTGTTCGGTGCGGGTCAGCGACACGGCAATCTCTTTCGAGCCATTGAGAAGTCGTTGGTGGAAAGGGACGCGTTGCGCAAATACGGCGTGGGCCTGAAGCGGCGTAGCTATATCTATGCACCGGAACTGGTCGCGATGCTCTGGTATGTAGTGACTAGCATACGCAATGACATGCCTATTCCAGACTGCTTCAACGCGTGCTATGAGGACTCTGCGTCCGTGGCGGAAATCATCGACCAGATTTCGATGCTTAGTGGTCTTCCGGTCAAAAACGTCGACCATGCGGGTCCCGAAGCTTCTTGGCGCGACATCCGCACCATGGTCGCAGGCCCCCTGCACGGATATACGTACAAGTGGCCCGGCTTCCGCGACGCGTTGGCCGATTACGTGAATACCTTGGCGACAAAGTAAAGAATCAATCGTGAACATTCTCATTACCGGTGCTGGTTCCGTAATGGGCCAGAGCATCTATAAGGCTTTGGCAGCGCACGACTTCGGTGAGCCGTTGTCGATTCATTTTGCCAACAGTATCGAGCTTGGTGCGGGACGTTTTTTCAACGATCCGCGGGCTCGTGTGACCGCCGTGCCCATTTTTCCGCTTGCCGCGGACCCAAACTTCAATGCGTTTCTTGAAGACTATGTCGCGACGAGCAAGATCGACATTGTCTTCGCGGGCACTCAGCATGAGTTGGCAAAAATTTCTGCGTACCGTGACAAAACCTTGAAAGCTGCCACAATTTCTCAGGAAATTGCGGACATCTGCATGGACAAGTTGCGCACGGCGGAAGTGATGGAGAAGCACGGTGTCCGTGTGCCAAGGACGCAGTCATTCGAGGCCTATCTGGAAAACCCGTCAATTGGCGGCCCGGTGATCGTCAAGCCTAATCATAGCTCGTCGTCGCGCAGCATCTACCGGTTCGAAAGCCATCTGGCAGCAACCGAGTCCGAAATCGTACAGAGTGGCAAGGAGCACTCATTCCTAGTTCAGGAAAGACTTGCCGGGGACGAATTTACGTGCGGCTGCTACGTCGACCGGTATTCCAAAGCGGTGAAACTGATCTGCTTCCGTCGCACGCTGACCCCTGATGGGGCAACGTTCTACGGCGAAATCGTGACCGATCCGCGTATCCGCACCTATGTTTCAGATGTGGCACACGCGCTAATCGATGAAGGCATGGACTTTGGGCATATCAATGTCCAACTGATCATGGACGAGACGGGCCCCTGTCTATTTGAGATCAATGGCCGCCTAAGTTCGACTGAAGCTTCCAAGGCGCACTTTGGCTTCAATTCCTGTGCCGCTTTCGTCCATAACATTGTGCGACAAGAGGAATTCACAGGCTGGGATATTGCGGAAGCCGGCCGGTTTTTGAGGTACTACGAAGAGTTGTATTTTTGAGTTAATGCGCAGTTTAATTGACCGCCGGTATCTGGAGTTGACTCGAGACGTCTATGTCCTCTCAGATATCCATGCAAACCTGCCCGCCTTGGAGGCGGTGCTGGGAAGCATTGACCCGTCCGCACGAATTCTTTGTGCTGGTGACGTGGTGGATTACTATGCGGACCCTAACGAAGTCATCGCCTTGCTGCAGGCGCGTGGAGTGGATTGCATTGTGGGTAATCATGATCTCTACGCATTAGGGGAACTGCCCTATAACGCTGCGCGCGAATCGATTTATCGCGTTGAGTGGACACGCAGGGCTTTGACAAACGGTAATCGCGAATGGCTATCTTCCTTGCCCGTTGGAATCGATTACACAGTCGTAAAGGGTAGTGATGGAGATTCGGGCGAGGCCATAGAGAGGGTGTTGTTACGTCATGGAGATCTGTTTGACCCGGAGACGTACATCTATCCCGATTCGGATTTTGACTGCTCGATGTTAGGGGAAAAAACTCTGGCGATATTCGGGCATACTCATCATCCAATGGTGCGGCGATATGGGACTTCGGCGATTCTCAATCCGGGATCTGTCGGGCAACCCAGGGACCGCAATCCTGCTGCAGCATATGCAAAAGTAGATCTCCGAACGGGCCAACACATGTTTGTGCGTGCGTGCTACGACGTGGCTTCGTATCAAGCAAGACTTGCCGGAGAAGGAGTTGTCGAATCGATGATAGATATTCTGTCGCGTACCGGCTGATATATACCGCTCAATAATGCGGGGGCTGACAATATAATGATTAGTTGGAATCGATCTCTCCAGATCGTGGGAGATGGAAACACGTCGACCACAGTACTGGTTCGCCACCTTCTGCGAGGAACCTCCACGTGGCGAGGTCGACAGATTCACGTCGACGAAACAATCAAGTTCTCGTTGGAGGAAGTTGAGAGTCAGAACGATGCGTTATTCTTGATACGCTATTGTGACCCGAAGGGTCTGTCTGATATAAAGCTTTTGATCGAACGTGGTATTCCCTACGCTTACCTGATCGACGACAATTTCTGGCTTTTGCTGGATGACTCACCTTTGTCTAAATTTTATAAGGACTGGTCGGTAAGGCGCACCCTTGAGGCGGCTATATCCGGTGCGAACGTTGTTCTCTGTCATTCGCGAAAATTTCGCGATTTTCTGCGTCGCTACAATGCAAATGTAGTCGTAGTGCCTGCATTTTTCGATGCTTCATGTATCCAGAACATGGTGCCTCTGGATTGTCATGGGGAGCGTCGTATCGGTGTTGTTGGTAATCCATCTAAAGCCGGGGATCTGGATATTATTGTGCCTGCTGTGCTCTCCGTAGCTGAGAGGGCGGGTGAAGACGTATTCTTCGAGTTTTTTGGCTACGTCCCTCCAAAACTTTCGGGGCATCCGAAGGTGCGAAGCTTCGCGCCGATAGCCGATTATCCGACTTTTCTACGCGCACAATTTCAGCGAAATTGGATTACTGCGCTTGCGCCGTTGCGCGAGAATCGATTTTCTTCGTACAAGAGCAATAACAAATATCGAGAATTTGGCGGATGTGCGATTGCTGGAATTTACTCGGATGTTGACGTCTACCGGGAGAGTGTGTCGCATGGGCATAATGGCTGGCTGGTTGCCAATGAGCCTGCCGCCTGGGCGAGACAGATAGAGATTGCTCTGTCGGACCCGGATGAGAGCAAGCGCATTGGCATGAACGCGCAAAAGAACGTCTTACAGCATTACTCGCTAGTGCACGTACGTAAGCTCTGGATCAGTGCTGTATGGTCTGCTGTGAGCAAAGCGGGAGCCAAACGTTGGGCAGGATCGTTCAGACGCTCGGTGCCAAGATCAAATGTGCAGAGCGGTGATCTTTTTATTTCAACGAACTCGGGATGGGTGGGCAATTCGCCTTCAACTGCACGTGCCGGGTTTTACGAGGGTGAGGTACTGTTCAGTATTGCACCTGGGGAATCTGTCCAGGCGGGTATCGAAGCGCCGGTATCTGGTGAGTTCCATTGGAACATGGTGGTCGCCACGTTCATGAAAACGCTGAGCGGCATGCTGACGATCGAGGTACTGGCTGAAGGCCGAGCGATCCATGCCATTCGCCTGAACGGCCCGGAGATCGTCGACAACCAAGCCATTCCCATCGATCTGAATTTGGAGGAGGGCCAGCAATTGACGATCAACGTGCGTAACGAACTGGAAGAGGCGATTGGGCTCTATCTGCTGAGTCCGAACGGCATGACGACATACGCTAGTACCGGCCGTTTCTATGCCGGGCGTTTTGTCGCATAAACAAAGGGAATTCATGAGACAAGTTCTTTTCGTCTGCAACGATACCGTAGGCCACCGCATGGCAGGCCCGGCGATCCGTTGCATCGAACTGGCCAAGACTCTTGCGGGAGACTTTGACGTCGTGGTCGCAGCTCGCAATCTCGATGAGAGCTATGTCCCCCCTATAAAGCTGATCGCTGCAGATTCGGACACCGTGGCAGCAGCCGCGGCACAAGCGGACGTCGTGGTGGTGCAGGGCGATGCGCTGCGCCGCAATCCTGCGTTGCTGGAGATTAAGGGGGCGCTTGTGGCGGACATGTACTGCCCCATTCCGCTCGAATATCACATGTCCTCCACCGGCGTGCCGGAATCGGTGCGGCTTGAGCACGGCTGGCACGTTTCGCGCCTGATGCAGGAGCAGCTGTTCTATGCCGACTATTTCCTCTGCGCGAGCGAGCGGCAGATGGACTTCTGGTCGGGCGCGCTGACGATGGCGGGACGTATCAATGCCATCTCGATGCCCGATGGCATCCGGACCGGACTCGAGCATTTCGTCGCGTGTGTACCGTTTGGATTGTCCGACGAAACGCCGGTGGCTAACGCTCATCCGCTGCGCGAGAAGTTCAACATTCCTCAGGACGAGTTCCTTATGGTCTGGGGCGGTGGAATCTATGAATGGTTCGACCCGGTCACGATCATCAAGGCGATTGCCAAACTGGAACGTGAAGGATTGCGCTCGCATCTGGTCTTCCTGGGGGTCAAGCATCCGAACCCGGGAATCGCCGACCACGACAAGCTGACCGTTGCAGTGCAGACCTCGCGCGACCTGGGCGTCCTTGACCGGCTCGTCCATTTCAACTTCGGTTGGGTAGAATACTCGAGGCGCCACGAATACTTGATGGACGCGGACGTCGGCGTGAGCGCGCATCTGGATAATGCCGAGACACGTTTCTCGTTTCGTACGCGCATGCTGGACTACCTGTGGTGCGGATTGCCGATCGTCGCGACCAGGGGCGACGAATTCGGCGAAATCGTCGGCAGAGAAGGACTCGGCATTGCCACAGACTATGAGAATAGCGACGACTGGGTCAGTGCCATCCGGCGCATGGTCACTGACGATGCATTTCGGGCCCAGTGCCGCAATGCCGTGGCGGAGACGCGTGAGCGGTATCGATGGTCTGAGGTCGTTAGGCCAATGCGGCAAGTCTTCAAGGAACTCGCGGCGTCTCCCGACCGCGCTTATGCGCGGCGTCGTGCAGCCGAGGTGGGGTTTCAGGGCTCGGCTGCCGCGCCAATCCCCCCACCGAGCATCATGTCGCGTGTGCGCGCCGTCTACGCCCAGCGCGGTCTCGTTGGCTTGGTAAGGGCCATCGTCAATCGTGTGCGTCGAGAGGTGGCGTGATAGAGAGCGTCATGCCGTTCGCCCCAGGCGCTGTCGCGTTTCCAGACGTGACGGCGATCGTCGTCACGTGGAACCCGGACATTGCCGCATTTCGCCACGCCTGGTCGTCGTATGCGGCGCGGACACGGGTCCTCATCGTTGACAATGGTTCCCGACCGGAAATCGTTGCCGCATTGCGCGAACTGGAATCGGCGACCTGTTCGGTCATTGCGCTACCGACCAATCTTGGTATTGCCAGCGCCATCAATGCAGGTGTGGCACATGTCGAGCAAACCAACCCCGCGTTCTACTTGCTGCTGGACCAGGATTCGGTGTTCGAGCCGGATACCCTTCCCGCGCTTCTCGAAGCGAGCCACGCCCTCCGCCAATCCGGCATCGGGCGCCCGGTGGTGGGCCCGCTTCCCGTCGAAAAGGAATCGGGTGTCATGATCGGCATGTACGGCAGCATGGGGCTCCGGGCAGGGGACAGGCAACCGTTTGCCACCGAATCGCTCTACACGTCAGGCATGCTGGTACCAGCGGATTTGGCGAGGGAAGCCCCGCAGAAGGAAGCGTTCTTTATTGACTATGTCGACACGGAGTGGTGCTACCGGGTGGCGAAGCTGCATGGAGCACATACTTACGTCGTGCCGCACGCCGTCATCCGGCACAAGGTAGGCGATACCGCGCTGCCACTGCACGTGCGGCACCAGCCGCTGCTGGTACACGGTCCGATCCGTCAGTATTTTCAATTGCGCAATGCTATCTGGATGCTGGCGTGCGACTACATCCCTGTCCGGACGCGGTGGCGCATGGCGCTGCGTTGCTTGGCACGAGTCAGCATCCTGGCGGCCTGTGTGGCGCCCCGGCTCACGCGGATGCGGTTTGTGGGGTGTGCGATGATCGACGGGCTTCGTGGCAAGGCCGGGCGCTGGCGCTTCCTGCCGCGTGGCGCTCAGCTCGGCGCCGACAGACCTTTCCCACATTAGTCCGTATGACGACACGGGCCCATATTGCCGAATGTCATCACAGAGACCGTGCCAACACCATCCTGGAATGATGTCAGGTATCCGGAGCCAGTAAAATGCCTAAGCAAGTCTGACAGGGCGATTTGCTGCGATAGTCCCGGATAACGAACGACAGGACCATGGGTCCGACGAACAAGTTGCCTGCATGACCGATTGCAAAACCAATATCCCGAAAATACTGCTGACCGGTGCCAACGGTCAGCTCGGATTTGAACTTCGACGAAGCCTGGCCCCGGTAGGTGAGGTCTTGGCACTGGATCGGAAAGGCTGTGACCTTGCGAGGCCTGACATGATCCGTCAGGTGGTGCGGCAAGCCCGTCCCGACATCATCGTCAACGCTGGTGCCTATACCGCGGTCGACAAGGCTGAGTTGGAGGAAGCCGCAGCGTTCGCGATCAATGCCGTCGCGCCTGGTGTGCTCGCCGAGGAAGCTCGCGACCTTGGCGCTTTGCTGGTTCATTACTCCACAGATTACGTATTCAACGGCGAGAAATCTGGCTACTACAGCGAGTCCGACACACCCAATCCTGTCTCGGCCTATGCGCGCAGCAAGGCGGCTGGCGAGCAATCAGTGCTTGATGCGGACATGCAGGCGTGGATTTTCCGAACCAGCTGGGTCTTCAGCGCCCACGGCAGCAATTTCCTGAAGACCATGATGCGCCTGGCGCGCACCAAGGAGACGTTGCGCGTAGTCAATGACCAGTTCGGTGCGCCAACGTCTGCCTCGCTGGTTGCCGATGTCACGGCCCACGCCCTGCGCCAAGGCTGGCTGCATGCCGGATGCGGGCGTGCCGAGCGCGGCGTGTATCATCTCGTGGCCAGCGGTGAAACCACGTGGTTCGAGTTCGCGCGGGCGATCGTGGAGCGGATGCGTGACGCCGGTGAATCGCTGAAGGTGCAGCCCGACCAGATCGTGCCGATACTTTCGTCTGAATTCCCGGTGCCGGCCCGACGTCCTGCCAATTCAAGACTTTCTACCGAAAAGCTGCGCAATACATTCGGTGTACATCTGCCGGAATGGCGGCAGTGCATGCATTACGTTCTAGACCAGCTAGAGGATTGATGTCGGGTATCCGGTTCGCCAGGCATCCCGCGGATGCCTGGGCACGTTAGCCTATGAAAATTGCAATCTCGATCGTCAGTCACGGCCAAAGCCGGCTCGTTGAACCGCTCCTTGCGCAGTTGCGTGAGCTCAGTACGCGGGTCGATCTCGATGTGATCGTGACTGAAAACTTGCCGGGCGATCCCATCCATGTGGCCTCGAATAGCCGCTTCCGCGTACGGAAGATCTGCAATCCGGAGCCCAAGGGATTCGGCGCCAACCACAATGCGGCCTTCGCACTGTGCGAGACCGAGTGGTTCGTCGTCATGAATCCGGACCTGCGGCTGACGGAAACCGGACTGACTGCCCTGATGACTTGCTTGAAGGAACGGCCCGGCGTGGCTGGCCCACGCGTGGTGACCAAGGAAGGGCGCATCGAGGACAGCGCGCGCCGTGTGCCGGGCGTATTGCGCCTGGCGAGCCGCTGGTACCGGCGCCGCTTCGAGCCCGAATACAATCCTTCCGTAGCGTTGCAGGGCGTGGATTGGCTTGCCGGCATGTGCCTGGCGTTTGACCGGCGTACGTTCGAGGAGGTCGGCGGCTTCGACGACCGTTTCCATCTTTATTGCGAGGACGTCGACATCTGCCTGCGTGTACATCTGCTGGGCGGAAGCGTGACCTGGGTACAGTCCAGCGTCGTCGTGCACGATGCCCAGCGGACCAGCCACAGAAAATGGCGTTATCTGCTGTGGCACGTATCCAGTCTCGGCAAGCTGCTCACATCGCGACCGTATTGGCAGTACAGGCTATTACCCTCAACCCGCTGAACCCTCCGTCGCTGCACCTGCCCTCCCACCATGTTCGACTTCTTCTGGGTGCCCTTGACCACCGCGCTTATTTCGGCCGTGGCGATCTTAATGCTGCGTCCGCTTGCCAAGCGCGGTGGCCTGCTCGATCGCCCGGGCGGCCGCAAGCGCCATGCCGGGGAAGTGCCGCTGGTCGGCGGCATTGCGATCCTAATTGCCATCGGCGTTGGTGCGAACATGTTTGTGCGGGGACAGGGCTACTACGTGGCGCTCTTTTCGGCGCTGACATTGCTGGCCCTCACGGGCCTCATCGACGATCTGCGCGGTCTAACGCCATTGACGAAGCTCGCCGTCCAGCTCTTCGCTGGCATCCTGATGACATCGTGGGGCGGCGTGTTCCTGCACTCGCTCGGCGATATATTCGCCAGGCGCGTCGTCGATCTCGGCAACTGGGGCATCCCACTAACGCTGTTTGCCGTGGTGGCGGTCGTGAATGCGGTCAACATGTCCGATGGGCTCGACGGCTTGGCCGGCGGCCTGGCCCTCAGCATCTTCGGCTGGTACGCCTATCTGGCGGGAGAAACGGGCAATCTGATGGCGCAGCGCATCTGCATGCTCCTCGTGGGTGCGCTGGTTGGCTTCCTGATCTTCAACATGCGCAATCCTCTCAGGGGTAATCTCCGTGTGTTTCTCGGAGACGCTGGCAGCCTGATGCTAGGCTTGGCCATCGTTTGGTTCGCGGTGGAGTTGTCTCAGCCCGCCTACAATACGGGGCGGACAGTGCCGCCGGTGGTTATGCTGTGGGTAGTAGGTTTCCTGTTGATTGATCTGCTAGCTGTTGTCGCCCGGAGGCTGATTTCGGGACGGAATCCCATGTCGGCAGACCGTACGCACTTGCATCATATTCTGTCGCGGATGGATGTCTCCGCGGGAGTTGTGGTCTGGACTATCCTAGCCAGCAATGCAGTACTTGGACTGATTGGTGTGTCAGCCTGGAAGCTTGGTGTCCCCGAGCACGTCTTATTCCTGCTGTTTCTCATTGTCACAGCGGCACATTTGATCGTGATGCGTAACGCTGCTTATTTCCTTCGCAGTGGTCGGCGCCTGCTGTCCAGGCGCAATAAGCGGCCACAGAACTAGTCGTCTCGAAACTGGAATTTGTAGACAAAATTCGCTCGGTGTTGGCGAGGGGCAAGTATGGCTTTAAATCGCATCGATTTTAAGATTAAGTCGCTTTCAGCCCTTCCACAGCATTCTTGGAAAAATGGACAACGATGGTTTCCGCCGCGACACGAATCGCCCACCGGGTGACTTGCGCAAACCGTTTACGAGTTCCTTGACCTGGATAACGTCAACGTTACGCCTTTCATGTTTACGAGTTCGCCAATGACACAAATGCTGTGACAATTACGTGCGAGATGTCGCCAAGTTCGACGATGAATTTTCGGAGGATCGGCGTGCCGAACCGCCGGCTGGCTGTCGTTCGCTCAGCAACTTGACGTCCGTCAGTGCCTTTAGTGCGATTTCGAATCGACGTTCGACGGCCGACAGCACCAACCGACGCACGCATCTCGCCGCCTGTCAAGCGCTTGCGGGGCAAATTGGGAATTTTTTCGGCCCTTATCTTGATGGCTTGCTCCGCACGCGGACTGAAGCGACAAATACTGCAAGTGCGCTCAGAATGTTCTGAGCCTCGACATTGTTAGCCGTATCGCTACCGTCTCCCCGCGTCTTCGCTACCAAGCTAGGGATCCGCTATCATTGCCTTTTTCGGAGTTTGGAAAGACCCCTGCTCCGAGCGAGTCAAACAATGGAGATCAGGTCTTATATGTCCATCAGCACTGGTTCTTCAGAAACTGAAAATATTTCTAATTCCGAGAAAGTCAATCGACTTTCCCTCGTCGTAGTGGCGTTGCTCTTGCCCGCGCTATTGGCGCTTTGTGCGGTGGTTCCGCCTTTCCAGTCGCCGGATGAGGTCGATCACTTCAAGCGGGGATATATGCTATCGCGAGGTCAGCTCACACTGCATCCCTTTGGCCCATACGACTCCGGCGGCATGATCGATGCATCTGTTGAGGCATTGATCGCAGTCTATTCTAATCTCCCCGGCAATAGGGAGGCGCGCGTGGATTCGAAGGATCGTCTCAAGGCCAACAGTGTGATGTGGACCGGCCATGAGATTTTCTCAACCGCTCCGGGGACCTCATACTACTTCCCGATAATCTATTTGCCGTCCGCGGCGGGCGTATTGCTTGGGAAAGCGACAAGCGCAAGCGTGCTAAAGGCGTATTATTATTCCAGGATATTTTCGATTCTTGCCTTTGTAAGCATTCTTTGGCTGTCGTTCCGAATCTACTCGCCGCCGCCCCTTACTTTGGCCATATTGGGACTGCCGATCACCCTATTTCAGGCTATCTCAACAAGTATTGATGGCCTAGCGCTTGCACTGATGGTTCTAGCATGCAGCATTTTTGCTCACGCGATGAAAGGCGGAGCACTAAATGGCCGTTGCACAACCCTTCTGTTAGGAAGTTGCCTTATTGTTGCCACCAGTCGGCCGCACATGCTATGCCTGTTGCTCTTACCGTTCTTGATCCCAAGGGCCAGAGTGCAGAAACCTCGCGTATTGCTCGGCGGAGCCCTGGCAACAATGCTTTTGGCGGTGATTTGGCTGGCTATTGCGCTTACTATAACCGTCGATACTCGCGTAAAGCGCAGCATTTCGACAGCTGACTCCATTAAGTATTATTTTTTCCACCCGCTCACATTTCTGGACCTTGTCAGCAAGACAGTGGACGTCCATAGCTATAACCTTTGGACGGGATTTGTGGGCTACCTTGGGTGGTTGGATACACCGCTGCAAGATATCGTTTACTACATGTGGCTCATCACACTATGTGCAGTGGGTATGATCACTTTACTCTGGTTTCTAAGATGCCTGATCAAAACAAAAAGCAAACATGCAGTCACAGTGCAGTTCACCATTTTTGTATTCGTTGCGGTTAGTGCTGCGCTGCTTGTTTTCTTTTTGCTCCTCTGCACGTGGACATCCAGCTTCCCTACCGCTCTCATTGAGGGAGTGCAGGGGCGCTATTTCAGCCTGCCGGCGCTTGCACTGGCTTATGCCATAGCAGTACAACTGTTGGCGACTCCCAAGTGGCTTCGCCTAAGCCTGGAAATCTTACTGCTGACAGCGGCCGGCATCTCGCTGATTGCGATGACCGAGACATTGATATCGAGATACTACATATGACCGTCGAGCATTTGACCAGCACTAATAAACCGCTAGTCGCGGTGGTGATCCCCACATACAAGGCGCGTGCTCATATCCTAGATGTACTGGCAAGAATTGGGCCGGAGGTTGACCTAGTTTTCGTGGTGGATGATGCGTGCCCGGAAGAAAGCGGCACGTATGTTGAGCTGTCTGTCGTGGATCCTCGCGTTCAAGTTGTAAAGCACGAAGTCAATCGTGGTGTTGGGGGGGCGGTTTTGACGGGCTACCGGGCCGCCATCGAACACGGCGCAGATGTCGTCGTGAAGATCGATAGCGATGGTCAAATGGATCCTTCGCTAATCCCCCAGTTCGTTGAGCCGATCCTTACCAATCAAGCCGACTACACGAAGGGAAATCGTTTCTTCGATCTAGAAGGCGTCGAACAAATGCCAGCTATACGGCTCATTGGCAACGCGGCACTTTCGTTTCTAACCAAGATTTCATCCGGTTATTGGGACATATTTGACCCAACCAATGGCTATACTGCAATTTCCTCACAAGCCTTGAAGCTATTGCCATTTTCAAAGATCAGTGAACGATATTTCTTCGAGACCGACATGCTTTTCCGCCTAAATACGGCGCGAGCCGTCGTCCTTGATATCCCGATGAAAGCCGTTTATGGCGATGAGGTTAGCAATCTAAAAATATCAAAAATTATTGGGGAGTTCTTTTTTAAGAACTGCAAGAACTTTTTAAAACGTGTTTTTTACAATTACTATTTACGCGACATGTCGGCGGCATCGATTGAGCTTCCCTTAGGAATGGTGCTGCTGCTTTTTGGATTGCTTTTCGGCGGATACCATTGGCAAGACAGCCTGGTGACTGGCCATCCAGCCGCTACCGGTACAGTGGTATTGTCAGCCCTGAACATTTTGATGGGATTCCAGATGCTTCTTGCATTTCTTGCGTTTGATGTGGCGAGCGTGCCTAGACGGCCGCGAACAAACCTACCTCAGGCCAAATCAAACCAGCCGCATTGGAGATCAGAATGATGTCGTCGTCCACTTTACTTTTAATTCTCTTCACAACCCTCGCCCTCTCTGCGGGCCAGGTGCTATTCAAGCTTGCTGCAATGGATGGCGAAAGCACACGATCACTTCTCCAACTCCTACTATCCTGGAAGATGATCACGGCGCTATCAGTGTATGGCATTGCAACGCTGGCTTGGGTGTATGCTTTGCGCTCTGTGCCACTTACGCTGGCCTATCCATTTGTGGCGCTCGCTTATGTAATCGTCCCGATTTTAGCGCACTTTCTGCTGGGCGAGGTAATTTCGGCTCGAACAATCGCGGGTGCGGTTTTTATTATCTTTGGAGTCTGGCTATCAACAACCTAATGGGTTCTGTAACAATTAAATACGATTGTCATTACACCCAATGGCGGGCGTGATTCCACATTAACCGGTACCGTTGGCGCGGAGTTTGGAAAATAGACTAGCAAGTCCGTCTTATTGCGGAAGCCCGCGTCAAGACGGATAAGATCGATGCGGGGATCCTCGCGCAACTCTATGCTAGTGGCTTCCTGCCCGAGGTCTGGACTTCCGACGAGGCCACACAGCGATGCGGCGGCAGGTGTCGCGCCGCACCCGGATCGTGCGGCAGCGGACGCGGCTCAAGAATGAGATATCCTTTCTCATCGACCGGTGTTCCGCGACAGACCTGAATTAGCAAGAAAGGGCGGGGTGGCGGAGCCTGCGGCCGCTACCTACAAACGAACGCATCGGGATCGAGCCGTGGATACATGCGCTTGGCCGGCTGGCAGATAATCTGCAGGAAATTGAGCGCGTCCTGGCGCAATCCGCTATCCAAGACGACAGGCTGCGCAAGGCGCCGACATCACCGGCATCAACACCACGGTGGCAATCGGCTTGCTCTAGGCCATCGGCGATATCGCCCGCCCTCGCGCGCCGGAGAACTTGGTCAGCTACTTTGGCCTCAATCCGTCGATCTACAAATCTAGCTTGCAAGCAGCAAAACGCGACACATCAGCAGCGCGGACGTTCCTATGAGCGTGCCAAGGCTGTCTAGGCCGCAGCGCAAACGGCCGGGCCCCGTCCGAGCCTTCTTCCTACGTGTCCCCAAGACGCCTTCGATCAGAGCCTTCGTGAAAGCCATTGAGCTGTCCTGGACCGCCTCGGCAGTCATCGGAGTCCCTTTACAAAATGGGCGATCAGGTCCTCGGAAATGGTCGGCAGGTCACGATCGGCGGCCTGGCTCGTCGTGGTTCTACGTGGCATGACATGCTCCTTGGCGATGTTATGCCCCAACACACAAAATTTTTGACAGGCCTTGGCTCGGTACTATGCAAGCCACAAATAACAACTTGCCCTTGCCGTACCTCGACCTTTATCGACCGCCCGATGGCAAACCCGGCCTCCTCCAGCCAGACCCCTTTCAACCGAATCCAAGGTACGGCCCGTAACCCACTAAAGCCGTTATTCTTGGCGCACCGAACCGGAAGGTATGTGCGCCCAGTGGTAAGGGTGCGCACTTGAGAGCAAGCAGATTTCTCCGTCATAGCCAACTCCTGAGAGATGTCACTTCGCTCCTAGTCATGGGGCAGCCGGGTACTTGACCACCGCTCGTAGACGGCCCGCATCCTTTCCCTTCCGGGTCTTGTATCAATGCGCGCTACCCGGCCAAAGCGGAGCTTTGGCTGTTACGTAACCACGACTGTCGAGTGTGGTTGAGTCGCTACGAGAGGTGTGGTCAGCACCGCCGTCAACACTACGCGTCAGCGAGACTCGGGAGAATGAGATAACGCTAAGAACTTCAAAAGGCTACGCTGGTAGGCATGGGTGACCACGCCCGGTGAAGCTTGGCCTATGCAGACGCAACCGCCGTCGCAGTCCGCGCCCGAAGTGCCAAAGCCAATCCAAATAGCAATGCCACGGCATTGCCCACCGCATAGCCAAGCACTGCCCCGCGTGTACCCAAACGCGGTACCGCAATAAGGTCGACAATAACCGTCGTAGTCAGCACCAGCCCCCACTTCATCGCCACCCACCTCGGCTTGCGCAGGAACACGGGCAACAGACTCAAACCGACATCCGCAAAAACAAGAGTGGATGCCAGCGCCGCAAGCCGCAGCAGCACGACCGTCTCACCAAATGCTTGCCCGTACAGCAACGCAACGACCCATTCCGCAGACAGCGCCAGAATGAGTGCACCGCATAGGCCGATTGCCGTCATGCCGCCCGCCACGCGAAGTACGTTTCTTCTGGCAGCCTCGGCCGATTGCTGGCCAAACACATACATCGGCGCAATGCCTGCGGCAAGAATGGTGGCGACTGTCGTAAAGTTGTCCAGCACTTGCATCGTCGCCGCATAGGCCCCCAGTTCCGCTAGCGGCACAAGCGGCTTGAGAATTAACTGGTCGGCACGCCGGGCACACACCATCAGCATAAAGCTCACCCAGAACAGCGTCCCATCACGTACCAGGTCGCGGGTCAGCGACGCGTCCCGGGTTGGTACGGTACGCGGCGCGCGTGACATGTAGTACCAGGCTAACAACGCAGCGGCAATCAGCGGTTCGATGGCAAAGGCTGTCGCATACGCAGGCAAGAAATTGACGCCAGTAAAGAACAGCGCGCCGATCAGAGCGACCTTCGCAGCCATTGCAATGAGGTTGAAGACCACGTTCGGCCGGTTATGCGTACGCGCCTGCATCCATGCGATGACCACGCCGAATGGTTCGCGAAGCATGATGGCTGTGCCGAGGATGGCTGCAGGTATCCACGTGTCTGCCGGCTGTTGTGTGAATGCAAGGTAGGCGCACATCAGTGCGTAACCGGCTATGCCTGCGGACATGCGAATCGCAAAGGCGTGGGCGAGCAGCGCGTGCGTTGCTTCTGGATCCGGCCGCGTCACCAACCTCGGCACCACCACCTCCGCCGAACAAAGCAACGGTATCGACGCCGCAATAAACACCAGCGACTGCGCATACTGGAAATGCGCGAATCCTTCGGTGCCCAGCGCCCGCGCCAGCATAGCCACCACGCCGATGCCCACGACCACCTGCAAGCCACGGTCGGCCAGCAGCCAGAGCAGGTTGCCCGCGACTTTGCGGCGCATCAGGGTTGCTTCCTCAGGCTACGGTATTGCGCCAGCCATTGCCGCGCCACACCGTTCACGTCGAAATGGCCGACAATCCGCTGGCGGCGACGGTCGCGTTCAAAGTCGGTGCCGGGCAGGCTTGCGATGGCGTTGCGCAGGGCGCTCGCCAGGGCGTGCGGATTTTCCGTAGGGGTCAGCGTGGCGGTGTCTCCCGCCAGTTCGGCCACGCCTGCCGCGGCGGTCGCCACGACCGGCAGCCCGCTAGCCAGCGCTTCTCCCACTGCCAGCGGCATGCCTTCGATACGCGAAGACAGCACGAAGACATCGGCGGCGCGCAGCAGCTCCGGGATGTCCGTCCTGGCGCCGGCCAACAGTACGGCATGATTCAGCCCGTGCCGGGCGACCCGATGCGCCAGTTCATCGCGCAACGGACCATCTCCGGCAATCATGAGCCGTGCCTTGGGCATGTCGCGGCTGAGCTCGGCGAAGGCCTCGATCAGCATGGCCTGGTCCTTTTCCGGTACCAGCCTGCCGACGTTGAGGACCAGCACGCCGTCGGCGCCCAGGCCGAGGTCGCGTCGGGCCAGTTCGCGCGAAGCCTGGTCCGGGCGAAAGCGGCCGGTATCGATGCCGTTCGGCATCACGATCACACGCCCGTCCGGCACGGCGCCGCTGGCCACCATCGCCAGGCGGCCGGCGTCGCTGACGTGGGTCGTCAGGGCGCACCAGCGGTCCGTGACGCGGTAGGCGAGGGCGCGCAGGCGGCCGCCTTCGCGTGCGCTGTGCGCCGAGCAGATGACTGGCGGCATGCGTCCCGTCCTGGACAGCACCCGTGCGAACAGATTGGCGTGGACCATATGGGCGTGGATAACATCCGGGCGCCATTGCTGCACGAGCAGCCGGGCCTTGCGCAGGGCCGCCAGCATCGACAGCGGGGTCTTGCGCATGTCCAGTTCGGTGACGTGGATGGCGGCAGGCAAGTCGATCTCCTGCCCCTGCGTCAGGCTGAGGATGGCGACCTCGTTGCCCAGTGCCAGGAAGGCGCGCGCCAGCGCCGCGATCTGCTGCTCGGCGCCGCCCAGCTTGAGGCCAGTGGTGATGACAAGGATGCGCAATGGCGCCGGCGCGGCAGTCTCGTCGACGCTGCCCATCAGCGGGCTCCGTAACCGGTCGCGAGGGTCCTGAGCGTCTTCACCCCGATCAGCAAATCCAGTGCCAGCGAACAATGCTTGACGTAGTACAGGTCATAGCTGAGCTTGGTCACAGTCTCTTCATGGCTGCCGGCATAACCTTGCTGCACCTGCGCCCAGCCGGAGAGGCCGGGCCGCACCAGGTGCCGGTACGGGTAATAGGGAATGGTCTCGGAAAACCGGTCGACCATGGGCGCCTGCTCCGGCCGCGGCCCGATCAGGCTCATATGCCCGAGCAGCACGTTCCACAGCTGCGGAATCTCGTCCAGGCGGTACTTGCGGATAATGCGCCCGACCCGCGTCACGCGCGGATCGCGGCGTGTCGCGAACAGGGCGGGCGCGCTGGCGTCGACGCCCATGCTGCGGAACTTGAGCATGACGAAGGGCTTGCCGAACAGGCCCACGCGTTCTTGCCGGAAGATGGCGCCGCCAGGCGTTTCGAGTCGGATGGCGAGTGCGACGGCGAGTCCCAGCGGCACGGCCAGCGGTGCCAGGCAGGCGACGGCCACGATATCGATCGCGCGCTTCAGGTAGCCATAGAGGTAGTGCGCGGCGTAGTCGTCCAGGAAGTTCTCGTCGATATGCGCCAGGCCGACGCGGCCGGTCAGCATTTCGCCGACGCGCTCGACCGAGTACATGCGGACATGGCTCATCTTGTAGTGCGCGAGCAGCCGCGTGCGTTCGGGGTCGCCGGTGGCGCTGCGCTCTACCATCAGGCCGTCGAAGTGCCTGGCGTCCTCCAGCGAGCCCACCGGTTCAAAGCGGATGCGCGCCGGCGCCGCGGCGCCGGGCATGGCGAGGATGGCGTCCAGCTGCGCCAGCGTACCCGGATCGGTATAGCCGAACAGCGGCACGTAGTTCTGCACGAAGCGTCGATAGCCGGTCCAGAGCCACGCCAGTGTGATCAGGTAGGACAGCAGCAGCGCGCCGCGCGAGTATTCGATATGGAAGGCGGCAAACACAAAAAGCAGGCCACAGAACGGCAGCGTCGCGGCAAGTCCGGCCAGGCTGTTGCCTTCCATCGCCGGCAGGTGCAGCGAGCGATGCAGCAGCATGAACGCGACCAAGTACGGCACGACGGACCATAGCAGGGTGCGCGTGAACACGTAGGTCACGATGCCGGCGCGGTGGGCCATTTCGGCGCCGACCGCGCTGAGCGCGAACAGCGCCAGGCCGAGCACCGCCCAGGCCACCATCCGGCTGACGCGGCGCACGGTCTCCGAGCCGCCGGTGCGCATGCGCAGGGCGCGGTGCCGCATGCTGTCGGCCTTGATGGTCATGACGTCGGCACCCGCGCGGCGCGGGGCGTTTGGGCGAGAGCGTCGCGGTAGACGGACCAGGTGGCGTCGGTCATGCGTTCCAGGCCATAGCATTGCTCCCAGCGCTGGCGCGCGCCATGGCCAAGCGCCGCACGCAGGGCGCTGTCGTCGGCAAGGCGGCGCAGCGCTGCGGCGAACGCATGCTCGTCATCGTGATCGACCAGCAGCCCGTGCCGGTTGTCTTCGATCTGTTCACGAATGCCAGGCAGGTTTGAGGCGACTACCGGCAGTCCGGCACGCATCGCCTCGAGCACGGACAGCGGAAAGCCTTCGTGGTCCGACGCCAGCACAAAGGCCTGCGCCGAAGCCAGCAGCGCCGGTACTGCGGTGACGTTGCCGGGAAACTCCACGCGCCCCGGTGCAAGCTGTTGCGCCAGCTGCTGCATGGCGTGCCGCTGCGGACCGTCTCCGACCAGGGTCAGTACGCACGACTCCAGCCCTGCGCGCGCGAACGCGCGGATCGCCGCGTCCGGGCGCTTGGGCGCGGCAAAGCGCGCGACCATCACAATCCTTCGCAGGGGGGCTTGCGGGTCGGCGCGATGGGGTGCATCGGGGATGCCGTTGGGAATGACCGTGATGCGTTCGGCGGCAAGCGGAAGCGATCGGGCCAGTTGTCGTTCCGCTTGCGCGACGCAGATTACGCGCGCGGCCAGCGGTGCCAGCAGCCATTCCGCCACGCGCGCGGCCAGGCGCTGGCGGGGTGGGGCTTCGGCCTTGAAGGCAAAGCCGTGAACGGTATAGACCACGGGTATGCCGAGTAACAGTCCGGCGATGCGGCCCAGGGCGCCTGCCTTGGCGCTGTGGGCATGGATCAGGTCCGGCGCGGCGTGTTTCAATGCCCCGACCAGTTCACGCAAGGCATGGATGGCGCGCCAGGGCGACAGGGCATTGTCCAGCCGTGTCAGCCGGATGGTCTGCGCGCCGGTGCGTGCGGCGATCTCGAAGAGGGGGCCTTCGCCGCCCGCCAGCAGCACGGTATCCGCCTTGCCGGCCGTCGACCGCAGCAGGTCGGCGACATGCGACTGCGCGCCGCCGATCTCCGCATTGGTGATCAGGTAGGCAATGCGAGGTCGGGACGACGGTTGCGCGGATGGCTTCAAGGCTGTGTACGTTTCGTGACGGATCGGGTCCGCCGCGGGTGCCGCGGCAGGACAAAATACCCCTGAGCGCTGGGCAGGGCACCGCCGGATGTAGGACAGACTCCGAAAATTGTGTCCATCCGTGATAATGCGGCGATTATACCGCCCGGGCCCGCCGCAATCCGGCAAAATAGCTGCCTTTGGGGCGCCGCATCGGCCTGCTGGCAAGGTGTGGCGCGGACGACAAGCAACTCAGGACCTTACATGCAAATCGATCCTTCCATCTTCAAAGCCTATGACATTCGCGGCATCGTGGGCAAAACGCTCACCCGCGACGTCGCGCGCCAGATCGGCTTGTCGTTCGGCTCCGCCGCCATGGAGCTTGGCGAGACTTCCATCGCCGTCGGCCGTGACGGCCGGCTGTCCGGCCCGGACCTGATCGGTGGCCTGGTCGAGGGCCTGCGCGCCACCGGGCTGGACGTGCTGGACCTGGGCATGGTGGCGACGCCGATGGTCTATTTCGCAACCAATATCGAGATCGACGGCGTCCGACCCACCTCGGGCATCATGGTCACCGGCAGCCATAACCCGCCCGACTACAACGGCTTCAAGATGGTGCTGGCGGGCCGGGCCATCTACGGCGAGCAGATCCAGGATTTGCGCAAGCGGATCGAGGCGGGGGCGTTCACCCAGGGCGCTGGCGCGTACAAGGAAGTCGATGTGCGCCAGAAGTACCTCGATCGCATCCTTGGCGATATCAAGCTGTCCCGGCCGATGAAGATTGCACTCGATGCCGGCAATGGCGTGGCCGGTGCCTTTGTCGGCGATCTGTTCCGCGGCCTGGGCTGTGAAGTGGTCGAGCTGTTCTGCGAGGTCGACGGCAACTTCCCCAACCACCATCCCGATCCCGCGCATATCGAAAACCTGCAGGACCTGATGAAGACCCTGCGCGAGACCGACTGCGAGCTGGGCCTGGCCTTCGACGGCGACGGCGACCGCCTGGGCGTGGTGACCAAGGACGGACAGGTGATCTTCCCGGACCGCCAGCTAATGCTGTTCGCCGAGGAAATCCTGTCGCGCAATCCCGGTGCGCAGGTGATCTACGACGTCAAGTGCACCGGCAAGCTGGCCCCGTGGATCCGCCAGCACGGCGGCGAGCCGCTGATGTGGAAGACCGGCCATTCGCTGGTGAAGGCCAAGCTGAAGGAAACTGGCGCGCCGATCGCCGGTGAAATGAGCGGCCATGTCTTCTTCAAGGACCGCTGGTACGGTTTTGACGATGGCCTGTACACCGGCGCGCGGCTGCTGGAAATCCTGTCGCGCCATGCCGATCCCAGCGCCGTGCTGAACGCGCTGCCGAACGCCAACAACACCCCTGAACTGCAACTGAAGTGCGCCGAGGGCGAGCCCTTCACGCTGCTCGACAAGATCCGGGCCAACGCCAGGTTCGACGGCGCGCGCGAAGTGATCACCATCGACGGCGTGCGGGTGGAATATGCCGACGGCTTTGGCCTGGCGCGTCCGTCCAATACCACGCCGGTGGTGGTGATGCGTTTCGAAGCGGACAACGACGCCGCGCTGGCGCGCATCCAGGCAGAGTTCAAGCGCGTGATCCTCGCCGAGAAGCCGGATGCTCAGCTCCCGTTCTGAGGGCGCGACGGTGCCTGAGGCATCGTCTGACGCGGCCGGTGTGGCACTGCCCATGCCGGCCGCGGTGCCTTTTGCGCTGCCGGAGCGGCCGCGCATCCTGCTGGTCAAGGTATCGTCGCTCGGCGATGTGGTGCACAACATGCCGCTGGTGCACGACTTGCGCGCGCAGTGGCCGGGCGCCGAGATCGACTGGGTCGTCGAAGAAGGCTACGTTGAGCTGGTACGCCTGCTGCCCGAGGTGCGCCGCGTGATCCCGTTTGCGCTGCGGCGCTGGCGCAAGCAACTTCTGGGCGGCGGCACCTGGCGCGAGATCGGCGCGGTGCGCGACGCCTTGCGCCAGGAGCGCTATGACGCCGTGATCGAAAGCCAGGGCTTGCTCAAGACCGCGGTGGTGGCGCGCGTTGCCGCGCGCGCGCCGGGCGCGCCCATCATCGGGCTTGGCAACGCGACGCAGGGCTCGGGCTATGAGCCGGCGGCGCGGCTGCTTTATACCGATCCGGTATCGGTGCCGCGCCAGACCCATTCGGTGCGGCGCTCGCGCTTGCTCGGCGCAGCGCTGACCGGGACCGCGCCGGCGGAGCCGCCGTTGTTTTTCGGAGAGGCCGCGCGGACCCTGTCCGTCGACGATCCGCTATGGGCGGATTTGCCGGCGCGCTATGCCGTGTGCTTCCATGCGACCGCGGGGGCGCGCAAGAAATGGGCGCTGCAGAACTGGCACGCGCTGGGCGAGCGTCTGGATCAAGAAGGCCTGGTGATGCTGTTGCCATGGGGCAATGACAAGGAACGCCAGGCTGCCGAAGCCATTGCTGCGGGCGTGCCGCGGGCCAAGGTGTTGCCGCGCTTTTCCGTGATGCAGGGCTTTGGCCTGATCAATCGCGCCGAGGTCGTGATCGGCGTGGATACCGGGCTGGTCCATATCGCCGCGGCGCTGTGCCGGCCCACGGTGGAAATCTATACCGCTACCTGGCGCTGGAAGACCGAAGGCTATTGGTCGGAGCGCATTGCCAATGTCGGCGACGACGGCGTGGTGCCCTCGGTCGATGAAGTCTACGAGGCGGCTTGCCGCGTGCGCGGAGTGGCTGCCTGATGTTGCGTCTCCTGTACAGCTTGTTGTGGGTGGTGGTGCTGCCGCTGGCGCTGCTGCGCCTGGCCTGGCGCGCGCGCAAGGAGCCGGGCTACCTGCAGCATGTCGGCGAACGCCTCGGGGCCTATGGCGGCCTGCCGAAGCCGGGGCCGTGGCTATGGGTCCACGCCGTGTCGGTGGGCGAGACCCGCGCCGCCCAGCCGCTGGTCGAGGCGCTGCTGGCCGCGCATCCCC
Source organism: Cupriavidus mimosae (assembly GCF_023952485.1). NCBI lineage: Bacteria > Pseudomonadati > Pseudomonadota > Betaproteobacteria > Burkholderiales > Burkholderiaceae > Cupriavidus > Cupriavidus mimosae. Next base: position 241,982 of record NZ_JALHRY010000002.1, on the reverse strand, counting down.
ATCACCGCCTGCTGCTGACGCACATGACGCCAACCGGTCGCCAGACCGGCGCGCAGTTGTTTGGCAAGGAGCCGCGCGTGGTCCAGTGCTACCTGCCGTACGACCTGCCGTGGCTGGTGCGGCGGTTCATGCGGTATTTCCGGCCGCAGGTGGGCATGCTGATGGAGACCGAGGTGTGGCCGAACCTGGTGCATGGGGCGCGCAAGGCAGGCGTGCCGCTGTACCTCGTCAACGCCCGTTTGTCGCCGCGCAGCTACCGGCGCACGGCCCGCTTCGGACGCGCCGCGGCGGCGATGTACCGCGACTTTGCCGGCGTGCTGGCACAGACGGCGGGCGATGCCGAGCGCTTTCGCGCACTGGGTGTGCCGGCGGTGCAGATCACCGGCAACCTCAAGTTCGACATGCAGCCCGCGCCGGCCGGCGTGGCGCTGGGCGCGCAGCTGCGCCAGGCCTTCGGCGCGCGCGCGGTGCTGGCGGCGGCCAGTACGCGCGAGGGCGAAGAGGCGATGCTGCTCGACGCCTTCTCGCGCTGGGAGTCCCTGGCGCCAGGCGTGCCCCGGCCGGCGCTGCTGCTGATTCCGCGCCACCCGCAGCGTTTCGATGAAGTGGCCGCGATGGCGGCGCGGACCGGGTTTTCGGTCGAACGCCGCAGCAATCTGGATCTCGATCGCGTGCGGTCGCCGCTGACGGCCGACATCGTGCTGGGCGATTCGATGGGCGAGATGGCGATGTACTTCGCCGCGTCGGACCTGGCGTTTATCGGCGGCAGCCTGTTGCCGCTGGGCGGGCAGAACCTGATCGAAGCCTGCGCTGTCGGCACCCCGGTTCTGATCGGGCCGCATACCTTCAACTTTGCGCAAGCGACCGAGGATGCGATTGCCGCGGGCGCGTGCCTGCCTGTCGACAATGCCGACGTGCTGATGCGTACCGCGGCCAGCGTGCTGGCAGATCCGGCGCGCCTGGCCGAGATGCGTGCGCATGCGCAGACTTTTTCGGGCTTGCATCGCGGCGCCACCGTGCGCACCCTGGCGGCCGTTGCACCAACGTTGGAAGGCTGACTGAAGATTAGCTCGGCGCCCTGACCAGGGCGTCCCATTGTTGCGCAATGTGTTCCAGCGCGAACCGGCTGGCTTTCTGGCGGCCGCTGGCGCCGAGCCTTGCTGCCAGTTCCGGTTGGCGGATCACGGCCAGCAGCGCCTGGGCCAAGGCATCGGCGTCGTCGATGGCAACCACCAGCGCGTCGTGGCCCGGATCCAGCAATTCACGCGGGCCGGTCTCGCAATCGGTTGATACGATCGGCAGCCCGAAGGCCATCGCTTCGATCAGCACCAGCCCGAAGCCCTCGTAGCGCGAACTCAGGCAGAACACCGAGGCGTTGCCATAGGTTTGCACGGGGTCATCGCAGATGCCGGGCAGGCTGGCGCTGCCTTCCAGTTCCAGTTCCCGGATCGATGCCGCCAGCGCGGGGCGCTCCTCGCCTTCGCCATGGATCACCAACTGCCATTGCGGCGCCTGTGCCGCCACGATCTTCCAGGCGCGCAGCAGCACATCGAAACCCTTGGCCGGGACCAGCCGTCCCATGGCCAGCACCGTCCTTTGCGTGCGTGGCGCCGGCGCCTCCGGCAACGCAAACGGCAGCGGGTTCGGCAGGCACACGACCTCGCTGCGCGGCCGCAGGGTTTCCAGCCAGCGGCTGCGGTCGCGCTCCGTCAGTACCACCACCTGGCGGCAGAACCGCGCCGCCAGCCGGCGCGCCAGCTTGCGTGCGGGCTTGCCGAGATCCTCGTCGAAATGACAGTGCTCCCAGGCGATATGGTGCAGGCCCAGGCCGAGCGTGGCAGGCAGCACGAACAGTTCCAGCATGGGGTCCACCTGCACCAGGACATCGATGCGATGCGCAATGCAGTGCCGGCGGATGCCGGCAACGGTGGCGAAATAGGCGCGCTTGAAAGAAGGGCGTTGCGCGAACACCGCTTCATGGCGCACCTCGGGGTGCAATGGAAACTGGCTGGACCGGTCCCAAAGGCTAAGGACGGTGACGCAGTGTCCCAGCGCAGCCAGCGCGTTGGCGATGGTGGCGGTCATCCGCTCCGCGCCGGCCATCGCATTCAGGGTGCCGGTCAGGAAGCAGATATGGCGCCGCGAGTCTGGGTTCAAGGCGTTGCCGGTGCCGGCAGTTTGCTTTGGCGCGCGACGACGTAGGCAAAGCAAAACGCCATGACCAGGCTATAGAAGGCATTGACCAGCGTCGTGGCGAACATGACTTCGGTCAGCCCGAACACCATGAAGCCGCAGCACAGCGCCAGGCCCATGGCGCTGGCGACCCGGGTGCCGCGGTCGGTTCCGCGCAGGTGGCGCAAAAAGAAGACGGCGGGCACAAGGTACAGCGCAAGGATCGCCAGCAATCCAGGAATGCCGAGCGTCGCCGCGGCATGCAGCAGTTCATTGTGAGAATGCGGCATGGTCGCCGCCAGCGGCGTAATCACATGCTGTGTGGCAAGGGTCTGCAGGGTCGTTTCGAAGTGTTCCGGTCCGACGCCGGTCCAGGGGTGGGCCTGGAACAGTTCAAGCGACGCGCGCCAGAGCTGAAGGCGAACTCCGATCGAAGTGTCCGACGTTACATGCTGAACAAATTGAGACAGTTCCGATACAACCGCAGCCGTCCTCTGCTGCACGATAGCGCTGCTGAACCACCCCAGCGCCATCAGTCCCGCCAGCCCCGCCAGCACTCCGGCCTTGTGCAGTCGCGTCAACCTGCGCGAGGCCGCCAATGCGATCAGTGCCAGCACCGGAATGGCCAGCCATCCGCCCCGCGTACCGCTCATGTATGACGCATACAGGCCCGCGAAGCCGGCCAGCAGTTTCAGGCCGGCCAGCCAGTGATCACCGGGGCGGTTCCAGCCGATCGAGATCACGGCGAGCATGCCGGTCAGCAGGGCGAGATTGCCGAAGGGAATGACATTGGAGAAGCCGACATGGCTGGGGCGGCCTGCTGCGGCCACTTCGTGCAGCCACAAGGCGGATATCAGCGCACAGCCCACGAAGCCCCACTGGATGCTCTGCATGCCGCGTCGGCCCAGACGCAGCATGCCAGGGACCAGAAGGATGAACAGCGCAAAACGCAGGTAAAGATAGGGCACATGCGGGTCTTCGGCCCCGGTCAGCAGTTGCTGGACCAGCACGGCCAGCGGCAGCGCCGCCATTGCCAGCATGAAGGGCCAATACCGGCGCAGGATCGCGCCGTATTCGGCCAGTGCGGCGCGGCCGCCTGCCACCAGTGCAATGGCGCTCCATCCCAGCAACAGCCCGAAGCAGGTGTTGCTGAGCGACGGCTTGACGAACATCAGCGCGGGAAACGCAGCCAGGACAACACAGGCGCTCAGGTACAGAGCTTTGTCGATCCCCAACGGTAGGGATCCTTGCAATCTCGTCATCAAGAGCATGGAGAAAGGTTTCCGGAGGAAGGTGGTGCATGGGAGATGCGTGCCGTTCCGTCCGTCTTATTATTGTCGCCGTCTCCTGAGGAGCGGTGCCCGGCGCCGGCATTGCGGCTCGGGGCGAAGCGATTATATCGGATGGCCACGGTGGCATTTCCAGGAGTCCTGCATCCTATCCGGCTGGGCGTGTCGACCCGTTACAGGATGTATGTGGAGGGTCGGGCGCTTCACGAGGTCTTGCCGGATCGGCTTGCTAAACTGAAGGTCTATGGCCGGGGTGCACTTTCCGGCATGCTGTCAGTCACATCCATCGATGACATCGCTACGGGCGCCCCAGGGCAGCCCGCAACAGGAGTTCTTATGGATAGCCGAAATCGCCTGATTCCCTTGGCGGCCGCCTTGCTGGTCGCCGCCGTGCTTGGTGCCTGCACCACCGCGACCGCGCCTAACCTGCCCTCGGCCGGCGCCAACCTGAATCAGACCCAGCCGTCGGGCCCGAGCCGCTGGGAACTGGTGCGCTGGCAGCAGCCTGACGGCTCGCTGCGCGAGATCCCGCACGGCGACAATGGCGAGCCGATCATTTTTGAATTCAACGAGGGCATCGATGCCGCGCAGGGCACGGTCAGCGGCACCAGCGGCTGCAATCGCTTTAGCGGCAGCTATGGCAAGACCGAGACCGGTATCCGCTTCGACCGCATCGCCGGCACGCGCATGGCGTGCCCGCCGCCGCGCATGGCGCTGGAGTCGGCGCTGCTGAAGGCGATGCAGTCGCCGTTTGCAACCGTGGGCACGCAGCCGTCGGCGGGCAGTACCGGCCGGCAGATCATCTGGAAGAGCGTTGACGGCGACCTACTGCAGTTCGTCGAGCGCGAAGGCGTGGGCAAGCGTGGCGCGCGCGTGGAAGCCGCGGGCGTGGAGAAGACCGTCTATATCGACTCGCAGCGTGTGGAGTGCACGGGCGTCGGCAAGATGACGTGCTACCGCTGGCGCGAGTCGCCGGATGCGCCGTGGCAGCTGTGGTATGGGCCGATCGAAGGGCTGGATTTCGAGCCGGGGGTGTCGTACCGGCTGCGCGTACGCGAATACCAGGTGCCGAACCCGCCGGCGGATGCATCGGCGATCCGCTGGCAGCTGCTGAAGGTGGAGTCGCGGGCACGGGCGCAGTAGCTGCCGGTTTGCTCCCCTCTCCCATTTATGGGAGAGGGGAGACAACCAGCGCATCTTCGCCGCACTACACAGAGAAAAGCGGCAGCGGTTGTTGCCGACGGATCAGGAGCGCGGACGCGCGCCGCGGCGATCCACAGTGGCAGCCGCCTTTGCAGGCGCCTTGCCACCCGCCTGTGCCGGCACCGGCAGCTTGTACAGCGCGCCCGGCGACGAGGTCAGCAGGGTGTTGATCTGCACCACGTCCTCTTCCTGCAGCACGCCGGTGGAAGCCTTCAGGCGCAGGCCGTTCATGATGGTGTCGTAGCGCGCCTTGGCCAGGTCGCGGCGGGTGGAAAACAGCTGCGCTTCGGCGTTCAGCACGTCGATGTTGATGCGCACGCCCACTTCATAGCCGAGCTGGTTGGATTCCACCGCGCTGGTGGCCGAACGTTCGGCCGCCTCCAGCGCCTTGACCTGGGCCAGGCCGTTGGAGACGCCGGAGTAGGTCTGGCGCGCGGTCTGCGCCGCGGTGCGGCGGGCGAATTCGAGGTCGCTGGCGGCCTTGTCGGCCAGCGCCAGGGTTTCGCGCACGCGCGACTGGATCTGGCCGCCGGCAAAGATCGGCAGGGTCAGTTGCACGCCGATCTGCGACGCGTTGTAGTGCGTCGAGATCGCCTGCGTGGCGCTGCCGGTCTGGTTGTTGAAGCCGTACGAGGCCACCAGGTCCACCGACGGCAGGTGCCCGGCCTTGGCCTTGTTGGTCTCGCGCTGCGCGGTCTCGAGGTTGTAGCTCGCCAGGTTGACCTGCAGGTTGCTGGTCTCGGCCTGCGCCGCCCAGGCGTTGACGTCGGGCGGCTGGGGTCCGGGGATCGGCGCTTCGGCGCGCAGGCCCATCAGTTCGTCGACGGGCTTGCCGGTGACCTGCTGCAGCGTGGCGCGCCTGATCTCCAGGTCGCTCTGCGCGGCGATCTCGGTCGAGGTGGCCAGGTCGAAGCGGGCCTGGGCGTCGTTGGCGTCGACGATGGTGGCGGTGCCGACCTCGAAATTGCGCTTTGCCTGTTCCAGCTGCTCGGCGATGGCCTTCTTCTGCGCGCGCGCCAGGTAGAGGTTGTCTTGCGCGGCCAGCACGTCGAAGTAGGCCTGCGCGCTGCGCGTGATCAGGTCGAGCTCGGCCTGGTGGAAGGTGACTTCGCCCGCCTGCGCGGCCAGCTCGCCCTGCTTGTAGGTTTCCCAGCGGTCCCAGCGGAACAACGGCTGGCTCAGCTGAAGCTGCCAGTTGTTGTTGTTGAAGAAACGCGTGCCGGAGGCGCTGGGCGCGCCGCCGATGGGCAGCGAAGCGGTCTGGTCGAGCTTGGTGCGGTTGGCGCCGGCGGTGCCCACCACCTGCGGCAGCAGGCCCGCGCGGCCCTGCGGCAGCTTCTCGCGCGTGGCCAGCAGCTGCGCGCGGGCGCTGGCGAACTGGGCGTCATTGGCTTGCGCATCGCGATAGACCTGCAGCAGGTCGGCCGCGCCTGCCGGCGCCGCGGGCATCACCGCCAGCAGCGGGGCAAGCAGGGAAGCCGCGATCGCCAGGCGCGTCCGGATCACTCCGGGCTGGGCGTTGGGCGCAAACGTCATGACACCTCCAGGTGGGCGCGGCGGATGCCGCGGCCGACAGTCGTTTCTTCTTCGTGTTGCTGCTGGCTGCCGCGTCAGTACTTCGGCATGGCGGGGTCGACCTGGCTGGCCCAGGCGTCGACGCCGCCGGTCAGGTTGTAGACCTTGCCGTAGCCCTGGCGCTCCAGGTAGGCCGCCACCTGCATGCTGCGTGCGCCGTGATGGCAGATGCAGACGATGTCGGCGTCTTCGTCGAGTTCGGCAGCGCGCGCCGGGATGTCGCGCATCGGGATGTGGGTGATGCCGGGCAGGGCGCAGGTCTGCACCTCCCAGCCTTCACGCACGTCGAGCAGGACCGGCCTGGCGCGGCTGGCGTCGGCCAGCCACTGGGCCAGTTCGGTCGCTTGGATGACCTGCATGGCGTACGTCCTCAGAACTGGAATTGCGACGGCCGGGCCGCGCCCTGCAGGGGCTTGACCGCGGTCTCGAACAGGTTGACGACCTGGTACTCGGTCTCGGACACGCGCGTGACCAGGCGCGCTTCCATCACCGGCAGTTCGCCGACGAAGGCGGCGATGCGCCCGCCCACCTTCACCTGCGCCAGAATCGACGGCGGGATCGCCGGCAGCGAGCCCGAAATGCAGATCACGTCGTAGGGCGCGGCGGCGGCCCAGCCATCGGCGGCATTGCCTTCGGCGACGTCGACATTGGTGACGCCGGCGCTGGCCAGGTTGGTGCGGGCCAGCTCGACCAGCTCGGGCACGATGTCGACGGTCAGCACGTGGCGGGCGCGGTTGGCCAGCAGCGCGGCCATGTAGCCGGAGCCGGCGCCGATTTCCAGCACGGTCTCATGCTTGCGCACGGCCAGGTCCTGCAGGATGCGGGCTTCGACGCGCGGCGCCAGCATGTTCTGCCCGGCGGGCAGCGGAATCTCCATGTCGACGAACGCCAGCGAGGCGTACGCGGACGGGACGAACTGCTCCCGCTTGACCACCGCCAGCAGGTCCAGGATTTCCTGGTCCAGCACGTCCCACGGGCGGATTTGCTGTTCGATCATATTGAATCGGGCTTTTTCGAGATCCATCTTGCCATTCCTTACCAATGCCAACCGCTGTCGGTCTGTGCGCCGGCCGCGCGGTGCCACGGCCGGACAGTCTTATCAAACCCGTTATTTTAACCTTGCGGGCGCCTGCGGGCTCATTCCGCGCTGGCCTCCACCGGGGCCGGGCGTTCCGCTGCCGAAGGCCGGCCGGTCCCGGCCTGCGCGGGCGCTGCCGGCGCGGCTGGCGCCGCTGACGCATTACGCGGCTTGCCTTGCCACAGCCGGCTCAGCCACGCGCCGAAATCATCAAGGTACGTATAGATCACCGGCACCACCACCAGCGTCAGGATCGACGAAGTGATGATCCCGCCGATCACGGTCTGCCCCATCGGCGCGCGCTGCTCGGCGCCTTCGCCCAGGCTGAAGGCCAGCGGCACCATGCCGAAGATCATCGCCAGCGTCGTCATCAGGATCGGGCGCAGCCGCACGCGCGCGGCTTCCACCAGCGCGGCCTCGCGCGACAGCGGCTCGCGACCGCAGGCGCCGTCAACATGGCCCTGGCGCGCCTGGTTGGCAAAGTCCACCAGCAGGATCGCATTCTTGGTTACCAGCCCCATCAGCATGATGAAACCGATGATCGAGAACATGTTCAGGGTCGAGCCGAACAGCAGCAGCGCCGCGAACACGCCGGCCAGCGTCAGCGGCAGCGAGGTCATGATGGCGATCGGCTGGAAGAAGCTGGCGAACTGCGAGGCCAGGATCATGTAGATGAAGATCACCGCCAGCGCCAGCGCCGACACCGCGTAGCCGAACGACTCGTTCATCGACTTGGTCGAGCCGCCGAAGCGGTACTTGTAGCCCGCCGGCCAGTTGACCCCGTCCAGCGCGGCCTTGATGTCGCGCGCCACCTCGCCGGCCGAGCGGCCGGCCACGTTGGCGGTCAGCTCGACCTCGCGGTTCAGGTCGCGCCGGCTGATCTGGTTGGCGCCGGTGGTGGGCACCAGCTCGGCGATCTGGCGCAGCGGCACCATCTTCGGCGAGCCGTCGGCGTTGGCGTGGCTGCTGGCGATCATCAGCGCGCTGAGGTCGGCCATGCCGGTGCGCGCGTCCTTCGGCAGGCGCACGCGCACGTCATAGTTCTCGTCGTCCGGCGCGCGCCAGGAGCTGATGGCATCGCCAGCCAGCAGCGGACGCAGCGCATTGCCGATCTGTGCCACGCCCACCCCGAGGTCCGAGGCCAGCTCGCGCCGGATACGGACCTCGATGGTGGGGCGGTCGTCCTTCATGCTCGAATCCAGGTCGGTCAGGCCCGGGATCGCCGCCATGCGTGCGCCGGCTTCGCGCGACAGGCGCCGCAGCTCGTCCAGGTCGTCGCCCTGGATCGATACCTGGATCGCCTTTTGCCCGCCGGCGCCGTCGGGCATGCCGACCATGGTCAGCGTGATGCCGGCAATGCCGGCCAGCCGCGCGCGGATCAGCGGGTTGAGCTGCGCGGTGGTCAGGGTGCGCGCGCGCCGCTCGGTCAGGCGCACCGACACCAGCGCGTTGTTGCGCCCCGACGCGTTGCCCGAGTTGATGGTGGCGTAGGTGTAGGCCACTTCGGGGAAGGCCTTCAGCGCGGCCTCCACCTGCCGCACCTTGGCTTCGGTGACGTCGAGCGAGGTGCCGACCGGCGTGGTGAAGCCGACCTGGGTCTCGCCCAGGTCGGCATTGGGCACGAACTCCGTGCCGATCAGCGGCACCAGCGCGAAGCTGCCGAAGAAGGTGGCGGCGGCGATGATGGCGGTGGCCAGGCGGTGCTTCAGCGCCCAGCCCAGCATGCCGGCATAGCCGTCGCCAAGCCGGTCCATCCTGGCCGAGAACCAGTCCAGCAGCCGCCCCACGGTGCGTCCGTACCAGCTGCGCTTGTTGCCGGTGCCGTGCAGGTCGGGGTCATGCCAGACCGAGGACAGCATCGGATCCAGCGTGAACGAGACGAACATCGAGATCAGCACGGCCGCCACCACGGTGATGCCGAACTGGTGGAAGAAGCGCCCGATGATGCCGCCCATGAAGCCCACCGGCAGGAACACCGCGACGATCGAGAAGGTGGTGGCCAGCACCGCCAGGCCGATCTCGTTGGTGCCATCCAGTGCCGCCGTGCGGTGGTCCTTGCCCATCAGGTTGTGGCGCACGATGTTCTCGCGGACCACGATGGCATCGTCGATCAGCAGGCCCACGCACAGCGACAGCGCCATCAGCGTGATCACGTTGAGCGTGAAGCCGCACAGGTACATCACGCCGAAGGTGCCGATCAGCGCGATCGGCAGCGTCAGCCCGGTTATCACCGTGCTGCGCCACGAGCCAAGGAACAGGAACACGATGGCCACGGTCAGGAAGGCGCCTTCCAGCAGCGTCGAGCGTACCTCCTTCACGCTGCTGCGGATGCCGCGCGCGGTATCGTTGACCACTGTGAGCTGCACGCCGGCGGGCACCAGCTTGCGCACCTCGTCGGTCATGCGGATCAGCCCGTCGACGGTATCGACGGTGTTCTGGCCCTGCGCCTTCACCACCGACAGGAAGAGGGCGCGCTTGCCGTCGAGCAGCGCCAGGCTTTCCTGCTCTTCCTGGCCGTCGCGCACGTCGGCGATCTCGCCCAGCGTCACCGGCTGGCCGGCGCGGCGTGCCACGATGATCTGGCGAAACGCATCCGGCGTGGGCACGCGGCCCTTGATCTGCACCACGGTCTCGGTCGCCGAGGAACGCAGTTCGCCCGCGGGCAACTCCTGGTTCTCGTTGCGGATTGCGTTCATCACCTGGTCGACGCCGATGCCCAGCGCTTCCAGCTGCGCGGGGCGGATGCGGATCTCGACCTCGCGCCTGGTGCCGCCGACAAGATTGATCGCGCCCACGCCGCGCACGGTTTCCAGCCGCTTGCGCACGATCTGGTCGGCGATGGTGGTCAGCTCGCGCTGGCTGCGGCTGGCGCCCGGCGCGTTGGAGACGGACAGGTAGAAGATCGGCGCGTCGGACGGATCGTAGCGCAGCACGCGCGGTTCCTTGACCTCGTCGCGGAACTGCGGCCGGATCAGCGCGATCTTGTCGCGCACGTCCTGCGCGGCCTGGCCGACATCGACGCTCAGGTCGAACTTGATGACGACGACTGAAGTGCCCTGGTAGGAGTGCGAAAAGATCTCGTCGATGCCGGAGATGGTATTGACGATTTCCTCCACCTTGCGCGTGACGTCGGATTCCACCGACTCCGGCGCGGCGCCCGGATATTCTGTCTGCACCACCACCACCGGGAAGGTGATGTCGGGAAACTGGTCGACCGGCAGCCGCTGGTAGGAGAACAGCCCCACCACGATGAACGCCATCATCATCATGGTGGCCAGCACCGGATTGCGGATCGACAGGCGCGTGAACCACATGGCGCGTCCTCTGTACCGTCAGGCCTTGACGCGCCTGACCTGGCTGCCGCTGCGCAGCGTGCCCAGGTTGTTGCGCACGATCTCGGCGCCGGCGTCGAGGCCGGCGACGATTTCCACCATGCCGTTGGCTTCGTCGCGCAGGCCGAGTTGCACCGGGCGTTCGGCCAGCGTGTCGCGCTCGATGGCATAGACGAAGGCGCGTTCGCCCTCGGTGCGCACCGCCGACACCGGCACCGCCACCACGGCGGCGCGCTGGCCCAGCACCAGGGCGCCGCGCGCGAACATGCCCGCGCGCAGCACCTGGTCGGCGTTGTCGACGCGGACATAGACCATGATGCTGCGCGTGCCCTCGCTGACGGCCGGGTTGATGCGTACCAGCTTGCCGGCAAAGCGGCCGGCGCCTTCCACTTCCAGCGCCACCGGCTGGCCCACCGCGGCGCGCGCCACGTCGGCCATCGGTACCGGTGCTTCCAGCTCCAGCACGCGCAGGTCGACCACATCGACCAGGCGCGTATCCGGCGACACCTTCTCGCCCGGCTGCACCGCGCGCGCGGCCACCATGCCGTCGAGCGGCGCCTTGACCACGGTGTCGGCCAGCGCCTTCTGCGCCACCGCAAGTCCGCCCTGGGCGGCGTCGAGGTTGGCGCGCGCCACCGCCAGGTCGGACTGGTACTTGTCGAAGGCGGTCTGCGAGATAAAGCCCTTGTCGACCAGCTCGCGGTTGCGCTCCCAGGTCTGGCGCGAATTCTCGAACTGCCCCCGCGCCGCCAGCATCTGGCCGCGCGCCTGCGCGACCCGAGCTTCATATTCGGTCGCGTCGATGCGCACGATGACCTGGCCGGCGCGCACCGGTTCGCCTTCGCGCACCAGCACCTGCTTTACTTCGCCGGAGACCTTGGCCTTGAGCGAGGCCTGGTTCAGCGCGCGCAGGCTGCCCGACAGCGGCAGCGACAGCTGCAGGTCCTGGCGCGCCACGCGTACCAGGTCGGTCTGCAGGAACTCCACGATATTGGCGGCCGGTGCCGTGACTTGCGGCTGCCGCGCGCTGCCGGCCTTGCGCACGGCCACCGTGGCGCTCAGCGCCAGGGCCAGGCAGGCGGCGGTGATCAGCAGGGTCTTGCGCTTCATGTCGGGGTGCCGGGTCGCGGCGCGGCGGGGGCGGGATCGGCGTCGGCGGCCAGCGCGGCGGCGCGTTGCGCCAGCATCTCGTCGCGGATCACTTCCCAGATATAGGGACCGTGCTGCGGCGGCAGCGGGCGGTCGCGGGCTTCGCCGGCGGTCAGCCCGAACAGCAGCGTATCGAGCAGGCCGTCGAGGAAGGCCTCGGGATCGATGTCTTTCTCGGCGGTGGCGCGCAGCGCGCGCTGCCACATCATCAGGAATACCAGCGGCGCGCAGATCAGCGTGGTGGTGGGGTTGGGCGGCAGCGCGCGGAACTCGCCGCGCGCCACGCCGCGCGCCAGCACCTTGGCGAACAGCTCGTCGCCCGGCACCATCACTTCCTGGTTATAGAAGCGCGCGATGTCCGGGAAGTTGGCCGACTCCGCCATGATCAGCTTGGTCAGCCCCGCCACCGGCGTGGCGCCGATCAGGCCCCACCAGCCGCGCAGCAGTTCGCGCAGCAACTCAGGCGTGCTGCCCTGGTAGGCATCGACCAGGTCGGCGCCGCGCGCCAGTGCCGGCACCAGGTTCTCGCGCACCACCGACTTGAACAGCTCCTCCTTGTTGGCGAAGTACAGGTAGACGGTGCCCTTGGACACGCCAGCCGCCGCGGCCACGTCTTCCAGGCGCGTGGCGGCATAGCCGCGCTCGACGAACAGGTCCAGCGCCGCCGCCACCAGTTCCTGCGGCCGCGCGGCCTTGCGCCGGCTCCAGCGCGGGCTGTCGGCGTCCTTGTGCGGATCGGCGGGGGGCTTGGTCACGGCGGGCTTGCGAAGACTTCGGGGCACGAGTGGGGACGCGTCGAAAGTTAATAACTTGTGGGTCAGTAATGTAGATGAGGCCCCCCAGAGGGTCAAGCACGGGCATGCACTGGACCAGGCCGCCACAACCCGTTCTCCGTCATGTGATGCAAAGTGCACGGATCGCCTTTCACCTGCGCCTGTGCTTACGGCGTTTTCCTTTTCTTACAGGAGGCCCGCGGCCCTTCGGGCACAATGTCGCCTTTGTGCTGGCAGCCTCAGCGGCCGCCGATCCCGAACCATCGTCATGAGTTGCCGGTCAGACCTTTCCTGTCGCGCGGGCTGCGGCGCGTGTTGTATCGCGCCGTCGATCGCCTCGCCGCTGCCGGGCATGCCGGGCGGCAAGCCGGCGGGCGTGCCGTGCGCGCAGTTGCTGCCGGACATGCGCTGCGCGGTGTTCGGCAGCCCGGACCGGCCCGCGTTCTGCGGCGGCCTGAAGCCGTCGGCCGAGATGTGCGGCGATTCCCGCGAAGCGGCGCTGCAATGGCTGGCCCGGCTCGAGATCCTGACCGCGCCGCAAGCGCACGCCTGAAAGGCCCGGGGCGGCATGACGCCTGGCATCCGTACCTGATATCCCGCAATCGGAGGCAATATGATCCGGACTTCTCGACGGCGCTGGCTCGCCGCTGCCGCCGCGGCCACCCTGGCCGTGGGGCTGGCCGCCTGCGGCGCCTTCCGCAGCGAGTACACGTTCTCGCAAAGCGAGCTGCAGGCGGCGCTGGAGCGCAAGTTCCCGTTCAACAAGCGCTACATGGAGCTGTTCGACATCCAGCTGACCAACCCGCAGTTGACGCTGGACTCCGTGCGCAACCGCGTCAACGTGCAGTTCGACGCCACCATCGACAACAAGCTGTTCTTCAGCCAGGCGCTGAGCGGCCGCTTCGCGCTGGACAGCGGACTGCGCTACGACGAGCCCACGCGTTCGGTGGTGCTGCAGGACCCGGAGGTGAAGCGCTTCGACGTGCAGGGCATGCCCGCGCAGTTTTCGCGCCAGCTCAATGCGCTGGGCGGCATCCTGGCCGAGCAGCTGTTGCAGGGCTATCCGCTCTATACCTTCCGCGAAGACCAGCTGCGCCTTGCCGGCACGCACGTCGAGCCCGGTACAATCACCGTTTTGCCCGACGGCATCAACGTCAAGATCAACCGCCCCTGACCGGGCGCATCGAACAACAATGCAGGCGGTCCGGCACGGAGCCGGGCAACGCCTGTGATTACGTCTCTATCGTTCCGCATGGAAATCGCACTAGCGCTGAAGGCCGTGATCCTCGGCATCGTCGAAGGCCTGACCGAGTTTCTTCCCATTTCGAGCACCGGCCACCTGATCCTGGCCGGGCAACTGCTCGACTTCAACGACGAGAAGGGCAAGATCTTCGAGATCGTGATCCAGTTCGGCGCCATCCTGGCGGTGTGCTGGGAATTCCGCGCGCGCATCGGCAAGGTGGTGCGCGGCCTGCGCGACGACCCGCTGTCGCAGCGCTTTGCCGCCAACGTGGTGATTGCCTCGGTGCCGGCGATCGTGCTGGCCTTTATCTTCGGCAAATGGATCAAGGCCCACCTGTTCAACCCGATCTCGGTGGCGCTGGCCTTTATCGTCGGTGGCGTGGTGATCCTGCTGGCCGAATGGCGCGACGCGCGCCGCGGCACGGTCTCGCATCCGCAGGGCAATGCCCTGCTGGAAGCGGCCAAGGCCGGCGCGCCGCGCATCGAGTCGGTCGACGACCTGAACTGGCGCGACGCGCTCAAGGTGGGGCTGGCGCAGTGCTTCGCGCTGGTTCCGGGCACCTCGCGTTCCGGCGCCACCATCATCGGCGGCATGCTGTTCGGCCTGTCGCGTCAGGTAGCCACCGAGTTCTCGTTTTTCCTGGCGATCCCGGTGATCTTCGGCGCCACCGTCTACGAACTGTACAAGGCGCGCGCGCTGCTGAACGCTGACGACCTCGGCATCTTCGCGGTCGGCTTCGTCTTTGCCTTCCTGTCGGCCTTTTTGTGCGTGCGCTGGCTGCTGCGTTTCGTCGCCACGCACGACTTCAAGCCGTTCGCGTGGTACCGCATCGCCTTCGGCATCGTGGTGCTGCTGACCGCGTACACCGGGCTGGTGTCCTGGCACGCCTGAGCAGGGGCCATACCGCAGGCGACAAAAAAAGCGTGGCATCTGCCACGCTTTTTTGTTTGCGCATCTGCTGCGCTCAGGCGCGCTTGCGGAACACCACGTCCCACACGCCATGCCCGAGCCGCACACCGCGCCGCTCGAACTTGGTCACGGGCCGGTAATCCGGCCGCTCGGCAAAACCGTCCGGCGCCGCCGAGGTGTTCTCCAGCAGCGGCTCGGCCGACAGCACTTCCACCATCTGGTGCGCGTATTCTTCCCAGTCGGTCGCGCAATGGATATAGCCGCCCGGCTTCAGGCGCGCGGCCAGCACCTTCACCAGCGGCGGCTGCACCAACCGGCGCTTGTTGTGGCGCTTCTTGTGCCACGGGTCCGGAAAGTAGATATGCACGCCGTCGAGGCTGTTGTCCGTCAGCATATGCGCGATCACCTCGACCGCATCGTGCTGCAGGATCCGCACATTGGACAGGCCACGCTCGTCGATCAGCTTGAGCAGCGCGCCCACGCCCGGCTCATGCACCTCGCACCCCAGGAAATTGTCCTGCGGCCGCAGGCCGGCGATATGCGCGGTGGTCTCGCCCATGCCGAAGCCGATCTCCAGGATCGACGGCGCCTGGCGGCCAAAGGTCGCTTCCCAGTCCAGCGGCTGCGGTGCGTACGGCACCATCATGCGCGGTCCGACCTCGTCGATGGCGCGTTGCTGCCCGGTCGAGGTCCGGCCCGCGCGGCGCACGAACGAACGGATGCGGCGCGGATGCGCAACGCCTTCAGGATCGGCAGGAGAGGGGGCGGACGCTGGCACGGCGGCGCGGTCTGCCGGCTCGGCTTCGTCGGCCGGCCCGGTGCTGGGGTCTTGGGGAAGCATGGCAACAAAAAAGCCGCCGGGCGGATCACCGTAACGGTGGCAAAGGCGGCTTGTCTCGACTGGAAGTGGAGCGGGCGATGGGAATCGAACCCACGTCTTTAGCTTGGGAAGCTAAGGTAATAGCCATTATACGACGCCCGCGAACCCGCGATTCTATGCGGGATCCGGGGGGAGTGCAAGCGAGTGGCCGATGGGGCGCATTCAGATCTCCGGGTCCTTTTTCGCGAAATTCTTGCCGACCACCTGACTGAGATAGCTGCACAGCCCGCGTCCCGCCGTGGCGAGCCGCTTCATGTGTTCGACCTGGCCGCGGCCGGGCCTGCGGTAGTCATAGGTGTAGACGTGGCCGTTGTCGAAGCGGATCCGGATGTGTTCCGGGCCGAGCTCGTAGGCGACCACCCCCGAATTGCCGCTGAGATTCCGGTAGGGCTGCATAGCTGCCAATGATAGGTCGTGTCTGGACTGGCTGCTTCGGCTCTACCGCGGCCGGCGACGCGCGGCGTATAGTGGCTGGCACGCCGGCGCACAGGACCGCAAGTGCCGGAGCCCTCCCGCAATGTCAGGATACCCCCACCTTGACCACCGACTTCTTCGCCCGCTTCGAAGCCGAATGCCTGCCGCGCATCGCCGATGCGATCGGCCAGCAGCACCGGCGCTTGCAACTCCAGCCGCTGCATGCCGATGGCGCCGGGATGCCGCCGCGTCTGCGCATGACGGCAGAAGGCCCGTCGGAGCTGCGCCGTCATCCGTATGCGCTCGATATCACGCTGGCCTGGGACGGACTGGAGGTGCAGCGGCTGTTCGCCGCGGGCGGCGAGGCGCGCTTTGCCGGCTACCTGGCGGCGCTGCCGGCCAAGCTGCAGGCGTGGCAGGAGCCGCGCGGCATCGATTTCCGCTCGCTGTCGCAGGCCGACCCGCAGATCCTGATCGGCGGGCTGGATTTTGAACGCTGAGCGGCCCGACCTGAATCAACCGGCTACGCGCAGTTGGCACACCGCGCTTTCCGCCTGGCCGGGCTCGATCCAGCGCAAGCCGTGGCCATGGTGGATGGCATCGGGCAGTCCCACCCACGGTTCCACGCAATAGAAGTCGGAGGTTTCGGTTTCGGACCAGGTGGTCACGGCATGCCAGGGCGTGCTGCCGGGCAGGTCGAGCTCGAAGCCGATACGGCGGCCAGGCATGGCCAGTTGCGCCGAGGGGCTGCCGCGGAAGACGTGGAAGGTGTCCTGCAGCCGTGGATTGTCCAACTGGTACGTAGACTCGCCAGACTCGGCTGGGCCCGGGCTGCCGTCCGGCAACTGGCGCCTGCGTTCGGTGCCGGGCAGCGCCAGCGATGCCTTGGCGCGCTGCGCGTGGGGCAGGGTGAAATAGAAGTGGTGGCCGGGATAACAGGGCAGGCGCTGCGTGCCGGTGTTGGTGGTGCGCAGCGCCACCTCCAGGCCGTCGGGCAGCAAGGTATAGGCCACGTCGAAGGCGAAGGCAAACGGATAGCCGGCGCGCGTGGCCTCGCTGTCGCGCAGCGTCATCGTGATCGCGGCCTGCGGGTCGATGGCGCTGACCTCGAACGGCAGGTCGCGCGCAAAGCCGTGTTGCGCCAGGGGGTGGACCATTCCGCCTGCGTCGCGCCATTGCCCCGCGTTGCCCTCGACAAAATGCCGGCCGATAAACGGGAACAGCAGCGGGTTGCCGCCGCGGACCTTGGCCGGGCGGCTCCAGTCGGCGGCGTCGGGCCAGTACAGCAGATCTTGCCCGCGGTGCACCCAGCGGACCAGCCGCGCGCCGTATTGCGGCGCCAGCAGCAGGTACGAATCGGCCTGGCCGATCCGCACCAGCGGCTGGCCCTGGAAGTCTTCGGTTGGCAGGTTGTGCATGGCCTGGACGAGGTGGTGGCGTTCAGGTCGCGGCCGACTCGGCCTGGCGCGCCTTGAGGAAGCGCGCGGCGTAGTCGAAGTACCAGTCGAGCGTGTCGGGGTTGGCCATGGCGTCGCGGTTGGCGATGCCCTGCGGCGCATGGCCCAGCAGCAGCTTCTTGATCGGCACCTCCATCTTCTTGCCCGACAGCGTGCGCGGCACGCCGGGCGCCTGCACGATCTCGTTGGGCACATGGCGCGACGACAGCGCGCTGCGAATGCGCGCGCGCAGAGTGTCGCGCAGCGCGTCGTCGAGCACCATGCCTTCGCGCAGCACCACGAACAGCGGCATATATGATTCGCGGCCCAGGTATTCCAGGTCGACCACCATGCTGTCGAGCACCTCGGGCAGGTCTTCGACCACGCGGTACAGCTCGCTGGTGCCCATGCGGATGCCGTGGCGGTTGATGGTGGCGTCGGAACGCCCGTAGATCACCGCGCCGCCGCGTCTGGTGATCTTGATCCAGTCGCCATGCCGCCAGGCGCCGGGGTAGGTGTCGAAATAGCTGTCGCGGTAGCGCTTGCCATCGGTGTCGCCCCACAGGTAAAGCGGCATCGACGGCATCGGCTCGGTGCAGACCAGTTCGCCGACCGCGTCGATCAGCGGCTGGCCCTGGTCGTCGAAGGCTTCCACCTTGGCGCCCAGGCAGCGGCACTGCATCTCGCCGGAATAGACCGGCAGCAGCGGGCAGCCGGCGACGAACGAGCCGGCGAAGTCAGTACCGCCCGACATCGGCACCAGCCAGATGTCTTCGCGTACGTGGCGGTAGATCCAGTCGTAGGCCTCGACCGGCAGCGGCGAGCCGGTCGAGCCCAGTCCGCGCAGCCGCGACACGTTGGCGATGCGCGCCGGCTCGATGCCGGCCTTCATGCAGTTGGTGAAGAACGCCGCGCCGGCGCCGAACATGGTTACGCCGGCATCGTCGACAAAGCGCCACAGCACGCCCGCGTCGGGCCAGGCCGGGTTGCCGTCGTAGAGCGCGATGGTGGTGCCCAGCAGCAGCCCCGCCACCTGCGCGTTCCACATGATCCAGCCGCTGCTGCTGTACCAGTGGAACACGTCGTCCGGGCCCAGGTTGTTGTGGAACGCCATCAGCTTGAGCTGCTCGATGACGATGCCGCCATGGCCGTGCACGATCGGCTTGGGCATGCCGGTGGTGCCGGAGGAATAGACGATCCACAACGGATGGTCGAACGGCACGGGTTCGATCGCCAGCGGCACGTCGTGCGCCAGCACGTCCTGCCAGGCATGGACGCGCACGCCGGCGGGCGTCGCGGCGCCGCTGCTGGTTTGCGGCACCAGCACCAGGTCGGTCAGCGAGGGCAGCGCGGCGACCAGCTCGGCCAGCATCGGCGCGCGGTCGTAGGCCTTGCCGCCGTAGCGGTAGCCGTCGACCGCGATCAGCACTTTTGGCTCGATCTGGCGGAAGCGGTCGACCACCGCCACCTGGCCCATGTCCGGCGCGCAGCCGGACCAGACCGCGCCCAGGCTGGCGGTGGCCAGGAAGGCGACCACGGTAGCAGGGATATTGGGCAGGTAGCCGGCGACGCGGTCGCCGCGCTGCACGCCCATCCGGCGCAGCGCATGCGCGAGCGACGCGACCTGTGCCTCGAGCGCGTGCCAGCTGATGTCGGCCAGCGGCTGCGCCTCGCCGGCATGGCGGATGGCGGTGCGCTGGCGGGCGCTGCCGCTGCCGGCATGGCGGAAGACCTGCTGCACGTAGTTCAGCGTGGCCCCTTCGAACCAGCGCGCGCCCGGCATCACGCGCCGGTCCAGCACTTGCCTGGCGGGGGTATCGAAGCGCACGTCGAAGTAGGCGTGCACGGCGTCCCAGAACGCTTCCAGCTCGGTGACGGACCACTGCCACAGGCTGTCGTAGTCGTCGAAGGCCAGGCCGCGTTCGGTGCGCAGCCAGCGCATGAACTGCGCGATCTGGCTGCGCTCGCGGAACGCCTCGGATGGCGTCCACATCAGGTTGCCTTCGGCGAGCGGGGCGGCGGTGGTCATGTCTCCTCCTCGGGCCCGTCTGCCGCGGGCGTCGGATGGTGCGATGGTTGGCCGCGGGCGCCCTCGCGGGCGCCCGGCATCAGCGTGACATGATAACGGCGGATCGCTGCCGGCGCGTGCCGGCTGACATCACCGACCGGGGGCACGTTCGAACAGCGTTTCCCACAGGGTGTCGACCTTCGCCTTGACCGCGGCATCCATGGCGATCGGGGTGCCCCATTCGCGCGTCGTTTCACCGGGCCACTTGTCGGTGGCATCGATGCCCATCTTGGAGCCCAGGCCCGACACCGGCGAGGCGAAATCGAGGTAGTCGATCGGGGTGTTGTCGACCAGCACCGTGTCGCGGCTGGGATCGACGCGGGTGGTGATGGCCCAGATCACTTCCTTCCAGTCGCGCACGTCGACATCGTCGTCGACCACCACGATGAACTTCGTATACATGAACTGCCGCAGGAAGCTCCACACGCCGAACATCACTCGCTTGGCATGGCCGGCGTACTGCTTCTTCATCCGCACCAGCGCCATGCGGTAGCTGCAGCCTTCGGGCGGCAGGTAGAAGTCGGTGATCTCGGGGAACTGCTTTTGCAGCAGCGGCACGAACACCTCGTTCAGCGCCACGCCCAGCACGGCCGGCTCGTCGGGCGGCTTACCGGTGTAGGTCGAGTGGTAGATCGGGTCGCGCCGCATGGTGATGCGGTCAATGGTGAAGACCGGGAACCAGTCCTGCTCGTTGTAATAGCCGGTGTGGTCGCCGAACGGGCCTTCCAGCGCGTGCTGGTAGCCGGACGGGTGGTCGGGATCGGGCTGGATATGGCCTTCCAGCACGATCTCGGCCGAGGCCGGCACGCTCAGTTCGGACAGCGTCGGCGTCAGGCAGCCCGCCAGCGCGGTGCGGCTGCCGCGCAGCAGGCCGGCGAACTGGTATTCCGACAGCGTATCGGGCACCGGCGTCACCGCGCCCAGGATGGTAGCCGGGTCGGCGCCCAGCGCCACCGCGATCGGGAAGGGCTTGCCGGGGTTGGCCAGCGCATGCTCGCGGAAGTCGAGCGCGCCGCCGCGGTGCGCCAGCCAGCGCATGATGACCTGGTTGCGGCCGATCACCTGCTGGCGGTAGATGCCCAGGTTCTGGCGCTTCTTGTGCGGGCCCTTGGTCACCACCAGGCCCCAGGTGATCAGCGGGGCGGCGTCGCCGGGCCAGCAGGTCTGGATCGGCAGACGCCCCAGGTCGACGTCGTTGCCTTCCCAGACCACCTCCTGGCACGCCGGGCTGCTGACGCGCTTGGGCGCCATGTCCCATACCGACTTGGCCAGCGTGAACAGCTTGCCGGCCTCGCGCAGTCCGCGCGGCGGCTCCGGCTCCTTCAGCGCCGACAGGACCCGGCCGATGTCGCGCAGGTCCTCCATCGATTCGGCGCCCATGCCAAATGCGACTCTGCGTGTCGTGCCGAACAGATTGGCCAGCACCGGCACGCTATAGATGTCGCCATGGGGAGCGCCCGCAGGTTGCTCGAAGACGACCGCGGGACCGCCGGCGCGCAGCAGGCGGTCGCAGATTTCGGTCATTTCCAGGTTGGGTGACACCGGGCGGGCGATGCGCCGCAGCTCGCCGAGCCCTTCGAGCTGGCCGATGAAATCGCGCAAGTCTTTGTATTGCATGGTGAATTCTGTTGTGGTGCGGCATCCCGCACCGGATCCAGGGAGGCGGCGGTCAGGTCGGTGACGATACACATTCCTCGGGACAGGGGCAAAAAAATCGTCAGGCCGGCGCCGCGGAAATTGTAAGTTTTTTGTCTGCCACGGAGTCGGCGCTCTGGCGGCGAGCCAAGGCCACGCCTGCGTTTGCGGGCGCCCGAGTGATGTCTGGTCGACCAAAGTGGGTTTGTTACAAATAACTGGAAGTAGTCATTCAACAATTCTTTATTCTTGACGGGATATAACACCGTTCCTACAATCCGGTCTGCTCCATGGAGTGTTGCGTCGCAACATGGATTTTCCCCCTGTGTCAAGGGGTGCACATTAAAAGAATGTGCCAGAAAGTCCCTCCAGCAAGGACCGATGGTCATAGACCCGCGCGCATGGCGGGTGACCGGTCGCCTCCGGCGACTTGCCGGAGTGTAGAGAGTTAAGTCGTGGCAGGTAGCGCCCCCCCAGGGCGCGGCCTGTTTCCAGTTGGGCGCATGGGGAGCGCCCTGCCAACAGGTGCTTGGTCGTCTCTGCTAGACGGCGCGGCATCCTTACTTGAGTACGTTGAGATCGGGCGCATGCCGCAGTCGGGCACGCGAAGCGGGCAACGGATGGAGGTAAGCATGAGCGGTTGGAAAACCCTTCATCTTCCCGGCATCGGGCGGGCCCTGCAGGTCCGCCTCCGACAGCCGGTACCCGGAGTGAGTCGGGCATTGCAGGTCCGTCTTGCGCATCCGGTCGCGGGCCGCGCCTTGCGCGGTGGCCGCACGACGCTGAAGTACGCCCTGAACAGCCTGGGCGTGATGGCGGTGGTTTCGGCGGTGTCGCTGTCGGTGAGCCAGGAGTGGCGCACCACGCTGGCCGCCTTGCTGGCCGGTGACGAAGCGCCCGCGGTGCTGGTGAGCGCCGCCGTGGCAGCGCCCGCGCATGCCGCCAATGCTGCCAATGCTGCCAACAGCCCGGCCGTATCCAGCGCCGTCCCGCCGAGCACGGCGGACGTCGCGGCGGCCAAGTTCGGCTATGGCACTGGCCGCGGCGGCAAGCTCGGCCTGCCGACCGTGTCGGGCGTCGACGAATGGAGCCTGGCGGCCAATACCAAGGTGCCGTCGGTTGCGCACCTGGCCGCGCGGATCCCGGTGACGCGCGTGGCGATGGACGCCCGCAGCACCGGCGCCACGCTGGGCAGCGCGCGCGAGCAGGCCGCCGTGGCGGACTATATCGCCCGCAAGTACCGCGTGGCCGCCCAGGCCACCGCGCAACTGGTCAAGGCTGCCTACCTGACCGGGCGCGAGGTCGGCATCGACCCGCTGCTGATCCTGGGCGTGATTGCGATCGAGTCCAGCTTCAACCCGTACGCCGAAAGCGGCGTGGGCGCGCAGGGCCTGATGCAGGTCATGACCAAGGTCCACCAGGACAAGTACGAAGCCGTCGGCGGCGTGTCCGCGGCCCTGAACCCGTACGCCAATATCAAGATCGGCGCGCTGGTGCTCAAGGACTGCATCGCCCGCGCCGGCTCGCTCGAGGGCGGCCTGAAGTACTACGTCGGCGCCACCACGGCCACCGACGGCGGCTACGGCGCCAAGGTGCTGGCCGAGCGTGCCCGCCTGCGCCAGCTGATCGGCGTGCGCAGCGCTCCCGCCAACGCCGACAAGCCGGCCGCCGAGGACAAGGCGCCGGTCGAGCACGCGCCGACCGAGAAGCTGGAAGCCAACAACGGGCCGCACAACGCCTGAGACCGGTTCCCCGGCATCGCCCAGAAGAAAAGCACCCCGCGGGGTGCTTTTTTGTTTGCCTGCCGCCACAGCGGCAGGGCTGCGGTCAGCGGAACAGCTTGCCCAGCCGCGCCATCGCCTCTTCGATATTCTCGCGTGAGGTCGCATACGAGATCCGGATGAAGTCCCGGGCCGTATGCGGGCCGAAGTCCTGCCCCGGCACCATCACCACGCCCGCGTCGTGCAGCATGGCCTGCGTCAGGCGGTCGGCGTCGCCGGCGGCCGGGTGGTTGACGCCGCGGCAGTCCGCATAGACATAGAAGGCGCCGTCGGGGCGCACCGGCACGCGCAGCCCGAGCGACTCCAGCGCCGGCACGATCAGATCGCGGCGGCGGCGGAATTCGGCCTTGCGCTCGTCGTAGATGGCCAGCGCCTCGGGCGTGAAGCACGCCAGCGCGGCGTACTGCGCCACCGCCGACGCGCAGATGAACAGGTTCTGCGCGACCTTCTCGAAGGCTTCGACCAGTGCCTCCGGCACCACCAGCCAGCCCAGGCGCCAGCCGGTCATATTGAAGTACTTCGAGAAGCTGTTCACCGTGACCACGTTCGGGTCCAGGCCCAGCGCCGACACCGGCGCGGCATCGTAGGACAGGCCCTGGTAGATCTCGTCGAGGATGGCGAAGCCGTTACGCGCGCGCACCGCCTGCAGGATCCGCGCGAGTTCGTCGGGCAGGATCGAGGTGCCGGTCGGGTTGGACGGCGAGGCCAGCAGCACGCCGCGGGTCTGCTCGCCCCAGTGGGTCTCGACCTGCGCGGCGGTTAGCTGGAAGCGCTCGGCCGGGCCGCTCGGGATCATGCGCGCGACGCCGTCGAAGGCGGCGACGAAGTGGCGGTTGCACGGGTAGCTAGGGTCCGGCATCAGCACCTCGGCGCCGATCTCGACCAGCACCGCGCACGCCAGCAGCAGCGCCCCGGAGGCGCCGGCGGTGACGATCACGCGCCGCGCCGGGATGTCCAGGCCGTAGGCGGTCTGGTAATAGCCAGCGATGGCCTCGCGCAGCGGATGGATGCCGAGCGCGCCGGTGTACTGCGTGACGCCGCGGCGCATCGCGGCCTCGGCGGCGCGCACCACTGGCTCGGCGGCGGTGAAGTCCGGCTCGCCGATGCCCATGTGCACGATATGGCGGCCGGCGCGCTCCAGCGCGGCGGCCTGCTTGGCCAGCTCCATCACGTGGAAAGCATTGATGTTGGCGACGCGGGCGGCGGTGGCAAGACGTTGCATGTCCATGGCGATGGGGAGAGGCGGGCGAGGCCCGTCAAGCAAAAAGGTTAGGTAAGAACGAAAACACCCGCCGCGGCGGGTGTTTCGTCAGGTCCTGCGCCGGCTGTGGTGCCGGCCGGCGCGGGGGCCTGGCTCAGCGGCGCGCCGCGACTTCGGCGGCGCGCACCTGGGCGGCAAGCTTGTCCAGCACGCCGTTGACGTACTTGTAGCCCTCGACGCCGCCGAAGGTCTTGGTCAGCTCGACCGCTTCGTTGATCACCACCTTGTACGGGATGTCGAGGCAGTGCACCAGCTCATAGCTGCCGACCAGCAGGGCGGCGCGCTCGACCGGCGACAGCTCGTCGACGGAACGGTCCAGGAACGGCTCGAACGCGGCGGTCAGGCGGGCCTCTTCGCGCACCGCCCCGTTGAGCAGCGCGTCGAAGTGCTCGCGGTCGGCCTTGTTGAAGCCCTGGGCGTCATGCAGATGGGCCTGGATCGCGCCGATGTCATTGCGGTTCAGCAACCACTGGTACAGGCCCTGCAGGGCCAGCTCGCGCGAACGGCGGCGCGCGCTCTTGGGCGGGGCCTTGGCTTCGGTGCGGGCCGCCGCGGGCTTGCCGCCGGCGGCCTTGCCGGCATCGTTGTCCGGGGTATTCGACGTATCACTCATCGTCGTCCTCGTCTTCGTCTTCCTGGCCGCGCAGCGAATCGAGCGCCGCCACCAGGTTGGCCATCTCCACCGCGGCGCGGGCGCAGTCGCGGCCCTTTTCGCGGGTGCGGGCATGGGCCTGCTCGTCGGTGTCGACGGTCAGGATGCCGTTGGCGATCGGCACGTTGAAATCCAGGCCGACGCGGGTGATGCCGGCGCCCGACTCGTTCGAGACCAGCTCGAAGTGATAGGTTTCGCCGCGCACCACGGCGCCCAGCGCAACCAGCGCGTCGAACTGGCCGCTCTCGCACATCTTCTGCAGCGCCAGCGGGACTTCCAGCGCGCCGGGGACGGTCACCACCAGGGTGTCTTCGCCCTCGACGCCGAGCTGTTCCAGCTCGGCCACGCAGGCCTCGAGCAGCTCGGCGCAGACCGGCTCGTTGAAGCGTGCCTGCACGATGCCGATACGCAGGCCTTCACCGTCGAGGTTGCTGGGGTAGAAGCCGTGATCCATTGTTCAGTTCTCCAGTTTTCGGGAGGGCCGCGGCGGCATGCGCCGCAGGCCCGGGTATTTGGGGGTGGCTCAGTACCGGGGCCGGCTCAGTCGGCCTGGCCGCTCATCGGCTGGTAGCCGGTCACTTCCAGGTCGAAGCCGGTCATGCTGGGCATGCGCTGCCTGGCGGCCAGCACGCGCATCTTGCCGACCCCGACATCCTTCAGGATCTGCGCGCCCATGCCATAGGTGCGCAGGTCGGGCTTGCGGCGCGGGCGCGACTGCGGCGCGTCGAGCGCGCTGAATTGCGTGAACACCTGCTCGACGGTGTCACCGCAGTTCAGCAGCACGATCACGCCCTTGTCGGCCTCGGCAATGGCCTGCATGGCCGCCGGGATGCTCCACGAGTGCGTCGTGCATTTCACTTCCAGCAGGTCCAGCACCGAGAACGGCTCGTGCACGCGCACCAGGGTTTCCTGTTCTGGCGTGGGCTTGCCCTTGACCAGCGCCAGGTGGGCCTGGCCGGTCGGCTTGTCGCGGTAGGCGATGCTGTGGAAGGTGCCGTACGGGGTTTGCATGGCGCGCTCGCCGACGCGCTCGATAATGCTCTCGGTGCGGCTGCGGTAATGGATCAGGTCGGCGATGGTGCCGATCTTCAGGTCATGCTCCTGCGCGAATTCGACCAGGTCGGGCAGGCGCGCCATGGTGCCGTCGTCCTTCATGATCTCGCAGATCACCGCCGCCGGCGTCAGGCCGGCCAGCGCGCCCAGGTCGCAGCCGGCCTCGGTGTGGCCGGCGCGGATCAGCACGCCGCCGGGCTGGGCCGTCAGCGGGAAGATATGGCCGGGCTGGACCAGGTCGGCCGGCTTGGCGTCGCGGGCGACGGCGGCCTGCACGGTGCGGGCGCGGTCGGCGGCGGAAATGCCGGTGGTCACGCCCTCGGCGGCCTCGATCGAGACGGTGAAGTTGGTGCCGTGCTGGGTGCCGTTGCGGCTTACCATCGGATGCAGGTCGAGTTGGCGGCAGCGCTCGGTGGTCAGCGTCAGGCAGATCAGGCCGCGGCCATGCTTGGCCATGAAGTTGATCGCCTCCGGCGTGACGAAATCGGCAGCCAGGACCAGGTCGCCCTCATTCTCGCGGTCTTCCTCGTCGACAAGGATGACCATGCGGCCGGCGCGAATGTCGGCAATGATGTCTTCGGTACGGGCGATTGTCATGGCGTGCTGAACGGCAGGTTGGGGCGGAAATCAGGCGAAAAACCGACGAATGGCTGTGGCAGGAACCATGGCCGCGGTGGAAAGCGGCCGGACTGAGGCGGGGCTTCGGGCCGGGCCGGCCGGGCCATATACGCCCGGCAGGTTGCCCAGTCAAGCCGGCTATTGTACGCCAAGGCAGCCCACGCGGGAGGCAGCGGCAGCGGAAAGTGCGCCGGCTGGCGTGGCGAGCGGGGAAGGGGGAATCCGGGGAAGGGCGCTGGAGCCAGGCGCGTGGCGGCTGCTGCGCCTGCCCGTATGCGCTGGCGGTATCTTGCCTTACGCGGCTTCGGCCAGCGGCGTCCAGTCCGCCGCGGCGGCAGGGGTGCGCAGGCGCGAAGTCCTGGCGATGCGGGTCCGGGCCGCGCGCGTGGCGTCAGCCAGCGCGAGCTCGCGGGTGGGGAAGCCGGCGTTGGGCCGGTGGAACGTGGCGTGCGCATCGAGCGCATACGACCATTCCCATTTGCCGAAGGTCACCTCGGCCAGCGTTACGACCACGTGGCAGTGCTGATAGAAGAAGCTTTCGTCCATGCTGGTTCCGGCGTGGTTGGCGCGTGTGCAACGCGCGATGGATGGCGGGACGGCGGTACGCTGCGTTTCAGCGTTTCAGTCGGTCCGGCCATGGCACCACGGAAAGCCGGCATACCGCCGCGCGGCGGGGCGCTTGAACGGCCTGAAGCGCCACAACGGCAATGACGGCGGCTGCAGGCGCGGCCAGCCGTCGCCGACGGCGCGATCCCAGTTGATCAGCAGCGTGACCGCACGCCGCAGCGGCGTCGAACTGAGCCGCAGCAGGCCCATGTGATGCGGCGCGCGGGCGGCATGGCGCGGCGGCTGCAGCCGCGGCATCGCCGGAATCCAGCGGTAAGTCATTCGGGAAGCAGGCGCGGGCATGCGAGATCCTCCTGGTCGCCGGGCGCAAGCGGCGCGGCGGTCACGGCGCGGTTGCGCGGCGTGGCGGATGTATGGAAACGCCAGTGAGCAGGACGCGATCGCCAGGACAGCGTCCGATAAGGCGTAGGCGAGGGAAAAGCGAAATGCGAAATGCGCGGGGGTGCGCCGTTGGCCAGACCAGCCATCGGCACAGCCCTTTCATTCTAGGCGTGCCGCGCCGCCCCTCCCAGGTCACTTACAACATAGGCCTAGCGGCGAGAAAACTTGCCACCAGCAAGGGGCGGTAGCGTAAGCTGCACCAGTGGCGGATCTGAAGTGTTCGCCGGACTGCGCGCCACACCGTGGGGCGCGTCCGCACGTTTGCATTATCCAGGGAGACAGCCATGCCGAGACAGATCAAGAACAAGGCCGAACTGCGTGCGATGGTCCGGGCAGAGCAGGCCAAGGTGCCCGCGTGCGAGGGCGCCTGCTTTGGCGATATTGTCTGGCACGCCCCGGATGCCAGCGGCTGCAACTGGAGCCTGTCGACCATGGAAGGCGGCGACAGCGCCGCGTGCGTGGAAGCGCTGCGGCCCTTCACCGACCAGTTGCGCCAGACTTACAACGTGCCCGACGAGGGCCGCTAGCGCGCGTCTTACGCGGGAGCCTGCGTGCTCGACAGCATCCGTTCCACGTAACGGGCGATCAGGTCGATCTCCAGGTTGACGCGCGCGCCGGGCTTGAGCTCCTGCAGCGTGGTCACTTCGACGGTGTGCGGGATCAGGTTGATCGAGAACTCGCAGCCGTCGGCTTCATCGGTGACGCGGTTGACGGTCAGCGACACGCCGTTGACCACCACCGAGCCCTTGTAGGCGAGGTAGCGCGCCAGCTCGCGCGGGGCGCGGATGCGCAGTTCGTGCGACTCGCCCACCGGCGCGAAATGCACCACTTCGCCCAGGCCGTCGACGTGCCCCGACACCAGGTGGCCGCCGAGCCGGTCGGCCAGGCGCAGGGCCTTCTCCAGGTTGACGCGGCCGGCGCGGTCGAGGCCCACGGTCTTGTCCAGCGATTCGCGCGAGACCTCGACCTCGAAGGCGTCGGGCGCCATGGCGATCACCGTCATGCAGGCGCCCTGGATGGCGATGCTGTCGCCAATGATGACATCCGACAGGTCCAGCCCGCCCGCCGCAATGCGCAGGCGCACGCCGGCGTCGGCGGCGGCGCCGAGCGGGGTCACGGATTCAATGCGGCCGACCGCCGCGACAATGCCAGTAAACATGGTGGAGTCTTGTGCTTGAGGTTTTGGGAATCTCGGATGGGCTGCGCGCGCTCTGGCGCTAGGCGTCGTTGCGCCGGGCGATCAGCCGCAGGTCGTCGCCGATCTGCCGGACTTCATGCCAGTGGAACTGCTCGGCATCCTGCAGCCGCGCCAGCGGCGGCAGGTTGAACATGCCCTGGGCATCGCCGAGCAGCTTGGGCGCCAGGTAGATCAGCAGTTCGTCGGCGCAGTGCTCGCGCACCAGCGAACCGTTGAGCTTGAAGCCCGCCTCGACGTGCAACTCGTTGATGCCGCGCCGGCCGAGTTCTTCCAGCATGCGGCGCAACTCGACCTTGCCGTGCGGGTTGGGCAGCACCACGACTTCGGCGCCGCGGCCTTCCAGCGCGCGCTGGCGCTGGCGGTCTTCCACCGCGCAGAACACCAGCACGGGCCGGGCGAACTCGCCGGTGTCCGGGGTCAGGATCTGCGCGTCGAGCGGCACTTCGAGGCGGGAATCGACCAGCACCCGCTGCGGCTGGCGCGGCGTGGCGATGGCGCGCACCGTCAGCGCGGGATTGTCGTCGCGCACGGTGCCGATGCCGGTCAGGATGGCGCAGGCGCGGGCGCGCCAGGCGTGCCCGTCGTCGCGCGCGGCCTGGCCGGTGATCCACTGGCTGGTGCCGTCATGCAGCGCCGTGCCGCCATCCATCGACGCCGCCACCTTGACGCGCACCCACGGCAGCCCGCGCGTCATGCGCGAGACAAAGCCGATATTCAGGTCGCGCGCCTCCTTTTCCAGCAGGCCGCAGCGCACGTCGATGCCGGCATCGCGCAGGCGCTGCAGGCCGCGCCCGGAGACCGACGGGTTGGGGTCTTCCATCGCCGCCACCACGCGCGCCACGCCGGCGCGTACCAGCGCATCGGCGCAGGGCGGGGTGCGGCCGAAATGGCTGCACGGCTCCAGCGTGACATAGGCGGTAGCGCCGGCCGGATCGAGCCCGCGCGACAGCGCGTCTTTCATCGCCTGGATCTCGGCATGGTCCTGCCCGGCCGGCTGGGTGAAGCCCTGTCCGATGACCTGGCCATCCTTGATCAGCACGCAGCCGACGCGCGGGTTGGGCGTGGTGTTGAACAGGCCCCGCGCGGCGAGCGCGAGCGCCTGCTGCATGGCGGCGTGGTCGGTATCGGAAAACATTCGGCGATCGGATGGGCCTTGGCGCTGCGATTAGGTGGCAGGGCTGCCAGGTCATGGCGGTTCGGAGGATTCCGCCGCCTCGCAGTCGGTGTCGCGGCCGGGTGTGCAGAGTCGGATACGTCCCTGCGCTCCCAGCCTGACTTGCCGCTGCTCGCCACGGCAGCCAAGTGTGAAGGTGGCGGCCTGGAAACCGCCCTGCTCAGAACGAGAGTATCCCACAGGCAGGAATTTCAGCACATTGGCGCCGCGCACGGTCTGCCGAAGAGTCACGGACAGGCACGGCGTGCCGGGCTCGACCACGGACAGCACCACCGGCTGGTCAGGGCTGGCGCCTGCCGTCACCAGTTGCCAGCCGGGACTCAGCGTGGACTCGCCCGGCAGCGGCTGCAGCGTCACCTCGACGCGGCGCGACAGCGCGGTGGCGCGTGCCAGTGCCAGCGACATGGCCAGACGGTCGGCCGCCAGCATCACCTGCTGGCGCGCGAGCATGCCGCTGAACACCGGATAGGCCGCGGCCGTGAACACGCCGAGAATAGCCAGGCCGGCGACCAGTTCGACCAGCGTCAGTCCAGCCGTGTGTCGATGCCTGCCGGCATCCCATGGGATGTCCATGCGCGCCTCAGCAATGGGGCGGCAAAGGCTGCGGCACCGCCGCGCCATCGGGCAGCGCCAGCCACTGGCCGGTGCTGCGCAGGATCAGCGTCCCGCAATCGGGATCCGCGGCTTGTGGCACGGCATGGAGTTCGACACAGGTATCGAGCGCGGCTTGCGGGCAATCGCCGGCGCTTACCAGGTGGCGCACCGGGCCATTGGCGGGCACGCGCAGCGGCCACTCGCCGGCAACCATGTCGGACCCTGGCGCGGCGGCAAAGGTCATGGCTTCGAGCGCATGCCGCTCCAGCCGCAGCATCGCGCCTGTCTGCGCGGCGCGGGCCTGCGCGCGCCAGCCTCGCGCCAGATGGCGGTGCCACGCGGGCACGGCGATGGCCGCGAGGATGGCCAGCACGGCCAGCGCCGCCACCAGTTCGATCAGGCTGAAGCCGCGCTTGCGCCGGCAGGCCGATGCCAGGTTTATCATGGCGCATCCTCCCTGGCCGGGCCGACGATCTCGCGCCAGCGCAGGCGCCCGGTGCGGCGCGTGGCCAGCGTTTGTGCGATCTGCGTGACGGCGTTGCCCGTCGCCGCCCACACTGAGAGCGCAAACGCCTGGCGTCCGGTGCCGCCCGGTTGCGCGGGCGTGCCTGGCAATTCGGTGCGAGTCGCGAACACACTGGCCCCGGGCGGCAGCAACTGCCCGGTGGCGACCAGCAGGCGTTCGCCGGTGCTGCGCTGCGCGACGGATTCCCCGGTCGCCGCCAGCACCAGGTAGCTGCGTTGCGCGCCATCGGGCGTGCGGGTCACGAACAGCAGGTAGCCGGGGAAGACCGGTTCGATTTCGACCAGCTGTTCGCCGGCATGGGGCAGGGTCAGGCGCCAGCCGGGATCCTGCGCGCCGCCGGACGTCGCGCGCAGGATATGGCCGTTGTCCGCAACCTCGGCCGTGACCTGCCGGGGCGTGCGGGCCGTGGCGCTGCGCGTGGCAGGGCCATCGGGCACCGCGGCCAGCTCGTTGCCGGCGCCGTAGATCACCAGGGGCGCGGTCGGGGATCCGAGCAGTACGGGGGCTTCTTCCCTGGCCGGTTGTGCGGACACCCGCATCCGGTACAGACAGGCCGTGGCAGGGTTTGCCCCGGCCTGCCGCGCGTCGGCGAGCGGGAAGCGCCAGAGCTGGCCGGCATCGTCGGTGGCATAGGCCGCGAGGGCGGCACCGGTGAGATCGGATAGCACGCTGACCGCCACCAGCTGGCCGGCCGCAGGGCCGCCGAGGCAGTCGCGCTCCGGCAAGGGCAAGGTGCGGATGGCGTACTGGCCGGCCCATGCGGCGCCGGCGGGCTTGTCCAGTGGTAGCAGCGCCAGTCCGGCGCGGGCAACGTTCACCACGTCGTTGGGGCTTGCATCGACGATCCCCACCGCGAACCAGCGCAACCCATCCGGGCCACGGATGCCCGCCGCGCGTACCGGCCCGCGTGCAGCCAGCGGCAGGGCGTTGGTCGCGGCGATCTCCCAGATTGGCACGAACGGCATCTGTCCGTCGGGATCGGTAACGTCGAGCACGAAGGCTGCGGCGGGGTTGCCGGCGGCGGCGTTGGCCGGGACGCCGCATAGCAGCACCGTGCGCCATTCGCCGCGGAGGGTGACGTCCTGCGCTTCCGGGCGCGGGCAGGGCGGTGGCACCGTTGGTGTGCCCGGGGCCGGCATGGCGATGGCATAGGGCAGCAGCGCGCCTGGCAAGTAAGCGGCTCGCTCCTCGCCGGTCGCGGCATCGAACGCATGCAGCAGGCCATCGACGGTGCCATGCCAGGCCAAGTGCCGGCGCAGGCTGTAGCGCAGCCGAAAGCCGGCGTGGCCGGCTTTGCCGGGCGACCATGCCGGCGGTGCCACCACCCGAACGCGTGCGCCTGCCGCATTGGCCAGGCGGGTATCGCGCGGGCGCAGGCCGGGGCGGGTCTGGTCGCCGCGCAGCCAGTCCACCGAGGCGTTGTCCCCAATGTGCAAGGCCTCGGTTACTGCATCCCATTGCAGCGGAATGGCGCGTGCCGACCCGCCGTCCGGTGCCGCATACGTGAATATCCGCCTCGATGGCACGGTCCGGCGATCGAGGCGATCGCCGGCCTCCCACAGGTCCGGCGAGGGCGCTTGCGTCAGGTCCTGCCAGCCGATGGCGAACAGCCGCCCGGTCCACGGATACGCGCCGTTCGCGGTTCGGTAGGCCAGTGGCAGCCGGCCCGCTTCGGACCCGGCGGCATGGCAGGCCGCGGCTACGGCCAAGACAAGACAGACGAAGGCGCAGCGGGCAGCGAGGCAGGTCATGGCTGGATTACGCTTTGCAACAGGGCGCGCACGGCGCGGTTGCGGCCGAAGCCGACCGCGGTCACGCGCAACCGCGGCGCCGAGGCGAGCGCGGCGGCGGGGTCCGGCGCGCTGTAACCGGCCGGCGCTTCGTCCAGGATTTCCGCGACATAGCGCGGCCGCTCCTGCGTGGCTGCGTCGGCCGGCAGCGTTGCGCCGGTAAAGCGCCCCAGCGGAACGCCGATGGCATCGACCTCGGCATCGGCCCGCAGCCATGGCTGCCACACCGGCGACCCGGCCAGTGCGGGCCGGCAGAGGCCCGCCTGCTGGCCGCTGCCGCAGCGACCCGGCGCCGGCCAAAGAGCCAGGCGTTCTTGCGTGTTCGGCGATGCCGCGGCCGCCAGCAGCTCGGCCTCGCCATCGCGCAGGGC
This sequence comes from Cupriavidus mimosae, assembly GCF_023952485.1. Lineage (NCBI taxonomy): Bacteria > Pseudomonadati > Pseudomonadota > Betaproteobacteria > Burkholderiales > Burkholderiaceae > Cupriavidus > Cupriavidus mimosae. Next base: position 208,800 of record NZ_JALHRY010000002.1, on the reverse strand, counting down.
GGCCTCGGCGGCGCGGAACGCGAATTCGCGCTCGCGCTGCATGACGGCAAGCTGTCGCCCGGACAGCAGCATCTGCAGCGTGGCGGCCGCGATCAGCACCACCATCAGCAGCAGGGTGGCGCACAGCAGCAGCGTGACGGCGCCGGCCTGGCGCGGTCCTGGCAGGCAGCGCGCTAGCACAGCGTCTCCTGGCAGCGTAGCGCATTGCGCAGCCGCACCGTGGCGGCGAACACGCGGCGCGCGGTGCCGGCCTGCGCCGGCGCAGCGGGCGGCAGGTCAGCCGCCGCGGTGCCGGGCAGCGACAGCGTGTCCGTAGCGCTGCTCCGGACTGGCGTGGCCGAGCCCGGCCGGTCGCCGCGCACGGCGATGGCGATCTGGACCGCCACCACGCGTTGCCAGGCGGCATCGGCCGGCGCGGGGATCGCCGATGCCGTTTCGAAGCGCTCGGGGCGACCGTCCTGGTCCAGGTCCAGGCCATAGCGCAATTGCAGCGACTCCACGCCGCGCACCAGCGCGCCCGAGGTCCAGCCGCTGCCGTCGATCAGGCCATTGCGGCGGGCCGGGTAACGGCACAGCAGTTGCGGCACGCCATCGGCGCCAGCCGCCACATAGAGCAGGTTCTCCGCGACGTAGCCGGCGATTGTTCCGGTGCCCGCTGCACTTGCCGCGACCGGATAGCCGCTGCAATCGGTCATGGTGTCGTCCGGCTGCGCCGGCGCGGTGGGCAGGCCGCTGCCGCTGAAGCGGACCAGCAGCGCGTCGCTTTGGCCGACGGCGGCCCTGGCGCAGGCAGGCACGGCGGCCACGGCGGGCTGTCCGCAATTGTCCGCCCCGCTGACCACGGGCAGCGCGGTGCCGGCCATGCCGGACTCGGGCTCGCCTGGCCATCCGGACTGGCGCAGCAGCGTGGACAGGATGGCCAGCGCGCGCTGGCCGCGTTCCTCGATCAGCACGCGGTCGGTGGCGGCAAGGTAGGCCGCATGCGCGTTCAGGAAGGCGGCGCCGGCCGCGGCAGAGGCGATCAGGCCCAGCGTCATGCCGACCATCAATTCGACCAGCGAGAAGCCGCGCGTGCGGGTCCGCGAGCTGCGGGCGTCAATGAGCCGGCTCATGGTCGCGCCCATGTTGATCCGGCCGGCAGGCAGCCGCCGGCATCCGGCATCGGCATGATGACGGCGACCGCGGTGGCCAGGGGCGCTGCACAGCGGCCCAGCTCGGCATCGTCGGCCGCGCTGCGCGTGGCCTGTGCCAGGCGCTCCAGCTGGCGCAGCCAGCCCAGCCCGGTGGTGCCGACCACTGCCATCGGCAGCAGTCCGGCAAGGACGATCGACAGGGCGCCAAGCGCCTCGATCAGCGCGTAGGCGCGCTGGAGCCTGGGTTGCGGGGTAGTTGGCGGCGGCGATCGACGCCGGGCTGCGGGTGAGGACATGGCATGGGTTGTGAAGGCGATGGGCCCAGATTAGCCAGCCCTCCGGACCGCGAACGTGCCGAAACGTAAAGCAGGGAAATCCGCACCATTGTGTTAAGCGCGGACCTGCTGTGTCCGATCGTCACGCTTGCCCGCGGTCAGTTGCGGCGGCCCAACGCCTTGCCGACTGGCCGCCGAACGCTGCGCGATGCAATTGACAGGAATTATCAAATTCCCCACTATCGCGGGTGTTGCAAAGTCGTAACGATTCAGCTATTCGAATCGCGATTCGCGGCATCCCGTTGCCAGCCGCTCAGTCGGCAGCGAGGAATAGAACAACAATTTTCGGGTGCGGGCTGGCCTTTTCGCCGTCAGAGCGGAGTGCCTTGCCCAGATAACAAAGCCATTTATCGGGGGTCAACATGCATCGGGTCATCCTGGCAGTTCCTTGTCCATCGGCGGCGGCGCCTCTGCCCGCGCGCTGACATGCCGGCGACGGTTCGCCTTCGCGATACCGCGCCTCCCCGCCTTCACCACGATGTAGCCATGCCCGGCCCGGGCCTGCCTGTGCGCGTGACTCGCAACGGCAGCTGTGCATGCGCAGGGCCGCGCGCGTTGCGCCGGTGCTGCCGCGGGCTGACGCTGGTCGAACTGATGGCGGTGGTGGTGATGGTGGCGATCCTGGCCGCGATCGGCACGCCTTCGTTCGTCTCGCTGCTGCGCACCAGCCGCGTCGACAGCGAGATCCAGTCGATGGTTGGCACCCTGCAGCTCGCGCGCAGCGAGGCCATCAAGCGCGGCTTGCCGGTCAGCGTGTGCCCGTCCGGCAATGGCACCACGTGCCTGGGAGCCGGCAACTGGGCGCGCGGCTGGATTGCGTTCGTCGACCGCAATGGCTCGGGAACGGTGGACGCGGCGCCGCCGGCCGACGAGGTGCTGCACTACCGCGCCGGCTGGTCCGCCACCGACACCTTCACCACGCCCGCCGGCGCTGCCTTCCTGAGCTACAACCGCGATGGCTTTGCCGTGCTGCCCGGCGGCGCGCTGACGATGACGCTGCGCACCAGCCCGGCGGCCGACGACGCCACCCGCTGCATCGCCATCAACATTGCCGGCCGGCAGACCATCCAGCGCGCCGGGGAGGGCGCATGCCAGTGACCGGACGGAGCGGCAGCCTGCGCCGGCGCCGCATGGCGCGCGGACTCTCGCTGATCGAGGTGCTGATCACGCTGGTGATCACCTCGGTGGGACTGCTCGGCCTGGCCAAGATGCAGGCGGCGGCGCTGGCCAATACGCAGATTGCGCGCGGGCGTTCGCTGGTGGCGCTGCAACTGGAAAGCCTGGCCGCGGCGATGCACGGCAACCGCGGCTTCTGGGCCGCCGGCACGGCGCCGCAGACATTCACGCTGTCCGGCGCGACGGTGACCGACAGCACCGGCGCGCTCAGCGCCGCCGCGCCGGACTGCGCCAGCGTGGCGTGCATGCCGATCCAGATGGCCGCCTACGATGTGCAGCACTGGGCCGCGGATATGGCGGCGCGCTTTCCCACCTACGCGGCCACGGTCAACTGCAGCAACGACATCAGCCGCCCCATCCGCTGCAGCCTGACCGCCACCTGGAGCGAGCACTACCTGGCCTACAACCAGACCACCGCTGCGCAGACCTCGGCCATGACGGCCACGCAAAGCCTGACGCTGCACGTCCAGCCATGAGAGCGATCCTTCAAAACCCGCTGCGCGGGTCTCGCCGCGGATATCGATGCGCGCAGGCCGGTGTCTCGCTGGTCGAGGTGCTGGTCGCCATGGTGATCGCGCTGTTCATGCTGGCGGCGCTGATGACGGTGTTCCTCAACCTGCGCGGCACCGTGCGCGACCAGGAGCGCCTGGCGGCGCTGCAGGACAGCGAGCGCCTGGTGATGACGATGCTGGCCAACACGGTGCAGTCGGCCGGGTACTTCCCCGATCCGCTGAACCAGGTCGCGGCGGACGCGCTGCCGGCGCTGGCCGGCAACGCCTTCGGCGATTTCGTCGCGGGGCAGGCCATCGTCGGCCAGTCCGGCGCTGATGGGGCCAGCGATACGCTGACGGCGCGCTTTGTCACCGCCAGCGGCGACGGCATCATGAACTGCCAGGGCGCGGCCAATACCTCGGGTGCCAGTGTCGCCTACCTCAACACCTTTGCGGTCAATGCCGGCAACGAGCTGACCTGCGCGGTCAACGGCGGCGCTCCGGTGCCGCTGGCCGGCGGCGTCACCGCGCTGCGGGTGCGCTACGGCACCGACACCAGCAACGGCGGCAACGTCGACACCTACCTGAGCGCCAGCGCGGTCAGCGCCGGGGCACTGTGGGGCCAGGTGCGCAGCGCGCGCGTGACGCTGACCTTTGCCAATCCCTTTGCCGGGCAGCCCGGCCAGCCGGCCTCGCTCGGCTGGACCCAGACCATCAGCCTGATGAACCGCCCATGACCCGCGCCCAGCCAGCCCGCTTCCGCGCCGGCGCCCCGCCCCGCGGCTATGTCCTGATCATCGGCCTGCTGTTCCTGCTGATCCTGTCGCTGCTGTCGGTGACGATGTTCCGCGGCTTCGGCCTGCAGGAGAAGATCGCCGGCAACACCCGCGAGAAGCAGCGCGCGTTCGAGGCCGCGCAGGGTGCGCTGCAGTACGGCGAGTGGTGGCTGGGGCAGGGCAACGGTTCCGCCGGCGCCGCCTGCAACAGCGTGATCGACGCCAACGACCCGGCCAACCTGCAGGTCTGCGCCAACGCGCTGGCAGACCCGGCCAGCCTGCCGTGGACGCCGGCGCGGGCGGATTACCTGCCGCCGTCGATGCGCCTTGCGACGGCCGGCCGCCCCGGGGGCCTGAACGGCACCGACATCAACTACGCGCGCGCGCCCAGCCTCTACATCCACTATCTGGGCCTGTCGCCGGATGGCCTGTCGATGCTGTTCCGCGTCACCGGCGCCGGCTACGGCGGCAGCGACGGCACCGCCGCGGTGGTGCAGAGCACCTACCAGCTTGGCGCGGGCACCAGGGACCTCGGGAAAGAGTGATGAGCCAACCTCCACGCCTCGCTGGCATTGCCGCCGCCGCAAGCGCCGTCGTCCACGCGCTGCTGGCGGGCCAGGCGCATGCGCTGGTGATCCAGGACAACCTCAACGGGGCTGCGTCCTCTTACGACTGGGTGGCGCTGAATGGCGCGTGCCTGACCGCGGGCAACGGCACCGGCTCGATTCCGGGCTGCGCCACGTCGAGCTTCACCTATTACCGGGACCGCAACTCGAAGCTGGTCGGGGGCGCCAGCGGGAGCGTGCCGGATGCCGCGGGCTACGGCGCGCTGCGGCTGACCAATGGCGACACGGCCGAGGGCGCGAACGGCGACAACCAGACCGGCGCGGTGGTGTCCCGCTTCACCTTCGGCATGCAGGAAGGGTTGCAAGTCACGTTCTCCACCGTCACCTACGGCGGCGACAACCTGCGGGGCACCGGGGCCGACGGCATCAGCTTCTATCTGGCCGACGGCAGCAGGAGCCCGACCGTGGGCGGGCTGGGCGGCAGCCTGGGCTACAGCTGCTCCAACGTCAATGGCGCGTACGACGGCGTGGCCGGGGGCTATATCGGCATCGGCATCGACGAGTTCGGCAACTTCTCGAACAAGGCCGACAACACCGACTCGGGCCCCGCCTTCCAGACCAACCGCATCAGCGTGCGCGGCTCTGGCGATACCAACTGGGCCGGCCTGCGCGCCGCCTATCCCGGCTATTACCCCGACAGCCTGAACGCCAGCAAGCGCGCGCAGGCCGTGCAGAACACCTGCGCGCGCGGCTATGTGCAGGACTGGAGCAGCGGCAAGGACGGCGGCGATGTCAGGGGACGGCGGCTGGCCTACAACTACCGCATGCTCGGCATCAGCGACCTGCCCGACAAGATCGCCAATCAGCAGGCGGTGTCGAGGCCGACGCGCGCCAAAGGCATCCCCATCGTCTATTCGCTCAAGCTGACCCAGAACGGGCTGCTGAGCATGTCCTACAGCTACAACGGCGGCGCGGCCACGCCGGTGATCACCGATCAGGACATCACGCAGGCCAACGGACCGGTGCCGGCGTCGCTTCGCTTCGGCTTTGCCGCGGGTACCGGCAGCGGCAGCAACGTGCACGAGATCACCTGCTTCAAGGCCGAGCCGGTGGGCCAGTCCAGCAGCTCGGCCGGCACCAACGTGCAGCAGTCGGCGCGGGTCGAGGCCGGCTCGCAGGTGTACCTGGCCTACTACCATCCGACCAACTGGTGGGGCGAGCTGAGCGCGCAGAACCTGCTCTACGATCCCGCCACCGATTCGGTGTCGATTGCCACCGTGGCCAACTGGAACGCGCATTGCACGCTGACCGGCGGCCACTGCGCGGCGACCGGCACCACGGTGGTGGCGCAGGCGCCGGACAGCCGCAGGATCCTGACCTGGAGCGGCAGCACCGGCATCCCGCTGCGCTGGGACGGCAACCTGCCCGACGCGCACAAGGCGAAGCTGAGCGCGGGCGATGCCGCGCCGGGCGGCGACCGCCTCGACTACCTGCGCGGGGACCGCAGCAAGGAACTGAACGCGGCCGGCGCCGGGCTGTTCCGCAAGCGCACCGGCGTGCTGGGCGACATCATCGATTCCAGCCCGGCCTGGGTCGGCGCACCGTCATCGCCGTACAGCGGACCGTGGACCGATGCGTTGCACAAGCGCGCCAGCCCGCCCGAGCCCGCCGGCAGCTACGACGCCTTCCGGCAAGCCAAGGCACAGCGGCTCAACGTGGTCTATGTCGGTGCCAACGACGGGCTGCTGCACGGCTTCCGTTCCGGCTACTACAACGCGGCGGGCGCCTTCGTCGGCAACGACGCCAGCAAGCCCAACGACGGGCGCGAGGTGCTGGCGTACATGCCCGGCGCGGTCCTCGACACCATCCAGTCGACCCATGCGGCGCTCGCCTACAGTTCGCCGCAATACGTGCACAACCTGTTTGTCGATGCCACGCCCGGCACCGGCGACCTTTACTACGGCGGGGCCTGGCATACCTGGCTGGTCGGCGGCCTGGGGCCGGGCGCGAACCGCGGCGGCCCGCTCGCCAGCAAGACCGCGACCGCGACCGGCGGCGCGCTCTACGCGCTCGACGTGACCGATCCGGAGCGCTTCGGCGATACCCCGGCGGCGGCCAGCGCCACGGTGATCGGCGAGTGGAACAACACGCTGCAGTGCACCGGCGATAGCGCGTGCGGCGACAACCTCGGCAACACCCATGGCACGCCCGTGATCCGCCGCCTGCACAACGGCCAGTGGGCGGTGCTGTTCGGCAACGGCCTGGGCAGCAAGAGCGGCTCCGCCGGGCTGTTCATCATGCTGGTCGACCCGGCCGACGGCTCGCGCAGCTTCCGCTATCTCGGCACCGGCTACGGCCCGCAGCAGGATCCGGCCGGCGCCAGCAGCCGCAACGGCATTGCCTATGTCACGCCGGCCGACCTCGACGGCGACCACATCACCGACTACGTCTACGCCGGCGACGTGTTCGGCAACCTGTGGCGCTTCGACCTGACCTCGGACAATCCGGACCACTGGCGCGCCGGCAGCCGCCCGCTGATGCAGACCGGCGGCAAGCCCATCTCCACCAGGGTCGCGGTGGGCTCGGTGCCCGGCACCGGAACCGGCGCCGCGGCGATGCCGCGCGTGGTGGTGGCGTTCGGCACCGGCCGCCGGCTGGAGCAGACCCAGGGCAGCGAAGCGGTGTTCGAGCCGGGCGGGCAGGGGCTGTACGGCGTGTGGGACTGGGACATGGCGGGGTGGAACGCGGTGGCCGGCGCGCAGGCCCGCTATGCCTCGCTGGCCAGCGCCGCCCGTCCGCTTTCCGGCGCCAACCTGACCCAGCAATCGATTACCGCCGAAGGGCGCGCGGTCGGCAGCACGGTCACGGTGCGCACGGTCAGCGCCGGCAAGGTGTGCTGGCAGGGCTCGAACGCCTGCGCCAGCGGCAACAACAAGTACGGCTGGCAGCTGCCGCTGCCGTCGGCTACGCGCGAGCAGGTGATCTACAACCCGGTGATCGCCTACGGCATGGTGATCGTCAATACCACCATCCCGCCCAGTTCGGCGCTGTCGCAGGCGCTGTCGTGCAATGCGGAGGTGCCGTCGGGCTTCACCATGGGCGTGTCGATGGGCTCGGGCGGAGCGGCCGCGCAGTCGTTCTTCAGCAGCACCAACAGCAGCACCTTCCCGTTGCTGAACAACGGCATCGTCAGCGGCATCGGCCTGAGTGGCACCGGCACGCCGTCGGTGGTGACGGCGAAGAAGCGGCCATACCTGGTGCAGCAGACCGTGGGCGGCAGCGGCGCCATCACCCAGATCAACCCCGGTGCCAATGGCGCCGGCGCCCGCCTCAACTGGATCCGCCTGCGCTGACCACCATGAACCTGCGTGCCTTCCTCCAAGCGCGGCGTGCCGCCGCCGGCTTCACGCTGATCGAGCTGATGATCACGGTGGCGATCGCCGCGATCCTGGCCGCGATCGCCTACCCGTCCTACACCGAACACGTGCGCAAGTCGCGCCGCACCGACGCCAAGACCGCCTTGCTGGATCTCGCGGCGCGCCAGGAGCGGCTGTTCAGCACGCAGAACGTCTATGGCGGCACGCCCGCGGCGCTGGGATATGCCGGCGCGGCGTTCCCGGTGGCGGTCCAGTCAGGCGGCCAGGCGTACTACCAGCTGAGCGTGGTGGCCGGCAATCCTGCGACCAGCTACAGCGCGACGGCAACGCCGGTCGGCGCGCAGGCGGGGGACGACTGCGGCAGCTATACCATCAACCACCTGGGTCTGCAGGGGAACACCGGAATGCGCGCCGGCGTGGCGTCGGCGCAGTGCTGGTAGCCGCAGACGCAGGCGTCAGCGCTTGCCGCTGCCGGCGGTGACTTCGGCCAGCACGTCCGAGAATTCGGACACGTCTTCAAAGCTGCGGTAGACCGAGGCAAAGCGGATATAGGCGATCTTGTCGAGCTTGCGCAGCTCGCGCATCACCAGTTCGCCGACCTGGCTGCTGGGGATTTCCTTCTCGCCCAGGGCCAGCAGCTTTTCCTCGATCCGGGTGATGGCTTCGTCGATGGCTTCGGCCGAGACCGGGCGCTTGCGCAACGCCAGGCGCATTGAATCCTTCAGCTTGGCGCGGGCGTAGTCCACGCGCGAGCCGTTTTTCTTGACGATGGCGGGGAAGAACAGCTCGATCCGCTCATAGGTGGTGAAGCGGCGGTCGCAGGCTTCGCAGCGGCGGCGCCGGCGCACGGCATCGCCGTCTTCCGACATGCGGGTGTCGAGAACCTGGGTATTGGAATGACCGCAAAAGGGGCATTTCATGCCGGACCACCTTCAGTTGAACCCCATCGCCTTGTCCGTGTTGTCGTTCTGCGGCGGCAGGGCGGGTTGGCGAGGCCCGCGGTCCGCGCCGGAGTGGCGCGGACCGCGGAGCTGCCGGCCGCCCGTGCGCGTGCGCGCGGGCGGCCTGGGCGCGTCAGCCGTAGACCGGGAAACGCTTGGTCAGGGCCGACACCTGCTCGCGCACCGCGGCGATATTGGCGGCGTCGTGCGGGTTGTCCAGCACGTCGGCGATCAGGTTGCCGACGATGCGGGCTTCTTCTTCCTTGAAGCCGCGCGTGGTCATGGCCGGCGAGCCGACGCGGATGCCGGAGGTGACGAACGGCTTTTCCGGGTCATTCGGAATCGCGTTCTTGTTCACGGTCAGGTGCGCCTCGCCCAGGATGCGCTCGGCTTCCTTGCCGGTGATGTTCTTGGCGCGCAGGTCGACCAGCATCACATGGCTCTCGGTGCGGCCCGAGACGATGCGCAGGCCGCGCGCGATCAGGGTCTCGGCCAGCACCGCGGCGTTCTTCACCACCTGCTGCTGGTATTCCTTGAACTCCGGCGTCAGCGCTTCCTTGAACGCCACCGCCTTGCCGGCGATCACGTGCATCAGCGGGCCGCCCTGGATGCCGGGGAAGATCGACGAGTTGATCGCCTTCTCGTGCTCGGCCTTCATCAGGATCACGCCGCCGCGCGGGCCACGCAGGCTCTTGTGGGTGGTGGTGGTGACGAAGTCGGCGTGCGGCACCGGGTTCGGGTAGACACCCGCGGCGATCAGGCCGGCGTAGTGGGCCATGTCGACCATGAAGTAGGCGCCGATCGACTTGGCGACGCGGCCGATGCGCTCGAAGTCGATGCGCAGCGCGAAGGCCGAGGCGCCGGCGATGATCAGCTTGGGCTTCTTCTCTTGCGCCAGCTTTTCGAGCGCGTCGTAGTCGATGTCTTCCTGGGCGTTGAGGCCGTAGCTGACCACGTTGAACCACTTGCCGCTCATGTTCAGCGCCATGCCGTGGGTCAGGTGGCCGCCTTCGGCCAGGCTCATGCCCATGATGGTGTCGCCCGGCTTGAGCACGGCGAAGTACACACCCTGGTTGGCCTGCGAGCCCGAGTTGGGCTGCACGTTGGCCGCTTCGGCGCCGAACAGCTGCTTGACGCGGTCAATGGCCAGCTGCTCGACGATGTCGACGTACTCGCAACCGCCGTAGTAGCGCTTGCCGGGATAGCCCTCGGCGTACTTGTTGGTCAGCTGCGAACCTTGCGCGGCCATCACCGCGGGCGAGGTGTAGTTCTCGGAGGCGATCAGCTCGATGTGGTCTTCCTGGCGCTGGTTTTCCTGCTGGATGGCGGCAAAGACCTCGGGGTCGATCTGGTCGATCGTAAAACGGCTGCGTTCGAACATGGCGAAACTCGTCTGAAAAAAGGGAATCCGATTCAGGCATCGGGGGTAGGGCGCGCGGGGAAGGCTAGCGGCGACCGGCACCGGCGGCGGCTTGGCCGTCGGCGCAGGGCGCACCCTGCTTCCCATTCGCTGCCCAGGCGAGCGGCAGGCATGACTCGCGTCAACGCCATGGCGTTTGGAAACTTCACGCCAGAGAACTTGCGCTTCCTCGTGGTAGTGCCCACTGACTTCGCCAGTCGCGCAAGATGGAATGGTTGCGCGCAGTGTAGCGCGAGGCGGCCGCCCGCCGCAAGCCGTGGAGCCGCCAGCCAAGCGCTGGCAAGGGCTGGCGCGGGCCTGGCCAGCAACTTGCTGTTGCAAAGTCGTCCTGCGGGTTTACACGAAACGGGTATCGCTCTCCGTTACAATCGCGGCCATGCCAAACTTTGTCTGGACCCTGCGGGTGTACTGGGAAGACACCGATGCAGGCGGCGTAGTGTTCTACGCCAACTACCTCAAGTTCTTCGAGCGCGCCCGCACCGAGTGGCTGCGCTCGCTCGGCATCGAACAGCAGGCGCTCGCCGACCAGGCCGGCGTGGTCTTCATCGTCCGCAGCACGGCGGTGGACTACAATGCGCCCGCCCGGCTGGACGACCAGCTTGAGATCCGCACGCGCATCGACCGGGTCGGCCCGGCTTCGGTGCAGTTCACCCAGGAAGCCTGGCGTGGCGAGCTGATGCTCGCGACCGGCGCGATCCGCGTTGGCTGCGTCGACAAAAGCACTTTCCGTCCCGCCCCGATCCCCGACCCCGTTCTAGCCACCATCAAGTCAGCACGATGAATCCCGTGACCGTCACGCAAGACATGTCGATCGTAACGCTGGTGCTCCACGCCAGCGTGCTGGCACAGGCCGTCATGGCGCTGTTGCTCGTCATGTCGCTGTTTTCATGGACCTATATCTTCCGCAAGCACCTGGCGGTGCGTTCGGCGCGCACCCAGACCGAAGGCTTCGAGCGCGACTTCTGGGCCGGCGGCGATCTGCAGGCGCTCTATAACAGCGCGGTCAACAACCGCCATAACACTGGTGCGCTGGAACGGATCTTCGAATCCGGCATGGGCGAGTTTCTGAAGGCGCGCGAACGCGGCAACGAAGCCGGCGCGCTGCTCGACGCCGCCCGCCGCGCCATGCGCGCGGCCTACCAGCGCGAGATGGACGTGCTGGAGTCGCATTTGCCGTTCCTGGCCTCGGTCGGTTCGGTGAGCCCCTATATCGGCCTGTTCGGCACGGTGTGGGGGATCATGAACGCGTTCCGCGGGCTGTCGAACGTGCAGCAGGCGACGCTCGCGTCGGTGGCGCCCGGCATTGCCGAGGCCCTGGTGGCGACCGCGATCGGCCTGTTCGCGGCGATCCCGGCGGTGATTGCCTACAACCGCTATGCCACCGAAATCGATCGCCTGGCAATCCGGTTCGAGAGCTTCATGGAAGAGTTCCTGAACATCCTGCAGCGGCAGACCCGCTAACCGTATTCCCTATCAACGGTCCGGGCGCTAGCCCGGGCCGGCGTTTTCAGGAGTCCTGCAATGGCAGCCATTCAGCGCCGCGGCGGCTCGCGCCGCCGGGCCAGCGCCGAGATCAACGTCGTGCCGTATATCGACGTCATGCTGGTGCTGCTGGTCATCTTCATGGTGGCCGCGCCGATCGTCAGCCCCGCCACCGTCGACCTGCCCACCGTGGCCAATGCCACGCCACAGCAGAAGGCGCCCCCGATCGTCGTCACCGTGCATGAAGACGGACGGCTCACCGCGCGCGGCAAGGACACCGCCGGCAATGCCTTCGAGCGCAAGCTCGACAAGCAGGGGCTGCTGGACTTCGTCCACCAGCGCCAGAACGAGAACCCGGACCAGCCGGTGGTGATCGCCGCCGACCGCGCGGTCAAGTACGAGGCGGTGCTGGACGTGATGTCGGTCCTGAAAGCCGACGGCGTCAAGCGCGTGGGCCTGATGGTCAAGTCCAAGACCTCCTGACGTATTGAAGCACCTATCCGATTGCCGTTGCGCTTGATGACGACCGCCGCCGCCTATCCCTACCAGCCGGTCAAGGAGCGGGGAACCCTGCGTTCCTTCCTGCTCGCGCTGCTCATGCACCTGCTGCTGGCCGTGGTGCTGTACTACGGCGTGAGCTGGCAGAGCAGCACCCCGGTCGGGGCCGAGGCCGAACTATGGGAGGAAATCCCCGCCGCCACCGCGCCCCCGCCGCCACGGCCGCAGCCGCAGCCAGAGCCCGAGCCGGTGGTGCAGCCGCGTCCGGCGCCGCCGCCGCCGCAGGTGAAGAGCAAGGTCGAGGACGACGCCGATATCGCGCTGGAGCAGAAGAAGCGCCGCGCCGAGGCGGCCGCGCGCGAAGAAGCCGAGCGCAAGGAAGCGGCACGCAAGGACGCCGAGCGCAAGGAAGAGGCGCGCAAGGAAGAGGCGCGCAAGGAAGCCCTGCGCAAGGAAGCCGACCGAAAGGAAGCCGACCGCAAGGAAGCCGACCGGCGCGAGGCCGAGCGCAAGGAAGCGCAACGCAAGGAAGACGCGAAGAAGAAGGCCGCGCAGCAGGAACAGGACCGCAAGGAGCAGGCCGAGCGCGAGCGCAAGGAAGCGGCCGAGGCCAAGGCCAGGGCGCAGGCCGATGCCAAGGCCAAGGCCCAGGCCGACGCCAAGGCAAAAGCGCAGGCCGACGCCAAGGCCAAGGCGGATGCCGACGCCAAGGCCAAGCGCGAAGCCGCTGCCAATGCCCAGCGCAAGAGCGAGCTGGCGCGCCTGCAGGCGCTGGCCGGCGGCTCCGGCGCCGGCGGTGGCGGGGTCGGCAATGCGGCCGGCGCCGGTGCCGGCGGTGGCGGCAAGGCTTCGCCCGGCTATGCCGACCGCGTGCGGCGCCGCGTCAAGCCGAACATCGTCTTTGCCGAGGACGTGCCGGGCAATCCGACCGCGGTGGTTTCGGTGCAGCTGGCGCCGGACGGTTCGCTGCTGTCGGCGCGGCTGTCCAAGTCCAGCGGCAACTCCGGCTGGGACAATGCCGTGCTGCGCGCGGTGGAGCGTTCCGATCCGCTGCCGCGCGACGAGAACGGCAAGGCGCCGGCCAGCTTCACCATTACCTTCCGGCCGAAGGACTGAGTGAGACTGAGTGAACGGCACGGCATGATTTGCAACATAATGCAACCTTCATCGTCGGGCTCCAGTCCCAGCGCTAGCATGACAGGTTGCCTGACGCAGCCGACGGTGCGGTATGCACACGGACGGGGCATGCGCCACGCGCTGCAATGCCGCATTTGCCCGTGTTGCCGATTGCCTGTCGTGCCCGACGAAACTTGAAATCGACTGAGGAGCAGCATGCGAAAGCTTTGGGCCCCCAACTGGCTGTCCGCGAGGCGGCACAACGCAAACCCCGCACCACAACGCCTCCGGCCGCTGCCCCTGGCGGGCCGCCGCGCGCTGATGGCATGGCTGGCCGCGGCCATGGCCATGGCAGCCGGCGCCGCGCACGCGCAGCTCAACGTTGAGATCTCCGGGGTCGGCGCCACCCAGATCCCGGTGGCCACCGCCAATTTCCAGGGCGAGGCCCAGGCGCCGCAGAACCTGACCGCGATCATCCGTGCCGACCTGGCGCGCAGCGGTCGCCTGCGCAATGTCGACCCGGGCGGCGCCACCGTGGCGGAATCCGCCAATGTCGACCTGGGCGGCTGGAAAGCGCGCGGCGCCGATGCCTTCGTCGCCGGCAGCGTGACCCCGGCCGCCGGCGGCAAGTATGAAGTGCGCTTCCGCCTGTACGACACCGTCAAGGGCCAGAGCCTGGGCGGGCTGGCCTTCACCGTGAACCAGTCGCAGCTGCGCGTGACCGCGCACAAGATCGCCGACTACATCTATGAAAAGCTGCTGGGCGAGCGCGGCGTCTTTGCCACGCGCCTGTCCTACGTGTCGAAGGTGGGCGGCCGCTACCAGCTGCTGATCTCGGATTCGGACGGGCAGAACGCACAGGTGGCGCTGACCAGCAACGAGCCCATCATTTCGCCGTCGTGGTCGCCGGACGGCGCGCGCGTGGCCTATGTCTCGTTCGAGGCCAAGAAGCCGGTGGTGTATGTGCACGACCTCGCCAGCGGCAAGCGCACGCTGGTGTCGAACCAGAAGGGTAACAACAGCGCGCCGTCGTGGTCGCCGGACGGCCGCCACCTGGCGCTGGCGCTGTCGCGCGACGGCAATACCCAGGTCTACCAGGTCAATGCCGACGGCTCGGGCATCCGCCGCCTGTCGCGCAGCAGCGCCATCGACACCGAGCCGCAGTACTCGCCCGACGGCAAGAGCATCTACTTCACCAGCGACCGCGGCGGTGCGCCGCAGGTCTACCGCATGCCCGCCTCCGGCGAGGAGGGCGGCGGGGCGCAACGCGTGACGTTCAAGGGCAGCTACAACGTGAGCCCGCGCATTTCGCCGGATGGCAAGTACCTGGCGTACATCTCGCGCGGGGGCGGTTTCAAGCTGCAGTTGCAGGACCTGAGCAACGGCGACGTGACGTCGCTGACCGATACGGCCAACGACGAAGCGCCGAGCTTCGCCGCCAACGGCAAGTACATCCTTTATGCCACCCGCGTGGGCGGTCGCGCGGTGCTGGCGGCGGTGTCCACTGACGGGCGTACCCGGCAGGTTCTGTCCCTCCAGTCCGGCGATGTTCGCGAGCCGTCCTGGGGTCCTTTCATGCAATAACAGGAGTCAACCACCATGGCCCAACTGATGACCAAAACCCTTGCCGTCGCCGCGCTGCTGGCCCTTGGCGCCTGCAGCTCCGGCGTCAAGCTGGACGACACCGCCAACGCCGGCGCCGGCACGGCCGGCACGGGCGCCGATCCGCGCGCCGTTACCCCGGTGACCGCCGCCGATCCGCTGAACGATCCGAATAGCCCGCTGGCCAAGCGCAGCGTCTACTTCGACTTCGACAGCTACACCGTCAAGTCCGACTACCAGGGCCTGCTGACCGCGCACGCCAAGTATCTGGGCGGCAACAAGGGCCGCAAGATCCTGATCCAGGGCAACACCGACGAACGCGGCACCAGCGAGTACAACCTCGCGCTGGGCCAGAAGCGTGCCGAAGCCGTGCGCCGCTCGCTGGCCTCGATGGGCGTGCCCGATGCGCAGATGGAAGCCGTCAGCCTGGGCAAGGAAAAGCCCAAGGCCACCGGCCACGATGAAGCCTCGTGGGCCGAGAACCGCCGCGCGGACATCAACTACTGATCTGGACCGCCTTCCATGAAAGCACGCGTTTCCACCCTGTTGTGGCTCGCCGCCGTGGCCGGCGGCGGCATGCTGCCGCTGTCGCAGGCGCATGCCGGAGTGTTCGACGATGACGAGGCCCGCAAGGCCGTCATCGGCCTGCGCGACCAGTTCAACGGTTTCCAGGCGACCGCGACGCAGCGCATCGAGCAGAACAGCCGCAATCTGCTCGACATGCAGAACCAGCTCGAAGGCCTGCGCCAGGAAGTGGCGCGGCTGCGCGGCCAGAACGAAGTCCTGCAGAACACGGTGGAAACGCTGCAGAAGCAGCAGAAGGACTACTACGCCGACCTCGATGCGCGCCTGAAGAAATTCGAGCCGCAGCAGGTCACGGTCGAAGGTCGCGAAGGTATCGCGCAGCCGGGCGAAAAGCCCGAATACGATGCCGCGCTCAAGCAGTTCCAGGCGGGCGATTTCAAGAGCGCCGGGAATTCGTTCTCGGCGTTCGTGAAGAAATACCCGCAAAGCCCGTACCTGCCGCTGGCACAGTACTGGCTCGGCAACTCGCTGTACGCGCAGCGCGACTACAAGGGTTCCACCTTCGTGCTGCAGAACATGGTCAACGCCAACCCGACACACCCCAAGGTGCCGGACGCGATGATCGCCATTGCCAACAACCAGCTCGAGTCCGGCCAGAAGGCGGCCGCGCGCAAGACGCTGGAGCAGGTGGTGGCGAAGTATCCCGGCACCGAGGGCGCGCAGGCGGCGAGCAACCGGCTCAAGACGCTGAAGTAAGCGCCGGCGCCACCGCCCGCCACCGCAAGGCCCGCTTTCGCGGGCCTTTCTCGTTTGTCGCGCTAGAATATGCGATTCGCCTGAATGTTCTTGCGCGCCGCCCCCGGCGCGACCCGCACCATGACCCAACGCGCCATCGTCCTGCTGTCCGGCGGACTCGACTCCGCCACCGTACTTGCCATGGCCCGCGCCCAGGGCTTCGAGACCTATGCGCTGTCGATGCGCTACGGCCAGCGCCATTCCTCGGAGCTGGAAGCCGCCAGGCGCGTGGCCGCCGCGCTGGGCGCCGTGCGCCACGAGATCGTCGATCTCGACCTGCGCCGCTTCGGCGGCTCGGCGCTGACTGACGACGCGCTGGAAGTGCCGACCGATGGCGCCACCGGCGGCATTCCGGTCACCTATGTGCCGGCGCGCAACACCATCATGCTGTCGCTGGCGCTCGGCTGGGCCGAGGCGGTGGGCGGGCGCGACCTGTTCTTCGGCGCCAACGCGGTCGACTATTCCGGCTACCCGGACTGCCGCCCCGAATACGTCGCGGCCTACGAGACTCTGGCCAACCTGGCCACCAAGGCCGGCGTCGAGGGCGACCGCTTCCGCGTGCATGCGCCCATCATCGACATGACCAAGGGCGAGATCATCCGCGCCGGCATCGCGCTGGGCGTCGACTACAGCCTGACGGTGTCGTGCTACCAGGCCGACGACGACGGCCGCGCCTGCGGCGTGTGCGATTCCTGCCGCATCCGCCGCGCCGGCTTCGAGGCCGCCGGCGTGCCCGACCCGACCCGCTACCAGGCCGCCGCCTGATCCTGCACCTGAGTCCGCGCCTTAGCCTGAGCCCGCCGTTCCCGCCCCATGCCTGAAATCGATCTTGCCGCGCTGTCGCGCTCGGTGCTGCTGAGCACCTTTGTCCTGGCCTTCCTGTTTGGCGCGGTGCTGCAGCGCACGCACTTCTGCACCATGGGGGCGGTCTCGGACATCGTCAACATGGGCGACTGGAGCCGCATGCGCATGTGGGTGCTGGCGATCGGCGTGGCCATGATCGGCACCGGCGTGCTGGCCTGGATCGGCGCCATCGACCCGACCAAGACCATCTATGCCGCCAGCAAGCTGGCCTGGCTGTCGGCGCTGGCCGGCGGGCTGATGTTCGGCTTCGGCATGGTGCTGGCGTCGGGCTGCGGCAGCAAGACGCTGGTGCGCATCGGCGCGGGCAACCTGAAGTCGCTGGTGGTGTTCGTGTTCCTGGGGCTCTCGGCCTACATGACGCTGCGCGGCCTGTTCGGCGTGGTGCGCGTCAATACCGTCGACGCGGTGGCGCTGGCGTTGCCCACCACGCAGGACCTGCCCTCGGTTCTGGCGCAGGGCACCGGCGCGGCGCGCGGCGTGCTGCAACTGGGCCTGGGCCTGGCGCTGGGCGGCGTGCTGGCGGCGTGGGCGCTGGCCGGGCGCGGTTTCCGCACCTTCGACAACCTGCTGGGCGGCATCGGCGTGGGCCTGATCATCGTGGCGATGTGGTACGTGTCGGGCCACCTGGGCTACGTCGCCGAAGACCCCAATACGCTGGAAGAACTGTTCGTCTCGACCAACAGCGGCCGCATGGAAAGCCTGAGCTTCGTCGCGCCCTATGCCTACACGCTCGACTGGCTGATGATGTTCAGCGACAAGAGCAAGGTGCTGACCATCGGCATCGTCAGCGTGTTCGGCGTGATCGCCGGCGCGGCCGCCTATGCGCTCGCCACGCGCACCTTCCGCTGGGAAGGCTTCGGCAATGCCGAGGACGTCGCCAACCACATGGTCGGCGGCATCATGATGGGGGCCGGCGGGGTCACCGCGCTGGGCTGCACGGTGGGGCAGGGGCTGTCGGGCGTGTCGACGCTGGCGCTGGGCTCGTTCATTGCACTGGCCGGCATCCTGGCCGGCGCGGTCCTGGCGTTCCGCTACCAGATGTGGCGCCTGGAACGCATGGTGTAAGCGCGCTTGCGAGCCACGCCCTTGACACATCCAGAATCGCATCACTATAATCGCGGTTCTGTTTTTTCGGGTCGTTAGCTCAGTCGGTAGAGCAGCGGACTTTTAATCCGTTGGTCGCGTGTTCGAGTCACGCACGACCCACCAGCATTACGAAGGGCCTGTGGCGCACGTCACAGGCCCTTTTTGCATTGTTTCCGTCCGCCATGCCTCGATGGTAGGGGGTGCTTTAACTAGTTCGAGGTAGAGACGCGGGCCCGGCGCGCGCCCCACAATTAGCCAGCCGCGGCGTGTGGACCGCGGGCGCTCGGAACGGCCGCGAGACACGGCCACCTCGAACAAGACCTATGCGGCGAGCAGGCATTTCCTTGCCGGCCAGCGGGCATGTGCTGCGCATCATCTGGCCGTTCGTACCGGTGGTGGTCGCGCTGGCGTTGTTCAGCATCGCCAGCCTGGACCTGCTGTCGGCAGCGCGCGCCTTCGTTGCGGGCGAGAGCCAGTGGTCCAAGGGCCAGAAAAATGCCGTGCTGCACCTGCTGCGCTACGGCGAGGACCGCGATCCGGCGGATTTCGACGCCTATCTGGCGTCCATTGCCATCCCGTTCGGCGACCACCGCGCGCGCCTGGAGCTCGACCGCGCCGAGCCCGATCTGGAGCGCGTGCACGAGGGCCTGCTCGCCGGCGGCAACGACCCCGAAGACATCCCGCGGATGGTGCGCCTGTACCGGAATTTCCGCCAGATCCATGAAGTTGATGCCGCCATCCGCGTGTGGGCGCAGGGCGATCTCGAGATCTTTGCCCTGCATGAGCAGGCGCTGGCGCTGCGGCGCCTGTCCGCCCAGCCCGGTTGCGATGACGCCTGCGTTGCGCCGGTGCTGCGCAATATCGCGCAGATCGACGCCAGGCTGACGCCGCTGGAACGTGCCTTCTCGGGACATCTGGGCCAGGCCTCGCGCCGGGTCACGCGGCTGCTGACCACCGGCAGCGCGGTGATGGCGGCGGCGCTGCTGATGTCGGCGATCCTGCTGTCGATGGGGCCGCTGCGGCGCGAGCGCCGGCTGCGCGAGGCGCTGGCGCAGCGTGAAGAGCAACTGCAGCTGGCGGTCGAGGGCAGCAACGACGGCTTGTGGGACTGGCACCTGGGCCGCGGCGAACTGTATTTCTCGCCGCGCTGCGCGCAAATGCTGGGCTACCGCGCCGACGAGCTGCCGCATGCGCGCGAAACCGTGCTGGGCCTGCTGCATCCGTCCGAGCTGGCGGCGTTCGAGGCCAAGCTGGCGCATCACCTGCGCAGCGGCGAGCCCTACGATGCCGAATTCCGTCTGCGCAACCGCGCCGGCGACTACCTCTGGGTGCGCGCCCGGGGCCGGCTGGTGCGCGGCGCCGGCCGCCGGCGCGCGCGCATGGCGGGCTCGCTGACCGATATCTCCGACCACAAGCGCTACGAGACCCAGCTGTTCGCCGAAAAGGAGCGCGCTCAGGTCACGCTGCAGGCGATCGGCGACGCGGTGGTGACCGCCGACGTGTGGGGCCGCGTGCAGTCGCTCAACCCCGCTGCCGAAGCGCTGACTGGATGGCGCGAAGCCGAGGCGCGCGGGCTGCCGCTGAGCGAGGTCTGCGTGCTGCGCGACGAGGACAACCTGGCGCCGCTGCCCGATATCGTTACCCTGGCGCTGCGCCAGCGCTGGCACAGCCGCTCGGCCCAGCTGGTCCGGCGCGATGGTGCCGGGCAGCCTGGGCAGGCGCTGGCGGTCAAGCCATCGGTGGCGCTGATCCGCGACCGCGCCGCGCAGGCCATCGGCGTGGTGGTGGTGCTGCACGACATCAGCCAGGAACGCGCGCATGCCGCGCGCCTGGCGTACGAGGCCAGCCATGACGCGCTGACCGGCCTGGTCAACCGCGCCGAGTTCGAGCGCCGGCTGGCCGCGGCGATCGAGCGTGCACGCGCGCAAGGCACCCCGCACATCTTGATGTACCTGGACCTGGACCAGTTCAAGGTGGTCAACGATACCTGCGGCCACGCTGCCGGGGACGGGCTGATCCGGCAGATGGCCGAGATCATGCGCGGCCAGCTGCGCCGCAGCGACATGCTGGCGCGGCTGGGCGGCGACGAGTTCGGCGTGCTGCTCGAGCATTGCGGCAGCACCGACGGCGAGCGCGTGGCCGAGGGCTTGCGCCACGCCATTGCGAGCTTCCGCTTTGCGCACCGGCAGCGCACCTTCGCGGTCGGGGTCAGCATCGGCCTGGTCATGCTGGACCGGCACACCGGCAGCGTGGCCGAGGCGCTGAGCGCGGCCGACGCGGCCTGTTACGTGGCCAAAGAGGGCGGGCGCAACCGCGTGCAGGTCTACCATCCGCTGGACAGCGTGGTGCAGGCGCGCCATGGCGAGATGGAATGGGTCAGCCGCGTGCATGCGGCGCTGGCGGCCGGCCGCTTCTGCCTGTTCTCGCAGGAGATCGTGCCGGTGCAGCCGGGCGCGGTGTCGGCGGCGGGACGCCATGTGGAGTTGTTGCTGCGCATGGTCGACGAGCGCGGCCGGCTGGTGCCGCCGATGGCCTTCGTGCCGGCCTGCGAGCGCTACAACCTGATGCCGATGATCGATCGCTGGGTGGTCGAGACCGCGTTTGCCACGCTGGCGGAACGCCAGGCCGAGATCGCGATCTGCGCGATCAACCTGTCAGGCTCGTCGTTGGCGGACATCCAGTTCCCGGACTTCGTGCGCGAGCAGGCGCAGCGCTTCGGCATCGCGCTGGACGGCATCTGCTTCGAGGTCACCGAGACCGCGGCCATTGCCAACCTGGCGCAGGCCGGGGCGTTCATCATGCAGCTGCAGCAACTCGGCTGCCGCTTCGCGCTGGATGACTTTGGCGCCGGCATGTCGTCGTTCACCTACCTGAAGCACCTGCCTGCGGCCTACCTGAAGATCGACGGCAGCTTCGTGCGCGACATGCTGGCCGATCCGGTCAACCTGGTGATGGTCGAGGTGATCCAGCGCATCGGCCACGCCATGGGCAAGCAGACCATTGCGGAATTCGTCGAGAACGAGGCGATGCTCGCGCGCTTGCGCGAGCTTGGCGTGGACCTGGCGCAGGGCTATCACATTGCGCCGCCGGTGCCGTTCGCGCCGGCCGCCCCGGAAGCCGGGGTGCGGCCGGCGTTGGCGCTGGCGGGATGAGTCGGCAGGACCGTCAGGGGATCAGCGGATCGCGGAAGCCGGTGTCGGCGGCGGGCGGGGTGCCGGCCGGGGCCGGGGTCGGCACGTTGGCCGGCGGCACCGCCTGGACCTTGGCTTCGCGCCAGGTGTTGTAGGCCCAGTAGGCCGCGCCGGCGACCAGGCCCAGCTTGGACAGCTTCCAGGTCAGGCGCAGCACCGGCACGCGCTTGACCAGCGGCAGCGCCAGTGTCACCGCGGTGCTGAGCATCGGGTAGTCCTTGGTCAGCCCGACCACCTTCATCCACGAGCCCGGCCGCGCGATCCGCGGCAGCCAGGCACTGACAGTGCCGAGGCGGTGCACGCCGCCGCGTACGGCGTGCAGCGCCTGCCGGCAATCGTGGCGTTCGAGGGCGGCGCGGGTCAGCAGCAGTTCCTTGCGCACCGCCAGCGGCAGGCGCACCTCCTGCGTGAACCGGGGCGCGCGCGGGTATTCGTCGCGGTCACGTGCGGGCGTGGCGTCGTCAGGGTCTAGTGTGCTCATCGGCGCAGGATCTCCCGGTCTTTGTCGATTTCGGCGAGGGTGGCTTCCAGCATCGGCGGCGCATTGCGCAGCACGTTGCGGGCGTACGCCAGGCAGGCGGCGCACAGCACCAGGTAGAGCACCGTGAGGGCGCCCAACGCCTGCCAGCGGTAGGTGTCCCAGAACAGGATCGCGATGAGGGCGGTCAGCGTGACCAGGCCCAGTCCGAAGAACGCCAGCCCGAACAAGGCCAGCAGGGCGACCTTCAGCAAGCGCGTGCGTTCTTCGGCCAGCTCCACGCTGGCGAGCTCCAGGCGCGTCTGCACCATCGCCACGAGCGAGCCGGCGAGATTGCGCACGGCGTCGAGGAACTTGGGGGAAGGGGTGGCTTCGCTCATGCGGCTCCGGCGTGAAAGAGCGGTGCGCCGGCATGGCCGTACGCACCTATCCAGCTGGCGGGGCCGGATGACGGCGCCAGGTTGTGTCGGCAACGACCGGTTGGCCCTGATGGGCCAACCGCGACAGCGTTACCGGCACACCGGGCGCCCCGGCCATTGGCAACCCGCCGGGCGGGTTGCCGCGATGGCGCGGCCTTGGCGTGCCGCGCCGGATTTGCAGCGCTTACTTGCGATTGAGCAGCAGACCGATCAGCAGGCCCACGCCGGCCGCCACGCCCACGGCGCGCCACGGGTGGTCGTGCACGTAGTCGTCGGTGGCGCGCGCGGCGGCCTTGCTCTTGGTTACGACGGCGTCTTGCAGGTCCTGGGCCTTTTCCTTGGCTTGCTTGAGCAGGCCCATGCCACGCTCGCGCAGTTCGGCGGCCTTTTCCCCGGTGGTCGAGGCGGCTTGCTTCAGCAGTTCCTCGGCGTCGGACAGCACGGTCTTGACATCGCTCATCAGTTTCTCCTGTTTGCGGGCGGTTGGTTCGGTTTGTGCGGATTCTGACATTTTCTTCGCTCCGAGGCTAACGGCATTTGTCGGTCTGATACTTAGCATATGTGGCGACACGTCGCCCTTTCAAGGCAACGCGCCCGGAACAGGTTCGCTGCAGGGTTGCTGCGGGGTTGCTGCGGGGTCGGACGTCCAAGTATTGCCAGCATGCACGAAAGCGGGCGTGATGAATGTCAGAGAATGTCTATATGACTACGAGTGATTTTGTAGTGACTTTATATTCGTTTGGGTTGGATATCAATCCAGTTACGCTGGTTCCACCGTGAAAACATGGCGTTGCGCCCTGACGATATCGCAGCGCTGCAGCCAAATGCACACGGCCCCGCGAAGGGCGGGGCCGTGTGCAAGACAGGTGTTGTATCGACGGGGGCAGCCTCGTCGTCTCCTTGGTAGTGTGCTTGGCCCGGCTTCATCGCCGGGCTTTTTTATGCTGCGGTCAGAAGAAGGCCTGCAGGCCGGTCTGGGCGCGGCCCAGGATCAGCGCGTGGATGTCGTGCGTGCCCTCGTAGGTGTTGACCACCTCCAGGTTGACCACGTGGCGGATCACGCCGAACTCGTCCGAGATGCCGTTGCCGCCCAGCATGTCGCGCGCCACGCGGGCGATGTCGAGCGACTTGCCGCACGAGTTGCGCTTCATGATCGAGGTGATCTCCACCGCCGCGGTGCCTTCGTCCTTCATGCGGCCCAGGCGCAGGCAGCCCTGCAGGCCCAGCGTGATCTCGGTCTGCATGTCGGCCAGCTTCTTCTGCACCAGCTGCGTCTGGGCCAGCGGGCGGCCGAACTGCTTGCGGTCCAGCGTGTACTGGCGCGCGGTGTGCCAGCAGAATTCGGCGGCGCCCAGCGCGCCCCAGGCGATGCCGTAGCGGGCCGAGTTCAGGCAGGTGAACGGACCCTTCAGGCCCTTCACGCCCGGCATGATGTTCTCTTCCGGCACGAACACCTGGTCGAGCACGATCTCGCCGGTGATCGAGGTGCGCAGGCCGACCTTGCCGTGGATGGCCGGGGCGCTCAGGCCCTTCCAGCCCTTTTCCAGGATGAAGCCGCGGATGTCTTCCTTGCCGTCTTCGCCCTGCAGCTTGGCCCAGACCACGAACACGTCGGCGATCGGCGAGTTGGTGATCCACATCTTGGCGCCGGTCAGCTCGTAGCCGCCGTCGACCTTCTTGGCGCGGGTAACCATCGAGCCGGGGTCGGAGCCGTGGTTGGGCTCGGTCAGGCCGAAGCAGCCGATCCACTCGCCGGTGGCCAGCTTGGGCAGGTACTTCTGCTTCTGCGCCTCGGTGCCGAATTCGTAGATGGGAACCATCACTAGCGACGACTGCACGCTCATCATCGAGCGGTAGCCCGAATCGACGCGCTCGACTTCACGCGCGATCAGGCCGTAGCTGACGTAGTTCAGGCCCGGGCCGCCGTATTGCTCGGGGATAGTGGGGCCGAGCAGGCCGAGCTCTCCCATCTCGCGGAAGATCTCGACGTCGGTCTTCTCGTTGCGGAACGACTGCAGCACGCGCGGCATCAGCTTGTCCTGGCAGTACGCCGCGGCGGCGTCGCGCACCATGCGCTCGTCGGCGCTCAGTTGCTGGTCCAGCAGCAGGGGGTCGGCCCAGTGGAATTCGGCGTTGGCAGCCATGCAGGTCTCCTTCGGTAGCGCAGCGGAAGCGCCGGGCGGGCGGCTGGTGTGCCGCGGTCCGCGCCGGCGGATTCCGTCATTCGTAACGGGTTCGGTGATCGGTTGGTGATCGCTTTGACGATCGAGCGGAGGATTTTTTCAGGATCCTGGAAGTTCCGCATTGCGGAACTGTGTTCCGTTGAATTAGTATATCGCAATGGTCTTGCCACGCAACAGGCAAAACCCTGAACCTCCGTGCCTTTGTGCGATGAACGGACAAGCGCCGACTGGAGCCGCGAACCTTGCCCAACCTCAATCCCAACCCCCAGCCCGATCCGTCACTTTCCCAGGAACCTGCCGCGGCACCCGTGCGCGACAGCGATCCGAACTTCGTCACCGCGCTGGCGCGCGGCCTGGAACTGCTGCGCTGTTTCCGCACCGGCGAGGCGATGCTGGGCAACCAGGAGTTCGTGCGCCGCACCGGCTTCCCCAAGGCCACGGTGAGCCGGCTGGCCGGCACGCTGGTGCAGCTTGGCTACCTGCGCTATGACGAGAGCCTGGGCAAGTACGCGCTCGATGCCGGGGTGCTGGCGCTGGGCTATGCCTACCTGTCGGCCTCCGACGTGGTGTCGCTGGCGCGCCCGCACATGCTGGCGTTCGCGCAGTCTTACGGGGTCTCGGTGTCGCTCGGCAAGCGCGAGCGCATGGAGGTGATCTACCTGGAATCGATCCGCAACGACGCCGGCGTGATGCTCGGGCTGGGGGTCGGCTCGCGGCTGTCACTGGTGTCCAGTTCGATGGGGCGCGCCTACCTGGCCGCCTTGCCGGCGCCGCGCCGAGAGCGCGTGATGGCCGAGTTCAGCCAGGCCTTCCCGGAGCAATGGAAGCAGCAGGAGGTTGCCACCCGCGCCGCGCTGGCCGAGGCGCAGCAGCGCGGCTATGCCGCGTCGTTCCGCGACTGGCATCCGGCCATCCATGCGTGCGCGGTGGCGTTCCGGCCAGTGGGGGAGAAGGAGCTGCACATGCTGAGCTGCAGCGCTTCCTACGGGGCGGTGGACGAGGCGGTGTTCCACCAGACGCTGGCGCCGGCGCTGCAGACGCTGGCGGCAAGGTTGTCCGAGCCGGCGGGCTGAGGCTGCCCCCCGTAGCGCGATCCCCGCGCACAGGGACAGGGTGGATCAGAGGTCGGTCCGCAACTTCCACAGTTCCGGAAACAGCACCACGTCCAGCATCTTGCGCAGATAGCTGACGCCCTCGGTGCCGCCGGTGCCGCGCTTGAAGCCGATCACCCGCTCGACCGTGGTCACATGGCGGAAGCGCCATTGCCGGAACGCGTCTTCCAGGTCGACGAACTTCTCGCCCAGCTCATAGAGTTCCCAGTGCGCGCCGGGGTTGCGATAGACCTCGAGCCACGCCGCCTCGACCGAGGCGTTGTACGCGGTGGGCTGGGTCCAGTCGCGCTCGACGCAGTCAGCGTCGATGGCAAAGCCGCGCCGCGCCATCAGCCGGATCGCCTCGTCGTACAGCGACGGCGTCTTCAGCGCGGCCTCGACCAGCGCCAGATGTTCCGGCCGGTGCGCATGCGGCCTGAGCATGGCGGCGTTCTTGTTGCCCAGGATGAACTCGATCTCGCGGTACTGGTAGGACTGGAAGCCCGACGACATGCCCAGGTAGGGCCGCATCGCCGAGTATTCCGGCGGGGTCATGGTGGCCAGCACGTTCCACGCTTGCACCAACTGGTCCATGATGCGCGACACGCGCGTCAGCATCTTGAACGCCGGCGGCAGGCTGTCGCCCTTGACCGACTCGCGCGCGGCGCGCAGCTCGTGCAGCATCAGCTTCATCCACAGCTCTGTGGTCTGGTGCTGCACGATAAACAGCATCTCGTTGTGGTCCGGCGACAGCGGATGCTGCGCGCTCAGGATCTGGTCCAGCCCGAGGTAGTCGCCATAGCTCATGTCCTTGGCGAAATCCATCTGCGCGCCGTGCCAGCCGTCGCCTTGGGTGGTGGCTGCCGGCGCCGCGCCGGAGAAGGGGCATCCCTTGAATTCGCTCATGATGGGCTCCCTGTCAGGTCACCTGGCCGCGCGCCTGGAAGCGCGCGTCGCGATAGGCGCCGCGGTCCAGCACGTCGCGCAGGATTTCCACAGCATCCCACACCTCGGCGAAGCTGGTGTAGAGCGGCGTGAAGCCGAAGCGGGCGATGCGCGGCTCGCGGTAATCGCCGATCACGCCGCGTTCGATCAGTGCCTGCACCAGGGCATAGCCGTCCGGGTGCTCCAGGCTGACCTGGCTGCCGCGGCGCGCGTGCTCGCGCGGCGTCACCAGCGCCAATGGGTGGTGGCCGCAGCGGGCTTCCACCAGTTCGATGAACAGGTCGGTCAGCAGCAACGACTTGGCACGCAGCACCTGCATGCTGGTCTGCGCGAAGATGTCCAGCCCGCACTCGACCATTGCCAGCGACGTGACCGGCTGCGTGCCGCACAGGAAGCGTCGCACGCCCTCGACCGGGCGGTACTGCGGATCCATCGCGAACGGCGCGGCATGGCCCCACCAGCCCGACAGCGGCTGCCAGAAGGCGTCGCGCAGCGCGGGCGCGACCCAGACGAAGGCGGGCGAGCCCGGGCCGCCGTTCAGGTACTTGTAGGTGCAGCCGATGGCGTAGTCGGCCCCGGCCGCCTTCAGGTCGACCGGCACGGCGCCGGCCGAATGGCACAGGTCCCACACCGTCAGTGCGCCGCGCGCGTGGGCCAGCTCGGTGAGCCCGGCCATGTCGAGCATCTCGCCGGTCTTGTAGTTGACGTGGGTCAGCATCAGCACCGCGGTGTCGGCGCCGACCGCGGCGTCGATCTCGGCCGGCGAGTTCACCAGCCGCAGCGAATAGCCTTGCTGCAGCAGGTCGGCCAGCCCCTGGGCGATATACAGGTCGGTCGGGAAGTTGCTGGCCTCGGACACGATCACCTTGCGCGCCGGGTCGCGCGTCTGCTGCACGCGCAGCGCCGCGGCCAGCACCTTGAACAGGTTGATCGAGGTGGTATCGGTGACCACCACTTCATCGTGGCCCGCGCCCACCAGCGGCGCCAGCTTGTTGCCCAGGCGCTGCGGCAGGTCGAACCAGCCGGCGGTGTTCCAGCTGCGGATCAGGCCATCGCCCCATTCCTCGGCCACCACCTGCGCGGCGCGCGCGGCGGCGGCGCGCGGTCGGGCGCCGAGCGAGTTGCCGTCGAGGTAGATCACGCCCTGTGGCAGGGCGAACTGGTCGCACAGCGGGCGCAGCGGGTCTTGCTGGTCGAGCCGGATACAGTGCTCGCGGTCAATGGTCGTCATGTCGTGCAGAAAGGCCAGGCGGGGTTCGGGAAATGGTTCAGTCGAGGCTGCGCAGCACCGCGCGCACCGGGCTGGCATCCAGTGCGGCAAAGCGCAGCGGCAGCGCGATCAGTTCATAGTCGCCGGCATCGACCTGGTCCAGCACGATGCCTTCCAGGATTGCCAGGCCATGGCGGCGCACCGCGTTGTGCGCGTCCATGGTCTTGGAGTCCTGCGGATCGAGCGAGGGCGTGTCGATGCCGACCAGCTGCACGCCGTGCGCGGCCAGCAGCGCGATGGTGTCGGGCGATACCGCGCAGAAGGCCGGGTCCCACTGCGCCTGGGGCGCCTGGCGGTAAGTGCGCAGCAGCACCCGCGGCGGCAGCGCGTCGAGCGCGTGCGCGACATGGTGCGGCTGCACCAGTGGCGCCGCGCCGATGCAGTGGATCACGCGGCAGCGGCCCAGGTAGGGCGCCAGCGGCACGGCGCCGATCGGGGCGCCGTCGGCGGTGTAATGCAGCGGTGCGTCCGCATGCGCGCCGGTGTGCGGCGATAGCGTGATGCGGCCGACATTGACCGGGCAATGTGCGTCGATCTGCCAGGCCGGCTGCTGCTGGAACGGCGTGTCGCCGGGCCACACCGGCGTGGCGGGCGACAGCGGCGGGCTGATGTCCCACAGCCGGCGCGGGTCGTGATTGGGGGCGGTCATGGGTGTGCGCGGCGCCGTCCACGGGCGCCGTTTCTGTGTGCCTCGATGTCGGGAATCATAGTCAAAATCGGCGGCAAGAGGCTTGCTAAATGGCCCGTCATCAGGTCTGTTTTTCGCATAGAATGCGAAAAATCCACGATTTATCGAAGAAAATTCGAATGAACCTCGATCCCACCGATCTGCGCATCCTGACGTGCCTGCAGGAGAACGGCCGCATCAGCAACCAGGACCTGGCCGACCGCGTGGCGCTGTCGCCGTCGGCATGCCTGCGCCGGGTCAGGCTGCTGGAAGAGGCGGGGGTGATCGGCGGCTATCGCGCCTGGTTCGATGCCGAGCAACTGGGGCTGGAGCTGGAGGCGATCGTTCAGGTATCGATGCGCCATGACGTGGAGGGCTGGCACGACACCTTTATCGCCGCGGTCCAGTCGTGGCCGGAAGTGCTGTCGGCGTACATCATCACCGGCGACAGCAACTACATCCTGCGCGTGCAGGCGCGCAACCTGAAGCACTACTCGGACTTCATCGTGAACCGTCTGTACCGCACCCCGGGCGTGATGGATATCCGCTCGAATATCGTGCTGCAGCGGATCAAGGTGGACAGTTCGCCGCTGGCGATCCTGAAGGTCGCTGAAGAAGCCTAGCGCTGCGTGTGCAGCGCGATCAGCTGGCGCAGGGTTTCCTTCAGCTGCGCGCCCTGGCGGGCGCCGAAGTCGTCCAGCACGGCGCGCTCGTGCTGGGCGGCGCGCTCGAGCAGCGGCTGCACCAGCGCCAGGCCGCGCGGCGTGATCGAGACCAGCGCCTGGCGGCGGTCGGTCTTGCCGGCGCGGCGCCGGACCAGGCCGTCGTGCGCCATGCGGTCGACCAGCTTGGTCAGCGTGGGCTGCTTGGTCAGCGTGATTTCCGCCAGCGCGCCGACGGTGCAGTCGGGGCGGTCGGCCAGCGTCGCCAGCACGCGCCATTCCTGCACCGACAGGCCGCTGGCCTCGACCTCGCGATGGAATTCGCCCGAGATCAGATGGCTGGCGCGCGCCAGCAGGTAGGCCAGGTAGCCGTCGACGAAGGGTTGAGGCGAGGGCACTGCCGGCAGGTTCGCCATGATGGCTCAGTGGGTGTTCAGAGATCGAGCGGGGCGGTGGTGGTGAACTGGCCGCCCTGGAATATCAGCGGGCCGTCCTTGCCATCGAGCACGCCGCAGCGCTCCACCTCGCCGACAAAGATCACGTGGTCGCCCTCGTCGTAGCGGCTGCGGTTGTGGCATTCGAACCAGGCCAGCGCATTCGACAGGATCGGCAGGCCGGTGGCCGAGAGCCGGTAGTCGACGCCGGCGAAGCGGTCGCCCTTGAGCGTGGCGAAGCGCTGGCACAGGTCCAGCTGCGAGGCCGACAGCACGTTGATGATGTAGTGGGTGCCGTCGCGGAACATCGGCAGGCTGTTGGCGCGCGTAGCCATGCTCCACAGCACCAGCGGCGGCTCCAGCGATACCGAGTTGAACGAGCTGGCGGTAATGCCGATAAAGGGCGGCGCGCCGGCCGCAACCGACTCGTTGCTGGCGCGCGTGGTGATCACCGTGACCCCGGTCGCGAACTGCGACAGGGTGCGGCGGAAGTGCATCGCATCGAAGTCCGGGGCGGCGGCTACGCTGGCGATCCGTGGCTGGGCCTCAGGCATGCCCATGGGGGCTCCACTGGAGTTCATGAAATTTCATATATATTATTCGCGCCAGGGGCGGCGAGTTCAAGTCCGGCGCCGCCGGCGCTGGCCGCTGCGCGAAGCGTGGGCGGCCCGGGCCCCATAGAACAAGAAGCCAATAACAAGCAGCAGGAGACAAGCGCATGCTCATCGAGCAGATTGAACACCGCTGGCTGGCGGCGTTCCGCCGCACGCTGGAACTTTGTGCCCTGCGGCACGGGGATGTCGTGGGAATTGTAACGGAGTCCCAATCCCGCCCTGTCAACGTGGCCTTGGCCGAATTGGCCGTGCAGTCCTTTGGCGCCACGCCGGTTCGGATCCAGGTGCCGAGCCCGGCGCTTGCGGCGCCAGCGCCGGTGCGCTCGACCGGTGCCAGCGATGCCTTGCAGAATCTGGCCCCGGTGCTGGCGGCGCTGTCGCGCTGCCAGCTGGTGCTCGACTGCACCGTCGAAGGCATGCTGCACGCGCCCGAGCTGCCGCAGATACTGCGCGGCGCCGACGGCGTGGTGCCGCGCATGCTGATGATCAGCAACGAGCACCCGGAGATCCTGGAGCGCTGCCAGCCCGACCCGTCGCTGGAGACCATCGTGCGCGCGGCGATGAAGCGCCTGCGCGGCGCGCGCGAGATGCGCGTGCATTCGGCCGCCGGCACCGAGCTGCGCATCGGCCTGGCCGAGGCGCGCGTGGGCGGTGTCTGGGGTTTCTGCAACAAGCCCGGCCAGGTCTCGCACTGGCCCGGCGGGCTGTGCCTGGCGTTTCCGGCCAGGCGCCAGGTCAACGGCACGCTGGTGCTGGCGCCGGGCGACGTCAACCTGACCTTCAAGACCTACCTGCGCGACACCGTGGTATGCCATATCGAGGACGACTACATCGTCGCGGTCGAGGGCCAGGGCGTCGACGCCGACATGATGCGCGGCTACTACCAGGCCTGGGCCGACCGCGAAGGCACGCGCGACGCCTACGCGGTCTCGCACGTGGGCTGGGGCCTGAACCGGATGGCGCGCTGGGACGCGATGACGTTCTACGACAAGCGCGATTGCAACGGCACCGAGCTGCGCGCGTTCGCCGGCAACTTCCTGTTCTCGACCGGCGCCAACGAGGTCGCCGGGCGGCATACGCTGGGCCACTTCGACCTGCCGCTGCGAAATTGCACGGTTTCGCTCGACGGCCGCAACGAGGTCGAGGCCGGCACGCTGGTGGAGGTGGCAGCATGAGCGCCGCCGCGACCACGCAGCGCCACGCCAACGGCATCGCCACGCTGGCCTGGGGCGACGGGCCGGTGGCGGTGGTGATGCTGCATGGCATCGGCGGCGGCAAGGCCGCCTGGCCCGCGCAGGGCGAGGCCCTGGCGCAGGCCGGCTACCGCGCCTTGGCGTGGGACATGCCGGGCTATGGCGACAGCGCCCTGATCGACCCCTATGACTTCGACGGACTGGCGCAGGCGCTTACGCCCGTGCTGCTGTTCGAACGCGACGCCGGCCGGCGTGTGGTGCTGCTGGGCCACAGCATGGGCGGCATGGTCGCGCAGCAGGCTTGCGCGGCCACGCCCGCGCTGGTCGACGGCATGGTGCTGTCCGGCACCTCGCCCGCCTTCGGCAAGGGCGATGGCCCGTGGCAGCGCGAGTTCATCGCCGCGCGCACCGCGCCGCTGGATGCCGGCAAGACCATGGCGCAGATGGCGGCCGGGCTGGTGCGCACCATGGTCGCGCCCGATGCCGACGCGCACGCCGTGGCCTTCGCCACCACGGTGATGGCGGCGGTGCCGGCGCCGACCTACCGCGCCGCGCTGGGTGCGCTGGTGCGCTTCAACCAGCGCGACGCGCTGGCCCGCATCGCGGTGCCGGTGCTGGCGCTGGCCGGCCAGCACGACACAAACGCCGCGCCCGAGGTGATGCAGCGCATGGCGCAACGTATCGCCGGCGCCGAGTACCGCTGCCTGCCCGACGTGGGCCACCTGGCCTGCATGGAGCGCCCCGAGCTGTTCAACGACGCGGTGCTGGATTTTTTGCGCCGGCACTTTCCCGTGCACTGAAGCGCGCCGCTTTCCGGCCACGCCAACACAACAACCGCCGCCGCGCCGCCCCCGTTCCCCATCCGGCGCGAGCAGGACAAAAAGGAGACGCGACATGCCATCCGGCCAGCTCGACTTCATCCCCGCCGTCGGTACGGCCGACTTCTCGCCGGAACAGGTGCAATGGCTGACGCTGGCCAACCGCCTGGGCCGCGAGCGCTTCGCGCCGCGCGCCGCCACCTGGGACCGCGAGGCCAGCTTTCCCTTTGCCAACTACGACGACCTGCGCGAGGCCGGCCTGCTGGCCTTGTGCGTGCCGCGGGCATTTGGCGGCGCGGGCGCGGACTTTGCCACCTACTGCATGGTCGGCGCCGAAATCGGCCGCTTCTGCGGCGCCACCGCGCTCACCTACAACATGCATATCTGCTCGACCATGTGGACCGGCGTGCTGTCCGATGGCATCGACATGACCCCGGCACAGCGCGACGAACACCAGGCCCGGCGCGAGCTGCATTTCGCGCGGGTGGTGCGCGACGGCGCGGTCTACGCGCAGCCGTTTTCCGAAGGCTCGGCGGCGGCCGCCGGCAAGGCGCCGTTTGGCACCACCGCGCGCAAGGTCGACGGCGGCTGGGTCCTGAACGGGCGCAAGATCTTCGCCTCGCTGTCGGGCGCGGCCGACTACTACGGCATCCTGTGCACCGAGGACCGCGGCGACCAGCATCCGGACATGCGCGACACGCTCTACATCGCCGTTCCCGGACAGGCGGACGGCCTCACCGTGACCGGCGACTGGGACCCGATGGGCATGCGCGGCACGGTGTCGCGCACGCTGCTGCTCAAGGACGTGTTCGTGCCCGACCACGAGCAGTTGATTCCGCGCGGGGTCTACTACCAAGCCGCGCAGACCTGGCCGGCGATGTTCTTCACGCTGTCGCCGACCTACCTCGGCGTGGCGCAGGCGGCCTATGACTTCACCGTGCAGTACCTGCGCGGCGAGGTGCCGGGCCAGCCGCCGGTCAAGCGCCGCATGTATCCGACCAAGCAGATCGCGGTGGCGCAGATGCGCATCCAGCTGGAGACCATGCGCTCGATCTTCTGGCGCGCGATCCACGAAGCGAGGCCCAATCCTTCGAAGGATGAGCGCCTGCGCCTCTACGCCGCGCACTACACGGTGATGGAAGGCGCCAATGATATCGCCCGGCTGGCGATCCGCACCTGCGGCGGCCAGTCGATGCTCAGGGACCTGCCGCTGGAGCGGCTCTACCGCGATTCGCGCTGCGGCGCGCTGATGCTGCCCTGGACCGCCGAGCTGATCCTCGACCGCATGGGCCGCGAGACCCTGTACGAATCCGGCGAGCGCGACGAATGAGCGCCCCCTGCCGGGCCATCCGTGCCGGTGCCGCTGGCCTGGGCGCGCTGCCGGCCATGCTGCATGGCCATGCCGACGCCGCGCCGGGCCGGCCGGCGTTGCACTACCTGGGCCGCACCTTCACCTACGGCAAGCTGTGGCGGCGCGTGGAGCGCGCCAGCGCCCACCTGGCCGCGACCTGGGGCATCCGCGCGGGCGACCGCGTCGGCACGCTGTGCCTGAACCATGAGTTGCAGCTGGTACTGCTGTTCGCCTGCGCCCGCGTCGGCGCCATGTTCGCGCCGCTGAACTACCGGCTGGCGCCGGCCGAGTTGCGGGCGATCTGCGACCACGCGCAACTGGCCTGGCTGTTCCATGATGCGGCCCATGAAGCGCTGGCGCGCGAGGCTTGTGGCGATGTCCGCCTGACCCACCTCGACCGGCTGGTCGACTGTCCGGCGCCGTCCGGCGTGGTCCATGCCCCCGTGCCGGAGCATGCGCCGCTGCTGCTGGCCTATACCTCCGGCACCACCGGCAAGCCCAAGGGCGCGGTGCATACCCAGGCCGGCTTGCTGGCCAATGCGCGCGCCAGCTGGTGGGCGCATGGGATGAGCGCGGACGACCACGTGCTGTCGGTGCTGCCGCTGTTCCATGTCGGCGGGCTCTGCATCCAGACGCTGCCGGCGCTGCTGGCCGGCGCGCGCGTCACGCTGCATGACCGCTTTGCGCCGCAGGCGTGGCTGGATGCGGTGACCGGGGCGCGGCCGAGCCTGGCGCTGATGGTGCCGGCGACGCTGCGCGCAGTGCTGGAACACCCGGGCTGGCCCGATGCCGACCTGGCCGCGCTGCGTGGGGTAATGGCGGGTTCGTCGCCGATCCCGCGCTCGTATATCGACGCCTTCCACGCCCGCGGCGTGCCGCTCGGGCAGGTCTATGGCGCCACCGAGACCGGGCCGGTGTCGGTGGTGCTGAAGCTGGAGCAGGCCATGGCGCGCCCCGGCTACGCCGGCTGGCCGCAGCCCGAGGCCGAAGTGCGCCTGGCCGGCCTCGACGGCGCCGAGGTGCCGCCGGGCGCGGTCGGCGAGCTCTGGGTGCGCGGCGCCAACGTCATGGCGGGCTACTGGAACCAGCCCGAGAGTGGGCTAACCGACAGCGGGCTAACCGACAACGGGCTGCCGGACGGCTGGTTCCATTCCGGCGACCTGGCCCACCGCGATGCCGAAGGGTGCATCGAGGTGGTGGGCCGCAGCAAGGACATGATCATCTCCGGCGGCGAGAACATCTATCCCGCCGAGATCGAGAACGTGCTGGTCGGCGTGCCCGGCGTGCAGGAATGCGCGGTGGTGGGCGTGGCCGATGCGCGTTGGGGCGAAGTGCCGGTGGCGGTGATCGTGCCGGCGCCGGGCGCGCCGCGCGGCGCGCTGGCGGCCGAACCGCTGCGCGAGCTGCTGGCCGCGCGCATCGCGCGCTTCAAGCTGCCGCGCGAGGTGGTGCTGATGGAAGACCTGCCGCGCAGCGCGCTGGGCAAGGTGCTCAGGCCGCAATTGCGCGCACTGCTGGAGGCGCGCCGCGGGCCTGGCTGAATCCGCTGCAAGCGCGCCGATCTGCGCTTATGCTTGAGGCCTGGCAAGACAGACGATTACGCAAGGGAGCGGCGCAAATGGAACATGGATTGGAAACCGCCACGCTGGGCGGCGGATGCTTCTGGTGCCTGGAAGCGGTCTACCAGCAGGTCGAAGGCGTGGTCGCGGTCGAGTCCGGCTACACCGGCGGGCATGTCGACCACCCGACCTACCAGCAGGTCTGCGCAGGCGATACCGGCCACGTCGAAGTGGTGCGCGTCAGCTTCGATCCGTCGGTGATCAGCTACCGCGAGATCGTCGAGATCTTTTTCGCCATCCACGACCCGACCACGCCGGACCGGCAGGGCAACGACGTCGGGCCGCAATACCGCTCGGCCATCTTCACGCACTCGGAGGCGCAGCGCGCGACGGCCGAATACGTGATGCGCGAGCTGGTCGCGGCCAAGGCGTTCGACGCGCCGATCGTGACCCAGGTCGAGCCGGAACAGCCTTACTGGCGCGCCGAGGCCAGCCACCAGAACTACTACCAGGACCATCCCAGCCAGGGCTACTGCGCGTTCGTGATCTCGCCCAAGCTGGCCAAGTTCCGCAAGCAGTTCGGCGCGAAGTTGCGCAAGTAAGCGTGCGCGAGTAAGGGCGTGCGCCGGCGCGGCGGCGGCCTCAGCGCTCTAGCCGCGACACGATGGCCTCCGCCAGCCGCGCGCAGCTTAGCGGGGCGCAGCCTTCGGCGTTGTTGCTGACGATGACGATGGCGGGCTGCCCGGCGCGCAGCGTGCGCGCCACCACGTCGGCAATCGCGTGGCGGGTGTCGGGATCGTCGTCGACGATGCGGTCGAATGGCGCATAGCGCTTCTCCGCGTAGGCGTAGGGGCGGCCCGCATGCAGCATCCAGCGCAGTACCAGCGGGCCCGCCGCGGCCTCGTCCAGCAGCGCCTGCGCCGCCGCCTGGCGCGGCACCGGCGGCAGCCGGTCGCGCGCCGACAGGCAGAAGCGCACGCCATGGCGGCGCAGCAGCCGGATATAGCGCGGCGTCAGCAGGGCCGGATCGCGCAGCTCGACGGCATAGGCGGCGTGCGGCGTCAGCGCGGGATCGAGCGCCGGCAATGCGCCGAGGAAGGCGTCGAGCCGCTCCAGGAATACCGCGCTGTCGGCCAGCGGCCCCATCGGCGACAGCTGGAACAGCAACGGCCCGCACTTGTGCCCCAGGCCGCTGGTAGCCGGCACGATGAAGTCGCGCGCCGCGATCTGCGCATCCAGGAAGGCGGCGTTGGCCAGCCGGCCGGCGCCGTCCGGGCCGCGCAGCCACGCGTCGCAGACGCTGGCCGGGGCCTTGACCAGGAAGCGGAAACCCTCTGGCACCTGGGCGGCATACGACAGGTAATCGGCCAGCGGGATCGGCCCGTAGAAGCCGCGGTCGATGCCGGCGGCGCGCAGCAGCGGGTGACGCGCATAGGCGGCCAGGCCCTTGCGCGACAGCAAGGTGTCGCTGTACTCGCCGTCGTAGACCAGCCCGTTCCAGCCGGGATAGGCCCAGGACGAGGTGCCGAAATACAGCTGCGCTGGCAGCCGCGCGGCCAGCGCCTGCAGTGCCGGTGCAGCCGTGCACGGCTGCACGCTCTTGCCGCGCGCCGGTTTGCCTGGGGAGTCGGGTTGGGCAGCCGCGCCGGCTGGCGCCGCGGGCTGCCCGGGGGCTGCG
Organism: Cupriavidus mimosae; assembly: GCF_023952485.1. Taxonomy (NCBI): domain Bacteria; kingdom Pseudomonadati; phylum Pseudomonadota; class Betaproteobacteria; order Burkholderiales; family Burkholderiaceae; genus Cupriavidus; species Cupriavidus mimosae. The sequence continues at coordinate 172,064 of NZ_JALHRY010000002.1, read as the reverse complement.
GGGGCGGGCAGCGGCAGCCCGCCGAAGAGGTCTTCAGTCAATCGTTTCGGTTGCCTTCAGTCGTTGGGGCCGATGGGCTGGTCGTAGATATAGCGGCGCGACCACGGCAGCGAGTCGGCCTGCAGCCCGGACTTGTGGCACACCACCTGGTAGATCGACATCTTCTCGGTCTCGAAGGCGTGCGCGCAGCCGGCCAGGTACACGCGCCAGATGCGGTACTTCTTCTCGCCGACCATGCTACGGATGGTATCGCCGCGCGCCTCGAAGTTGTCGGCCCAGTGGTGCAGCGTGCGCGCGTAGTGCCGGCGCAGCAGCTCGACGTCGAAGGCTTCCAGGCCGCCCTGTTGCAGCGTGCGCAGCACCAGCCCGATATGCGGCAGTTCGCCCTGCGGGAATACGTAGCGGTCCATGAACTCGGCGCCGTCCATCGGCGTGGCACCGTTGTCCGGGTCGGGCGAGGTGATGCCGTGGTTCATGGCGAAGCCGTCGTCCGCCAGCAGTTCGCGGATGCGGCTGAAGTACCCGGGCAGGTTGTCCTTGCCCACATGCTCGAACATGCCGACGCTGGTGATGCGGTCGAAGGTGCCGGCGGTGTCGCGGTAGTCCTGCAGCCGGATCTCGATGCGGTCGGACAGGCCCGCGGCCCTGACGCGCTCGGTGGCCAGGTCGAACTGGTTCTGCGACAGCGTGATGCCCACGCAGCGCGCGCCGAACTTCTGCGCCGCGCGCAGCACCAGCGCGCCCCAGCCGCAGCCGATGTCGAGCAGGGTCTGGCCCGGCTGCAGCCGGATCTTGGTCAGGATGTGGTCGATCTTCTTGATCTGCGCGGTGGCCAGGTCTTCGTCGCCGTGTTCGAAGTAGGCGCAGGAATAGACCATGTTGGGGTCGAGCCAGAGCTGGTAGAAGTCGTTGGAGACGTCGTAGTGGTACTGGATCGACTCCCTGTCTTCCTGCTTGGTATGCGAGAAGTGCTGTGCCACCTTGTACAGCGCGCCGCCGGCGCGACGCGTGGCCGCGGCCGAGAAGCCGTAGCCCACCTTGATGATGTCCGCGAGCCGGCCGTCGAAATCGATCTTGCCCTGGACATACGCCTCGCCCAGGTTGTCCAGGCTGGGGATCAGCAACAGCGGCAGGGCCGCAGCTTCGCGCACGGTAAGCGTCACCACCGGCTTGTCGAATTGCCCGAGCGGGTATTCGGCGCCATTCCACAGCCGCAGGCTGACCGGGAGATTGGCGTTCTCGCGCAGGTCGGCGATCCAGTTGTCGAGTTGCTTTTCCAGGGTTTGCTTGAAAAACATGCGCTTTACCTCCCGATGGTTGCGGCACACGCTTCGGCGGACGCATCCGGCAAGGAGAAACTGCGCGCAAACCTTGCCCGATCCGTCGCGAGCGCTGCAAGAAAAGAGTAGCCAAGCGACGCCTGTCTCACTTTAGTTCAATTCCGCAGCCCGTGCAGCGCACCGCCGGAAGACCCTGCCATCGTCCCGGGAGAGGCGTAGAGGCATCAGCGCGGACGCGCGCGGCGTCCGCGGCCGGCTCAGGGCGACAGCCGCACGATCTGCCAGCCGATGCCCGGCTGGACCCGGTAGGCGATGCGGTCATGCAGACGCGAAGGCCGCCCCTGCCAGAATTCCAGCGCGGTCGGCACCAGGCGGTAGCCGCCCCAGTAGGGCGGGCGCGGCGGGTTTTCGCCGTACTTGCTGCGGTATTCCTGCTCGCGCTGCTCGAGCACGTCGCGGCCGGTGACCTCCCGGCTTTGCGCCGACGCCCAGGCGCCTACGCGCGAGCCCAGCGGACGGGTGGCGAAATAGGCGTCGCTTTCGTCCTCGGAGACTTTCTCGACGCGACCTTCGACGCGCACCTGGCGTTCCAGCTGGACCCAGTGGAACAGCAGCGCGGCGCGCGGGTTTGCCGCCAGGTCCAGGCCCTTGCGGCTTTCATAGTTGGTGAAGAAGGTGAAGCCGCGGTCGTCGATGCCCTTGAGCAGCACGATGCGCGCCGAGGGCTGGCCGTCGGCGTCGACCGTGGCCAGGGTCATGGCATTGGGTTCAGGCAGCTTGGCCGTGACCGCTTCGTCGAACCAGCGCCTGAACTGGCTCATGGGGTCGGGGGCCACGTCGGATTCGGACAGCGCGCCCAGCACATAGGTGCGGCGCAGGTCGGCAAGTTGGGTCATGTCGCAATCATCAGGGAATCGGTCCGGAAGCGCGGTGCGCCCGGGGGCGGGGGCCGCGGGTCCGGCTGATTCGAGTATAGCGAATGCATCGGGGGCCGCATTTGCGTGGCGACAAGCGGCGACCAGCGGTTCTCGCTGCGTCACCCGCCGGCAGTGGGCTGCGCCGGCGGTGCCAGCGCCTTGCGCCCCTGGCGCCGCGAGTAGTAGCCGGCCGCGCCCATTGCCCCCGCCATCGACAGGAAGATCGGCAGCATGCCCAGGGCCGTGCCGACCACGCCGAAGGTAAGCGGCCATACCACCTGGCTGGTGTTCAGCACCGCCGAGCGCAGGCCCAGCGCTTCGCCCGCGCGGCCGTGCGGCGATGCAGTGTGCAGGATGTTCATGACATTGGGCTGCGCACTGCCCAGCGCCAGGCCCAGCACGAAGGCCAGTGCGCACATCAGCCAGAAGTGCGCGACGAAGGGATAGGCCAGGTAGGCCAGCGCACCCACCAGCAGGGCGGCGCGGATGATCTTCCATTCCGACAGCCGGCGCGACACCGCCGGCATCGCCACCCGGATCGCAAAGGTGGCGATGGCGAAAGCGCCCAGCACCCAGCCGATCGACGACGGCGACAGCCCGATGCGCGAGCCCTGGATCGGGATCAGGAACGCGTGCAGGTCCCACGCGGCCGACAGCACCGCGCTGGCGACGAAGACCGCGCGCAGTTCGGGATGCTGCAGCAGGTCGAGGGTGGAATGGCGGGTGCCGTCCGCGATGGCGATGCGCCCGGCGTTGCCGCCGCGCGCGGGCAGCCGCGGCCGCACCCATTGCAGGCCGGCCTGGCCGGCCAGCGCCACCGCCACCAGCACCGCGAACGCCGGGCGGAAGCCCGCATGCTCGATCACGTAGCCCATCGCCACCGGCCCGAGCGTGCCAGACACCGACAGCCCGAGCGCATGCCAGGTGTAGTTGCGCAGCCGGGTGGCATCGGTCGAGACCTGTCCGATCAGCAGCTGCATCGCCACCTGGACCAGCATGAAGCCGACCCCGATCAGCGCGCACGACAGGTACAGCGCATCCAGCTCGTGCCACAGCGCTGGCAGCAGCGTGCCCGCCACCACCATCAGCGAGCCCGCCATCATCGGCTTGCGCGGGCCGATCTGGTCGATGCGCTTGCCGGCGCGGATCGCCAGCAGCATCGGCAGCAGCGCGTACAGCGACATCAGCACGCCCAGCGTGACGGTGGAAGCCTTGAGGGAAATCGCGAACAGCGACACCACCACGCGGCTGGCATTGAAGGCCACGTGGTTGCACACCGTCAGTGCGATCAGCCAGGTGATCGGCGGGACGGCGGCATGCGTCAGCGTCATGGGGCGGGGCGAAGCGTCGGTGAAGCGCGTCAGGTGCCGGCTGGGTGCCGGACCAGAGCGGTGAATCGGAAAATGGCCGCAAAACAGGCAGCAAAAACAAAGGGCGGCCGCAGCCGCACCTTCAAGGATGCCACACGGGCGAGCCCGCGTCGCAGCCAATGCTTGCCATGCTTGAGCTTCTTGTAAATGGCCGTTTAATTATGCGCCTGAGCGCGGCGCGGCACAACGACAACGTGCGTCAACTTGCCGCAGCGGCGCCAAGTGTTGCGATTTTGTTTAAACGGCGAGGGGCCCGGTGGGGCGAGTGAATCTATCCGCCCTGGTAGAACGACCGGTCGTTGCCGGGTCGTTGCGGCGCGCGCTCGTTGGCCGGGCGCTGCGGCGGGCGCTGGGCGGCGGGCCGGGACGGTTCTTGCCGGCTGGCAGCGGGCGGCTTGCCGGCACGGGCTTCGGCCGCGGGCTGGCCAGGGCGCCTGGCCGTGGCCTCCGCGCCGGACCGGCTTGTGTCCGTCGCGCCGGTGGCGTCGGTGGGCGCCGCCGCGGCCTTCGGGTCCTTGTAGGTCTTGCCCGGCGGCGGGGCGGTGGGGCGCTTGCGCAGTTCGGCCAGCAGTTTGGCGCACTGCGTGTCGTCGCCGCCCGGCGAGAGGTCGAGCAGCGGCAGCACCGCGGTGGCGACCGGCGCCAGCAGCGCCAGCGACAGCGCGCCGCCGGCGCGCAGCGCCAGCACGCCGATATCGGGGCTGACGCGCGGGTTCTTCATGGTGCCGCCGACATACAGCGGCGAGCGCAGCGAGAAGATGCGCAGGCCCTTGGAGTCCGGGTGGATGGTCAGCGCCAGCCGCTCGCTGCGCAGGTCGATGCCGCCGGTGGTCTCGATCACCGCGTCCTGGGTGTCGAGCACGAAGGTGCGCGCGCGCGCCACGCCGTCGGTCATGGCGAAGTCGCTGACACCGCAGTTGATCTGCACCGGCTTGTCGCCGAACAGCTTCGACACCACCAGGCTGCCGACATTCAGGCCGATTGCCTCGAGCAGGAACTTGCTGACCGTGCCGTTCTCGACCAGCAGACGCGCCTCGCCGTTGGACGAGCCCAGCAGCGCCGCCACCGAATTGCCGGTGGCCGACAGCTTGGCGCTGCCGTTAAGTTCGCCGATGCTGGCGCGCATCAGGTCGATGGTCGGGAACAGTTGCTTGAGCTTCATGCGCCGCGCCTTCAGGTCGACCATCGCGCCCATGGGCTCGCGCTTGCCGTCGAGCCGCACCGTCGACACCAGGTTGCCGCCCGCCACGCCAAAGTTGAGCGGGTCCAGCAGCAGCACGCCGTCCTGCAGCTTCAGGTGCGTGACCAGGTCGGTGATGGGCAGCTCGGCATCACGGATGATGCGCTTGCCGGTGAAGTGCACGTCGGCATCGATCTCGTCCCAGCGCTCGGTGCGAAACGGCGCCACCGGCAGCGCCTTGTCCGCCGGCTGGGCCACCGGGCTGTCCTTGGCCGGGCGGCCGGGCTTGGCGTCGGCGCCGATCAGCGGGGCCAGGTCGACGAAGCGCAGCTGGTTCGACACCAGGTTGCCGGCCAGCAGCGGGCGCGGGTCGCGCTTGGTGAAGGTGAGCGTGCCGGACAGGTCGCTGCCGCCGACGCGGCCGGTGAACTTCTGGTACTCGTAGATCGAGCCTTCCTTGCGCAGCGTCGCCATCAGCCGGCCGCGGGTCTGGTACGGCGGCGTCGACGGCAGCACCACGCCGGTCAGCGCGTAGAGCTTGGCCATGCTGTCGCCGGCCAGGGTCAGGTGCATGTCCAGCGCCGCCAGGTGCGCCGGGTTGGTGACGGTGCCTTCGATCTGGGCGCGGGTAGTGCCCACGCGCACATCGGCCTGGATCGGGAACGGCACGTCGGTATTGCGCAGGCTCAGCACCGTGCCGGCCTTGCCGCTGGCATTGATGGTGGCCTCGTTGTAGCGTCCGGTCGCTTTCCAGCGCACGCCATAGCGGCCGTCGCCGCCATTGGCAGGCGCCGCCGAGGCTGGACCGCCGGCGCGCGGCGCTGAAGCCGCCTGCGCGGCGCTGCCCGGCGGTCCGGGTGGCACGGCCGAGGCCTGCGGCTCGACCAGCGCGCCGTCGCGCGCCTTGTCATAGAGCGGTGCGTTGCCGATGGTGTTGAGTTCCGCCTGCAGCGAGATCTTCTTGAGTTGGTCGGTCAGCGCCAGGTTGCCGCGCGCCAGCACCACCTCGCCGACATCCAGCTGCCATTTCGAGGTGCCTTTTTTGGGGCCGGTCTCGAAGGTCCAGTTGTTGCGGCTGTCGGCCAGGCGCTCCAGCCATACCGCCGGGCTGTCGATGACGATGGTCGGCACCGCGATCTCGTTGGCCAGCAGCGGCAGCGGGCGCAGCACGAAGATCAGCTCGCGCACGGTCGCCATATGGGGTTGCGCCGCCCAGTCCGGATTGCCGACGGTGATGTCGCGCGCCGACAGCCGCGGCCATGGCACCAGCGTGCGCCAGCCTTGCTCGCCCTCGCCGCGGCGCCAGGTCACGGTCAGGTCGCCATTGATGGCAAAGGGGCGGCCGATGGCTTCGGAGACGCGGTCGTTGAGCCAGGGCTTGATCCGGTTCCAGTCGAAGGTCAGGATCACGACCACCAGCAGCGCGATCAGCGCGACCGGTGTCAGGACACTCCACAGAACGACCTTGCGGCGCACGGGCATGAGGCGGGCTCCTGGCTGGCGGGGGCGAGGGCCCGCGGAACCCGCGCGGGGCGGCGCGGCGAACGGACCACTGCAGGTCTATTGTATAGTTGCGCGCTTCCCGTCCTTGTCGGGGACTGGCTGACATCGCCGCCGGAAAATGCCGGATTTTTTGCCCCGGTATTGCCATGCCCGGCGCAGCATTCGTCCCGAAATCCGCTCCTCTTGTATGAACGATGCCGCACACGAGCTGGCTGGCCTGCCCGAGCCGCTGACCCATGAAAGCCCGGCAGACGACGACTACCATCGACGCTTCGGCGGCGTGGCGCGGCTGTACGGCGCCGCCGGGCTGGCCCGGCTGGAGACGGCGAACGTGTGCGTGGTCGGCATCGGCGGGGTCGGCAGCTGGGCGGCCGAGGCGCTGGCACGCAACGCGGTCGGCCGCATCACGCTGATCGACCTGGACCATATCGCGCTGTCCAACACCAACCGCCAGATCCATGCGCTGGGCGACGCCTACGGGCGTGCCAAGGTCGAGGCCATGGCCGAGCGCATCGTCGCCATCAACCCGCGTTGCCGGGTGACGCAGGTCGACGACTTCGTCACCGCCGACAACGTGCCGGACCTGCTCGGCGCCGGCTATGACTATGTGATCGACGCCATCGACGCGGTGCGCGTGAAGACCGCCATGCTGGGCTGGGCCAGGCGCCAGGGCGTGCCGGTGATCACCTGCGGCGGCGCCGGCGGACAGCTCGACCCCACGCGCGTGCGCATCGACGACCTCGCGCGCACGATCCAGGATCCGCTGCTATCCAAGGTGCGCGCCGGCCTGCGCAAGCAGTGGGGCTTTACCCGCGACCCGAAGAAGAAGTTCGGTATCGCGGCGGTCTATTCGGATGAGCCGCTGCAATATCCCGAGCCCGAGCAGCAAGCCTGCGAGCTCGACGAGGCCCCGCCGCCGGAGGCGCCGTCCGGCCAGCCCGCCGCGCGCGGGCCGCATGGGCTGGCGTGCGCCGGCTTCGGCTCGTCAGTGGCGGTGACGGCGGTGTTCGGCTTTGTCGCGGCGTCGGCGGCGATCAGCGCGATCGCGCGCGGCTGAAGACCTGCGCCGCCGCGGCATTCAGGCGTTCAGGCGCTCAGCGCGCTCAGGAGCGCGTCGATGTCGGCCTGCGCCGGTGCCTGGTTGTCGAAAAAGGTCAGTTCCGGATAGTCGTCGGGCGCGGGCATGAAGCGCCGGGTCCGGTACGCGTCCCAGTGCGCCAGCTTGTAGGCGTCGTTGGGGTTGCCGCGCCGGATGATGCGCGCGTGGGCCTCGTCCTCGGGCAGGTGGACCCAGACCGTGCGCACCGTGGTGCCGGCGGGGACATGCAGCCAGTCCGGGTCATTCAGCAGGTGGGCCCGGACCTCGCGCGACAGCGGGCCGATCACGATCGCGCTGATGCCCAGCGCCAGATTCTCGCGGGCGGTGTCGAGCAGGCCCTGGTATTCGGGGTCGCGCAGGTGATCGAGGTAGGCCGGGCTGTCGCGGTCGTTGGGGTCGCCGGTGATGGCGGCCATGGCCGCGGCGCTGTAGCGGCCGTACAGCGTGTCCTTGTCGAGCAGGCAGAACGGCTCGCCGGTGGCCTGCATCAACGGGCCGATCAGTCGGTGGGCGAGGGTGGTCTTGCCGGTGCCGGCATGGCCGCAGAAGAAAATCAGTCGGGGCATGAGAAAGACGGTAGGGCTGACGGACCGGCCGCATTGCCCACAGCATACCCGCTCGCTTGCGCCAGATCAGGCCCGGGTCGCGCCGATTCGGTATCCTTGCCGTTTTTCTCCACGCTTGCCGCCCCTCCCCATGGACGCCAAAGACCAGCTTTCTTCCGCCGGCCTGCCGGACCACCTGCACCTGGGCGAACCGGTCACCGACGCCACCCACGCCGAGTTCGTGCAACTGCTGGCGGCGGTCGCCAGCGCCGACGACGACGCTTTCCTGGCGGCGATGGACGCATGGATCGACCACACCCGCCATCATTTCGCGCAGGAAGAGCAGTGGATGGAAGCCATGGGCTTCGGCCCGCGCCATTGCCACGCGGGCGAACACCAGCAGGTGCTGGCGGTGGCCGTCGCGGTGCGCGACAAGGTGCACAGCGATGCCGAGTTCCAGCTTGGCCGCCGGCTGGTGGCCGAGCTGTCAGGCTGGTTCGACCATCACGTCAAGTCTATGGACGCGATGATGGTCGAGCATATGCGCGCGAACGGCTTTACGCTGGTCGAAGGTCCCGCCACGGCGGCCTGATTGCCGCGGAAGTGGCGCTCAGGCCTGGTGCGCCGCATCGCGGTCGATCACTACGAAGTATTTGCGCACCGGGTCAAGCACCTGGAACACACCGCTAAAGCCGCCCGGGATCACGCAGGCATCGCCGGGGCCGAATTCGCTGGCATGGCCGCTGTCGTCGCTGATGCGGATGCGGCCGCTGATGACGTGGAAGAACTCTTCCTTGCCGGCCGGGAAGGCGATGCGCCAGGCACCCGGCTCGCACGCCCAGATACCGCAATCGAAATCGCCATGCTGCGCACTGTAGTGCGTCCAGGTGGTGCGGTCCGGATTGCCCGCCACCAGCCGGTCGGGGCGCGGCCGGTCGTGGCTGGGGGCGGGTTCGGTCTTGAAGTCGATCAGGCGGGGCGCGGTCATGGCAGCGGGCGATTCGCGGAGGCGGCAGGGCTGGGAATCCGCCAGTTTACCGCGCCGGGCCTGAGTCCCTGTCAGTTCAGCGACGTGCTCAGCTGCCGGCGCCAGCGCGACACCACCTCAGGCCGGTCGGCCAGCATCTCGAATACCGACAGCATGGTGCGGCGGCCGATATCGTCCTCGAAGCCGCGGTCGGCGCGCACTATCGCCAGCAGCTGTTCCAGCGCGGGCTCGTATTGCTGCTGCGCGATCATCAGCCGCGCCAGGTCCAGGCGCGCGGCGAGATCGCGCGGATCGGCGTCGATGCGGCCGGCCAGGGTGGCGGCATCGGGCAGGCCGGCGGCGTTCTCCATTGCTTCAATGCGCGTGCGCAGCGCGCCGTAGCCATCCTCCTGCTCAGCGCGCGGCGACAGCGCCGCGAACTCGGCCCTGGCCCGGTCGATGGCATTGCCGTCCAGCAGGAAGCCGATATAGGCCAGGCGCGGGGCATCGGATTCCGGATCGGCCGCGATCGCATCGGCGAACAGGGTCTCGGCGCCGTCGCGGTTGCCCGAGGCGGCCAGCGCCAGCGCATCGGCCAGCGGCGACCTGGCCTGGCCTGGTGCCAGCCGGCCCAGGAACTCGCGCAGGCCCGATTCCGGCAGCACGCCGGTGAACTGGTCCACCGCCTGTCCGTCGGCAATTGCCACCACATGGGGAATGCTGCGCACGCCGAAGTGCGCAGCCAGCTCCTGGTTCTCGTCGACATTGACCTTGGCCAGCTTCCACTGACCGTCGCCCTCGGCTTCCAGGCGTTCGAGCATCGGGCCCAGCGTGCGGCAGGGGCCGCACCACGGGGCCCAGAAATCGACCAGCACCGGCATCTGGCGCGAGGCGTCGATCACTTCGGTTTCGAAATTCTGCAGGGTGACGTCGCTCATGGGGAATCCTGGTCGGGAGGGAAAGGGGGAATCGATACCCCTTATTGTGAGGGCGAAGGCGCCGATTGCAACGCCCGCGGCCGCCCTCGGACCTGCGCGGTGCGGGAAGTCACCGGTTGAAAATAGAACGATCGTTCGGTTATAGTCCTTGACCATACGACAGACCCGGTCCGCGAGACCGCACAGGAGACTCTTCATGCCGACCCCCGCCCGCCCGCATTTCCAGTTCTGGCCAAAGCGCCTGCCGGCCGCCATCGTGCTGCCGGAAACGTCGCTGTGGGCCAACCTGGAGGTCTCGGCGCTGCGCTATGCCGACAAGGCCGCGATCCGCTATTTCGGCAATGCCATCAGCTTCCGTGAACTGCAGGACCAGGCCACCGCGCTGGCCGGCTGGCTGCAGCAGAAGGCGGGTGTGAAGAAGGGCGACCGGGTGCTGCTGTACATGCAGAACTGTCCGCAGTTCATCGTCAGCTACTACGCCATCCTGCGCGCCGACGCGGTGGTGGTGCCGGTCAACCCGATGAACCGCGCCGAGGAATTCAAGCATTACGTCACCGACGCTCAGGCGCGCGTGGCCATCTTCACCGCCGACCTCGCCGCCGGCGTCGAGCAGGCGCAGGCCGAGCTGGAACCGGCGCAGCGCCTGCAGCACCTGCTGGTGACTCAATACGCCGACGCGCTGCCGCCGGCCCACGAACATCCTGAAGACGCGCCGCCGGCCTGGCTGACCACGCCGCATCCGCTGCCCGCCGGCGCGACCACGTGGGCCGACGCGCTCGGCGCGGGGCTGCAGCCGGGGCCGCATACGGCCGGCCCGGACGACATGGCGGTGATGCCGTACACCTCGGGCACCACCGGCTTCCCCAAGGGCTGCATCCATACCCACCGCTCGGTGATGCACAACATCGTCGGCGGCGCGACCTGGTCGGGCTCGGGCGCGGAGTCGGTGGTGCTGTCGGTGCTGCCGCTGTTCCACGTCACCGGCATGCAGTACGGCATGAACGGGCCGATCTACAGCGGCGCCACCGTGGTGATGCTGCCGCGCTGGGACCGCGAAGTGGCGGGGCGCCTGATCTCGCGCTACCAGGTCACGCACTGGACCAATATCCCGACCATGGTGATCGACTTCCTGGCCAGCCCCAACCTGGCCGGGTTCGACCTGTCGAGCCTGCGCTATATTGGCGGCGGCGGTGCGGCCATGCCGCAGGCGGTGGCCGAGCGCCTGCGCGAGCAGTTCGGACTGAATTACCTGGAGGGCTATGGCCTGTCCGAGACCATGGCGCCGACCCACAGCAACCCGTCGGACCGGCCCAAGCTGCAGTGCCTGGGTGTGCCGACCTTCAACACCGACGCGCGCGTGATCGACCCGGTCACGCTCAAGGAGCTGCCGCCCGACGAGATCGGCGAGATCATCGTCAGCGGTCCGCAGGTGTTCAAGGGCTACTGGGGCAAGGAGGATGCCACGCGCGAGGCCTTTATCGAGTTCGAGGGCAAGACCTTCTTCCGCACCGGCGACCTGGGCCGCATGGACGAAGAGGGTTATTATTTCATCACCGACCGGCTCAAGCGCATGATCAATGCGTCGGGCTTCAAGGTGTGGCCGGCCGAGGTCGAGAACCTGCTGTACAAGCACCCGGACGTGCAGGAGGCCTGCATCATCGGCACCCGTGACCCGTACCGCGGCGAGACCGTCAAGGCGGTGGTGGTGCTGCGCGCCCATGCCAGGGGCAAGACCACGCCGGAGCAGATCATCGACTGGGCCAAGGACAACATGGCCGCCTACAAGTACCCGCGCGTGGTGGAGTTCGTCGAGGCACTGCCGAAGTCGGGCACCGGCAAGGTGATGTGGCGGCAGCTGCAGGAAAGCGAGAACGCACGGGCCGGCGCCTAGGCCAAGAGGCAGAAGGGGGTTCTCCCACTCCCCTCATGGGGAGAGGGAGTACACAATCGCGTGCGTGGTGGCGGGTGCGCAGCCTCAATGGCCGCGCACCCGCATCAGCATCTTCACCATGGTCTTGTAGCCGCGCTGGCGCGCATGGCGCGTGGGCGTGACGCCTTCGCGGTCGGCCAGGTTGGCGTCGGCGCCCGCGTCCAGCAGCAGCTGCACCGTATCCTCGTAGCGCGCGCTGCCGTCCCCCAGGATCACCGCCTCCAGCAGCGCGGTCCAGCCCAGGTCGTTGACGTGGTCGACGGCGATGCCGGCCTTGAGCAGCAGCTTCACAACTTCCACGTGGCCCTGCTGGCTGGCCACGATCAGCGCGGTGCCATGGTAGCGGTCGGTGCTGGAGAGGTCGGCGCCGTGCGTCAGCGCCAGCCGCACCATATCGGCCTGGCCAGTGGCGGCGGCCAGCAGGAACGGGCTGTTGGCATCGGCATCCTTCAGGTTGACGTCGGCGCCGGCCAGCATCAGCGTGCGCGCGACCTCGGTGCGGCGGTTCTGCACGGCCGCCAGCAGCGCGCTGCGGCCGTGCTCGTCGGCGGCGCGGGCCGAGGCACCCGCGGCCAGCAGGCGTGACACCAGCGCCTGGTCGCCGGCGCTGGCGGCGGTGATCAGGTTGCGGTCGAGCGTGCCGATGGCGTCGCGGCGTGCCGGCGCCTGCGTGGCGGGGTCGCGCGGCGGGCGCGCCGCGGGCGGGTTGGCCGCGCCGGCCACGGGCCGCGCCGCCAGGGTCTGGCTGCCCTGCGCCGCCAGCAGGCCGCCGCCCATCAGCAAGCCCACCAGCCCCAGCAACTCATTGAGTGCCTGTCTGCGGGTGCGGGCGGCGGGGCGCGTCATGGCGGCAGCTCCTGGGCTCAGACGGTTTCGTGAGGGCTGGCCGGCAGCGTGGCGTGGTCCGGCACCTGGCCGGCGGCAGGTTCGGCGGCATCGGCGGCATCGCCCGCTTGCAACTGGCGCCAGAGCCGCCCGAGGTAGGGATCGTCGACGCCGTTGGTGGCCAGTCCCAGCAGGGTCTGTTGCAGGTACTCGCGTGCCGGCCCGTAGAGGCCGGTGGCGTGGCGCAGCCGTTCCACCACGCTGGTGTCCGGAAGCCGGCCGGCGTAGGCCTCGTGGGAGCGGTTCATGACGAAGGCCAGCGCGCGCTGCTCCGGCGCGCCGGCGGCGCCAACGCGGATGCGCAGCCAGCGTGGATGGTAGGCGCCGGTCAGCATCTCGCGGCGCCACAGCACGCGAAACTCCTGCTCGACCACATGGCTGGGCACGCGGAACACCATGCCGTGGCAGCAGCCGCCACGATCCAGCCCGAGCACCAGTCCGGGATTGTCCCAGGTGCCGCGGTTGATGCGGGAATAGAGGTAGAAGCCGCGGTGGTAGCCGTGCACCGTGGCGCGCTGGCGCTCGGTGTGCACCACCATCGGGTTCCAGATCAGCGAGCCGTAGCCGAATACCCAGACATCGCCGCCCAGCGCGGGATTGTCGGGGCGGCGCGCCAGCGTATCGGCCAGCGATTGCTCCAGCGCGGCCTCGGGCAACAGCGAGGACGCAACCGGGGTGCTGCACAGCGAGGTGCGCAGCCGGTCGGATTCGAGGTCCTGTCGCGTGATGCCCATGCTGCAAGCATAAATCAAAGCGGCGTCCGGGGCGGGCAGGGGAAATGCCACAAGTGGCACTTTGGCTCGGAATTGTCCGAGTCAGCGGTCCGGGTGTGGGGGCCAGACAACGGTCCGGGCCGCGTGGTGCCGCTGCCACTTGCGATGGCCGTGCGCCGCCGCTCCTTGTCGGTGGTCAGGGCGGTGCGAATTGCGCGCCGCTGGCGCCGCCGAGTCCTTACAATGGGGCCTCAATCCAACCCAGGGGGAACCTGCGATGGCACGTACGCTTACGGTGGTGTTCGGCAGCGGCAAGGAATATGACTTCACGATCGGCACGGACGAGCTGGCCGCGGTCACCGAGGATGCCGCCTGGCGCTGGTTCGACCGGGAATACACCGAGCTGGACTGCCAGGCATCGAGCCCGGTGGGCAAGGTGCTGGTGATCGACAAGATCCTGAATGTCGCCAAGTTCTCGGGAGAAGCGCGCTTCTCCGGCGATGCTGCCTGGGCGCAGGACTATGCGCGCCACGCGGCGCGGCTGCTGGACCGGGACAAGGTCCGCGTCGATGTCGGCAACGCCGCCATCGGTTTCTGAGAGCGGCCTGGGCAGGGCGCCCGGGCTGAAGGCTTCGGCCGGGACGCCGCTCCTGCTGGCGCGGGAGCGGCGGCGCCGGCCTGAATCACTAGCTTTAAACCGCCAGCAGTTCCACTTCAAACAGCAGCGTCGCGTTCGGCGGAATCACGCCGCCGGCGCCGCGCGCGCCATAGCCCAGGTCGGCCGGGATCACCAGGCGGCGCACGCCGCCAACCTTCATGCCTTGCACGCCCTCGTCCCAGCCGCGGATTACATGGCCGGCACCCAGCGGGAACACGAACGGGTCGTTGCGGTCCTTGCTCGAATCGAACTTGCGGCCGGCCTGGCCGTTCTCGTACAGCCAGCCGGTGTAGTGCACGGTGACGTGCTTGCCGGCGGTGGCTTCGGCGCCGGAGCCGACGGTGGTGTCTTCGTATTGCAGGCCAGAGGGCGTGGTTTGCATGGCGTGGTTTCCTTGCGATGGAAAAGACGTGGACAGGAAAGATGAGCGCAGCGCCGCTGCGCTCAGGCTTGGGCGCGCTGGAGCACTTCCAGCGTCAGTTGTACGTTGCGGTCGTCGTCGGCTACCCAGATATCGCCGTCCTGGATCGTCACCGACAGGCGCATGGCCCGCTGGGCCAGCGCGGCCAGCGCGTCGACGGCCTCCGCCGGGACATTGTAGACGGTGACATTGCGCAGCTTGCCGGCCTTGCCTGCCATGCCCTTCCACCATTCGCGCGCGCTCGCGGCATTGTAGGTGTAGACGGTCACGCGTTCGGCGCGCGCGGCGGCGCGTTTCAGGCGGGCTTCGTCGGGCTGGCCCAGTTCGACCCAATGGGCGATGTCGCCGGTCAGGCGCTTGTCCCACAGGTCGGGCTCGTCGGGTTCATCGAGGCCGCGGGTAAAGGCCAGGGTTTCGCTGGCTTCGCAGGCAAAGGCCAGCAGGCGCACCATCATGCGCGCGTCGTTCTCGGACGGGTGCTGGGCGATGGTCAGGCTGTGGCTGCCGTAGTAGGGCCGGTCCATGTCCGACACGGACAGTTCGGCCTTGAAGATAGTGGATTTGAGCGCCATGAGGTGAGGTAAGCGGCAGGCGCCCCGGGCTGGGGTGCGTACGACGCAAAAGGCCGCATCATACGCGATTCAACCCCGTCGATTCAAAGCCGGCGCCTCAGCGCTTGCGGTATTCCTTCAGATAGAAGCGCAGCAGCGCCGACACCAGCAGGGTGCCGAGGAAGGCCGCCGCCACCAGCAGTGCCTGGCCCGGCGGGGTGTCGAGCTGGCCGGCCACGCCGAGGCGAAACAGCCAGGTGCCGACCATCATCGCCAGGAACGGCATCAGCAGCGCGCCGCGCCCGTAGGTGCGCACCGCCCACAGCGGGAAGCGGCGCAGGAAGTCGCCCGGAATGCTGCAGGCCAGGCAGGCCCCGGCAGCCGCCAGCGCGGCGGCCACGATGTCGCCGGAATGAATCTCGAACATGGTCTCTGTCTCGCGTCGCCGCACACGCGCACGAAGCGTGGCAGGGATTTTTGCAAAGCGCTGATTCTACAAGAGAAATTTGTGGCGCAGGTGACGAGTAGGGTAAGCGCGGGGTCAGCGCGGAAGGCCTGCGGCGGGCGATGCCTCGACCGCCACTTGCAGCGTCACGGTGTCGCCGACTTCGGGCAGGAAGCGGGTCATGCCAAAGGCACTGCGCGGCACTTCCGCGCGGAAGTCGCCGCCGCAGACTGGCCGGCGCACGCCGAACAGCGTGACCTCGCCGCAGCGGAAACGCTCGGCCGTCAGGCGCACCGGCCGGGTCACGCCGTGCAGTGTCAGCTCGCCCTCCACGGCGACAAGTCGGCCGGCTTCCGTCAGGAACCGGTCCGCACGCAGCCGCGCCACCGGGTGCTCGGCAATATCGAAGAACTGTGCCGAGCGCAGCACGCCGTCCAGCGTGCGGTTGCCGGTATCGACCGAGCCCAGGTCCACGGTCACGTCGATTGCGCCGGCGCCGCTGTCCGCGTCATAGAGCAGTCGCCCGTCGATCTTGCCGAAGCGCCCGCGCACCGAACTGCGCTCGAAATGGCTGGCGGAGAAATAGACGGTGGTATGGGCCGGATCCAGGGTGTACTCGACCGGCGCCGCCTGGGCGGCGGTGATGCCGATGGCGGCCATGAGCCCCAGCGCGCGCAGGCCCATGAGCTTCAGTGGACAAAGACCGGCAGCAGGAAGATCCCCACCACGGTCAGGTAGCCGATGGTCCAGCACAGCGTGCGCAGGGTGGGGCGATCGGTGATGTAGCACAGGGTGTAGAGCACGCGCACCGCGATGAAGGCCATCGCCAGTTCGTCGATGCGGGCCGGCGGCGCCTGCAGGTAGGTGGCGCCCAGCACCGCCGCGGCAAAGAAGGGGAAGGCCTCGAAATGGTTGCGGTGCGCCAGGTCGGCACGGCGCGCGCGACCGGATTGCCGCTCCAGCCAGCCGCGCGGGTCATGGTTGTCGTAGCCCGGCGCGCTGGCCTTGGCAATGGCCACCGTCGCCAGCGGCAGCACGCCGGCCAGCAGCACGCACCAGAAAGCGATCGGCATAGTCGTCCTTTCGGTTGCTGTGCCGGCGCTGGCCGCCTGGGGCGGCGCGCCGGCTGGTCCGCGCGTTCAGGCGGCGACCACGCGGATCTCGATGCCCGCCAGGCCCACCACCTGCCCCGCGCGGATCTTGGCAGTCTTGCGCGATTCGGGCGCGCCGTCCACCGAGACTTCGCCGGCCGCGACCAGCGCCTTGCCGGCGCCGCCGCTGTCGCATACGCCCGCCAGCTTGAGCAGGTCATTGAGGGCGATGAACTCGCCCTCGAGCGGGAAGGTGATGGTCTGCACCGCTGCCTTGCCAGGTCTGCCCATTACTTGCCCCAGCTGTCTTTGAGGCCGACGATGCGGTTGAACACCGGTTTGCCCGGCGCCGAATCGCTGCGGTCGGCGACAAAGTAGCCATGGCGCTCGAACTGGAAGCGGTCTTCCGGCTGCGCCTCGCGCAGGCCCGGCTCCAGGTAGGCGGTGATCACCTGCTTGGAATCCGGGTTGAGCGCATCGAGGAAGTTCTTGCCGCCGGCATCCGGATTGGGATCGCTGAACAGGCGGTCGTACAGGCGCACCTCGGCTTCATACGCATGCGCCGCGCTGACCCAGTGGATCACGCCCTTGACCTTGACGCTGTCGGCGCCCGGCGTGCCGCTCTTGGTGTCGGGCAGGTAGTTGGCGTGCACGGCCACGACGTTGCCGTCAGCGTCCTTGTCCACGCCGGTGCACTCGATCACGTAGCCATACTTCAGGCGCACCTTGTTGCCGGGGAACAGGCGGAAGTAGCCCTTGGGCGGGGTCTCGTTGAAGTCCTCGCGCTCGATCCACAGCTCGCGCGACAGCGGGAACACCCGCTTGCCCAGTTCCGGCTTCTTGGGGTGGACCGGCGCCGAGCATTCCTCGCTCTGGCCTTCGGGGTAGTTGTCGATCACCAGGCGCAGCGGATCGAGCACGGCAACGCCGCGCGCGGCGCGGCCGTCGAGGTCGTCGCGCACCGAGCCTTCGAGCGTGCTCATGTCGATCCAGCTGTCGGCCTTGGCCACGCCGACGCGGTCGCAGAACAGCTGGATCGAGTCCGGGGTGTAGCCGCGGCGGCGCACGCCCACCAGCGTGGGCATGCGCGGATCGTCCCAGCCGTCGACGCGCTTCTCGTCGACCAGTTGCTTGAGCTTGCGCTTGCTGGTGATGGCGTAGGTCAGGTTCAGCCGCGCGAACTCATACTGGTGCGGCAGCGGGTCGCGGAACACGCCGCTGTCGCGCAGGTGCTCCAGCACCCAGTCGTACAGCGGGCGGTTGTTCTCGAACTCCAGCGTGCACAGCGAGTGGGTGATGTTCTCCAGCGCGTCCGAGATGCAGTGCGTGAAGTCGTACATCGGGTAGATGCACCACTTGTCGCCGGTGCGGTGGTGATGCGCGTGGCGGATGCGGTAGAGCACCGGGTCGCGCATGACGATATTGGGCGCGGCCATGTCGATCTTGGCGCGCAGCACGTGCTCGCCGTCGCCGTACTTGCCGGCGCGCATGTCGCGGAACAGCTGCAGGTTTTCCTCGACGCTGCGGTCGCGGAAGGGCGAGGCCTTGCCCGGCTCGGAGAAATTGCCGCGGCTGGCGGCGATCTGCTCGGCCGACTGGCTGTCGACGTAGGCGGCGCCGCGCTCGATCAGCGTTTCGGCAAAGGCGTAGAGCTGGTCGAAGTAGTCGCTGGCGTAGTACAGGTGCGGCTGCGCGGCGCCGTCCTTGCCGGTGCTGTCCCAGGAGAAGCCGAGCCAGTGCACGGCGTCGATGATGGAGTCGACGTATTCGGTGTCTTCCTTGACCGGGTTGGTGTCGTCGAAGCGCAGGTGGCAGCGGCCGCCGTAGTCGCGCGCCAGCCCGAAGTTCAGGCAGATGCTCTTGGCGTGGCCGATATGCAGGTAGCCGTTTGGCTCCGGCGGGAAGCGGGTGATGATGGCCGGCAGCGGCTCGCCCTGCTTGTCCTGGCGCCCGGCGTAGGTGCCGGCGGCGAGATCCTGGTCGATGATGCTGCGCAGGAAGTTGGAGGCGGCTGGGGTGCTGTCGGTAGGCTTGTTGTCGTGGCTCATGATGGCGCCGGTTGGCCGGCCGCAAGCGCCTGCAGGGCGTGGGGGCCGGGTCGTCGGATTGCGTGGCGGAATGCCAATAGCGGGATTTTACCGTGCCGGCGGCGCCGCACGCCGTGAGCATAGGCTCATTTGTGGTCTTGTCCGTTGCCGGCACAAGTTGCGCGCACTGAAAGTGATGTGTCGGAGTAGCATGGAGACCCGTGCCGGCCGGCCACGGCCGACAGTCATCCATCGCAGCAGGAATGCCCATGAACGCTCCCACCGCTCCGGCACAAGTGCCGCCCATGCCCCACGATGTCGTTGCCGCGCTGTGGCGCGATGCCGGCCTGCCCGCCGGGGCGCTGGCCCACCTGCGCCTGGATGGCGCCGAGCCGGTGCTGCCTTCGAGCTTTGCCGTGGGTACCGCGGCGCAGGCCAGCCTGGCCGCGTCGGCGCTGGCCGCCGCCACGCTGTGGCAAGGCCGCAGCGGCCGCTGGCAGCAGGTCGGCGTCGACATGCGCCACGCCGTGACCGAGTTCCGCAGCGAGCGCTACCTGCGCGTCGACGGCGGCCCGGCACCGGAGCTGTGGGACCGGATCGCCGGCATCTACCGTTGCGGCGACGGCCAGTGGGTCCGCCTGCACACCAATTTCCCGCATCACCGCGACGGCGTGCTGCGCCTGCTCGGATGCGCCTATGACAAGGACGCGGTACAGGCGGCGCTGGAAAAATGGGAAGCCGAGGCGTTTGAAACGGCCGCGTCCGACGCCGGCCTGGTCGTGGCTGCGCTGCGCAGCTTCGACGAATGGGACCGCCATCCGCAAGCCGCGGCCCTGCGCGGCCTGCCGCCGGTAACACTGGAGCGGATCGGCGACGCCCCGCCGCAGCCGCTGCCGGCGCCGGTGTCCGCGGACGCGCAGCCGCTGTCGGGCGTGCGCGTGCTCGACTTCACCCGCATCATCGCCGGCCCGGTGGCGGGCCGCACGCTGGCCGCGCATGGCGCCGACGTGCTGCTGGTGACCGCGCCGCACCTGCCGTCGATCGCACCGCTGGTGATCGACACCGGCCGCGGCAAGCGCAGCTGCCAACTGGACCTGCGCGATGCCGGCGACAAGCGCACGCTGCACAAGCTGCTGCACGGCGCCGACGTGCTGGTGCAGGGCTACCGGCCCGGCGGCCTGGCTGAACTGGGCGTGGGCCCGGAGGCTGCGGCGCGCGCCCGTCCCGGCATCGTCTATGTGTCGCTGAGCGCGTATGGCCATGTCGGGCCGTGGGCGCACAAGCGCGGCTTCGATTCGCTGGTGCAGACCGCCACCGGCTTCAACCACGCCGAGGCGGAGGCCGCCGGCAGCGACGTGCCGCGGCCGTTGCCGGCGCAGGTGCTGGACCACGCCGCGGGCTACCTGCTGGCCTTCGGCGCGATGGCCGCGCTGCACCGGCGCGCGGTGGAGGGAGGCAGCTGGCAGGTGCGCGTGTCGCTGGCGCAGGTGGGGCAGTGGCTGCGCGGGCTGGGGCGCGTGCCGGACGGGCTCAAAGCGCCAGAGCAGAAGATCGACGACGTCGCCGACCTGCTCGAAGCGGTGCCATCCGGCTTCGGCATGCTGACGGTGGTGCGCCACGCCGCGCAGCTGTCGCAGACCCCGGCGCGTTGGACGCTGCCGTCCGAGCCGCTCGGCACGCACGCGCCGGAGTGGCTGCCGCGCTAGTAGAGCGTGGTGCGCTGCCGCTCGGGCAGCTCGCGGTCATAGGCGGCGCCGTCGATGGCGTTGCCGCTCAGCGTGGCCAGGATCTCGCCGTTGCTGGGCAGCGACTGGCGCGCGACCTGCGACTGCGCGGCCCACAGGCGCGAGCGGATCAGCGCGCGCGCGCACTGGAAGAACACGGCCTGCACCGAGATCACCAGCACCGTGGTCGGGGCCTTGCCGTCGACCACGCAGCGCGCGATCAGCGCGGGATCGACGCTGATCTGCGCGGTGCCGTTGACGCGGATGGTCTCGTTGATGCCGGGGATTACGAACAGCAGGCCCACGCGCGGATCGGCAACGATATTGCGCAGGCTGTCGATGCGGTTGTTGCCGCGCCGGTCCGGCAGCAGCAGCGTGCGCGGGTCCAGCACCTGGACGAAGCCGGGGGCGTCGCCGCGCGGCGAGCATTCGGCCCAGTCCTGGCCCACCGTCGACAGCAGGCAGAACGGCGCCGCTTCGATAAAGGCCTGGTAGTGCGGGTGCAGGTAATCGACTTGCTTGGATAGCGACGGCGCTGCCGGTTGCGCGTAGAGCGCTTCCAGTTCGGCCAGCGTGGTGATGGCATGCGGGGTCATGGCAGGCTGGGCGTTGGGGGGCTGGGCGTGAAAGCGTCAATGTAACGCACAAGCGCGGCGGCGACGAAGGCGTAGGTGGTCATGGCGGGGCTCCGGATATGTTCCGTCACAGTGTACGGAGAGCGGGCCGGCGGGCCATGGACCATTGGCGGGGTGGCGAGCGGGCCAGTTGGTTCGGCCTTGTTCTCGCGCTGCGGGTCGCAGCAAGCTCCCCTCGCCCGCTTGCGGGAGAGGGGCGGGGGAGAGGGCGGGAGCGTCAAAGGCTGACGCCCGTGGGTGAAAACCGAAGGCTTCGCTCCGTTTGGTACCTTGCTAGCCCACCCCTCACCCCGGTCTCTCTCCCCATGAGGGGAGAGGGAGAACACCTTGCTCAGGCGAGTTCGGGCGGCTTGGGAGCACCGAAAACCGCGCTCCTTTTTTTGCTTTAGAACCCCACCGCCTGCCCGTCGCGCCGGCTGTCGCTGGCGGCGACGTAGCCGTGCTCGGCGTCGTCCGACATTCGCCAGATAAACTGGCCCGAGCCGAAGTCCATGTACGGATCGTCCACCGACTTGAGCTGGTGGCCGCGCGCCTTCAGGCCCTCGACCGTGGCCGGGTCCATGGTGCCTTCCACGTCCAGCGTGAAGTCGCGGTTGACCTTCCAGCGCGGCGCGCAGCAGGCTGCCTGCGGCTGCTGGTTGTAGTCCAGCATGCGCACCACGGTCTGCACGTGGCCCTGCGGCTGCATGTCGCCGCCCATCACGCCGAAGCTCATCACCGGCTGGCCGTTCTTGGTCAGGAACGCCGGGATGATGGTGTGGAACGGACGCTTGCCGCCCGCGACCACGTTGGCGGACCTGGGATCCATCGAGAAGCCGACGCCGCGGTTCTGCAGGCTGATGCCGGTGCCCGGCACCACCACGCCCGAGCCGAAGCCCATGTAGTTCGACTGGATGAACGAGATCATCATGCCGTTCTCGTCCGCCGCGGTCAGGTAGATGGTGCCGCCGACCTTGGGCATGCCGAAGTTGAAATGCGTGGCGCGCTGCATGTCGATCAGTTTGGCGCGCGACTTCAGGTAGGCGTCGTCCAGCATTTGTTCGGGCGTGACTTCCATGCTGCGCGGATCGGCCACGTACTGGTACAGGTCGGCGAAGGCCAGCTTCATGGCTTCGATCTGCAGGTGCTGCGAATCGACCGAATCCACCGGGATCGAGGCCAGGTCGAACTGGTCGAGGATGCCCAGCGCGATCAGCGCGGCGATGCCCTGGCCATTGGGCGGAATCTCGTGCAGTTCGTAGCCGCGGTAGGACTTGCTGATGGGCTTGACCCAGTCGGGCTGGTAGTTGCGCAGGTCGTCGAGCGTCATCGCGCCGCCGCACTGCTTGCTGAAGGCGGCGATCTTCTCGGCGATCGCGCCTTCGTAGTAGGCGCGGCCGCGGGTCGCGCCGATCTGGCGCAGGGTCTCGGCGGCGTCCTTCATGGTGAACTTCTCGCCCACCGCGGGGGCGCGGCCGTTGGGCATGAAGGTCTCGGCGTAGCCGGGCTGGTCCTTCAGTTCAGGCACCGCGGCGGCCCACTTGTGCGCCACCACCGGCGGCACGGCGTAGCCGCGCTCGGCGATCTCGATCGCGGGTTCCATCAAATCCGCGAACGGCAGCTTGCCGAAACGCTCGTGCAGCGCGGCCCAGCCGGCGACCACGCCGGGCACGGTGACCGAGTCCCAGCCGCGGATCGGGCGGTTGGCGAGGCCGTTGGCGTCGGTGCCGTATTTGGCCTTGAAGTATTCCGGGCTCCATGCCGCCGGCGCCACGCCCGACGAGTTCAGGCCATGCAGCGACTTGCCATCCCACAGGATGGCAAAGGCGTCGCTGCCCAGGCCGCACGACACCGGCTCGACGATGGTGATGGCGGCGGCCGCGGCGATGGCCGCATCGACGGCATTGCCGCCCTTGAGCAGCATGCGCAGGCCGGCCTGCGCGGCCAGCGGGTGCGAGGTCGAGACCACGTTGCGCGCAAACAGCGGAATGCGCACGGACGGGTAGGGGTTGGTCCAGTTGAAATTCTGCATGGGTAAGTCCTTTGTGCTCGGTGCGCGCGGGGGCGCTCGGTGGCGTGTTTATTCTGCCGTGATCTTGCGATCCCTGATCAGCTTGCCCCAGCGCGCGCTGTCCTGCTTCACCATGGCGGCGAACTGGGCGGGCGTGCCGCCGACCGGTTCGGCGCCCAGCTTGGCCAGCCGTTCCTTCACCTCGGGCGACTGGATGGCCTTGTTGAACTCGGCATTGAGGCGGTTGACGATATCCGCCGGCATGCCCTTGGGGCCATAGATGCCGAACCAGGTATCGGAGACGAAGCCCGGCAGGCCCGATTCGCTGACGGTGGGGATTTCCGGCGCCAGCGGCGAGCGTTTGGCGCTGGTCACCGCCAGCGCCTTGAGCTTGCCGTCCTTCACATGCGGCAGGCCCGAGACGATGCTGTCGAACAGCACCTGCACCTTGCCCGAGATCAGGTCAGGCACGGCCAGCGCGGTGCCGCGGTAAGGGATGTGGGTGATGAATACGCCCGCCTGCGTCTTGAACGCCTCGGTGGTCAGGTGCACCACGGTGCCATTGCCGCTCGAGGCGTAGTTCAGCTCGCCGGGATGCTTCTTGGCATAGTCGACCAGTTCGCGCACGTTCTTCACCGGCAGACTGTTGGGCACCACCAGCACGTTGGTGGCGATCGCGACCTGGCCCACCGGCGTGAAGTCGGTCTCGGTCTGGTACGGCAAGCGGGGATTGATATGCGGCCCGATCGAATGCGTGCTGGTGGTGGCGATCAGCAGCGTATAGCCATCGGGCGCGGCCTTGGCGGCCATGTCGGAGCCGATCGCGCCGCCGGCGCCGGGACGGTTGTCGACCACGATCTGCTGGCCCATGTTGCTGCCCACCTTCTGCGCGATGGCGCGGGCCAGCAGGTCGGTCGCGCCGCTGGCGGGGAAGGGCACGAGCAGGCGGATCGGCTTATTAGGGTAGGTGTCGGCCAATGCGGGGGTGGCGGCCAGGCACAGGCCGATGCCGAGGCCGGTGCCGAGGCGGCGCAGCCAGGATGTCATGGTGTCTCCGAGATCAGGCGCAGGGGCCGATTGATGATCGGCCTTCATTATTCCGCGCCGCCGGTCACAAAGAAAGCTAATATTTCTTTTCAATGTCGCAAGAAATTTTTAAGTACCGAACGCCATGGCGACAGGGCGTTAATTTGCCTGGTGTGCACCATGAGCACTGTCCGATTCCTTCGCACCTTCGTCGCCGTGGCCGAGCATGGCTCCTTCGCCGCCGCCGCGGCACAGGTGGCGCTGACCCAGGCCGCGGTCAGCCTGCAGATGCGGGCGCTGGAGACCGAGCTGCGCCGTGAGCTGTTCGACCGCAACGGCCGCGTGGCTGTGCTCAATGCGGATGGGCGTGCGCTGCTGCCGCAGGCGCGCAAGCTGCTGGCGCTGTATGACGAGATGCGGCTGCCGCTGGCGTCGGCCGAAGCCATGGCGGGCGCGGTCGCGGTGGGCGCGGTGGTGTCCGTGATGGGCGGCCTGTCGCACGCGGTGGCGCGCATGAAACGCACCTATCCGGCGCTGGACGTGCGCCTGGTCGGCGCCAAGTCGATCGAGCTGGCGGCGCAGGTGGAAGCCGGGGAACTCGACGCCGCCATCCTGGTGGAAGGCGCGGCGCGCGTGCCGGGCACGCTGCGCTGGACGCCGCTGTACCAGGAGCCGCTGGTGGCCATCGCCGCGCGCGGCAGCCCGGGCCGCGACGCGCGCGAGGCGCTGGCGGCCAACCCCTACCTGCGCTTCGACCGCAGCCAGCGCACCGGCGTGCTGGTGGAGCGCGCGCTGCGCCGCGCTCACCTGAAGGTCAATGAATTCCTGGAGCTGAACGCGATCGAGGCGCTGGTCGAACTGGTGCGCCAGGAAGTGGGGGTGACCGTGGTGCCGCTGCTGCGGCGCGCGCGCTGGCGCGACGACGATGCCTTGCGCGTGCTGCCGCTGCTGGTCAACGGCGAGCCGGTGATGCGCCAGATCGGCATGCTGGAGCGGCGCGACCACGGTCGCGGGCAGGTCACGGCGGCGGTGCGGGCGGCCTGCAGCGAACTGTTCGGGGCCTAGCGGCGCCGGGTGGGCGGACGGCGGACGAAAAAAAGGGCACCTTGCGGTGCCCTTTAGACTTGTTGCCGCCGGCGTCAGGCCGGCGATGTTCCCTGCTTATTCTTCCTGGAATGCTTCTTCGCGCTTGGCCTTGATCGACGGCAGCGCCACGATCACGACCAGCACCGCGGCGGCGATCAGCAGGCCCATCGACAGCGGGCGCGTCACGAACACGCTGAAGTCACCGCGCGACAGCAGCAGCGAACGGCGGAAGTTTTCTTCCATCATCGGCCCCAGCACGAAGCCGAGCAGCAGCGGTGCCGGTTCGCAGCGCAGCTTGATGAACAGGTAGCCCACCACGCCGAAGGCGGCGGTCTGGAACACGTCGAAGGTGGTGTTCTGGACCGAGTACACGCCGATGCAGCAGAACGTCAGGATGGCCGGGTACAGGTAGCGGTAGGGCACCTTCAGCAGCTTCACCCAGATACCGATCAGCGGCAGGTTCAGCACGATCAGCATCAGGTTGCCGATCCACATCGAGGCGATCAGGCCCCAGAACAGCGCCGGGTTGCTGGTCATCACCTGCGGGCCGGGCTGGATGTTGTGGATGGTCATCGCCCCCACCATCAGCGCCATCACCGCGTTGGGCGGAATGCCAAGCGTCAGCAGCGGGATGAACGAGGTCTGCGAAGCCGCGTTGTTGGCCGATTCCGGACCCGCCACGCCTTCGATCGCGCCCTTGCCGAATTCCTGCGGATACTTGGAGGTCTTCTTCTCCAGCGAGTAGGCCGCGAACGAGGCCAGCGAGGCGCCGCCGCCCGGCAGGATGCCCAGCGCCGAGCCCAGTGCGGTGCCGCGCAGCACGGCCGGGATCATGCGCTTGAAGTCTTCCTTGGTCGGGAACAGGTTGGTGATGTGGTCGGTGAAAGTCTCGCGGTGCTCCTTCTGCTCCAGGTTGGCGATGATTTCAGCAAAGCCGAAGATACCCATTGCCACCGAGACAAAGTTCAGGCCGTCGGTCAGTTCCGGCACGTCGAACGAGAAGCGCGCGGCGCCCGAGTTGACGTCGGTGCCGACCAGGCCCAGCAGCAGCCCCAGCACGATCATGGCGATGGCCTTGACCAGCGAACCCGAGGCCAGCACCACGGCGCCGATCAGGCCCAGCACCATCAGCGAGAAATACTCGGCGGGGCCGAACTTGAACGCCAGTTCCGACAGCGGCGCGGCAAACGCGGCCAGGATCATGGTGGCGACGCAGCCGGCGAAGAACGAGCCCAGGCCCGCGGTCGCCAGCGCCACCCCCGCTCGCCCTCGCCTGGCCATCTGGTAGCCATCGATGGTGGTCACCACCGAGGACGATTCACCGGGCAGGTTCACCAGGATGGCGGTGGTCGAGCCGCCGTACTGGGCGCCGTAGTAGATGCCGGCCAGCATGATCAGCGCGGCCACCGGCGGCAGCGTGTAGGTCACCGGCAGCAGCATGGCGATGGTGGCCAGCGGCCCCAGCCCCGGCAGCACGCCGATCAGCGTGCCCAGCACGCAGCCCAGGAAGGCGTACGCGAGGTTCTGGAAGGTCAGGGCGGTGGAGAAGCCCAGACCCAGGTTGGTGAGTAGTTCCATGTTGGCGGCCTCCTTAGCTTGCCAGGAAAGCCGGCCACACCGGCATCTGCAGGTTGATGCCGTACACGAACGCGCCCAGGCTGATCAACACCAGGATGATGGCGTTCAGGATGGCGCCCTTCCAGCTGAACTCGTGGCTGGCCATCGACGACACCAGCACCAGCACCAGCACCGACAGCACCATGCCCAGCGGCTTGAGCAGCAGGCCGAACAGCACCACCGAACCGAGGATCCACAACAGCGTCTTGATGTCCCAGCGGGCCAGGCTGTCTTCTTCCGCCTTGGACGACAGCGAGCCGAACAGCACCAGCGCGCCCAGCAGGGCGAGCACGATGCCGAGCCAGAACGGGAAGTATCCTGGTCCCATTTTTGCGGCGGTTCCCATGGAATAACCGCGCGCGACCCAGGAAAAGCCGAATCCGACCAGGATGAACATCAGGCCGGAGGCAAAGTCCTTTTGGCTACGTATGCGCAAAGTGAATCTCCTCGATAAGACTGCTTGAAATCTGCGGCGGGCCTCTTTCCTGCCTTTGTTGCGGTGCATTAAAACGGCGTGTTGCAGAGGCCTTCCGACGGGCAGGGTGGAAGGTAAGGGTGCGACCTTTCAGCTACCTTTCAGATGTCTGCAATTGGGGTCATGGTTCGGGTATCCCCTAGTGAGAGCGCGCTTAAAAGTGCCGCAGGGCCAGGCTGCAGGCCAGTTCCCGGGTCGAGGCCCGGGATCGCTGCGCTATCATCCGGAACGGTCTTGCGCGCCGCGGGGCCACTGCGGCGGTAGGGTTCTGAAAGGTTGTGAAAGGTTCCGAAAGGTCCTGAAAGCTCCCGCAGCCAAATCCCCAGGCAACACAAGGAGCATTTTGGAAAGCATCGACCATGTCATCCTGCTCGGCGCCGTCGTGATGTCGCTGGGCATCGTGCTGGGCGCGTTCTCGGCGCGCTTCGGCGTGCCGGTCCTGCTGGTGTTCCTGGCCGTCGGCATGCTGGCCGGCGTCGACGGCCCCGGCGGCATCCGCTTCTCCGACACCTGGCTCAGCTTCCTGGTGGGCAACCTCGCGCTGGCCATCATCCTGCTCGACGGCGGGCTGCGCACCCGCTTCGCCACCTTTCGCGTGGCGCTCAAGCCGTCTCTGTCTCTGGCCACGGTCGGGGTGCTGGTAACCGCCGCGCTGGTCGGGATATTCGCCGCCTGGCTGCTGGGCATCGACTGGCGGCTGGGGCTGCTGCTGGGGGCCATCGTCGGCTCGACCGATGCCGCCGCGGTGTTCTCGACGCTCCACAGTAGCGGCATCCGGCTCAAGGACCGGGTCGCGAGCGTGCTCGAGATCGAATCCGGCATCAATGACCCGATGGCGATCTTCCTGACGCTGACGCTGATCGAATGGCTGACCGCGCCCGGCGGCCTGACGCCGCTGGACCTGGTGCTGCGCCTGCTGGTGCAGTTCGGCGTGGGCGGCGTGCTGGGGCTCGGGCTTGGCTATTGCCTGGCCAATGTGCTGGAGCGCACGCGCGTGGCCGAAGGGTTGCAGTCGATCCTGCTGTGCTCGGGCGGCGCGATGGTCTTTGCCATCGTGCAGAGTGCCGGCGGCAGCGGCTTCCTGGCGGTGTACCTGACCGGCATGCTGATCGGCAACCGCGAGCGCGCCGTCACCGCCGACACCATGCGCGCCATGGACGGCATGGCGTGGCTGGCGCAGTCGGCCATGTTCCTGCTGCTGGGCTTGCTGGTGTCGCCGCACCGGATCTGGGAAGTCGCCGGCCCGGCGGTGGCGGTGGCGGCCTTCCTGATGCTGGTGGCGCGGCCGGT
This sequence comes from Cupriavidus mimosae, assembly GCF_023952485.1. NCBI lineage: Bacteria > Pseudomonadati > Pseudomonadota > Betaproteobacteria > Burkholderiales > Burkholderiaceae > Cupriavidus > Cupriavidus mimosae. The sequence continues at coordinate 143,701 of NZ_JALHRY010000002.1, read as the reverse complement.
GGCGGTATGGCTGGCGCTGCTGCCGTTCCGCTTCAATGCCCGCGAGACCGGCTTTATCGCCTGGATGGGACTGCGCGGCGCGGTGCCGATCGTGCTGGCGCTGTTCCCGCTGCTGCGCGAGGTGCCGCAGTCGGGCCTGCTGTTCCGCATAGCCTTTGCGGTGGTGCTGGCCAGCCTGCTGTTTCAGGGCACCACGGTGTCGGTGGCCGCGCGGCTGGCGCGGGTGCTGCGCCCTGGCTACCCCGAGCCGCTGGCGCGTTCGCGCCTGCGCGGCACGCGCGCGCCGATCCTGGAAGTGATGCAGTTCGAGGTCGGCCCCAACGCCCCGGTAGAGAACGTCCGCGCCGACCAGCTGGAGCTGCCGCCGCGCTGCCGGCTGATGACGGTGGCCCGCGATGACGCGCTGGCAGAGCCCGGACAGACGGTATTGCGCGCCGGCGACGCGGTCTGCGTGCTTGGGCCGACGGTTTCGTTGCCGCTGCTGTCGGCGCTGTTCCAGACGCCGGGCCGGGCGCCTACCTGGGAACAGGTCTCGCACGATTTCCTGCTGTCGGGCGACGCGCCGCTGCGCGACGTGGCTGCGCTCTATGGCACGCGCGAACTGACCGCTGACGAGGAGCCGTTGACACTGGAAAGCGCGATGCAGCGCGCGTTCACGTCGCCGCCGGTGGAAGGCGACAGCGTCGAGATCGCCGGGCTGCCGCTGACGGTGACGCGCATGGAAGGCGCGCAGATCGTGCAGGTGGGGCTGCTGCTGCCGCGGCTGGAGGGGGATTCGGGCGGGAAGCTGTGGGGGCGGCGGCGCAAGGGGGGCGAGAGCCGCGAAGCTGTGTAATCCCTGCCGGTTTGCTTCCCTCTCCCGCTTGCGGGAGAGGGGCGGGGGTGAGGGCGGGCGCTAGCCGAAGCCTAAGGTGTAGAAAACCGAAGGCTTCGCTCGGTGTGGTACCTCGCCAAACCGCCCCTCACCCCGACCCTCTCCCCGTGAGGGGAGAGGGAGAACACCTTGCTAAGGCTAGCTCGGGCGGCTTGGGAGCACCCAAAACCGCTCTTCCTCTCGCTGTTTGGGGGTCAGTCGACCTTCGCCCCAGACACCTTTACGATCTGCGCATACTTCTTCAGTTCCTTCTGGATCAGCGCCGCGAACTGCTCCGGCGTGGTCGGCGCCGGCTGGGCGCCGATGCGGGCCAGGCGGGCCTTCATGTCGTCGGTCTTCAGGATCGCCACGATCTCGTGGTTCAGCTTTTCCACGATCTCGCGCGGCGTGTTGGCCGGCGCGAACACGCCGAACCACGTCGAGATGTCGAAGCCTTCCAGCCCCAGTCCCTTGCCGGCCTCGGCAATAGTCGGCAAATCCGGGAAGGACGCGGCGCGGCCGGCGGTGGTGACGGCGAACGCCTTGAGCTTGCCCGCCTTGATATTGGCCGAGGCCGAGGCCAGGTTGTCGAAGATCAGGTCGGTCTGGCCCGACAGCACCGACAGCTGCGCCGGCGACGCGCCGTTGTACGGAATATGGACCATGCTGACTTTCGCCATGCTCTTGAACAGCTCGCCCGACAGGTGCCCGGCGCTGCCATTGCCGCCCGAGGCGTAGTCCAGCTTGCCGGGGTTCTTGCGCGCGTAGGCGACCAGGTCGCGCACGTTGTTGATCTGCAGTTCGGCGGCCTTGCCCGGGTGCATCACCAGTACGTTGGGCACGTCGGCGACCAGCGTTATCGGCGCGAAGTCTTTCACGGGGTCGTACGGCATCTTGCTGAACAGCGTCGGGTTGATCGCGTGCGTGGCCACCGCGCCCATGACGATGGTGTAGCCGTCGGCGGGCTGCTTGGCGACGTAGTCCGCGCCCAGGTTGCCGCCGGCGCCCGGCTTGTTTTCCACCACCACGGGCTGGCCCAGGCTGTCGCGCAGCTTGTCGCCGATGGCGCGCGCCACGGTGTCGAGCGGGCCGCCGGCGGGATAGGGCACCACGAAGCGCACGGGCTTGGTGGGGTAGGCATTGGTGGCCGCCACGGCGGCGGCGGGTATCAGCGCCGCGGTCAGCGCGGCGGCAAGCAGTTTCTTCAGCATGTTGCGGAGGACAGGAGGGATAGGGATTCTCAGCGGGCCCCGATGCCGCGCGCCATCATCACGGCGCACAGCGGCAGCAGGATCACCAGGTGCGATTCGATCATGACCCAGCGCCGCGCCGCCTTGATCTCGGACGGCGGCGGCACGTAATCGGGCAGCCGGCGGGCCTGCTTGCGCCAGCGCGCGATGGCGAGGGTCGGCGGCAGCGAGCACAGCGCGATCAGCACGAACACGCCCATCTTGGCGTGGAACCACGGGTTGTGCAGGTAGAAGTCGACGCCCTTGGCGCCGTAGAACAGGCGCAGCAGGCCGGTGGCCAGCGCCAGCATCGCCGACAGGAAATAGAACAGGTCGTACAGCGACAGGCGCCGCACCGTGGCCGGGGTCAGGTCCGGGCGCAGTGCCACGGCCTCGGCGGCCATCAGCGTGATCAGGACGAAGATCGCAAGGAAATGCAGGAAGGCCAGGATGGCGTCGGTCAGCATGGGTTCTCCTTTGCTTTTGCGCAGGCGCGCGCGCTGGCGCGGGCCGGGCGAAAGTACTTCAGCGGGAACTGAACTTCCGGAAAGCACCACGGCGGGCCAGCCTGCCGCGGACAGGAGGAGAATCTTACAGCACACCCCTTGCGCGAAGTGCGGCGATCTGCCCGGCGCTGTAACCCAGGGTCTGCGCCAGCACCGTGTCGGTGTGCTCGCCCAGCAGCGGCGGGTGGCGCAGCGCCTGCGGCGGCGTCGCGCTCATCTTGATCGGGCTGCCGACCAGCTTGACCTCGCCCGCGCTCGGGTGGGGCAGGTCTACGCGCAGGCCGCGCGCCTTGACCTGGTCGTCCTCGAACACGTCGTCGAGCGTGTTGATCGGGCCGCACGGCACGCCCGCGGCTTCCAGGTCGCGGATCCACTGGGCGCGCGTGCGCGGGCGCACCATCTCGGCCAGGATCGGCACCAGCACGTCGCGATTGGCCACGCGCTGCGGGTTCCTGGCAAAGCGCGGGTCGTCCGCCAGCTCGGGACGGCCGCCGTCGGTGACGAACTTGCGGAACTGCCCGTCGTTGCCCACCGCGACGATGATCCAGCCGTCGGCTGCCTGGAAGGTCTGGTAGGGGACGATGTTGGGGTGCGCGTTGCCCCAGCGGCGCGGCGCCTCGCCGCTGGCGAGGTAATTCGTGTTCATGTTGGCGAGCATCGCCACCTGCACGTCCAGCAGCGCCATGTCGATGTACTGGCCCTCGCCGGTGCGGTCGCGGTGGGCGAGTGCCGCCAGCACGGCGATGGTGGCGTACTGGCCCGTCATCAGGTCGGAAATCGCCACGCCGGCCTTCTGCGGGCCGCCGCCGGGCAGATCGTCGCGCTCGCCGGTCAGGCTCATGAAGCCGCCCATGCCCTGGATGATGAAGTCGTAGCCCGGGCGCGCGGCGTACGGGCCGGTCTGGCCGAAGCCGGTGACCGAGCAGTAGACCAGGTCCGGCTTGACCTGCTTCAGCGAGTCGTAGTCCAGGCCATATTTCTTCAGCTGGCCGACCTTGTAGTTCTCCAGCACCACGTCGCTCTGCGCAGCCAGGTCGCGCACGATCTGCTGGCCCTCGGGCGTGCTGATGTCGCAGGTGACCGAGCGCTTGTTGCGGTTGGCGGCCAGGTAGTAGGCGGCCTCGGCGGTGTCGCGGCCGTCTTCGTCCTTGAGCCAGGGCGGGCCCCAGGTGCGGGTGTCGTCGCCGGCGCCGGGGCGCTCGATCTTGATCACGTCGGCGCCGAAGTCGGCAAGGTTCTGGGCGCACCACGGCCCGGCGAGGACGCGGGTCAGGTCGAGGACGCGGAGATGGCTTAAGGCTCCCATGGCGGTATTCGAGGCAGAGGTAAGGCGGGGATCGGATCCGGAATTCGGCTAGTCGGCACGCCCCGGAAACGGGGCGACGCGGGTTGGCTGCACTGTACCACCGGCCCATCGCCGCTGCCGCTATAAGTGATTTATGCTTATCTCGCGACAGTGGGATTCAGGGCGATAGCCGGCCGCTTCCCGGGCGCCGTGGCCGACCTGCCCGACGGCCTGCCTTGCCCGTATAATCAACGGTTTGCAAATCCCATACTGATTCGTCGCGCCCGGCCACGCCGGGGCAAGCGTCCGCCATCCCATGAAAGTCTCAGACATTCGCAGCAAGTTCCTGCAGTTCTTCGAATCGAAGGGCCATACCGTGGTCCGCTCGTCCAGCCTGGTGCCGGCGAACGACCCGACGCTGCTGTTCACCAATTCCGGCATGGTGCAGTTCAAGGACGTGTTCCTCGGCACCGACAAGCGCCCCTACAGCCGCGCCACCTCGGCACAGCGCTCGGTGCGCGCCGGCGGCAAGCACAACGACCTCGAGAACGTGGGCTACACGGCTCGCCACCATACGTTCTTCGAGATGCTGGGCAACTTCTCGTTTGGCGACTACTTCAAGCGCGAAGCGATCCAGTACGCATGGGAACTGCTGACCAAGACCTACCAGCTGCCGGCCGAAAAGCTGTGGGTCACGGTCTATGCGGAAGACGACGAGGCCTACGACATCTGGGCCAAAGAAGTCGGCGTGCCGGCCGGGCGCATCGTGCGCATCGGCGACAACAAGGGCGCTCGCTACGCCTCGGACAACTTCTGGCAGATGGCCGACACCGGCCCGTGCGGCCCGTGCTCTGAAATCTTCTACGACCACGGCCCGGACGTATGGGGCGGCCCGCCGGGATCGCCGGAGGAAGACGGCGACCGCTACATCGAGGTCTGGAACCTGGTGTTCATGCAGTTCAACCGCGACGAGCAGGGCAACATGACGCCGCTGCCCAAGCCGTGCGTCGACACCGGCATGGGCCTGGAGCGCATTGCCGCGGTGCTGCAGCACGTGCACAGCAACTACGAGATCGACCTGTTCCAGGCGCTGATCAAGGCCGCCGCGCGCGAGACCCATATCGACAACCTGAACCAGAACTCGCTGAAGGTCATCGCCGACCATATCCGCGCGTGCGCGTTCCTGATCGTCGACGGCGTGATCCCCGGCAACGAAGGCCGCGGCTACGTGCTGCGCCGGATCATCCGCCGCGCCATCCGCCATGGCTACAAGCTGGGCCAGAAGACCCCGTTCTTCCACAAGCTGGTGCCGGACCTGGTCGAGCAGATGGGCCAGGCCTATCCGGAGCTGGCCGAGGCGCAGTCGCGCGTGACCGAAGTGCTGAAGGCCGAGGAAGAGCGCTTCTTCGAGACCATCGAGAACGGCATGGCCATCCTCGACGCCGCGCTGGCCGAGCTCAAGCTCAAGGGCGGCAAGACGCTGGACGGTGAGCTCGCCTTCAAGCTGCACGATACCTTCGGCTTCCCGCTGGACCTGACTCAGGACGTGTGCCGCGAGCAGGAAATCGGCGTGGACGAGGCTGCCTTCGACGCCGCCATGAACCGCCAGCGCGAGCAGGCGCGTGCCGCCGGCAAGTTCAAGATGGCCGCCGGCCTGGAGTACGCCGGCGACAAGACCGTATTCCACGGCTACGAGAAGCTGGAGCTGCCGCAGGCCAGGGTCACCGCGCTATATGTGGATGGCGCCGCGGTCGAGACCATGCAGGCCGGCCAGACCGGCGTCGTGGTGCTCGACAACACGCCGTTCTACGCCGAGTCCGGTGGCCAGGCCGGCGACCAGGGCGTGCTGCAGGCCGGCAATGCCACCTTCGCCGTGGCCGACACCACCAAGATCCAGGCCGACGTGTTCGGCCACCAGGGCATGCTGGCGGGCGGCGCACTCAAGGTGGGCGATGCCGTGTCGGCGCAGGTCGACGCGCTGCGCCGTGCGCGCACCGTGCGCAACCACTCGGCCACCCACCTGATGCACAAGGCGCTGCGCGAAGTGCTGGGCAGCCACGTGCAGCAGAAGGGCTCGCTGGTCGATGCGGACAAGACCCGCTTCGACTTCTCGCACAACGCCGCGCTGACCGACGCGCAGATCCGCCAGGTCGAAGAGATCGTCAACGCCGAGATCCTGCGCAACGAAGACACGCACGCCGAGGTCATGCCGTTCGACGACGCGGTCAAGAGCGGCGCCATGGCGCTGTTCGGCGAGAAGTACGCCGACGACGTGCGCGTGCTGTCGATCGGCACCTCGAAGGAACTGTGCGGCGGCACCCACGTGCACCGCACCGGCGATATCGGCCTGTTCAAGATCGTGATGGAAGGCGGTGTGGCCGCCGGCATCCGCCGCGTCGAAGCCATCACCGGCGACAACGCGCTGCACTACCTGCAGGGCCTGGACGCCAGGCTGAACGAAGCCGCCGCCGTGCTGAAGGCGCAACCGTCGGAGCTGGTGCCGCGCATCGGCCAGGTGCAGGAGCAGGTGCGCGCGCTGGAAAAGGAACTGGAGCGCCTGAAGAGCAAGCTGGCCGCCTCGCAGGGCGATGAGCTGGCGGCGCAGGCGGTCGACGTCAAGGGCCTGAAGGTGCTGGCCGCGCAGCTGGACGGCGCCGACGTGAAGACCCTGCGCGAGACCATGGACAAGCTCAAGGACAAGCTGCAGAGCGCCGCCATCGTGCTGGGCGCGGTCGCCGACGGCAAGGTCAGCCTGATCGCGGGCGTTACCGCCGATGCCACCGGCAAGGTCAAGGCCGGCGAGCTGGTCAACTTTGTCGCCCAGCAGGTGGGCGGCAAGGGCGGCGGCCGCCCGGACATGGCGCAGGCCGGCGGCACCGAACCGGCCAAGCTGCCGCAGGCGCTGGCGGGTGTCAGCGAGTGGGTCGCTGGCAAGGTCTGAACGGCTAAGGGTTTGCTCCCCTCTCCCGCTTGCGGGAGAGGGAGTACACAATTGGTCGAGGCCACGTTGTCATAAAAGCAGGAAGGGCGCCCCGGCGCCCTTCCTGCTTTTTACTTTTCCGGCGTTCCCTTGCCGCCGCCCAGCGTCGTCAATAAATCGATCGGCAGCGGAAACACGATGGTCGAGCTCTTGTCCCCCGCGATCTGCGTCAGCGTCTGCATGTAGCGCAGCTGCATCGCCTGCGGCTGCCGCGCCAGCATCTGCGCCGCTTCCAGCAGCTTCTCCGAGGCCTGCAGTTCGCCTTCGGCATGGATCACCTTGGCGCGCCGCTCGCGTTCGGCCTCGGCCTGCCGCGCGATCGCGCGGATCATGTTCTCGTTCAGGTCGACATGCTTGATCTCGACGTTGGAGACCTTGATGCCCCAGCCGTCGGTCTGCGCGTCCAGCGCCTGCTGGATGTCGAGGTTGAGCTTCTCGCGCTCGGCCAGCATCTCGTCCAGCTCATGCTTGCCCAGCACCGAGCGCAGCGTGGTCTGCGCCAGCTGGCTGGTGGCTTCAAGGAAGTTCGCCACCTGGATGATGGCGCGTTCGGGATCGACCACGCGGAAATACACCACTGCATTGACCTTGACCGAGACGTTGTCGCGCGAAATCACGTCCTGCGGCGGCACGTCCATCACCACCGTGCGCAGGTCTACCCTGACCATCTGCTGCACCGCCGGAATCAGCAGCACCAGGCCGGGCCCCTTGACCTTCCAGAACCGCCCGAGCATGAACACCACGCCGCGTTCGTACTCGCGCAGCACGCGGAACGCCATGATGATCAGCAGTGCCAGCAGGAAAATCACACCGCCGAAGCTGAATCCGTAGGCCATGGTCAGGCTCCCTTGTCTGGCGTCGGTTGGGATGAGGGCGAGGGGGCCAGCGCGGCGCCGCCGGCGGCAACCACTTCGAGCAGCAGGCCGTTGCGCGCGGTGACCAGCACGGGCGTGCCGCGTGCCAGCGGGGTGGCGCTGCGCACGCGCCAGGTCTCGCCGCGCACCGTGGCCCAGCCTTCCTCGCGCAGGTCGTCGAGCAGCTCGCCGCGGCTGCCGACCAGCGTGTCGGCACCGCTGACCACCGGCCGCTTGCGCGAGCGCACCAGCATCGCCGACATGCCGAACACGAACACCGCCGATAGTGCCGACAGCGCCGCCACCATCGGCAGCGGCACGCCAAAGCCCGGCACGTCGGTATCGATCAGCATCACCGCGCCGAAGGCGAAGGCGATGATGCCGCCGACGCCCAGCGCGCCGAAGGTGGGCAGGAACAGCTCCGCCACCATGCAGCCGATGCCGAGCGCCACCAGCGCCAGCCCGGCGTAGTTGACCGGCAGCATGTGCAGCGCGAACAGCGCCAGCAGCAGGCAGATCGCGCCGACGATGCCGGGCACCACCATGCCAGGCGTGGAGAACTCGAAGATCAGCGCGTAGATGCCGATCATCATCAGCAACAGCGCCACGCTTGGCTCGGTGATCACGGCCAGGAAGCGGTTGCGCCAGTCCGGCTCCAGCGTCACCGACGGGGCGTTGCGCGTCTGCAGCGTGCTGGCCTTGCCGCCTGCGGTGGTCAGCTTGCGCCCGTCGAGCTGGCGCAGCAGCGCGGGCAGGTCGGCCGCGACCACATCGATAACGCGCTGCGCCAGCGCCTCGTCGGCCGACAGGCTGACTGATTCGCGCACCGCGCGCTCGGCCCATTCGGCGTTGCGCCCGCGCAGCTGCGCCAGGCCGCGGATATAGGCCGAGGCGTCATGCATCTGCTTGCGCGCCATGGTGTCGCCCGCCGCGGGCGCGCTGGCCGGGGCCGAGGCGGGGCTGGCGCCGGGCAGGGCGTCGGGCTTCTGCGGGCCGCCGATGCCGACCTGCACCGGCGTCGCCGCGCCCAGGTTGGTGCCCGGCGCCATGGCTGCGATATGGCTGGCATAAAGGATGTACGTGCCGGCGCTGGCCGCGCGCGCGCCGCCGGGAGAGACATAGCTGGCCACCGGCACCGGCGAGGCCAGGATCGCCTGAATGATGTCGCGCATCGACGCATCCAGCCCGCCGGGGGTGTCCATTTCCAGCACCACCAGTTGGGCGCCGGCTTCGCGCGCGCGCGCCATGCCGCGCAGGATAAAGCTGGCGCTGGCCGGGCTGACCGCGCCTTTCAGGGGGATCACGTACACCGGCGCGGTGGCCGTGGCCGTGCCCGCCGGCGGGGCCGCGGCGCCGCTGCCGCCGAAGGCAAGCGCGCAGCATGCCAGCGCCAGGCTGGACAGCAGCCGGAAGGCCCGCAGCAACGCGGAGGCAGGGTTCATGGCAGGAGCAGGGCACGCAGGTGCCGTGGTGGCGCCACTTCAAGTGTAGGCCACCGGGCACATCTTGCACGCGGCCCCGCTGGCCCCGCGCGCTCAGGCCGCCGCGAGTTCGGGCCCGGCCGAGCCGGGTGGCGCGGGCGTGAGTTCGGGCAGGGCCTCGACCAGCGCATGCAGCGCGGCGCTGGCCATCGACGGCTGCCACGCGAGCAGCGTGCGCACCCGGCCCGCCGCGCCCAGGCTGTGCTGCCGGATGGCGGGCAGGTCGCGGTACAGGCCCAGCACGGAGCGCGGCACGATCGCCGCGCCAATGCCGGCCGCGACGCAGGCGACGATGGCATGGTAGGAGCTGAGCTGCAGCACGCGCGGGGTCGGCGCCGGGCCGCTGCCGTACCAGGTTTCGAGCCGCGCGCGGTAGTTACATCCCGGCTCGAACGCCAGCAGCGTCGGCACCTCCAGGTCGGCCGCGCCGCGCACCGGGCGATGGTGCTCGCGCGTGATCACCACCAGCTCTTCCTCGAACACCGGCACCGCGTGCAGCGCCGGATCGGCCAGCGGCTCGGCGACGAAGGCGCAGTCGACCTCGAAGCGAGCCAGCGCGTCGAACGCCTGCCGCGTTGCCAGAGTCACCAGTTCCAGCTGCACCTCGGGCCAGGCCTGGTGATACGCGGCCAGCACCTGGGGCAGGCGGCTCGCTGCGGTGCTTTCCATCGAGGCTATGCGCAGCCGGCCGTGCGGCCGCGCCGGCAACACCGCGTGGCGCGCTTCTTCAGTCAGGGTCAGGATGCGGCAGGCGTAGTCGAACAGGGTCTGGCCCGACGGCGTCAGCACCATGCGCCGCCCGTCGCGCACGAACAGGTCGACGCCCAGCGACTGCTCCAGCTGGCGGATGCGGGTGGTGACATTGGATTGCACCCGGTGCAGCCGCTCGGCCGCGCGGGTGATGCCGCCGGCTTCGACGACGGCACGGAAAATTTCGAGCGCGGCAAGGTCCATGGCGAGGCTCCGGCGTTATGTATCTGAATCCAAGATGCATGACATCTTGATAATTCATTTTTCGGGATGATGATGGCAGCGTAGCATACAGGGATCGCAATGCAACCGCTGCCCCCAGCCACCATCATGCCGACCCCGCACAGCCTGGAGTCCAAGCCCCCTGCCGCGTGCGTAGCGGCCGCGTCCCTGCCGGGCCATGCCGCCGGCCCGTTCGCGGTGGCGCTGGCGGGCCTGGTGTCGCTGGCGGTGGTGATGGGCATCGGCCGCTTCGCCTTCACGCCGCTGCTGCCGATGATGTTGCATGACGGCACCGTCACGCTGGAACAGGGCGGGTGGCTGGCCACGGTAAACTACATCGGCTATTTCGCCGGCGCCGCGGTCTGCATGTTTATACAGCCCGATGCGGTGCGCATGGTGCGCTGGGGCCTGGTGGCCACGGCAGTGCTGACGCTGGGCATGGCCCTGCCGGGCGGCATGCCGGCGTGGTCGCTGTGGCGCGCCGGCGCGGGCGTGGCCAGCGCCGTGGCGATGGTCTATACCGCCGCCTGGTGCCTGCAGCGACTGGCCGAACTGGGCAGGCCGGAGCTGGCCGGGCTGATCTTCTGCGGCCCGGGCCTGGGCATCGTGGTCACCGGGCTGGGCGTATCCGGCATGGTCGGTGCGGGCTGGCATGCGGACCATGGCTGGCTCGCCTTCGCCGCGCTGGCGGTGGTGCTGGTGGCGGCGGTCTGGCGGATTTTTGTCGCGCCGGCCGCGGTCGCGCCAGCGGTGCCGTCTGCGAGGGCCGCCGAGACCGATACCGACATCAATACCGACCCCGATAGCGGCACGGCGCGGCTCGATGCCGAGGCCTGGATGCTGACCCTGGCCTACGGCCTGGCCGGCTTCGGCTACATCATCACCGCGACCTTCCTGCCGGTGATCGCGCGCGCAGCGCTGCCCGGCACGGTGTGGGCCGACCTGTTCTGGCCGATCTTTGGCGCGGGCGTGGCGGTGGGCGCGTTCCTGGCGACGCGGGTCGGCATGGCGCACGACAACCGCAAGCTGCTGGCGCTGCTGTACGGCATGCAGGCGCTGGGCGTGGCGATCGCGGTGGTGTTGCCGAGCGTGGCCGGTTTTGCCCTCAGCAGCCTGCTGGCGGGCCTGCCGTTCACGGCGCTGGTGGCGTTCGCGATGCGCGAGGCGCGGCGGCTGTGGGGGCCGCGGGCACCGCGGCTGATGGGCCTGATGACCGCATCCTACGGACTCGGCCAGATCGCCGGCCCGCCGCTGGCGACCGCGCTGGTGGCGCGCAGCGGCGGCTTCGCCGGTTCGCTGGCGTGCGCCGCCGCGGCACTGGCGCTGGGCGCGCTGGTGTTCGCCTGGATGCGGCGCGCGTGGCCGCTGTCGGCGGCTTGACCAGCCCGGGCCCGGGCGCCAAGGTGCGCTAAAGTATCGCCTTTGCCGTCCGGCGCGCCGCGCGAGAGGTTGCGGCCGGCTCTGCCGGCATCGCGGTCCCGCGGCGCGGCACAGAAGGCCGGGCCGTACCCGGCACGCCAGGCCGGACGGCGCAGGAGCGACCCCATGTCATTTGCCTTGCAGCCCGCGCGTGCCGCGGGCGCTTCCCATCCTGTCTCAGCCGAAGAGCAGCGCGTGCGCGTCGACCTGGCCGCGGCCTATCGCCTGGCCGCGCGCGAGCGCTGGGATGACCTGATCTACACGCACATCTCGGCCACGGTGCCGGGCGAGCCGGATCACTTCCTGATCAACCCGTTCGGCTTTGCCTTCGACGAGATCCGCGCCAGCGACCTGGTCAAGATCAACTGCCGCGGCGAGGTCGTCGGCGAGACGGTGCATCCGGTCAACGTGACTGGCTTCGCGCTGCACGCCGCGGTGCATGCCGCGCGCGCCGACGCGATGTGCGTGATGCACCTGCATAACACCGCCGGCATCGCGGTGTCGGCGCAGGCGGCGGGACTGCTGCCGCTGTCGCAGCATGCCATGCGTTTCCACGGCCGCATCGCCTGCCACGACTACGAGGGCCTGGCCTTCACCCCGGCCGAGGGTGCGCGCCTGACCGCATCGCTGGGCACGCATCCGGCCATGCTGTTGCGCAACCACGGCACGCTGACGGTGGGCCGCACCGTGGCCGAAGCCTATGTGCTGATGGCGACGCTGATCAAGGCCTGCGAAATCCAGATCGCGGCGCAGGCGGGCGGCGCGCTGGTGCAGCCCGACGCCGCCGTGGCGGACAAGACCTCGGCGCAGCTCTATGACGATGGCGCGGTCGAAGGCGTGCTGGAATGGCCCGCGCTGCTGCGCAAACTGGATAGAATCGATCCTTCCTACCGGGACTGAAGGCAAGCGCCGTCCCCGCCCGGACCACAACAATCAATCAAGCACAGGAGCAATGTATGCCGACTTTCCACGTCGAAATGTTTGAAGGCCGCACCATCGAGCAGAAGCGCAAGTTTGTCGAGGAAGTGACCCGCGTCAGCTGCGAAACGCTGGGCTGCTCGCCGTCGGCGGTCGACATCATCATTACCGACATCAAGCGTGAGAACTGGGCCACCGGCGGCGAGCTGTGGGCCGACAAGAAGTAAGGCGCCAGGCCGCTCCACACTGAACACCATGCAGCACTTCGCCTCCGACAACTACGCCGGCTTCTGCCCGGAATCGCTCAAGTATTTCCTGGAAGCCAACGGCAGCGGCCACGAGCAGGCCTATGGCGACGACAGCTGGACGCAGAAGGTCTGCGACCGGATCCGCGACCTGTTCCAGACCGATTGCGAAGTGTTCTTCGTGTTCAACGGCACGGCGGCCAACTCGCTGGCGCTGTCGGCGCTGTGCCAGTCGTACCACTCGGTGATCTGCCACGAACTGGCGCACATCGAGACCGACGAATGCGGCGGGCCGGAGTTCTTCTCCAACGGCTCCAAGCTGCTGACCGCACCGGGCGAGCACGGCAAGCTCACCCCCGACGCGGTCGAGGCGCTGGTCACGCGCCGCGCCGACATCCATTACCCCAAGCCCAAGGTGGTGTCGCTGACGCAGTCGACCGAAGTCGGCACCGTCTACAGCGTCGAAGAGGTGCGCGCCATCGCCGCGATCGCCAAGCGCCGCCAGCTGCGCGTGCACATGGACGGCGCGCGCTTTGCCAACGCGGTGGCGTCGCTGGGCGTGCATCCTTCCGAGATCACCTGGCGCGCCGGCGTCGACGTGCTGTGCTTCGGTGGCACCAAGAACGGCCTGCCGGTGGGCGAGGCGGTGGTGTTCTTCGACCGCCGCCTGGCCGAGGACTTTGCCTACCGCGTCAAGCAGGCCGGGCAACTGGCGTCGAAGATGCGCTTTATCTCGGCGCCGTGGCTGGGCCTGCTCGAGAACGACGTGTGGCTTGCCAACGCGCGCCATGCCAATGCGATGGCGCAATTGCTGCAGCAGCGCATCCGCGAGATCCCGGGCGTGCGCATCATGTTCCCGACGCAATCCAATGCGGTCTTCGCCGAGCTGCCGCTACCGGCGATCGAGGCGCTGCGCGCAAAAGGCTGGCGCTTCTACACCTTTATCGGCGCGGGCGGCTGCCGTTTCATGTGCGCCTGGGACTTGCAGCCGCAGACCGTGGAGGCGCTGGCCGCCGACATGCGCGCTGCTTGCGGCGCATAGCGGGGCCAGATCCCGCCATATTCATACTGATAACGACGAGACTTCAGGAGCCCCCATGTCATACCGATTCTGCCCGCAGTGCGGCGCGCCGCTCGAGGTGCTGCCGCTGTCCGGGCGCGAACGCCACGCCTGCGTGCAGCAGGACTGCGGCTTCGTGCACTGGAACAACCCGCTGCCGGTGCTGGCGGCGGTGGTGGAGTACCAGGACAAGCTGCTGCTGGCGCGCAACGCCGCGTGGCCGGAAAAGATGTTTGCGCTGGTGACGGGCTTCCTGGAGCGCGACGAGCCGCCCGAGCTGGGCGTGGCGCGCGAACTGAAGGAGGAGACCAACCTCGATACCGAGTCGGTCGCGCTGATCGGTGTCTACGAATTCATGCGCAAGAATGAGCTGATCATTGCCTATCACGTCAAGGCGACGGGTACGGTCGAATTGTCCGAGGAACTGGCCGAGTACAAGCTGGTGGCGCCCGAGGACGTGCGCGTGTGGTCGGCCGGAACCGGCTTCGCGGTGGCCGACTGGCTTGCCGCCAGGGGCTACCCGGTGCGCTTCTTCGACCGCCAGAGCGGCGCCGACATTCCGGACCCGCGCCGCCCCCACGACTTCAGCCAGGTCGGGGCTTCGCTACAATACCGCTGGTAGGGCTGGCTTTCAGCCAGCCTCCAGCCCCCAAGCATCAGAGGAAGAGACGAATGGAGTTCCAGAAAGAAGTGGATGCGCGCGGCCTGAACTGCCCGCTGCCGATCCTGCGCACCAAGAAGGCCCTGGCCGACATGGCCAGCGGTGACGTGCTCAAGGTGCTGGCAACCGATCCCGGCGCCACGCGTGATTTCCAGGCCTTTGCCAAGCAGACCGGCAACGAGCTGCTGTCGCATTCGGAAGTCGACAAGGTGTTCGTGTTCTACATGCGCCGGCGCTGAGTTTGCGTAGCGATCCGATGACTCTTCTTGTCGTTCCCGCGTGCGCGGGAACGACGGTAAAGAAAAAGCCGCTCGAAAGCGGCTTTTTCTTCGTAACCCGTCCGGGCGAGCTCAGCGGCCCAGGCCGTTCAGGTGTTCGCGCGATTCCAGGTAGGCGCTGAAATCGGTGCCCACTTCGGGGTGCTTCAGCGCGAACTCGACGGTCGCCTTGAGGTAGCCCAGCTTGCTGCCGCAGTCATAGCGGCGGCCCTGGTAGCGGTACGCCAGCACTTGCTCCTGGCCCAGCAGCGACTGGATCGCGTCGGTCAGCTGCAGTTCGCCGCCGGCGCCGGGCTTGAGCTCGCGCAGATGGTCGAAGATGCGCGGCGTCAGGATGTAGCGGCCGACCACGCCAAGGTTGGACGGCGCATCTTCCGGCGCCGGCTTCTCGACGATGCCCGAGACCTTGATCACGTCCTCGTCCCATTCGCGGCCATCGATCACGCCATAGGAGCGGCTCTGCTCGGGCGTGATTTCCTCGACGCCCAGCACCGAGCAGTTGTAGTGGTTGAAGGCATCCACCATCTGCTTCATCACCGGCGGGTTGCCGTCGATCAGGTCATCGGCCAGCATCACCGCGAACGGGGTGTCGCCCACCAGCTTGGCCGCGCACAGCACCGCGTGGCCCAGGCCCAGCGCCTCGGGCTGGCGCACATAGTAGCACTCGACGTTGGCCGGCTTGATCGAGCGCACCACGTCCAGCAGCGCCTGCTTGTTCTTGGCCTCGAGCTCCACTTCCAGTTCGAAGGCCTTGTCGAAATGGTCCTCGATCGCGCGCTTGGAGCGGCCCGTGACGAAGATCATCTCGGTAATGCCGGCGGCCATGGCTTCTTCCACGGCGTACTGGATCAGCGGCTTGTCCACCACCGGAAGCATTTCCTTGGGGCTGGCCTTGGTGGCTGGCAGGAAGCGGGTGCCCAGGCCCGCAACCGGGAACACAGCCTTGGTGACGCGATTTTCCATATCAGGTGTACCTCTCAGATTCCAGTCCATAACCCTGCCAGCCAGCGTGGGCGCCGTCTGTCCGGTTCTGTCCGACGATGCGGTACAGAACCCCCGGCTGGCAGGGGCGTGATGCAGGCCGCCTGACTGACCCTCGGGTCAGGCCGGCAGCCGCTGCAGCTGGCCCTGCAGCTTGGCCAGCGTCTGCTCGAAATCGGACAGGCGCTGCGTCTCTTGCGCCACCACCGCGGGCGGTGCCTTGGCGACAAAGCTCTCGTTCGACAGCTTGGCGCGGCACTTGCCGATTTCGCCACCGATGCGTTCGACTTCCTTCGACAGGCGCGCGCGCTCGGCGGCGACATCGATCTCGATCTTCAGCAGCAGGTGGTTGCCCCCGGCAATGGCGACCGGCGCACCAGCGCCTTCGGCCTGCAGGGCAGCTTCATCTTCGAAGACGCGCACCTCCGAAAGTTTCGCCAGTGCCTGGATATGTGCGCTCGCCGCCTTCAGGAAGGCGCTGTCGCCCTCCGCATAGAGCGGGATGCGCTGGGCCGGCGAGATATTCATCTCGCCGCGCAGGTTCCGGCAGGCATCGATCACTTCCTTCAGGCGCGCGACCCACTGCTCGGCATTCTCGTCGATCTTGGCGACGGCGGGGAGCGGATAGGGCTGCAATGCGATGGTTTCCGCACCATCGCCGCTGGCGCGCCCGGCCAGCGGGGCGACCTTCTGCCACAGTTCCTCGGTGATGAACGGGATCACCGGATGCGCCAGCCGCAGCACGGTCTCGAGCACGCGCAGCAGCGTGCGGCGGGTGGCGCGCTGCTGGGCCTCGGTGCCGTGCTGGATCTGCACCTTGGCCAGTTCCAGGTACCAGTCGCAGTACTCGTCCCAGACGAACTTGTAGATGGCGTTGGCGATATTGTCGAAGCGGTACTCGGCAAAGCCCTTTTCGACCTCGGCCTCCACGCGCTGCAGCAGCGACACGATCCAGCGGTCCGCCTGCGAGAAATCGAGATAGCCGTCCGGGCCGCAGTCCTGGTTGCACGGGCCCATGCCGCAGTCATGGCCCTCGGTGTTCATCAGCACGAAGCGGGTGGCGTTCCACAGCTTGTTGCAGAAGTTGCGGTAGCCCTCGCAGCGGCCGGTATCGAAGTTGATGTTGCGCCCGAGCGTCGCCAGCGACGCAAAGGTGAAGCGCAGCGCGTCGGCGCCGAAGGCCGGAATGCCCTCGGGGAATTCCTTCTTCGTCTTCTTCTCGATCTTGGGCGCGTCCTTGGGCCGGCGCAGCCCGGTGGTGCGCTTCTTCAGCAGCGTGTCGAGGTCGATGCCGTCGATCAGGTCGACCGGGTCGAGCGTGTTGCCCTCGGACTTGCTCATCTTCTTGCCTTCCGAATCGCGCACCAGGCCGTGCACGTAGACGGTGTGGAAGGGCACCTTGCCGGTGAAGTGCTTGGTCATCATGACCATGCGCGCCACCCAGAAGAAGATGATGTCGTAGCCGGTGACCAGCACCGACGACGGCAGGAAGTGCTTCAGTTCAGGCGTTTCCTCGGGCCAGCCCAGCGAGGAGAAGGGCACCAGGGCCGACGAGAACCAGGTGTCGAGCACGTCTTCCTCGCGGCGCAGCGCGCCGGTGCTGCCGGCGGCCTTCGCCTTGGCGGCAGCTTCTTCTTCGGTGCGGCCGACAAAGCAGTTACCGGCATCGTCGTACCATGCCGGGATCTGGTGGCCCCACCACAGCTGGCGCGAGATGCACCAGTCCTGGATATTGCCCAGCCACTGGTTGTAGGTGCTGATCCAGTTTTCCGGCACCAGCTTGATCTCGCCGCTCTGCACGGCTTCGAGCGCGACCTCGGCGATCGAGCGGCCGGGGTAGAAGGTGCCTTCCGGCGCCGGCTTGCTCATGGCGACGAACCACTGGTCGGTCAGCATCGGCTCGATCGCGCTGCCGGTGCGCTCGCTGCGCGGGGTCATCAGCTTGTGCTTCTTGACGTCTTCCAGCAGGCCCTGCTTGTCGAGGTCGTCGACGATGGCCTTGCGCGCGTCGAAGCGGTCCAGGCCGGCATAGGCGGCGGGCGCGTCGGCGACGATCTTCGCGTCCAGCGTCAGGATCGACAGCTGCGGCAGGTTGTGGCGCAGGCCCACGGCATAGTCGTTGAAGTCGTGGCCCGGCGTGACCTTGACCACGCCGGTGCCGAACTCGCGGTCGACGTATTCGTCGGCGATCACCGGGATCTGGCGCCCGGTCAGCGGCAGGTGCACCGACTTGCCGATCAGGTGCGCGTAGCGCTCGTCTTCCGGATGCACCATCACGGCGACGTCGCCCAGCATGGTTTCCGGACGCGTGGTGGCCACGGTCAGGTGGGTCAGGCCGCCCTTGGCGTCGGCCTCGACCAGCGGATAGCGGATATGCCACAGCGAGCCTTCTTCCTCGACGCTGTCGACTTCCAGGTCGGACACGGCGGTGCCCAGCACCGGATCCCAGTTGACCAGGCGCTTGCCGCGGTAGATCAGGCCCTGCTCGTACAGCCGCACGAACACCTCGGTGACCGCCTTCGACATCTCCGGCGACATGGTGAAGTACTCGCGGCTCCAGTCGATCGACGCGCCCATGCGCCGCACCTGGCGGGTGATGGTCGAGCCCGACTCTTCCTTCCAGGCCCACACCTTCTCGGTGAACTTCTCGCGGCCGAGGTCGTGGCGCGACACGCCCTGGCCCTCCAGCTGGCGCTCCACCACGATCTGGGTGGCGATGCCGGCGTGGTCGGTGCCCGGCACCCACAGCGTATTGGCGCCCAGCATGCGCGCGTGGCGCGCCAGGCCGTCCATGATGGTCTGGTTGAAGGCATGGCCCATGTGCAGCGTGCCGGTCACATTGGGCGGCGGCAGCTGGATCGCGAAGTCCGGGCGGGCAGGGTCGAAGGTCGGCTTGGCGATGCCGCGCTTCTCCCACTCGGGGCCCCATTTCGCCTCGATGGCGGCGGGTTCGAAGCTCTTGGCAAGCGATTGGTCTTGGGCGGTCATGCTGGGATGTCGAGGTTGGCGTCTGGGTGCGTGGCAGGTGCGGTGGCCTGCGCCTGGCGGTCGCTGGCGGCCTGCGATGGCCGGCCTGGCGCCAGTGAAACCACAAATTATACGGGGGCGGGCGGCCGGTGCCTATTTCGTGGCCAGAGCCGGCCGGCCCGCGCCCGGTGCGCGGGTCGTGGGGCGCGCCGGATGTGATTTGTGAAACAGGGGCCCCCGGTATAATTGCGGGCGATTCCACTAGGCCTTTCCGATGTCCGACCTGCTCGCCAACCTGAACGCCGAACAACTAGCCGCCGTCACCCTGCCCGACGAACCGGCGCTGATCCTGGCGGGCGCGGGCAGCGGCAAGACCCGCGTGCTGACCACGCGCATCGCCTGGCTGCTGCAGAACGGCCGGGTCTCGCCGGCGGGCATCCTGGCGGTAACCTTCACCAACAAGGCCTCGAAGGAAATGCAGACGCGGCTGCAGTCAATGCTGCCGATCAACACCCGCGGCATGTGGATCGGCACCTTCCACGGCCTGTGCAACCGCATGCTGCGCGCGCATTTCCGCGACGCCGGGCTGCCCCAGACCTTTGCCATCCTCGACAGCCAGGACCAGCTGTCGGCGCTCAAGCGGCTGCTCAAGTCGCTCAACGTCGACGACGAGAAGTACCCGGCCAAGAACCTGCAGTACTTTATCAACAACGCCAAGGAGCAGGGCCTGCGACCGGCCGACGTCGAGGCCAACGACGACTTCAACAAGCGCTTCGTTGACCTCTACGCCGCCTATGACCAGCAGTGCCAGCGCGAGGGCGTGGTCGACTTCGCCGAGCTGCTGCTGCGCTGCTATGAGCTGCTGCGCTACAACGACGCCATCCGCCAGCACTACCAGCACCGCTTCCGCCACGTGCTGGTCGACGAGTTCCAGGACACCAACGTGCTGCAGTACCAGTGGCTCAAGCTGCTGGCCGGCCACGGCACGCACAACCCGGCCGCGGTCTTTGCGGTGGGCGACGACGATCAGAGCATCTACGCCTTCCGCGGTGCCAACGTCGGCAACATGCGCGACTTCGAGCATGAGTTCCGCGTGCGCCGGCTGATCAAGCTGGAGCAGAACTACCGCTCGCACGGGCATATCCTGGATTCGGCCAACCACCTGATCTCGCACAACGCGCGTCGCCTGGGCAAGAACCTGCGCACCGACGCCGGCCACGGCGAGCCGGTGCGGGTGTTCCAGGGCGGCTCCGACGGGCAGGAAGCAGCCTGGATCATCGAGGAGATCCGTGACCAGATCGCGCAGGGCGCCAGCCGCGCCGAGATCGCCATCCTGTACCGCAGCAACGCGCAGTCGCGCGTGATCGAGCACGCGCTGTTCTCGGCCGGCATCCCGTACCGCGTGTATGGCGGCCTGCGCTTCTTCGAGCGTGCCGAAATCAAGCACGCGCTGGCCTACATGCAGCTGCTGGAGAATCCGCGCAACGACGCCGCCTTCGGCCGGGTGGTCAACTTCCCCGCGCGCGGCATTGGCGCGCGCTCGCTGGAAGTGCTGCAGGACATGGCGCGACAGTATGACTGCGCGCTGGCCGAGGCGGTGGCCTACGTGCCCGGCGCGGCCGGCAGCAAGCTGGCCGCGTTCACGCGGCTGATCGAGCAGATGCGCGCGGACACGCGCCGCATGACGCTGGCCGAGACCGTCGAATACGTGATCAACCACAGCGGCCTGATCGCGCATTACCAGGGCGAGAAAGAGGGCCAGGACCGTATCGAGAACTTGCAGGAACTGGTGACCGCCGCGCAGGCCTTCGTGGTCGAGGAAGGCTACGGCCTGGAAGCGCTGGCCGCGGTGATCCCGGCCGACCGCGGCCACGCCACGCCGGTGCTGGCCGACGGCGACCAGTCACAGCAACTGCTCGACCCGGAGGCGTTGCCAGTGGTGATGACGCCGCTGGTCGCGTTCCTGACCCACGCCTCGCTCGAGGCCGGCGACAACCAGGCCCAGGCAGGCCAGGACGCGGTGCAGATGATGACCGTGCACGCGGCCAAGGGGCTGGAGTTCGACGTGGTCTTCATCAGCGGGCTGGAGGAAGGGCTGTTCCCGCACGAGAACAGCATGATGGACCCCGACGGCCTCGAGGAAGAGCGACGGCTGATGTACGTGGCGATCACGCGCGCGCGCAAGCGCCTCTACATGTCGTTCGCGCAAAGCCGCATGCTGCACGGCCAGACCCGCTACCACGTACGCTCGCGCTTCTTCGAGGAACTGCCCGAGACCTCGCTCAAATGGCTGACCCCGCCGGCGCAGAGCTACGGCGGCGTGCGCCGCCAGGAACGCGACAATGCCTGGGGCCGCGACTGGTTCCGCAAGCCCGAGGACGTGCCCTATACCGGCACCAGGCCCACCGGCGGCATGGACAACGGCAACGGCTATGCCGACGCCAGGCGCGAAGCCGGCACCGGCTTCCGCGTCGGCCAGTCGGTGTTCCACAACAAGTTCGGCGAAGGCGTGATCACCGCGCTGGAAGGCGAGGGCGCCGATGCGCGCGCCAATATCAAGTTCAAGCGGCATGGCGCCAAGTGGCTGGCGCTGGCGGTGGCGAAGCTGGACGCGATCGATTGAAACCGGTGCGGCTTCGCCGGCCGCCGTGCCGCCAGGCAGGGCTCAGGGCAAGGCGTGGCGGACCTCGCTAGCTTTCTGGTCCGGACTTTCCACGGTCAGCAGCGGATTGATGAACAGCGAGGCCAGTGCGCCAACGCCGAGCAACGCGCCCGAGATCATGAACGGCAGGTCATAGCTGCCAGTCCGCTCGATCAGGTAGCCGAACACCACCGGCGACACCATGCCGGCCACGCCGAAGCCGGTATTCATCATGCCGCCGGCGGTGCCGGCGTACTTGCCGGCGATGTCCAGCGGCAGGCTCCACAGCACCGCGTTGGTCAGTTCCAGGAAGAAGAACGATAGCGACAACAGGATCACCGCGTTGACGGCGTCGGCCGTGAAGGTCATCGGCGCGATGAACATCAGCGAGCCGGCAAGCCCGACGAACAGGATCGCGCCGCGCGCCAGGCGCAGGTTGCCGGTGCGCCGGTAGATGCGGTCCGACAGCACCCCGCCGAGCGTATCGCCGACCACGCCGGCCATCAGCGGCAGCGCGGTGAACAGCGCCAGTTGCTTCAGGTCGAAGCCACGTGCTTCCTTCAGGTAAGACGGCAACCAGGTCAGGTAGACCCACAGCGACCAGCCGTAGCAGAAGTCGACGAAGGTCACCAGCCACATGCGCCGGAACAGGCGCCGCCACGGCGTGGCCGACCTGGCGGCCTGCTGGCGCTCGCCGCGCCGGTAGCCGATCTCCTGCAGCTCCTGCTCGGTCACGCGGCTGTGCTGCTCAGGCGAATCCTTGAAATAGAAGGCGTACAGCAAGGTCCAGCCGAGGCTGACCGCGCCTAGCACGATGAAGGCCTCGCGCCAGCCGGAGGCCGCCACGATGACCAGCACGATTGGCGGCGTGATCGCCCCGCCGAGCCGCGCAAAGCTGTGCGTGATGCCCTGCGCAAAGCCGCGCTCCGCCACCGGCATCCAGTAAGTGAAGGCGCGCGTCGCGGTCGGGAATGCGCCGCCTTCGCCGATCCCCAGCACGAAGCGCAGCATCACCAGCATCAGCACGCTGCCGGCGAAACCGGTGAGCACCGTGGCCACGCCCCAGATCAGCGACAGCACGATCAGCACCTTCTTGGGCCCGAACTTGTCGGCCATCCAGCCGCCGAGGATCTGCATGGCGGCATAGGGATAGGCAAAGGCCGAGAACACCAGCCCCAGCTGGGACGACGTCAGCCCCATTTCCTCGCGGATCAGGGGAGCGGCGACCGAGATGTTGACGCGGTCGATATAGGCGATGAAATACATCAGGCACATGACGCCCAGGATCATGTGCCGGGTCTTGATGCGTTGCTTCATACCACCTCCTATGCGCGACGAGTGCGCGTGGCGTTGACCGGGCGGCGGCCGGCGCACGGTCCGTAGCCATGCGCATGCGGCGCGCCGGGGCGCGGCGCCGGCCGCGCTGCCCCGTCCTTGAGCAATCTGTCTGTGGTGTTGCGTGTGTCTCCTGGTCTTGCGGATGGGGGCGGGCAGGCTCCTTGGCGAGGGTTGGGGATGGCGGGGAAGGGGAGTTCAGGCGTGGTCGAGCAGCTTGAGCCGCTGCACCTTGCCGGACGGGCCGCGCGGCAGCTCGGCGATGAAGCGGAACTCTTTTGGGGTCTTGTAGCGGCCTAGTTCGCGCAGGCAATGGGCGCGCAGTGCAGCGTCATCGCAGCGTGCCGCCTCGCGCATGACCACGTAGGCAACGATGTCCTGCCCGTAAGCCGGGTCGGGCACGCCGACCGCGGCGGCTTCCAGCACGGCGGGATGACGCAGCAACGCCTCGTCGATCTCGCGCGGTGCAATGTTCTCGCCGCCCTTGATGATCAATTCCTTGGCGCGCCCGGTAATGTAGAAATAGCCGTCGGCGTCGCGGTAGCCGAGATCACCGGTGCGCAGCCAGCCGTCGTGGGTAAAGGCTTCCCGTGTGATGTCGGGCGCCTTGTAGTATCCCGCCATCACGTTCTCGCCCTGCAGCACGATCTCGCCGATCTCGCCGTCGGACATCACCCTGCCGTCGCGCCCGAGCACGCGGGCGCGCGTGCCCGAAGGCAGGCCGATGCTGCCGATGCGCCGCTGGCCCGGGTCGAGCGGATTGCTGAACGCCGGTGCGGCGGTCTCGGTCATGCCCATGGTCTCGATCACTCCGATGCCGAACCTTGCTTCGAAGGCGCGGTGATGTTCGGGCGGCAGCGCAGCCGAGGCCGAGCGGCAGAAGCGCACACCTGCCGGCGCCTGGCCGTGTGGGTCGTTCAGCAGGTAGGCGATGATGGTCGGTACCACATTCAGCCAGGTGCAGCCGTGGCGCGCGCTGTCCTGCCAGAATGAACTTGCCGAAAATCGCATAGGCATCACCACTGAGCCGCCGTGCACCAGCGGCGCGATGGCGGTCACGACCAGGCCATTGATGTGGTACAGCGGCAGCGTTGCCAGCACCCGGTCCGCTGGTCCGAGCCCGTGCTCGCGGCTGACGTTGGCGCCGTTGGCCAGCAGGTTGCGCTGCGTCAACAGCACGCCTTTGGGGGTACCGGTGGTGCCGGACGTGTACATGAGCAGCGCGGGCGCAGCCGTCTGCGGAGGGGGCAGCGACGGGGCAGCGCTGCGCGCCGCGGGCAGCGCCGGCAGGCTCCCGGCGTCGGGCGCGGTGACGATCACCGGCAGGTCCAGGCCGGCATCGCGCAATGCCGCGCGGATGGCGGCCTCGCCGCCAGGCCAGGTGAAGACCAGCCGCGTGTCCGAATGCGCGAGGATGTAGCGCAGCTGCGCAGGATGGCACAGCAGGTTGATCGGGTTGACGACCAGCCCGCACGCCATGGTGCCCAGCAACAGCCGCGCGGTCTGTTCGCCATTGGGCAGGTACACCGACACGGTTTGCCCGGTCTCCAGTCCGGCTGTCGCATAGCGGCAGGCCAGCGTCGCGACGTCGGCCGCCAGCGCGCCGAAGGTCAGCGCATTACCGCTGTCCGGCGACACCAGATAGGGTTTGTCGGGCCACTGCGCGGCGCGCACGGCCACCAGCGCGGCGAGGGTGTCGAACACTTCGGCTTCAGTGCGCGCGTTCATTTTCCGACCCTCGCGAAGTAATCGCCCAGCAGTTCCGCTTCATCGGGCATGTGCTCGGCGATGGGCAGGGCAATGCGGGTGAGGTTCAGGTATTGCCGCCAGCCGAGGTTGTCCGAGAAGTTGTTGCCGCCCCAGGTGCCGCAACCCATGGAAAGCGAAAACGGCAGGCCGTTGTCGAAATTGCCGCCGGTTGCGAAGCAGTGAGCCTGGTTCACGATCACGCGCGCCACCGGCAGTTCCAGCCCGAGTTGCAGCGCATGGCGCGGGTCGGACGAATGCAGGCCAACCGAATGCCCGGCGCCCATGTAGTCGTACAGGCGCGCCACGCGCCCGACCGCCGCGCCGAAGTCGGCTTCGCGGTAGAGCGTCAGCACGGGCGAAAGCTTTTCCCCCGAGAACGGATAGTCGCTGCCAACGCCGGTTTCCTCCACCAGCAGCATGGCGGGCCGCAGCGCGCGCACGCGTTCCAGCCCGGCGAGTTCGGCGATGCGCGTCGCGCTCTGTCCCGTGAACGTGCCGGCGAGCTTGCCGCCGCGCCACATCAGTGCCTGCAGCCGTGCCTTCTCCGCAGCTGTAAGCAGCACGCCTCCAACCTGGGCCAGGGCTTCGAGCATGGCTGCGTAGACTCCCTCCAGCACGACCAGGCTGTTCTCAGACGAGCAACTGGTGGCATTGTCGAAGGTCTTGGAGCGCGCCACCTTTGCCGCCGCGTCGTCCAGCGCGGCGCTGTTGTCGATGACCGAGGCGACGTTGCCGGCGCCCACGCCGAAGGCCGGCGTCCCACAGGTATAGGCCATGCGCACGTTGGCTTGCGAGCCAGTCGCGACCACCAGGTCGGCCTGCTGCATAAGTGCCGCGGTTGCAGCCTTCGAGACCGGTGCGGGCAGCATCTGCACCAGGTCTGCCGACAGTCCGGAGCGGGCGAACTCGGCGTGGATGAACGACAGCAACAGCGCGCACGTGTCGTGGCCTTTCGGCGATGGCGCCACGATCACGCTGTTGCCGCACTTGAGTGCGTTGATGATCTTGTTGGCCGGGGTCGCCGCGGGATTGGTCGATGGCGTGATGGCTGCCACCACACCCACCGGCCGGGCGATCTCGGTAATGCCTGAGGCCGCATCCTGCGCGATCACACCGACGGTCTTGCGCCCGTGCAGGTCGCGCAGCAGGCCCAAGGTCTTGCGGTGGTTCTTGCGGATCTTGTCGTCGACATTGCCCAGGCCGGTATCGGCGACGGCACGCTCGGCCAACTGGCGGTTGCGCGCAGGCTCCATGATGGCCCACGCAACCGCTGCCGCTGCCGTGTCGACAGTCGACTGGCCGGCGTGCGCAAACGCGCTCTGCGCCTGCCGCGCGCGCGCCACGATCGTAGCGACCTGGTCTTCCGGCACGGGTACATCGGTGGAATGGGACTGCTGGCGCTGCAGTATCTGCACACTCATGGATCGGCTCCGGGGTTTGGGTCAGGCGGGTCCGTTGCGGCGGCCCCGGATCGAAATCTAGTGAACCCGGGCGGGCATGCCGTCCCAATTTGTGCGCTTTTGCGAGCACGGTTGCCGGCTACAACCGGTAATGCAGTTTTCGGGACGCAAAGGCGTCCCGGAATCCGCTAAATTGCATCCATGAGCAATCACTCCAATGCCGCCGCGGTGCGCGCCTTCCGCATCCTGGAGATCCTGTCCACAGCCGACGGGCCCATGCCTTTGTCGGCCATCGTGCAGGAGATTGGGCTACCCAAGCAGACCGTGCACCGCATCCTCAAGCAGCTGGAGAGCACCTGGCTGGTGTCGCGCACAGTGGACAGCCCCGGCTATGAGTGTTCGTCACGCGTGCGCCAGCTTGCGGTCAATGTGCTGATGCAGGCGGGGCCGGCCGCGGCGCGCCACGCGATCCTGCAGCAACTGGTCGACAAGGTCGGCGAAACCTGCAACCTGACCATGTTGTCGGGGGATGACGTGGTCTATCTTGATCGGGTGGAAACCCAATGGCCGCTGCGAATGCACCTGCAACCGGGCTCGCGCGTGCCACTGCATTGCACCGCCAGCGGCAAGCTCCTGCTGGCGTTCCTGCCATGCGCGCAGCGCGAGCGACTGGTCGCCAACTTGCCGCTGCGCGCGCATTCGGCGAACACCATTACCGACGCCATGGCACTGCGTGCGGAGCTGGCCCACACGCGGCGGCTCCGCCTGGGCATCAATAACCAGGAAAACCTTGAGGGGATGATTGCGGTGGCGGTTCCGGTGATGCGCAATCGCAGCCGTGCGTGCGCTGCGATCGCGGTACAGGCACCGCTGGCGCGGATGACGATGGACCGACTGATGGGATTCGTGCCCGACCTGCGCCTGGCGGCGGACGCGATGGTGAAGACGTTCGGGCAATAGTTGGGGGGAGTGGACGCGTGGGCCATATCGACGCGCCTCGCTTCGTGGAAACTCCCGCCCTCTCCCCAACCCTCTCCCGCAAGCGGGAGAGGGAGCACACCACCGGGTAGCGAGCGCTTGTGGTCAGGCGCCCGGCGTCGCCGGCGCAGCCGGCTCTACCCCTGGCGGGGTCACGTTGAAGCAGCCGCGGTACGTCGCATAGAACGAGCAATACAAGATCGCCAGCATCAGCAGCGAATACGGCGTGACCAGGAACGACAGCACCGTCTCGGCGCCGAAGGCGCTGAACACTGCCTCCAGGAAGAACGGGATCGCCACCAGCAGCATCGCGAACAGCACCGCGTAGGTGAAGAACGCGCCGCGGTTGCGCCAGCACGCGGTCCAGCTGAAGAACAGCGCCTTGACCGGCGGCACGCCGTGCCAGGCGGCCAGCAGCGGTGCGAACCAGAACATCATCGCGATCGGCGTGTACAGCAGCGCGCCGATCAGCATGGCGTAGTAGAGCTGGCGCACCGCCTCGGCGGTCGGCGCCTCTTCCTTCAGCACGATCGGCACCAGCGCGCTCATGTCGACCACCGCACCGGCGATCAGGCCGAGAATGAACACCAGCCCGGCGTAGATGCCGCCCAGCACCAGCAGGTTGCGCGTGGCTTCCTTGCCGTTGGCGCGGAAGCCCGCCAGCAGCACGGTGGGCAGCACGCGCTTGTTCTGGATTACGTCGCGGCACGCGGTCATCACGCCGACCGACAGGCCGGGCGTGACCACCAGCAGCGCGATGATGCCGATCAGCGGCACCACGATGGCCAGCTGCGCGGCGATCAGGTAGACGAACAGCAGCATCAGGAAGGTCAGCGGGTTCTTGCGGAACAGCCAGATGCCCTGGCGGAACCAGGTGTAGCCTTCCTTGGCAGGGACTTCCAGTAGTTGCATACGGGTCAGATCCAGGGGAGCGGGGCGCTCTCGGGGTTCGCGGGTTGTGCGTCCAGGCGCCGGCGCAGGATGCGTTCGAAATGGGTCGGATCGTGCGGCTGCAGCATGTCGGCCTCGCGCGGCAGGTAGAAGTCCCACAGGCGTGACACCCAGAAGCGCAGGGCGCCCGCGCGCAGCATGTCCTGCCAGTGAGCGGCCTCGGTCCCGGTCAGCGGCCTGACCGCATGATAAGCCCGCAGCAGGGCCTGCGCGCGCGTGGGGTCGAGTTCGCCGCTGGCGAGGTCGATGCACCAGTCGTTGACGGTGACCGCCAGGTCGAACAGCCACTTGTCGTTGCCGGCGAAGTAGAAATCGAAGAAGCCGCCCAGCCGGTGGCGGCCGCTGGGGTCTTCCTCGAACAGCGCGTTGTCGCGGAACAGGTCGCAGTGGCACGGGCCTTCGCCCAGGCTGGCGTACGCCGCGCTGGCGAAGAACGCCGCCTGGTGGGCGATTTCCCGCTGCAGCAGCGTGCGCTGGCCGGCATCGAGGAAGGGCAGGATCTCGCGCTCGGTCTGCTGCCACCACGGCAGGCTGCGCAGGTTGGGCTGGCGGCGCGGGTAGTCGGCGCCGGCCAGGTGCATGCGCGCCAGCATGTCGCCGACCTCGGCGCAGTGCTGCGCGTCGGGGGCGAGTTGCGACGCGCCGGGCAGGCGCGTGACGATGGTGGCGGGCTTGCCCTTGAGCGGGCGCAGGATCTCGCCGTCGCGCGCCGGGATCGGCGCGGGCACGCGGATGCCGCGCTCGGCCAGATGCGCCATCAGGTGCAGGTAATAGGGCAACTGCGCGAACGACAGCCGCTCGAAGATGGTCAGCACGTACTGGCGCGTCTGGCCCTCGTGCTCCATGGTGAGGAAGAAATTGCTGTTCTCGATGCCCGAGGCGATGCCGCGCAGGTCGCGCACTTCGCCAAGGTCGAAATCCAGCAGCCAGCGTGCGATCTCGTCCTGCGAGACCGTGGTGAATACGGCCATACTCGTTGTGTGATGCGAATCGGAAAGCGGCGGGCGCCGGTTCCGGACAAAGTCCGGGCCGCCGCCGCGGCATGACTGCCGGAGGGCCGGCGCGGCCTGGCGTTCAGGCCAGGCCGTGGGCAAGCGGGTTCAGAACTTCAGGTTGACCGACGGCACGCGGTTGACGTCATGCTCGCGGATCTTGGGCGAGCTGTCTTCCGGCTTGCTCATCTCGTACCTGGTGCCGAAGCCCGACCTGACCTGGATGTCGGTGGCGCGCCCCTTGTCACGGTACTCGCGCACCTGGGTGCCATCGCGTTCGTTCAGCTGGAAGCTCGGCTCGCGCGGCTGGTTCAGCTGTGACCTGGCGGCCGGGGCGATCGGCTGGTTGTTGATCTGGTTCAGTTCCTGCTGGGTCAGCGCATTGCTTTCCTGCGCGACGGCCCAGCCGGACGCCAGCGCCAGTGCGGCGACCACTGCCGCGGCCAGGCCGGACACGGGCCGCCTGGCAGGCGATTCAGGCTCGCCGGCCACGGCGGCTGCGCGCGTGGACCGGACCGGGCGGACGGGACAAGGGGAGGTCATCAGGTGCTCCTGTGCGGGCTGCGGCGCAAGCGGCACGCAGCGCCGCGGCATGCGGCGGTTGGACTGCAACCCGGCGGCGCCGGGCTTGGCAGACGGACAGGTTCCATTCTAGCAATTCCTGTCCCGCACAGGCCGCCGCCGTGCCCCGGGGGGCACCTGCGCCACGGCGCCGGGTGGCGCATGCGTGGCCGCGGCGCTGCGGCGACCCCTTGTCCGCGGAGAACCCGGCCTTACAGGTAGAACATTTCTTCCTTCGGCGGGATCGGCTTGTCGCCGCCGCGCTGCTCGTAATAGTCGTAGACCGCTTCCAGCACTTCGTGCGGCTCGTCGACGATCTTCATCAGGTCCAGGTCGTGCTCGGCGATCAGGCCCATTGGCAGCAGCGTGAAGCGGAACCAGTCCAGCAGGCCCTTCCAGAAGCGGCTGCCGAACATGATCACCGGCACCGAGCGCGACTTGCCGGTCTGCACCAGCGTCAGCACCTCGGCCAGCTCGTCGAGCGTGCCGAAGCCGCCCGGCATCACGATGAACGCGTCGGAATTCTTGACGAAGGTGACCTTGCGGGTGAAGAAGTGGCGGAAGCGCATGGCAATGTCCTGGTACGGATTGCCCTGCTGCTCGTGCGGCAGTTCGATGTTCAGGCCGACACTGGCGGACTTGCCGGCATGCGCGCCCTTGTTGGCCGCCTCCATGATGCCGGGGCCGCCGCCGGAGATCACGGCAAAGCCCGCGTCGGAGAACAGCCGCGCGATCTCGATGGTGCGCTGGTAGTAGGGAGAGTCCTCGCGCAGGCGCGCGCTGCCGTAGATCGACACCGCCGGGCGGATCTCGGACAGGTACTCGGTGGCCTCGATGAACTCTGCCATAATCGTGAACATTTGCCACGAGGCGCGCGCCTTCTTTGCGGTCGCGCGGTCTTCGTCGGCCAGCGCACGCAGGCTGGGGATCATCTTGCGCGGATTGGCGCGCGCCGCCGCCGCAGCAGCCTTTTCAGCAGCAACTTCAGGCGGATGACCAGCGGCAGCAGCATCGGCGGCCGCGGCGATGGCCGCGGCGTGCTCGGAGGCAGCTTCCGGCGGGGGTTGTACGGTATCGCCGGAGATATCAGCAACATCCGGGTCAGCAAGGGGGGCGGTCGAGGCACCGCCTGCAGCGGCACCAGTCAATTTTGAGTCCATGGGAATGTCGGATAGTCCAAAAACACTCTTGCTCGTCGATGGATCGAGCTATCTGTATCGCGCTTATCACGCTTTGCCGGACCTGAGGAATGGGGAGGGTCTGCCCACAGGGGCAATCTACGGCATGATCAACATGCTGCGCAAGTTGCGCAACGACTACCCGGCAGAGTATACCGCTTGCGTGTTCGACGCGAAGGGCAAGACCTTCCGCGACGACCTGTACCCGGCCTACAAGGAGCACCGCCCGTCGATGCCCGAGGACCTGGCGCGCCAGATCGAGCCGATCCACGAGGCCGTGCGCGCGCTGGGCTGGCCGATCGTGGTGGTCGACGGCGTCGAGGCCGACGACGTGATCGGCACATTGTCGCGCCAGGCCATGGAGCAGGGCGTGCGCACGGTGGTGTCCACCGGCGACAAGGACCTGGCGCAACTGGTCAACGAGCAGGTCACGCTGGTCAATACCATGAGCGGCGAGGTGCTCGATCCTCCCGGCGTGGTGGCCAAGTTCGGCGTGCCGCCGGAACGCATCATCGACTATCTGTCGCTGATTGGCGATGCGGTCGACAATGTGCCCGGCGTGCCCAAGGTCGGCCCCAAGACCGCGGTCAAATGGCTGGCCGAGCATGGCTCGCTCGACGGCGTGATCGCGGCCGCGCCCGGCATCAAGGGCGTGGTGGGCGAGAACCTGCGCAACACGCTGGAATGGCTGCCGATGGCGCGCCGGCTGGTGACGGTCAAGACCGACTGCGACCTGAGCAAGTCGGTCGCGGACTTCCACGCGCTGCGCGAGACCGGCGAGGACAAGGAACAGCTGGTGGCGTTCTTCCAGCGCTATGGCTTCAAGACCTGGCTGCGCGAAGCCACCGGTGAAAGCCTGCCCGACGCGCGCGCCCAGGCCCGTGCCCGTGCCGCGGCCAGCGCGCCCGCGCAGGGTGGCCTGTTCGATGCGCCCGCACCGTCGGCCGAGGCCGGCGCGGCGCCGGCCGAGGACGCGGCGCCCACCGAGATCCGCTACGAGACCGTCACCACCGGGGGCATGCTGGAAGACTGGCTGCGCCGAATCGAATCGGCGCCGCTGGTGGCGATCGATACCGAGACCACCTCGCTCGATCCGATGCAGGCGCAGCTGGTCGGCATCTCGCTGTCGGCGGCGCCGGGCGAGGCCTGCTATATCCCGGTGGCGCACCGCGGCCCTGACGTGGCCGGCCTGCCCGAGCACGGCCAGCTTGCACGCGAGTTCGTGCTGGAACGCATGTGTGCCTGGCTGGAAGACGCCAGCCGCCCCAAGCTCGGCCAGAACCTGAAGTACGACGTCCATGTGTTCGCCAACCACGGCATCAGGCTGCGCGGCATTGCACACGACACCATGCTGCAGAGCTACGTGCTGGCCTCGCACCGCAACCATGGCATGGACAGCCTGGCCGAGCGCCTGCTGAGCCTGAAGACCATCACCTATGAAGAGGTGTGCGGCAAGGGCGCGAGCCAGATCGGCTTCGACCAGATCGACCTGGCCCGCGCCACCGAGTACGCCGCCGAGGATGCCGACGTGACGCTGCGCCTGCATCGCCGGATGTTCCCGCAGGTCGAGGCCGCGGCCGGGCTGCGTCGGGTCTATGAAGAGATCGAGATGCCGGTCTCGGTGGTGCTGCAGAAGGTCGAGCGCAACGGCGTGCTGATCGACGCCGAACGCCTGGCCGCGCAGAGCGCCGAGCTGGGCCAGCGCATGCTGGCGCTGGAGCAGTCGGCCTACGAGGCCGCCGGGCAGCCGTTCAACCTGGGCTCGCCCAAGCAGATCGGCGAGATCCTGTTCAACCAGATGAAGCTGCCGGTGGTGAAGAAGACCGCCAGCGGCGCGCCGTCGACCGACGAAGAGGTGCTGCAGAAGCTGGCCGAGGACTACCCGCTGCCCAAGCTGCTGCTGGATTACCGCGGCCTGTCCAAGCTCAAGTCCACCTACACCGACAAGCTGCCGAAGATGGTCAACCCGCGGACCGGGCGCGTGCACACCAGCTACGGCCAGGCCACCGCGGTGACCGGGCGGCTGGCGTCGACCGAGCCCAACCTGCAGAACATCCCGGTGCGCACCGAGGAAGGCCGCCGCATCCGCGAGGCCTTTATCGCCGAGCCGGGCAGCGTGATCGTGTCGGCCGACTATTCGCAGATCGAGCTGCGCATCATGGCCCATATCTCGGGCGACGAGAACTTGCTGCGCGCCTTTGCCAACGGCGAAGACATCCACCGCGCCACCGCCGCCGAGATCTTCGGCGTCGAGCGCGACGCCGTCAGCAGCGAGCAGCGCCGCTACGCCAAGGTGATCAACTTCGGCCTGATCTACGGCATGAGCGCGTTCGGGCTGGCCAGCAACCTGGGCATCGAGCGCGAGGCCGCCAAGCACTACATCGACCGCTACTTCATGCGCTATCCGGGCGTGGCCCACTACATGGAAGAGACCCGCCAGACCGCGCGCGAGCAGGGCTATGTCGAGACCGTGTTCGGCCGGCGGCTGTGGCTGCCCGATATCAACGGCGGCAGCGGCCCGCGCCGCCAGGCCGCCGAGCGCGCCGCCATCAACGCGCCGATGCAGGGCACCGCGGCCGACCTGATCAAGCTGTCGATGATCGCGGTGCAGGACTGGCTGGAGCGCGACGGCCTGCAGACGCGCCAGATCATGCAGGTGCACGATGAACTGGTGCTGGAAGTGCCCGAGCACGAGCTGGAACCGGTCAAGGCGCGCCTGCCCGAACTGATGTGCACGGTGGCCGAGTTGCGCGTGCCGCTGGTGGCCGAAGTCGGCAGCGGCGCCAACTGGGAAGAAGCGCACTGAGGCTGCACCGGGCCCCCTGGCGAGCCGGCGACCCGGCCGGCTCGCTGCCCCTGCGTGGTGGTATCGAATGAAGCGACTGCTGAGTCAGCGTGCGGCGCTTGCCAGTCATGCTGCAATGCAGCAGACTGTGGCAAACGCCTCAGCAAGCGCCTCAGGCAAAGAATTTACAAAAACGCAGCAGGGTAGACCATGACAGAAACAAGGACGCACCGCATCGTCGTCGTCGGCGGCGGAGCAGGGGGGCTGGAACTGGTAACGAAGCTGGGCGACAAGCTCGGCCGCAAGGGCGCGGCGCAGGTGGTGCTGGTGGACCGCCTGCCCACCCATATCTGGAAACCGCTGCTGCACGAAGTCGCCGCCGGCAGCATGGATCCCAACACCCACCAGCTCGAATACGCGGCGCAGGCGCGCTGGCATCATTTCGAGTTCCAGCAGGGCGAGCTGACCGGCATCGACCGCAGCCGCAAGACCATCTCGGTGTCGGCCTGCGTCGACCAGGACGGCGCCGAGCTGCTGCCCGCGCGCGAACTGCCGTACGACACGCTGGTGCTGGCGATCGGCTGCGTCACGCATTTCTTCGGCGTGCCGGGCGCCGCCGAGCACGCCATTGCGCTGGATACCGTGGCCCAGGCCGAGCGCTTCCGCAAGCGGCTGATCGCCGCCTGCGTGCGCGCCCAGAACGGGCGCGGCCGCGTCGGCGAGGACGGCCGGCCGCGCGTTGACGTGGCCATCATCGGCGCCGGCGCCACCGGCGTCGAGCTGTCGGCGGAGCTGCGCAACACCGCGCACGTGCTCAGCGCCTATGGCCTGCACCGGCTCGATCCGCGCCGCGACGTGCGCATCCATGTGATCGAGGCCGGTCCGCGCATCCTGCCGGCGCTGTCCGAGCGGGTCTCGGCCGAGACCGCCAAGCTGCTCAGGAAGCTGGATGTCGACGTCTTCACCAGCGAGCGCGTGACCGAAGTCACGCCGCAGGCCGTACTGACCGCCAGCGGCAAGACCATCGACGCCGACCTGACGGTGTGGGCCGCCGGTATCACCGCGCCCGCGGTGCTGGCCAGCCTGGGCCTGCCGGTCAGCCGCCAGGGCCAGATCGTGGTCGGCCCGACGCTGCAGAGCGAGGGGGACCCGGACATCTTCGCCTTTGGCGATTGCGCCAGCTGCCCGTGGCCGGAGAAGCAGACCTCGGTGCCGCCGCGCGCGCAGGCCGCGCACCAGCAGGCCACCTTTCTCTACGAGGCGCTGTGCGCGCGGCTGGCGGGACGGCCGCTGCCGCAATTCGCTTTCAAGGACTTCGGCTCGCTGGTGTCGCTGGGACATTTCAGCGCGGTGGGCAGCCTGATGGGCGGGCTGATCGGCGGCTCGATGTTTATCGAAGGGCTGATGGCGCGCTTCATGTACACCTCGCTGTACCGGATGCACGTGATGGCGCTGCACGGCGCGGTCGGGATGGCGCTGGACACCGTCTCGCACTGGCTGCGCAGCAAGACCAGTCCGCGCGTCAAGCTGCACTGACGCATGGCCCCGGGCCCCCGCTTGCGGGTGGGGGCGCCGGCGGGCCTGCGCCGCCATGTTTTCTCCATGTCTGCTTAAAATCGCGTGCGGGCGCCGCGTGGCGGCCCAGCCACCAACGATCCTGGAGACAAGCATGCTCAAACCAGAAGTGGACAGCCTGGTCCCCGGCCAGATCTTCGACCGGCGCGGCTTCGTCAAGACCGCGCTCGGTTCCGCCTTTGCGGCCGCGGCCCTGCCGGTGATGGCCCAGCAGGCGATCAAGACCGATTTTGCCGGCCTGAACGCGGGCGAGGTCACGATTCCGTCGGGCGGCTTCAGCATGCCGGCCTACCGCGCCCAGCCGGAAGGCAAGAAAAACCTGCCGGTAGTGCTGGTGATCAGCGAGATCTTCGGCGTGCACGAGCATATCGCCGATGTATGCCGGCGCTTTGCCAAGCAGGGCTACCTGGCGATCGCGCCCGAGCTGTTCGCGCGCCAGGGTGATCCGCAGAGCTTCGGCACGATCCAGGAACTGCAGCGCGAGGTGATCGCCAAGGTGCCCGACGCGCAGGTGATGGGCGACCTCGATGCCGCCGTGGCCTGGGCCGGCGCCAACGGCGGCGATGTCTCGCGCCTGGCCATCACCGGCTTCTGCTGGGGCGGACGCATGACCTGGCTCTACGCCGCGCACAGCCAGCGCCTGAAGGCCGGCGTGGCCTGGTACGGCCAGCTGGCGCCCGAGCCGACGCCGATCAAGCCGAAGAATCCCATCGACCTGGTCGGCCAGCTCCATGCGCCGGTGCTCGGCCTGTACGGCGGCAAGGACACCGGCATCCCGCTGGAGCAGGTGGACCGGATGAAGGCCGCG
Source organism: Cupriavidus mimosae (assembly GCF_023952485.1). Lineage (NCBI taxonomy): Bacteria > Pseudomonadati > Pseudomonadota > Betaproteobacteria > Burkholderiales > Burkholderiaceae > Cupriavidus > Cupriavidus mimosae. Next base: position 108,059 of record NZ_JALHRY010000002.1, on the reverse strand, counting down.
CTGGCGACGTCGTCCGACCCGGAGGCCAAGCGCTCGCGCTTTATCGTCTATCCCGAGTCCGGCCACGCCTTCCACGCGGACTACCGGCCCAGCTACCGCGAGGCCGACGCCAGGGACGGCTGGCAGAAGTGCCTGGACTGGTTCCGGCAGTACGGCGTCGCCTGACCTGGCAAGCGGCCCCCGCCCGTGGGGCGGCCGACGGCAGGATTGCAAAGTCCCGGCGGATACGTACAATGCGGCCTTTGAGTTATTGCAACATTGTTGCGTTTGCCGCCCGGCGCGATGCGGGCGGAACGGCGGGGCCGCCCGGCACCGCCACCCCGGGAGCCCATCATCCATTCGACGCTTTTGTATATCCTGCTCGCCGCCACGATCTCTGGCGTGGGCAGCATCTTCGGGGCGGCGCTGCTGTCGCTGACGGTGGCGTCCCGCGTGGTCGAGCGCATGGTGAGCTTTTCGGTGGGCGTGCTGCTCGCCACCGCGCTGCTGCATTCGCTGCCCGAGGCGTTCGAGTCCGGCGCCGATCCGCGCGCGCTGTTCGGCACCTTGCTGGCCGGGCTGCTGGGTTTCTTCCTGCTGGAAAAGCTGTCGCTGCTGCGCCATTCGCACCATCACGAGGGCGACGGGCACCACCACCACCACGGCCATGACCGCGAGGAAGCGGGCCGCAGCGGCCTGACCATCCTGGTCGGCGACACCTTCCACAACTTCGCCGACGGCATCGTGATCGCGGCGGCGTTCCTGGCCGATCCGCATATCGGCGTGGTCACTGCGCTGGCGATCGCGGCGCACGAGATCCCGCAGGAGGTGGGCGACTTTATCGTGCTGCTCAACGCCGGCTTCTCCAAGGCGCGCGCCTTTGCGTTCAACCTGGTGTCAAGCCTGGCGGCGATTGCCGGCGGGGTGGTCGGGTACTTCCTGCTCGACCAGCTGAGCGGGTGGATCCCCTACGTGCTGGTGATCGCCGCCAGCAGCTTCATCTATATCGCCGTCAGCGACCTGATGCCGCAGATGCAGCGCAAGCCGCGCTGGCGCGAATCGGCGATCCAGGTGGTGCTGGTGGCGGCGGGGATCTCGGCCATCGTCTTCATCACCAACGGTGTGCACGAGCGGCACAGCCACGGCGCGCACGGCCATGACGGCCACGCCGCGCCCGTGGCCTCGTCACACTAGCCGGCTCAGGCCGCCCCGGTGGCCCCGGTGGCAACAGGGCGCGCCGGGTTGGCGCACCACTCGCTCCACGATCCCGGATACAGCGCCGCGCCGCCCAGGCCGGCGGCTTCCAGCGCCAGCAGGTTGTGGCAGGCCGTGACGCCGGAGCCGCACTGCATCACCGCCTGCGTGGCGGCGTGCGTGCCCAGCACCGCGCCGAATTCCGCGCGCAGGGTCTCGGCCGGCTTGAAGCGGCCTTCCGCGTCCAGGTTGTCCTTGAAGAATCGATTGACCGCGCCCGGGATATGGCCGCCGACCGGATCCAGGGTCTCGTTCTCGCCGCGGAAACGGTCGGGCGCGCGCGCATCGACCACCAGCAGCCGGCCCTGGCCGAGATTGTCGACCAGTACCTCCGCATCGACGGTCGGTACCAGCGACTTGCCGCGGCGGATCGTGCCCGGAACCTCGGGCTCTGCCGCGGCATCGTGCTCCAGCGGCAAGCCAGCCTTGACCCAGGCGTCCTTGCCGCCATCGAGCACGGCCACGGCATCGTGGCCGATCCAGCGCAGCAGCCACCACAGCCGCGCGGCGAACATGCCGCCCTGGGCGTCGTAGGCGACCACCGGGGTGTCGTCGTCAATGCCGAGTGCCTGCAGGCGCGCGACCAGGTCGTCGGCGTCCGGCAGCGGATGGCGGCCGTTGCGGCCGGTCTTGGGGCCGGACAGCTCGTTGTCGAGGTGCAGGTAGAAGGCGCCGGGCAGGTGGCCGGTGCGGTACGCCTCGCGGCCGGCGGCGGGGTCGGCCAGGTCGAAGCCGCAGTCGACGACGACGCAGCGGCCGGGGCCGGCCAGCAGAGACTGCAGTGCGGTGACGGAAATCAGCGGTTTCTGCATGGGAATCCTGTAGCGAGCGGAGAAATAAATCCTGGGCGGTCGGGCTTACCGAATGCTACACCTCGGGGTGCACTTCCGCCTCCGGCGACTTGACCGGCGTGGCGGGCGTGGGCTTGGCGTCGGTGCCCTGGCGCGCGCGCATCAGCGTGGTGGCGATGCCGCTGGCGATGATCAGCGCCATGCCCAGCCACGACAGCCAGTTCAGGCGGTCGGACCAGATCAGCATGCCCCACACGCTGGAGAAGACGATGCCGGCGTATTGCAGGTTGGCGGTCAGCAGGGTGTTGCCGCGCTTGTAGGCGCGCGTCATCGCGGTCTGGCCCAGCGTGGCCAGGATGCCGATCGCCAGCAGCAGGCCGGCGCCGTACCAGGTATGCGGGCTGGTGCCGCCCAGCAGCATCCACACCAGCCCGGCGATCATGCCGACCAGCGAGAAATAGAACACGATGCGGCCTTCGGGCTCGCCCAGCTGGCCGAGCTGGCGCACCTCGACATAGGCCAATGCGGTGAACATGCCGGAGATCAGGCCGACCAGGCCGCCGGTCAGCTGATCCTTGCCCACCGACGGCTGCAGCAGGCAGATCACTCCGGCAAACGACAGCAGGATGGCCAGCACCAGGCGGCGGTCGGCGTTGCCGCCGGTGCCGGCCAGCGCCGCGCTGGCGCCCAGGATCAGCGCGATCCACACCGGCGACATATAGTTCAGCGTCATCGCCGTGGCCAGCGGCAGCAGCGAGATCGAGGTGAACCACAACATCAGCGAGGTCACGCCGAACACACTGCGCTTGATGTGCGACAGCATGTACGGGGTGCGCACCGAGACCCCGCGCGAGGACAGCAGCACCCACATGATCACCACGCTGATCAGGCCGCGGTAGAACACGATCTCGCCGGTGGTGTACAGGTCGGACGCCAGCTTGACGCCAACCCCCATCAGCGAAAAAGCGAAGGCGGCGAACAGCATCCAGAGCGATTGCATGGCGAGGGCGCGGTGAAGCGGGCAGGAGCGAAGGAGAGAAGGCCGGCGCGCGAGCGGGGCTCTGCGGCCTCGCGCCGAGCGCGCCGGACAATGATTCTAGCAGCGCACATCGCCTGCCAAAGCAAAACGGACCGCCGTGGCGGTCCGTTGCAGCTTGCGTTGTGCGCTGATCGCACTAGCCCGCGTAGGCCATGGCGCGGCGGTACCACTCGTGGAAGTGCTGCATGCCGTCTTCCATCGGCGACTGGTACGGGCCGACCTCGCTGGTGCCGCGCTTGAGCAGCGCCAGCCGGCCGGCGTCCATGCGTTCGGCGATCTCGTCGTCCTCGATGCAGGTTTCCATGTAGGCGGCGCGCTCGGCCTCGACGAACTCGCGCTCGAACAGCGCGATTTCCTCGGGGTAGTAGAACTCCACCACATTGCGGGTCTTGCGCGGGCCGATCGGGTGCAGCGTCGAGATTACCAGCACGTTCGGGTACCACTCCACCATGATGTTGGGGTAGTAGGTCAGCCAGATCGCGCCGTGCTTGGGCAGCTCGCCGTTGTTGAAGCGCAGCACCGCGTCATGCCATTTCTGGTACGTCGGGCTGCCGGGGCGCTTCAGGCCCGCGTGCAGGCCGACGGTCTGCACGCTATGCCATTCGCCGAACTCCCATTTCAGGTCGTCGCACGAGACGAAGCTGCCCAGTCCCGGGTGGAACGGCACCACGTGGTAGTCCTCGAGGTAGACCTCGATGAAGGTCTTCCAGTTGTAGTCGCACTCGTGCACCTCGACGTGGTCGAGCATGTAGCCGTCGAAGTTAAGGTCCTGCGCCACGCCCAGCCGCGCCAGGTCGGCGCGTACGTCGCGCGGGCCCTCGAACAGCAGGCCGTTCCAGTTCTGCAGCGGCGAGCGCTTCAGGTGCAGGCAGGGCTGTTTGTCGAAATGCGGCGCGCCGAGCAGTTCGCCCTTCAGGTCGTAGGTCCAGCGGTGCAGGGGGCAGACGATGTTCTGCTTGTTGCCGCGGCCGTTGAGCATGATGGCCTGGCGGTGGCGGCAGACGTTGGACATCAGCTCGACGCCGGCGGCGTTGCGCACCAGCATGCGGCCTTCGTCCTCGGCCTTGAGCGTGTGATAGTCGCCGGTTTCCGGGACCATCAGTTCATGGCCGACGTAGCCCGGGCCATTCCTGAACAGCAGTTCGAGTTCTTGTTGATGCAGCGCTTCGTCGAAGTAGACGCCGACGGGCAGTTGCGAATCAGCCGGCGCCAGGTTGAGCGCGGTGCTGAGATTGGACATTATCCCCACTCCCAGATGAACAGGTGAAAGCAGTGAACAACCCAACCATCGAAAATGGAATCGATTTGGGAAAGACTGCCGCCCGGCGGGATGCGCGTGCAACCCCTGGCGGCGAGCGGGAGATTGTACCCGACCCAAAAAGTTAAGGGACTGATTTTTTTGCCTTTTTAGCGAAAAAGTCGACCCGGGTCGTCATCGGGGTGCCGTACCGGCCGCATTCGGAAAGACGACCCGAGCGCACAAGTCACTTCCGCATCCGAAGCACCCGACCGGGGCACGGTATCCCCCTGCAAGATGGGGGCATGGTCGCGCTTTGGCGTAAAATCCGGGCTTCCCCATCCGGGTTCCCCCGGGTTCCAGCTTCCAGGGCCTGATATGCCAAAAACCACGACCGCTCCGGTCCAGACCGACAACACCGCCGACGCCGCCTCGGCGCCGCCCGCCTCCTACGAGGCGGCGATGGCCGAACTGGAAACGCTGGTGGCCAGCATGGAAAGCGGCGAACTGCCGCTCGAGGCCTCGCTGGCGGCGTACCGCCGCGGCGCCGAGCTGGTGCGCTACTGCCAGCAGAAGCTGGAGCGGGTCGAGCAGCAGGTGCGGGTACTGGAGGGCGACGCGCTCAGGCCGCTGGCGGGCGAAGGCAACGGTGCCAATGGCGCACAGGAGACGGACGAGGCATGAGCGACTTCGCACAATGGATGCAGGCGCAGGGCGCGCGCACCGAGGCTGCCCTTGAGGCCGCGCTGCCCGACGCCGGCACGGTGCCGCATACGCTGCATGAAGCGATGCGCTATGCTGCGCTGGGTGGCGGCAAGCGCGTGCGTCCGCTGCTGGTCCATGCCGCCGGCGCAGTGAGCGGCGCGGCCCCGGCGGCCTGCGACGCGGCCGCCTGCGCGGTGGAGATGATCCACGCCTATTCGCTGGTCCACGACGACATGCCGTGCATGGACGACGACGACCTGCGCCGCGGCCGCCCCACTGTGCACAAGGCCTATGACGAGGCCACCGCGCTGCTGGTAGGCGATGCGCTGCAGACCCAGGCCTTCATCGTGCTGGCGGAAGCCGGGCCGATCGCGCCCGCGGTGCGGCTGCAGCTGGTGGCGGAGCTGGCGCGGGCGTCGGGCTCGGCCGGCATGGCCGGCGGCCAGGCGATCGACCTGCAGAACGTGGGCCGGGCCATGACGCGCGACGCGCTCGAAGCCATGCACCGCATGAAGACCGGCGCGCTGCTGCGCGCCAGCGTGCGCATGGGCGCGCTGTGTGGCGAGATCGATGCTCAGGGCCTGGCCGCGCTGGACCGCTACGCGGCGGCGGTGGGATTGGCGTTCCAGGTCGTAGACGATATTCTGGACGTCACCGCGGATACCGCGACGCTGGGCAAGACCGCCGGCAAGGACGCCGCCCACGACAAGCCCACCTACGTGTCGCTGCTGGGGCTGGACGCGGCCCGCGAACTGGCCGGGTCGCTGCGTGCCGAGGCCTACGAGGCGTTGGCCGGCTTCGGCGAGCGCGCCGCGCGCCTGCGCGACCTGGCGGACCTGATCGTGCTGCGCACGCATTAAACTAGAGCCGGCCGAACGGACATCATGACCTACGCACTCCTCAACAAGATTGACGCCCCCGCGGACCTGCGCAAGCTCGACCGGCGCGAGCTCCAGACCCTGGCCGACGAACTGCGCGCCTATGTGCTGGAGTCGGTCTCGCAGACCGGTGGCCACCTGTCGTCCAACCTGGGCACGGTCGAACTGACCATCGCGCTGCACTACGTCTTCAACACCCCCGATGACCGGCTGGTGTGGGACGTGGGCCACCAGAGCTATCCGCACAAGATCCTGACCGGGCGCCGCGAGCGCATGCGCACGCTGCGCCAGTGGGGTGGCATCTCGGGCTTCCCGCGCCGCAGCGAGAGCGAATACGACACCTTCGGCACCGCGCACTCGTCGACCTCGATCTCGGCCGCGCTGGGCATGGCGCTGGGCGCCCGCACGCTGGGCGAGAAGCGGGTCTCGGTGGCGGTGATCGGCGACGGCGCGATGACCGCCGGCATGGCCTTCGAGGCGCTGAACAACGCCGGCGTCTACAAGGACCTGCCGCTGGTGGTGGTGCTCAATGACAACGACATGTCGATCTCGCCGCCGGTGGGCGCCCTCAACCGCCACCTGGCGCGGCTGCTGAGCGGCCAGTTCTACGCCGCCACCAAGAAGGGCATCGAGAAGGTGCTGTCGGTGGCGCCGCCGGTGCTGGAGTTCGCCAAGCGTTTCGAGGAACATGCCAAGGGCATGATGGTGCCGGCCACGCTGTTCGAGGAATTCGGCTTCAACTACATCGGGCCGATCGACGGCCACGACCTGAATTCGCTGGTGCCGACGCTGCAGAACATCCGCGAGCGCGCGCTCGAAGGCGGCGGCCCGCAGTTTCTGCACGTGGTCACCAAGAAGGGCCAGGGCTACAAGCTGGCCGAGGCCGACCCCATCCTCTACCACGGCCCGGGCAAGTTCAATCCGGCCGAAGGCATTCGCCCGGCCGCCAAGCCCGCGCGCAAGACCTACACCCAGGTGTTCGGTGACTGGCTGTGCGATATGGCCGCGGCCGACAAGCGCCTGGTCGGCATCACCCCGGCAATGCGCGAGGGCTCCGGCATGGTCGAGTTCGAGCAGCGCTTCCCCGACCGCTACTACGACGTCGGCATCGCCGAGCAGCATGCGGTGACCTTCGCCGGCGGCCTGGCGTGCGAAGGGCTGAAGCCGGTGGTGGCGATCTACTCGACCTTCCTGCAGCGCGGCTACGACCAGCTGATCCACGACGTGGCGCTGCAGAACCTGCCGGTGGTGTTCGCGCTGGACCGCGCCGGCCTGGTCGGCGCCGACGGCGCGACTCACGCGGGCGCCTACGATATCGCCTACCTGCGCTGCATCCCCAACATGATGGTGATGACGCCGTCCGACGAGAGCGAGTGCCGCCAGCTGCTGACCACGGCGTTCCAGCAGGACTGCCCGAGCGCCGTGCGCTATCCGCGCGGCTCCGGCCCGGGCGCGGCGATCGCCGCCGACCTGGCCCCGGTGCCGGTGGGCAAGGGCGTGGTGCGCCGCGAGGGCGGCGCGCGCGCCGGGCATCGCGTCGGCATGCTGGCGTTCGGCTCGATGGTGCAGCCGGCGCTGGGCGCGGCGCAGGCGCTGGACGCCACCGTGGCCGACATGCGCTTCGTCAAGCCGCTCGACGTCGCGCTGGTCAAGCGCCTGGCCGCCGACCACGACTACCTGGTGACGGTGGAAGAGGGCAGCGTGATGGGCGGCGCCGGCAGCGCCGTGCTCGAGGCCCTGGCCGAGGCCGGCATCGACAAGCCGGTGCTGACGCTGGGCCTGCCCGACCGCTTCGTCGACCATGGCGATCCGGGCTACCTGCTGCAGCAATGCGGCCTTGACGCGGCCGGCATCGAGCGTTCGGTGCGCGAGCGTTTCGGGCTCGACCAGCCGCAGGTCACGGTCGCCTCGCGCGTGGCCTGATCACCTGCCATCCCCAAGGGGATTCGGGCCGCCGCGCCACGGGTGCGTCCGAATTCCCTTACACTCCGATTTTTGTGTTCGCAGCTGCGGGTCGGCACGCCAGTGCCGGGTCCCGTGGTTTCACACTCGTTGCGCGGCATGGAGGGACTGCGAAAATGCCGCGACCGTAAGGGCTTGCGCTTGCCTGGCGCGACCCTGGAGGAAACCGTAGATGAATGACATCAACCCCGCCTTCATCATGCCCGACGTCCAGTCGAGCCCCGACACCCGCCAGATCCCGATCCAGCGAGTCGGCGTGAAGGGCGTGCGCTATCCCGTGACCCTGAAGACCCCGAGCGGCATCGTGCCGACCGTCGGCACCTTCAACCTCGACGTGCACCTGCCCGCCGACCAGAAGGGCACGCATATGTCGCGCTTCGTGGCGCTGCTGGAAGAAGAGCGGGCGCCGCTGGAGCTGGCCAGCTTCCGGCTGATGCTGGACAAGATGCTGGAGAAGCTCGAAGCCGAGGCCGGCCGCATCGAGGTCACGTTCCCGTACTTCATCAGCAAGATCGCGCCGGTGTCGGGCGTGGAGTCGCTGCTGGACTACGAGGTCACGCTGACCGGTGAAGTGCGCAACGGCGCCACGCGGGTGTTCCTGAAGGCGCTGGTGCCGGTGACCAGCCTGTGCCCGTGCTCGAAGAAGATCTCGCAGTATGGCGCGCACAACCAGCGCTCGCATATCACCATGAACGTGGAGCTGGCCGGCGAGCTGCCGGTGGAGGCGCTGGTGCGCATGGCCGAGGAAGAGGCGTCGTGCGAGCTGTGGGGGCTGCTCAAGCGGCCCGACGAGAAGTTCGTCACCGAGCGTGCCTACGAGAATCCCAAGTTCGTCGAGGACCTGGTGCGCGACATCGCCATGCGGCTGAATGCGGACGACCGCATCGTGGCCTATGTGCTCGAGGCGGAGAACTTCGAGTCGATCCACAACCACAGCGCGTATGCGGTGATCGAGCGGGACAAGCGCGTCGACTGACCGCGTTGTCGCTGCAATGGAAATAGCCACCGCATGCGGTGGCTATTTTTTCGGTCCGGTTCAGGCCGCGGAAGGCAGGCGGATATCCGCCAGGTCCCAGCGCGGCGTCACGCCGTAACCATACTCGTGCCGCGCCAGTTCGGGCGCGGCCTGCAAGCGCATCGCGCCGGCAAACGCGATCATCGCGCCGTTGTCGGTGCAGAACGCCAGGTCAGGATAGTAGACCTCGAGCTTGCGCTGCCTGCCAAGCTGGTCCAGCCGTTCGCGCAGCTGCCGGTTGGCGCCGACGCCGCCGGCCACCACCAGCCGCTTGTGGCCGGTCTGCTTGAGCGCCGCCATCGACTTGGCCGCCAGCACGTCGACGATCGCCTCGACAAAGGCGCGCGCGAGGTTGGCGCGGTCCTGCTCGCAGGTATTGGCCAGCTTGCGGGTTTGCGTCAGCACCGCGGTCTTCAGGCCGGCGAAGGAGAAATCCAGGTTGCCCGAATGCAGCATCGGCCGCGGCAGCTCGAACGCGCCGGGCACGCCGAACTCGGCCAGGCGCGACACTTCCGGCCCGCCCGGATAGCCCAGGCCAAGCAGCTTGGCGGTCTTGTCGAACGCTTCGCCGGCGGCATCGTCCAGGGTTTCACCGAGTAGCGCATAGTCGCCGATGCCGCGCACTTCCATCAGCTGCGTATGCCCGCCCGATACCAGCAGCGCCACGAACGGGAATGGCGGCGGCTCGCGCGTCAGCAGCGGCGACAGCAGGTGGCCTTCCAGGTGGTGCACGCCCACCATCGGCACGTTCAGCGCGAAGCCCAGCGCATTGGCCACCGAGGCGCCGACCAGCAGCGCGCCGGCCAAACCGGGGCCCCGGGTGAAGGCAATGGCGTCGATGTCCTGGCGGGTGCGGCCGGCCTCGGCCAGCACCTGCTCCAGCAGCGGCAGCACGCGGCGGATATGGTCGCGCGAGGCCAGCTCGGGGACCACGCCGCCGTAGTCGCGGTGCATGGCGATCTGCGAGTGCAGCGCGTGCGCAAGCAGGCCGGCGCCGGTGTCATAGAGGGCGAGGCCGGTTTCGTCGCAGGAAGATTCGATGCCGAGGACAAGCATGTGAGGCATGAGGCCGTATCCGGTCAGGGAAACAGCCGTCGGAACAAGGGTTTGCGGGAAGCGCGCAGGGTAGCACAGCGGCGCGCGGCGCGCTTTTCGCTACAATCTGCCCTTTCTCAGGCGGTGGCAAGACACATGGATTCGCGAGGCGTGCAATGAGCGGGGCAGCCCAGGCCCGGACCGGCCGGTATGACGTGGCGGTACTGGGCGCCGGCGCCGCCGGCATGATGTGCGCCGCGGTGGCGGGGCAGAAGGGCGCGCGCGTGGTGCTGATCGACCATGCCACCCGGCTTGCCGAGAAGATCCGCATCTCGGGCGGCGGCCGCTGCAACTTCACCAACCTGCAGGCCGGGCCCGCCAATTACCTGTCGTCCAATCCGCACTTCTGCCGCTCGGCGCTGGCCCGCTACACGCCGCAGGATTTCCTGGCGCTGATGCGCCGCCATGGCATCGACTGGCACGAGAAGCACCGCGGCCAGCTGTTCTGCAACGACAGCGCCGAAGACGTGATCGCCATGCTGCGCGCCGAGTGCGACGCGGGGCAGGTGCGCTGGCAAGCCGGCTGCGCGGTGGCGGAAATCCGGCGCGAGGGCGATGACTTCCTGCTGCTCACCGCCGCGGGCACGGTGCGGGCCGGGGCGCTGGTGGTGGCCACCGGCGGCCTGTCGATCCCGAAGATCGGCGCTACGGACTTCGGCTACCGGATTGCGCGGCAGTTCGGACTTGGCATCGTCGAGACCCGCCCGGCGCTGGTGCCGCTGACCTTCGATGGCAAGGACTGGGCGCCGTTCGTGCCGCTGGCGGGGGTCTCGCTGGAAGTCGATATCGCCACCGGCAGCGGCAAGGCCGCCGGCGCGTTCCGCGAGGACCTGCTGTGGACCCACCGCGGCCTGTCGGGCCCGGCGGTGCTGCAGATCTCCAGCTACTGGCATCCCGGCACGCCGGTCGCCATCGATCTGTTCGATGGCGAGGACGCCGCCGAGTGGCTGCTGGAGCAGAAGGCCGGCAGCCGCAAGCACCTGGGCAACCTGCTGGCGCAGCGGCTGCCGTCGCGGCTGGCCGACGCATGGTGCGCGGCCGCGGGCGTCGCGGCGACGATGCCGCTGCATGACGTGACCGACAAGGCGCTGCGCAAGCTCGGCGCCGTGCTCAACGACTGGCGCATCGTGCCGTCCGGCACCGAGGGCTATCGCAAGGCCGAGGTTACGCTGGGCGGGGTCGACACCCGGGGGCTATCGTCGACCACCATGATGGCGCGCGACGTGCCGGGCCTGTATTTCATTGGCGAAGTGGTCGACGTGACCGGCTGGCTCGGTGGCTACAACTTCCAGTGGGCCTGGGCCTCCGCGGTTGCGGCGGGGCAGGCCGCGGCGGAGGCGGCACGGCAGGCCCGCGCCGGGCAATCGGCAGCTTGAGCCAAGCTGTATCGTGCAGCGTGAATCACACGCGGCACGCCAGTTGCACGCCACTTCCGCGCCGGATTGTTGGTGCTACAATCCAGAACTTCGTAACGCCGCCATCCCGAAAATACTTTCATTTTCCGGCCAAATGACTACGATCCGCCTCAAGGAAAACGAGCCTTTTGAAGTTGCCCTGCGCCGTTTCAAGCGCACCATCGAGAAGAACGGGCTGCTCCCGGAACTGCGGGCCCGCGAGTTTTACGAGAAACCAACCGCCGCGCGCAAGCGCAAGAAGGCTGCCGCAGAGAAGCGCCATTACAAGCGCATCCGCAGCCAGATGCTGCCGAAGAAGCTGTACTGACACCGGCTTCGCGCTTGCCCCTGACCCGCTGTGGCGTACGCTCGGCGGGTTTTTGCGTTATGGGCCTTGCAGGAGCGGCATCCGCCGCCATGTGTAAGTGCCTGCCCACTTTCTGGAAGATCACGATGTCCCTCAAAGCCCGTATCAGCGAAGACATGAAGACCGCCATGCGCGCCCGCGAGACCGAGCGCCTTGGCACCATCCGCTTGCTGCTGGCGGCGATCAAGCAGCGCGAAGTCGACGAGCGCGTGGAACTGGACGATACCGCCGTGCTGGCGGTAGTCGAAAAGCTGATCAAGCAGCGCAAGGACTCGATCGCGCAGTTCCAGCAGGCCGGCCGCAACGACCTCGCCGACAAGGAACTGGCCGAGGTCGACGTGCTGAAGGTCTACATGCCCGCCGCGCTGTCGGCCGAGGAAGTGGCCGCCGAGGTGCAGCAGGCCGTAGCCGCCACCGGCGCTGCCGGCCCGCAAGACATGGGCAAGGTCATGGGCGTGCTCAAGGGCAAGCTGGCCGGCCGTGCCGACATGACCGCCGTATCGGCCCTGGTCAAGGCCGCCCTTGCACCAAAGTAAGTACTGATTTAATCGATTGTAAGCGCGATGCGCGCAGGTTCCGTGTGAATCACTGGAGTTGCGCGCAGAAGTGAAGCAATCCGGGCAGCCGTTCCGCGCTGCACTACAATATTCCGATAGCAGCCGGGCGCCGCACCGGTCACGCATTCCAAAAAGGGCCGCCCGCCGTGGGACGGCCAAGCCTCAGGACGGTCAGTCGGGTGATTCCGCAATCCTTTATTCAGGACCTGCTCAACCGTGTCGACATTGTCGATGTGGTGGGCAAGTATGTGCAGCTGAAGAAAGGCGGCGCCAACTTCATGGGACTGTGCCCGTTCCATAACGAGAAATCCCCGTCGTTCACCGTGTCGCCGACCAAGCAGTTCTACCACTGCTTTGGCTGCGGCGCCCATGGCTCGGCCATCGGCTTCCTGATGGAGTTTTCCGGCCAATCCTATCCAGAGGCGGTGCGCGAGCTGGCCCAGTCGGTCGGCATGACCGTGCCCGAAGAGCGCGACCGCCTGCCCCCCGGCCAGCGCGCCGAGCAACAGGCGCGCTCGGTGGCGCTGTCGGACGCCATGACCCGCGCCACCGATTTCTACCGCCGCCAGCTGCGCAGCGCCCCCCAGGCGATCCAGTACCTGAAGGGGCGGGGGCTGACCGGCGAGATCGCCGGCCAGTTCGGCCTTGGCTATGCGCCCGATGACTGGCAGGGCCTGGAAGCGGTGTTCGGCAGCTATCGCGACGACAACGTGGCCGCGCCGCTGGTCGAGGCCGGGCTGCTGATCGAAAGCGACAAGCGCGACGGAGACGGCAAGCCGCGGCGCTACGACCGCTTCCGCGACCGCATCATGTTCCCGATCCGCAACACCAAGGGCGCGGTGATCGGCTTCGGCGGCCGGGTCATGGGGCAGGGCGAGCCCAAGTACCTGAACTCGCCGGAGACCCCGTTGTTCAGCAAGGGCACCGAACTGTATGGCTTGTTCGAGGCCCGCCATGCGATCCGGGAAACCGGCTATGTGCTGGTGGTCGAAGGCTATATGGACGTCGTGGCACTGGCCCAGCTCGGTTTTGCCAACGCCGTCGCCACCCTGGGCACGGCGTGCACGCCCGTGCACGTGCAGAAGCTGCTGCGCCAGACCGACGCGGTGGTGTTCTCGTTCGACGGCGATTCGGCAGGCCGGCGCGCCGCCAGGCGGGCGCTCGAAGCCTGCCTGCCGCACGTGGCCGACAACAAGACCATCCGCTTCCTGTTCTTGCCGGCCGAGCACGACCCCGACAGCTATGTGCGCGAAGAGGGCACCGAAGCCTTCGCCGCGCAGGTGCGCAATGCCATGCCGCTGTCGCGCTTCCTGCTGCAGTCGGTGACCGAGGAACTGGACCTGCGCCAGCCCGAGGGCCGTGCCCGCGCCCAGTACGAGGCCAAGCCGCTGCTGCAGGCGATGCCGGCGGGCGGGCTGCGGCTACAGATCGTGCGCGAACTTGCCGATGCCACCGGTACGACACCCGCCGAGATCGAGGCGATCTGCGGGCTGCGCAGCGATCCGGCCCGGGTCGGGCGCTTTGCCCAGCCGCGCCCGCGCGCGCGCCGCCAGGCCCCGACCGGGCTGGAGCAGCGGGTGATCCAGTTGCTGATGTGCTACCCGGCGCTGTCGGCACGGCTCGACGAGGATGCCCGGGCGTTGCTGCTGGAAGGCGAGGGCGGCGACAGCGAAGTGCTGGCGCACCTGGTCAGCGCGTGCGACGGCGTCCAGGGCGAAGTGAATTTCGCGGCCTTCAGCGAGCACCTGGCCCAGTCGCCGTATGCCGAGGTCTATGCCGCGGCGCGCACGGCGGTATTGCGCGAAGAGATTGAAGAGGCACCTGCAACACAGGAATTCGATGCGGCCATCACCAAGCTGCTGGCCGAGCCGCTGCGGCGCGAACTTGACAGCCTGCAGGCGGAGGTGGTCGCCGGCACGGCCGACGAGGCGGCCAAGCAGCGCATGCGCTGGCTGGTGGGTGAAATCCACCGGCGGCGCCAACTGGGCTGAGGCGCCGGCGGGCGCCCTGGCCTTCAACCGGGAGGCGGCAGCAAGCGTTGGACAAGCAGTGGATCAGGGACCGGGCCCGGCTGTGCCGAGCTTAAGCCTTGATTTTTCAGGTGAAAACCTCACCTGACAGGGAGCTGGCTAGGTGTGGCGTGCTACAATAGCCGGTTTGGATTGCGAAATCTTTCTCTCCAGTTCTGGTGAAAGTGAGCGTGCCAATGGCAAAGGCCAAAGCAACCGAAAGGGTTACCTCTAAAGCTCCCCAATCAGGGAGCGGCAAGGCGTCTGTGAAAACCACGGCGGCGAAGACATCGACCGCGACCGTCAAGACGCCAGCCCGGTCTGCGCCATCAAAGTCCGTGCGCCGCGCGCAAGCGCCCGCCGTGACGACTCCCACCAGAACCCGCACATCCGAAAAGACAAAGGCCTCGACTTCGGCACGCGAGAGCGGCAAGAGCGCCAGTACGAGCGGCAAGGTCGCCGCATCTGCAGCAGCATCTGCACCAGTGAAAGGCAAGAGTATCACCGTGGCGAAACAGCAGAATACCGAAGTCGAGAGCAAGCGAGCGGCAGCCGCCGGCGCCAAGAGCGGAGGCGCCAAGCAAGGCGCGGCCGCGACGGCCGCCAAGGCGCGTGCCGCGACACCTGCATCCGTTGCATCCGAGCGTCCCGCTGCGCCGGCAATCAAGCCGGAGCCGAAAAAGCGTGGCCGCAAGCCCAAGGCCGAGATGCAGCACGACGACAGCACAACAGACGACGTGACTGAAGAGTTTTACGAGAACGATACGCGCCCGGCGGCAACACCGGCGGCGCCGAAGACCGAAAAGCAGAAGGCCAAGGACCGCAAGGCCAAGGAAAAGGCCCTGCTCAAGGAGTTCGCCTCGACCCAGCAAGGCACCGAGGAAGAGCTCGAGCTGCGTCGCCAGAAGCTCAAGGCGCTGATCAAGCTGGGCAAGTCGCGCGGCTACCTGACCTACGCGGAAATCAACGATCACCTGCCGGACGACATGGTCGATTCGGAAACGATCGACACGCTGGTCGCCACGCTGAACGACATCGGCATCGCGGTCTATGAACAGGCGCCGGATGCCGAGACGTTGCTGCTCAACGACAACGCCCCGTCCGCCACCAGCGAGGAAGAAGCCGAGGAAGAGGCCGAGGCGGCCCTGTCCACGGTGGACTCCGAGTTCGGCCGCACCACCGACCCGGTGCGCATGTACATGCGCGAGATGGGCACGGTCGAGCTGCTGACGCGCGAAGGCGAAATCGAGATCGCCAAGCGCATCGAAGCCGGCCTGAAGGACATGGTGATGGCGATCTCGGCGTGCCCGGTCACCATCTCCGAGATTCTGGCCCACGCCGAGCGCGTCGCCAACGACGAGATCAAGATCGACGAGTTCGTCGACGGCCTGATCGACCCGAACGCCGACGAAACCCCGGAAGCCCCGTCGGCCCCGGCCGCGGCGGCCGACGACGAGGACCTCGAGTCCGACGAAGACGAGGAAGGCGACGAGGACGATGACGACGAAGGCGGCGCCGGCGCCGGCGCGTCCGCGCGCCAGCTGGAAGAACTGAAGCAGAACGCGCTGGAGAAATTCCGCGTGATCGCCGAGCAGTTCGACAAGATGCGTCGTGCGTTCGAGAAGGAAGGCTACAAGTCCAAGCCCTACGTCAAGGCGCAGGAAGCGATCCAGGCCGAGCTGATGGGCATCCGCTTCACCGCGCGCAATGTCGAGCGCCTGTGCGACACGCTGCGCGGCCAGGTCGACGAAGTGCGCAAGCTCGAGCGGGCCATCCTGAATATCGTGGTCGACAAGTGCGGCATGCCGCGCTCGGACTTCGTCGCCCGCTTCCCGGGCAACGAGACCAACCTCGAGTGGATCCACACCGTGGTGGCCGACGGCAAGGGCTACAGCATCATCGTCGAGCGCAACGTGCCGGCCGTGCATGAGCTGCAGCAGAAGCTGATCGACCTGCAGGCGCGCGTGGTGCTGCCGCTGAAGGAACTGAAGGACGTCAACCGCAAGATGTCGGAAGGCGAGCGCCGCGCGCGCGAAGCCAAGCGCGAGATGACCGAGGCCAACCTGCGCCTGGTGATCTCGATCGCCAAGAAGTACACCAACCGCGGCCTGCAGTTCCTCGACCTGATCCAGGAAGGCAACATCGGCCTGATGAAGGCGGTGGACAAGTTCGAATACCGTCGCGGCTACAAGTTCTCGACCTACGCCACGTGGTGGATCCGCCAGGCCATCACGCGCTCGATCGCCGACCAGGCGCGCACCATCCGTATTCCGGTGCACATGATCGAGACCATCAACAAGATGAACCGCATCTCGCGCCAGATCCTGCAGGAAACCGGCAACGAGCCGGATCCGGCAACGCTGGCCGAGAAGATGGAGATGCCGGAGGACAAGATCCGCAAGATCATGAAGATCGCCAAGGAACCGATCTCCATGGAAACGCCGATCGGTGACGACGACGACTCCCATCTGGGCGACTTCATCGAGGACACCAACACGCTGGCCCCGGCCGAAGCGGCGCTGCACGGCTCCATGCGCGACGTCGTCAAGGATGTGCTGGACTCGCTGACGCCGCGCGAAGCCAAGGTGCTGCGCATGCGCTTCGGCATCGAAATGAGCACCGACCACACGCTGGAAGAGGTCGGCAAGCAGTTCGACGTCACGCGTGAACGGATCCGCCAGATTGAGGCCAAGGCCCTGCGCAAGCTGCGCCACCCGAGCCGCTCGGACAAGCTGAAGAGTTTCCTGGAAGGCAACTAAACGCTTCCAAGGGCCTCTAGCTCATGCCTGGTTAGAGCAGCGGACTCATAATCCGTTGGTGCCGTGTTCGACTCACGGGAGGCCCACCAATGCAGTGAAAAAAGGGGTTACGGTATCGCCGTAACCCCTTTTTTCATGGTGCCGCCCTCAGGCCAGCGCCGCGGTGGCGACCTTCCAGCGGCGCATGCGGTCTTCGAGCCCGTTGGTGCCACCATTGATGCGCCGCGTCAGCGCGATGAAGTCGCCGCTGTCGGCCAGCGCATTGCAGCCGTGCGTGCGCCACCACCATGCCGCCGAGCGCGCGGCCCAGGCGTCCTGCTCGAGCAGTTCGGGGGTGCCGGTCAGGTCGGCGCCGAGCGCGGCCCCGCACGCTGCGTAGTTGGCGCGGCCGGTAATCTGGATCAGGCCCCGGCCGCGGAAGCGCTTGCCGTCGCCGGCCCGCACGTTGCCGAGCGCCATGGCCTTGCGCGACGGCGGCTCGTACAGCGCCTGCGCCGGCGTTGGCCCCCACAGCTCATGGGTGAACTGGTAGCCCAGTGACTCGTGCCCGGTCTGCGCCAGGAACGCGGCCATGCGGGCCGCGCCGGTGATGTCGTACGCCTGCATGGCTTCGTACAGGCGCGGGAACCAGCGCGCGCATTGCGGCTCGCTCAGTCCGGTGGCGGCGTGGAATTGTTCCGGGGTCATCTGCATCTTCTGTCTCCTTGTTGTGATGGCGGCCGTTGCGGCGCGCCGTTATGGCGCTGGACCTGGCATCGGCTGTGACGCCGGTTGCGACTCCGGCCACGTGCCGTTGGCCACCAGGGTGTCGATGGTGTGCTGCAGCGGGTCGGCGCTGACGCTGAATTCGCCGGCGAAGGGCCGGTCGACCGCGAGCAGGAAGAAGAACGCCAGGCCGATGGTGATGGCCCAAGCGGTGATCAGCGCCAGGTTGAAGGGCGTTGCCGGCAGCACGTACAGCAGCGCGAACGACAGGGCGCTGACAATCAGGATCACGCCCCACAAGGTGTTCGGCATCGCCGCATGCAGCGTCAGGATCCGTTGCTGGCGGTACTTGACCATCTCGTTGACGCGCATCAGCACTTCGCCCAGCAGCACCGTCTGGCGGCTGTCGAGCGGACGGATCCGGTTGGCCAGATCGAACATCGCGTCGAAGCGCTGTTCGGTGTGCGCATCGGGCCTGCCCAGGCGCTGCATGCGCGGCCATTCCTCATGCACCACCATCACCAGGTAGGTGCGCAATGCCGCCGCGGCGGCATCGGCGGCGCTGCTGTCGAATGCGGCCAGGTCGCGCGCGAGTTCGCCCGCCGCGGTGGCCTCCGCGGCGACGGTGCGGTCGGCGGCGTTGTAGGTGTCCCAGACGTTGATCGCGGCAAAGGCGACCAGCAGCGAGTTGATGGTGGTGATGATCGAGACCATCGACACCGCCATCGCGCGCTGCTCGGCATCGAGCTCGATCAGCGCGAAGCGGCGCGCGACCGCATAGCCGGCCAGCACCACCGCGACGATGGCCGTGACCACGATGGCGGCCATGCCGGTGCTGGGCAGGCTGTAGAGGAACAGCATGGCGCTACTCCTTGCGCGGCTCGCGCGGCGTGCTGCCGCGCACCGCGGTCTCGACGATCTCGACGATGCGCTGCAGCAGGCGATGCACCGCGGTCGCGGAGAAGCCGCCCAGCATCGACAAGGCCGGCTTGCCGAAGCTGCGCATGCCGGCCGAGTCGAACAGTTGCGGCGGCAGCATCTCGACCAGGATCAGTCCGGACATCACGCCGAGGATCAGTTGCGCGGCGTAGGCGGCGTCGTACTTGGGGTCATAGGTGCCCCTGGCGATGTAGCCGTGCACCTGGAACAGCGAGGCAAACGAGGCCCCCAGCCCGGCGCAGAACAGCAGGAACAGCATGTTGAACAGCAGCGTGCGGCCCGACGAGGCCAGGATGCCGGCGCGCATGTTCTCCATCGACACCTCTGCCGGCAAGCCGGTCAGCACCACGGCCAGCAGGCAGCCCACCGCGGTCCCGGTCAATGCGCGTACCAGCGGCACGGGTCCGAGGCAAGCCAGCGGATGCGCGCGGCGGCGCTCATCGTCAAGCAGCGTGATGCATTGCGGCGTGGCGGGCGCAATGGCGCGGGCCAGGTCCTGGTGGAGTTGTGCGAGCTGCTGCGCGGCAAGGCCGGTCCCGGCTTGCTGCTGCGACGAAGCCGACGGTGCCGCGAGCGCTTCGTGATCGCTGCCGAGCAGCATGGTCCAGCCGGCCGGCATGGCGATGCCGAGCCGCAGCGCATGGCTGGCCATGGCCTCGCATTCGCGCCGCAGCTGGCCAGCGAGCGGCAACGGGGCAGCCATCGCCGTGGCAAGCCGGGGCGGAGCCGCGACGGGTTCGGCGGCCGCGGCAGCGGCGCGCCGCAACGGCGCGGCGGTGAAGTCGAGCGTGCGCATGATGTGTGGAAGAAGGAGGGCGGCCCGGTGGCCCGGGCCGCGTTGTTTCCCGCGCGGGCGGGAGGCGCGTCCTATTGCGGCCGGCCCAGCAGGCGCTGCAGGTTCTGCAACTGCGGCAGTCCGCTGCCGAAGCGGTTCTCGGGATCTTGCGCAACGACCGGCGAACTGATGGCGCGGATCAGCTGGAACAGCGCCGCCACGCGGCGCGGTCCGCGCGGACCCATCCACGCCGCCAGCTGCGGATCGGACAGCAGCAGCGCGGCCAGCCCGGCGATATGCGGCGCGGCCATCGAGGTGCCGGAGTCCGGCATGAACGCAGCGCCCGGCACCGTCGAGATGATGCCCACACCGGGGCCGCACACCGCGATCTGCGGGCCGAAGCACGAGAACGTCGGCGCGAACAGCCCGGCGCGCGTGGCCGCGTGCTGCACTACCTGGGTTCGTTCCCACACGTCGTGCGGCAGTTCGCTCTGCAGGCCCAGCGCCGAGACTGCCAGCACCGAGGCGGAGGCCGCCGGGTACTGCACCGGTCCGCCCGAGTTGCCGGCAGCGACAATGCAGGCCACGCCGCTGTGCACGGCTTCGATCAGCTTCTGCTCGACCGCCTGCGACGGCTGGGGTGCGCCCAGGCTCAGGTTGACCACGTCGACGTCGTGGTCGATGCAGTAGTCCAGCGCGCGCAGCAGCGTGCTGAACTGCCCGCCCGGAAAGATCTTGAGCGCATGCATTTCCGCCTCTGGTGCGAAGCCGAGCATGGTGGCCTGGGCCTCTGTGCTGGCAGAGGCCGGCGCGCCCGGCTGCGGCCGCGCGCCGATCACGCCGGCGCAGTGCGAGCCGTGGCCGATGGTATCGAGGCGCCAGGTATCGTTGGCGTTGGTGCCGGCGTCGACGCCGGTGCCGGTCAAGTCCATGCCATGACGGATATGCGCCAGCAGCGGGTGCGCGGCATCGGCGCCCGAGTCGACCACCGCGACGCGCACGCCGCGGCCGCCGAAGCTGCGCGTGAGCCGGTCCAGCCCCATCATCCGCTGGCCCCAGCCAAAGCGCCCGTGCGGCGGCACGTCCGGATTCGGCTGCGACAGCGGCGTCACGCGTATCACATTGGCCTGGCCGGAAACGACATTGGGCGACAGCAGGTACTTGTTCCAGTAGCCGCTGAGCGGCCGCACGAACAGCGAGCGCGCCGGCCCGGGCTGCTGCTGCACCAGCGTCAGCTGTGCTTCGCCGCTGGCATCGGTGGTCGCCGTCGCGGGGAAGCCATCGCCCGCCAGCGTGATAGCCACGCCTGGCAGCGGCGTGTCGCCGGTGCCCAGCACCCGCACCAGCACCTCGCGCGATACCGGTCCGTCGAACGCCGACTGCGGATGCAGCCGGTCGGAGGTTTCAAGTTCGGCCTTGCGGCCATAGCCGAGCGGATGGTCCTCCTCGACGATCATGTGCGGCGGCGCCGTGGCCTGCAGCATCTGCGCGTGCGCGGCGTCGAGCTTGACCACATAGGTGTGCGCGGCCTCGTCGGGCCGTACCGAATGCAGGTGCGTGTTCTTGTGGCCTTCGACCACATGCACCACTTCAACGCCGGGCAGCTGCGTCACCGTGCTATGCAGTTCGCTGGCCGACATCGGTGCCACGCCCGCCTGCCGGGCCAGTACGTGGCGCCGCGGCGCGATCAGGTATTGCTTGCGGCCGGCGTCCAGCGCCACGGCCTCGCGGCTGGTCGCGCCGGGCGTGGCGGCGCGGTCTGCGCCGGCGCGCGTGGCCTCGCTTTTCTTGTCTCGTTCCATTTGCTATCTCCACCGCGGCGCCAGGGGGCGCGCGCATCGATTCGGGCGGGCCGGCGCGTACGCCGGCCCGCGGCGGCGCCGTCGAGCGCCACGGTCATGCCCAGGACGTCATGCGCCTTCAGGCATAGACCACTTGCGGCTGCGCCGAGAACGGCAGCAGGCCGCCGAGATGGCCGGCCACGGTGCCGATCTGCTGGCCCACGCTGGCATTGCCCAGCAGGCCGCCGACGGCATGGCCCAGGGTCGGCGCCACCGCGCCGATCAGCGAGCCAAACACGCCCTGCGGGGCCAGCGCAGCCTGCGGCTGCGCGGAGAACGGCAGCAGGCCGCCGAGGTGGCCGGCCACGGTGCCGATCTGCTGGCCCACATTGGCATTGCCCAGCAGGCCGCCGACGGCATGGCCCAGGGTCGGGGCCACCGCGCCGATCAGCGAACCGAACACGCCCTGGGGTGCCAGCGTGACCGCGGGCATGGCCGAGAACGGCAGGTAGCGCGCGCCTTCGCGAACGATGTTGGCGCCATGGATGGCGATGGTCGGATAGCCCGCGGCGGTGCCGGCCGCCTGGATGAATCCCGGTGCGTGCGCCGAGATCGCGTTGCCGATCGGGCCGGTATGCCCGGGCTCGGGGAACGGAAGATGCTGCGCCAGCGCGCCGGCGGCGGCGCCGGCCGCATGGCCGATCACCGGGTTCACGTAGTGCGTGACCACGGCCTGCACGCCGTCCCGCACCGCCGGAGCGACCGCGTCGGTCATCGCGCTTTGGGGCACCAGCATCGGCTGCGCGGCAAACGGCAACAGGCTGCCGATACCGCTGACGAGATTGCCGAGCACACCTTGCGGCGCCAGGACGGCGGCGTGGATGGGGTAGGTCATGACGACTCCTTTAAATGACTGCGTGGATTGAAGAAGCTAGGGCGGCGGGCCGCGCAGGGCTGGCTCCAGATGCCGCGCCTGCCGCGTTGCTGCGCCATGGCGCGGCACCGGACAGGTGGAATCATTCTTGGTTTTTCCTGCGCGCCGTCGCCATTGGGCAAATGCGGTATTGGCAGTGGATAATGCCGGACAACAATCAGAGTTAAATATCGCGCAGCATGAATGGGCTTTTAAATATAAAAACCAGCACCTAGAATTCGCCTCTGCTGCCGGCATCCGGAAATTCCGGAACGCACCGTCGGGTAGTGCGCAATCCCATGCCGGCGCAACACCGCAAGAGTTCGAAAACAAAAGCAGTGATCTGGAGCCCGGCCGGGCTGTCCCCGGTTCCGCTCGTAGGTCCGCACTAGCCTTGCACGAAGGGTCCTGTGATGCACTGATGCACAGATAGACGCGCGGCTGCCGCTCCTGCGACGGAACCACTCGTTCCATCGCATGGAGTCCTCCGCATGAACCTCACCACTCGGGAAGAGACGGTGCTCGCCTTTATTGCGCGCGGCATGAGCGATCGCGAGATCGCCGCACGTCTCGCATTTTCCGTATCCACGGCGCGCAAGCACCGTGAGCATTTGCTCGCGAAAATGCAATTGCGAAAATCCTCGCAATTGACCCTGTACTATCTCGCACGCCAGCATGAGATGTTTAAAAAAGCGGGCCGGCAGCCGCGGATAATCCATTCTCGCAACGCGAGCGCGAATATCTGGAATGGCTCGGACGCGGCCTGAGCGACAAGGAAATCGCGCGCGCGCTCGGCATCAGCGACCAGACCGCGCGCACGCATCGGGCCCGGCTGCTGCAGAAGGCGGGCGCCAGCAATGTGTGCGCCCTGCTGTTCCTGAGCGTGCAGCAGGGATGGCTGGAGTTGCCGCAGCAGCAGGCCTTCGATGCATAGCGCGTGCGTGGCAGTGTGGCGCGCTACCGCATTTGCCCAATGGCCCGGCGTGGCGGTGGCTCCCGACAATGGTCCACGCAGCCGCCGCATGGCGACCAGCGTGCTGCCTGCCGCGCTCCGCGCGGCGCTCCGATTCCCGTCGCCGAGCTGGAGCCATCATGATTCGATGCAAGCCAACCGCCCGCTACCGGGCACTTGCCGCAGCGTGCGCGCTCGGCGTCAGCGGGGGCGTCGCCGCGCAGGCGCTGCCCGCGCTGGGCGCGGACCTGGCGCAGACCTCGGTGTCGGGGCTGTCGTCCGGTGCGTTCATGGCCACGCAGTTCCACGTGGCGTATTCCGGCACCATGGTCGGCGCCGGCGTGGTCGCGGGCGGACCGTTCTACTGCGCCGGCCTGTTCGCGCCCACGCCGCCCGCCACCGCCGCAGCGACCCAGTGCATGCAGCCGGTCGGCGATACCGGCCCCGACGCGCAGGCGGCGCTGGACGCGGCGCGCACCTTTGCCCGCGATGGCCGCATCGACCCGGTGCAGAACCTCGCGCGGCAGCGCGTCTACGTGTTTTCCGGCACGCGCGACCAGACCGTGCTGCCACGCGTCGCCGCGCAGGTGGGGCGGTTCTATACCCTGGCCGGTGTGCCGGCGTCGCAGCTGCAGTATGTGGCCGATGTCGCGGCCGGCCATGCCTTCATCACCAGCCAGGCGGGCGACGCCGCCTGCGCGGTCAGTGCGTCGCCCTACATCAACAACTGCGGGCTCGAGCAGGCGCGGCAGATCCTGCAGTGGATCTATGGTGCGCTGAAGCCGGCGACGCGGCCGGCTGGCGAGTTGCTGCGCTTTGACCAGCGCGCGTTCGATCCCGGCGGCAAGGCATTGCTGGCCGACAGCGGTTATGCCTACGTGCCGCGCGAGTGCGGCGCGGGCGGCACCGACGGCGGTGCTGCGGCTTGCCGCGTGCACGTGGCCTTCCATGGCTGCCTGCAGGGCGAGGGCACCATCGGCGAACGCTTCGTCCGTGGCGCCGGCTACCTGGAGAGTGCCGAGGCCAACCGCATCGTGGTGTTGTTTCCGCAGGTCGTGGCGTCGCGGCATAACCCGCTCGGGTGCTGGGATTTCTGGGGCTATACCAGCGACGACCCGGCCCAGCCGGACTTTTTCTCGCGCGAGGCGCCGCAGATGGCCGCGGTCATGCGCATGGTCCGCCGACTCGGCGCGGCACCCCAATGAGCGCCGCCAGGTGCTTTTGTCCGATGCACTGCCTAATTCCGCAAGGAGATCCGCCATGCTTTCGATCCTGCAAGCCCAATGGGCAAGCGCCAGCCGTACCGCGCTGGACCTGACCCTGTGCCAGCTGCAAGCCGCCACCGTGCTCGCGCAGTCACCATTCAGCGCCGCCGATCCGGCCGCGGCCCGGGCGCCGGCGCGCCAGGCGCTGGCCGTGCTGAACCGAT
This sequence comes from Cupriavidus mimosae, assembly GCF_023952485.1. Lineage (NCBI taxonomy): Bacteria > Pseudomonadati > Pseudomonadota > Betaproteobacteria > Burkholderiales > Burkholderiaceae > Cupriavidus > Cupriavidus mimosae. The sequence continues at coordinate 83,524 of NZ_JALHRY010000002.1, read as the reverse complement.
ATGCCGAAGAACGCGCCGCACAGCAAGCGCAATGGTGGCGCGCGCAGCGCGACCGCCTCGACCTGGCCGGCGTCGCGCATGCGTGGCGCGGTCTCGATGCCATCGAGGCTGACCTGGCCGCGCGCGCGTCGCAGGCCAGGGCCGGCTACAACGATGCCGTGCGCGAAGCCCTGGCGCGTTGCCTCGAAGACGTGGGCGAGGCGCGCGACGGCAACGACCTCGGCCTGGCGCTGCTGCGCGCGCTGACCGACTGGCAAGAGGCTGGCAAGACCTGTGCAGGGCAGGTCGCGGCAATGAGTGCGGCAATGATGCCGGCTTGGACGCAGTGGCTGCAGTCGGCGCTGGCCGAACCCGGCGCGTCGCGCGCCGTTGCGGAAGCGGCGGGACTGCGCGCGGCGCAGGACGGTTGAACCCCGCGCCGAGGGCCTCGGGCAAGACGACCGCCGGCGTGGCAGCGCCGGCGGCCCGGGTGGGCGTATCAGATCAGGTGGAAGACCATGCTCAGGGCAATCGCGCCGCCCACGGTTTCCACCGCGGCAAGGGCGAGAAGGTTCTTCAGTACGAAAGCCTCTTCTTTCTTCGTCACCATGGTCTGTCTCCCGGTCATTGGACTAGTTTTACAGCACCATCGGCGGTGGCAATCCGGCGTGGGCGGTGCCAGGGGCGTCGATGTGAGACCAGTAGACCGCATCTGGCCGCCGGCCGGAAGCTGGCGAAAACCCGCTCGGCGAAAACCCGGATTCCTACAAGCGTGTGACAGGGCCATGATTGACTGGCTTTGCAGGGCGCGGCTGCAGCCTGCCAGCCACGGCGCATGCATTGGCCCACATTTGGGGGATGCCCGAGTCGGCGCGATGCGCCAAGATCGACGGCGTGGGTGGTCGAACCGATTGCCCCGCTACCGCTTGAGCCCCGCTGCCTCCCCGGCATGCGGGGCTTTTCTACGTGGGCCGGGCGCGGCTCAGCGCGCCTGCAGGATGGCCTCGATGCGGGCCGCGGCCTCGCGCAGGGGCGCCAGGAAGCGTGCTTCCAGGTGGGCCCGGTCGCGGCTGCCCAGCACCATGCTGAAGCCCAGTCCGGCCACTACCTTGCCGGCCTGGTCGCGCAGCGGCACCGAGATTCCGGCATAGCCGTCGACCAGTTCGCTGACCAGCACGCAGTAGCCGTCGGCGCGCACCTGGCGCAGCGTGCGCGCCAGCGTGGTGCGCGAGCTGACCGTGAACGGCGTCAGCTTGCGCAGCGTCGCGCCCGCCAGGTAGGCCTGCAGCGCGGTGTCGTCGAGGCCGGCCAGCAGCACCCGGCCCAGCGAATGCGCGTACGCCGGCATGCGCCGCCCCAGCGCCATATCCACGCGCAGCAGCTGGCGCGGCTCCTCGCGCGCCACCAGCACCACCGATTCGGCATCGAGCACGCCCAGCGAGCAGCTTTCGCCCAGGGACTCGCACAGCTGCTGCAGGTAGGGCCGCGCCATCTGCGGCAGGCTCATCGAGGCAAAGTAGGCGTAGCCCAGCTCCATTACCCGCGGCGTCAGCGCAAAGTGGCGGCCGTCCTGCGCCACGTAGCCGTTGTGCTCCAGCGTCAGCAGCAGCCGGCGCGCGGCGGCGCGGGTCACGTCGAGCTGGTCGGCGACCTCCTGCATGGTCAGCCGCTCCGCGTCCGCGCCCAGCAGGCGCAGCAGCGCCAGGCCCTTGCTCAGCGATTCCAGCAGTTCTTCCTTCTTGGCGGTTTCGGCTTGCGGCATAAGGCGTCTGGCAGAGAGCAGTGGTGAAATGAACGATCAGGCACGTGCCGGTCGATGCCTTTGCGGAGGGCTTGCGCCGACCGGCAGCATCTTCGTATGATAGCGTTTTCCGAACAAATGTTCGCAAAACGAATTCACGGAAAGCGTGCCGCCAGCGATGCGGGACGGCACGACCAGAACCGGAGACAGCGATGAAGGTAATCACCGCGCGTGAAGCGGCGGCGCTCGTGCAGGATGGCTGGACCGTGGCCAGTGCGGGCTTTGTCGGCGCCGGCCACGCCGAGGCCGTGACCGAGGCGCTGGAGCAGCGTTTCCTGCAGCGCGGCCTGCCGCGCGACCTGACGCTGGTGTACTCGGCCGGGCAGGGCGACCGCGGCGCGCGCGGCGTGAATCATTTCGGCAATGCCGGCATGACTGCCACCGTGGTTGGCGGCCACTGGCGCTCGGCCACGCGGCTGGCCACGCTGGCCATGGCCGAGCAGTGTGAGGGCTACAACCTACCGCAGGGCGTGCTGACCCATCTGTACCGGGCCATCGCCGGCGGCAAGCCCGGCGTGATGACGAAAATCGGCCTGCACACCTTTGTCGACCCGCGCACCGCGCAGGACGCGCGCTACCACGGCGGCGCCGTCAACCAGCGCGCGCGCCGCGCCATCGCCGAGGGCAAGGCGTGCTGGGTCGATGCGGTCGAGTTCCGCGGCGACGAATACCTGTTCTATCCCAGCTTCCCGATCGACTGCGCGCTGATCCGCTGCACCGCGGCCGATGCGCGCGGCAATCTCAGCACACATCGCGAAGCCTTCCACCATGAACTGCTGGCACTGGCGCAGGCCGTGCACAACTCGGGCGGCATCGTGATCGCGCAGGTCGAAAGCCTAGTCGATCACCACGAGATCCTGCAGGCCATCCATGTGCCCGGCATCCTGGTCGACTACGTGGTGGTCTGCGACAACCCCGCCAACCACCAGATGACGTTCGCGGAATCCTTCAACCCGGCCTACGTCACGCCGTGGCAGGGCGAGGGCGCTGCCGATGACGCCGATGATGCCGCCGCTCCGTCGCCCGAGGCGGGGCCGCTCGACGCGCGCACCATCGTGCAGCGCCGCGCGGTGATGGAACTGGCGCGGCGCGCGCCGCGCGTGGTCAACCTGGGGGTCGGCATGCCGGCCGCGGTGGGCATGCTCGCGCACCAGGCCGGCCTGGGCGGCTTCACGCTGACCGTCGAAGCCGGTCCCATCGGCGGCACCCCCGCGGATGGCCTCAGCTTCGGTGCCTCGGCCTACCCCGAGGCGGTGGTGGACCAGCCCGCGCAGTTCGATTTCTACGAAGGCGGCGGCATCGACCTGGCGATCCTCGGCCTGGCCGAACTGGATGGCCAGGGCAACGTCAACGTCAGCAAGTTCGGCGAAGGCGAGGGCGCGCTGATCGCCGGCGTCGGCGGTTTCATCAACATTACCCAGAGCGCGCGCGCGGTGGTGTTCATGGGCACGCTGACGGCGGGCGGGCTGGAAGTGCGCGCAGGCGACGGCCGCCTGGAGATCGTGCGCGAAGGCCGCGTGAAGAAAATCGTGCCGGAGGTGTCGCACCTGAGCTTCAACGGCCCCTACGTGGCATCGCTGGGCATCCCGGTGGTGTACATCACCGAACGCGCGGTGTTCGAGATGCGCCCCAGCGAGGGCAGCGAGGGCAGCGAGGGCGGCGAGGGCGGCGAGGGCGGCGAGGGCGGCGAGGCCCGCCTCACGCTGGTCGAGATCGCTCCCGGCGTCGACCTGCAGCGCGATGTGCTCGACCAGTGCGCCACGCCGGTGGCGGTGGCGCCCGACCTGCGCCAGATGGATGCACGGCTGTTCCAGGCCGGCACCATGCGGCTGTAACGGGCGCCGCGCCACAAAACCATTCCATCGGACGGGCCGGCCATGACCGGTTCGCAAGGAGGCACGCCAGATCTGTCATGACGTTACGCAACCGCAGTCGCTTCATCCCGGCGCGGCCTGGGCCGCGCATCGATTCTGATTCACCGCGATTCACCGCAGGACACAGTCACACCATGCAGAACACCAGCCGCCGTACCTTCCAGCGCCGCCTCGGCGCCGTGCTCCTGAGCGCCACGCTGCCGCTCGCCGCCGCACCGGCTTTCGCCGAGACCTACCCCAGCAAGCCGATCCGGCTGGTGGTGCCGTTCCCGCCGGGCGGCCCGACCGACACCGCCGCGCGCATCATCGGCCAGAAGATGAGCGAAACGCTGAAGCAGCCGGTGGTGGTGGACAACCGCCCCGGCGCCTCCGGCACCATCGGCGCCGAGAACGTCGCCAAGAGCCCCGCCGACGGCTACACGCTGCTGGTGCTGGCCACGCCCACGCTGCTGGCGCCGCACCTGATCAACCGCAAGGGCTACGACATCTTCAAGGATTTCGCGCCGATCGGCGCCGCCTATGACCTGCCGATCGTGATGGTGGTCAATCCCCAGGCGATGCCGGACGTGACCAGCCTGCAGCAGTACATCGCCAAGGCCAAGGCCAAGCCGGGCGCGCTCAACTACACCAGCGCCGGCAACGGCAGCTTCGGCCACCTGTCGACCGAGCTGCTGAAGAACCTGGGTCACTTCGACGTGCAGCACGTGCCCTACAAGGGCAGCGCGCCGGCCATCTCCGACCTGCTGGCCGGCCAGGTGCCGATGATGTTCTCGGACATGATCGCGGCGCTGCCGCATATCAAGGCCGGCAAGCTGCGCCCGATCGCGGTCGGCTCGAACAAGCGCGTCAGCTTTACGCCGGAGGTCAAGACGGTCGCCGAACAGGGCTTCCCGGGCTTCGATGCCACCGCATGGGGCGGCCTGCTGGCGCCGGCCGGCACGCCCAAAGAGGTGGTGGCGACCTTGTCGGCCGAGCTGAAGAAGGCGCTGGCCGATCCGACCGTGCAGCAGAAGATGCTGGGCGCCGGCACCGTGGCCGCCTATATGCCGCCGGAGCAGCTGGCCGCGCGCATGAAGGCCGACTACAGCAAGTGGGGCAAGGTGATCCAGGACAACGGCATCCGCGGCGACTAAGCTTGCGGATGACGAAGCGGCGGCCCGGCTGCGGTTCAGGCGGGCTGCCGGCCCGGAGGCTGACTGGCCGGCAGGTCCGGCAGTGTCGGCATTGGCAGCGCGGCCTGCCGGCCGGCCGCCGCCAGTCCAAGGAACTGGCTGGAGGTGCGCAGGAATTGCTGGCAGGTCTGGCGAAACAGCTCGAAGTCCATGTCGGTCTCGATGTGAAGAAGGCGCGCGGTCCGGCATGGCCGCGGCGCCGCCGGCATCTTGCTTGGCCGATATGACAATGTCTTGACAATGTGCGCGTGCGCCCTCCGCTCGCGCCGGCTTGTCGCGCCCGGCGCAAGGCGGTGCCGGAGCGCCCACTGCACGGGCAGAGATGCTAAAATCTAAGTCTTTGATTCTCTTGGCCAAATGCTTTAGCCAGCAGGGCCGCGCCGGAAACTTGCCGGCGCCGTGCGAGATCAGGGCGAGATGAGTTCCAGACGCGTATCCGTTTGTGCCGGGTTCGCCTCCCGCCAATACCGATACCCATGACCACTACGAACGCACCAGAACCTACCACCGCGGTTCCGACCGCCGTGCAGACCTTCGACAGCTTCGGCCTGGACGCGCGCATCCTGCGTGCCTTGTCCGAGCAGGGCTATAGCTCTCCCACGCCGATCCAGGCGCAGGCCATTCCGGTCGTGCTGCTGGGCAAGGACGTGATGGGCGCCGCGCAGACCGGCACCGGCAAGACCGCCGGCTTCGCGCTGCCGATCATCCAGCGCCTGCTGCCGCTGGCCAATGCCAGCGCTTCGCCGGCGCGCCACCCGGTGCGCGCGCTGATGCTGACCCCCACGCGCGAGCTGGCCGACCAGGTCTACGACAACGTCGCCCGCTACGCCAAGCACACCGACCTGCGCAGCACAGTGGTGTTCGGCGGCGTCGACATGAACCCGCAGACCGACGCGCTGCGCCGCGGCGTCGAGATCCTGGTGGCCACGCCCGGCCGCCTGCTCGACCACGTGCAGCAGAAGTCGGTGAACCTGTCGCAGGTGCAGATGCTGGTGCTGGACGAAGCCGACCGCATGCTCGACATGGGCTTCCTGCCGGACCTGCAGCGCATCATCAACTTGCTGCCGGCGCAGCGCCAGACGCTGCTGTTCTCGGCCACGTTCTCGCCGGAAATCAAGCGGCTGGCCTCCAGCTACCTGAAGCAGCCGGTCACCATCGAAGTGGCACGCAGCAACTCGACCAACGAGAACGTGCGCCAGGCGGTGTACCAGGTCGAGGACGGCCACAAGCAGGCCGCGGTGGTGCACCTGCTCAAGCAGCGCGCGGCGCAGGGCATGTCGCGCCAGTGCATCGTCTTCGTCAACAGCAAGATCGGCTGCTCGCGGCTGGCGCGCCACCTGGAGCGCGAGGGCATCAACGCCGCCGCGATCCATGGCGACAAGACCCAGACCGAGCGCATGCAAACGCTCGACGGCTTCAAGAGCGGCACCATCGATGCGCTGGTCGCCACCGATGTGGCGGCGCGCGGGCTCGACATCCCGGACATGCCGTGCGTGATCAACTTCGACGTGCCGTACAGCGCCGAGGATTACGTGCATCGCATCGGCCGGACCGGCCGCGCCGGCGCCAGCGGCGATGCGCTGTCGATCTACGTGCCGGGCAATGACGAGCGCCTGCTGTCCGATATCGAAAAGCTGATCAAGCGCAGCATCCCGCGCGGCAAGCTGGAGGGCTTCGATCCCACCGGCGAGCGTGCCCGCCAGGCCGACGGCGAGCGCCGCCGCGAGCGCAGCGACGTGCGCCGCGCGCGCGGCAGCGCCGACAGCGAAGACCGTCCGCGCCGCCACGACCACGGCGCCAGCCGCCAGGCCTTCCGCGCTTCGGACGACCCATTCTTCTCGCGCCCGTATGAGCCCAGCCCCGCCAGCGCGGCGCAGGCCAAGGCCGCCGATGAAGTCGCCGCCGCGCTTACGCGTGGCCGTCAGGCGCCCAAGCGGCCGGTGGCGGCCTTGCTCGGCGGTGTGCCGCGCAAGTCCTGAACGGATTGTCGTTACGATGAATGGCCCGCCTGCGCGGGCCATTTGTTTTTGCGGTGGCTAGACCGATGCCGGCAGCGGCAGCGTGGCCAGCCGCTCGCGCCAGCCGTCGGTGGCCCGCGCCAGCCAGTCCCGGACCGTGCCGGCGGAAGGCGACAGTCCCAGGTGCGCGCCGGCCTCGCGCAGCGCGTCCAGCGGAGCGCTGGTGTCGATCGCCTGCGCGCCGCTCTGCTTGCTGAGCTTCTCGCCGGCCTGGTTCACCACCACCGGCACGTGCAGGTAGGCCGGCGTCGGCAACCCCAGCAGGTGCTGCAGGTGGATCTGTCGCGGCGTGGAGTCGAGCAGGTCGGCGCCGCGCACGATATGCGTGATGCCCTGCAGGGCGTCGTCGACCACCACCGCCAGCTGGTAGGCCCACAGCCCGTCGGCGCGGCGCAGCACGAAGTCGCCCAGCTCGGTTTCCAGGTTCTGGCACTGGCGCCCCTGCCAGCGGTCGTCGAAGCACACGACGGCGGCAGGGCCGTCCGGCACGCGCACGCGCCATGCGCGCGGCAGCTTGCCGTTCAGGCCGTGGCGGCAGGTGCCGGGATAGCCCAGGGTCTGGTGGCGCTCGCGCACGTGCACCAGCGAATCGGCGATCTCCTTGCGCGAGCAGCCGCACGGGTAGAGCTGCCCGGCGGCATCGAGCCGGCGCAGCGCTTCGGCATAGTGCGGTTCGCGCCGGCTCTGCCACACCGGTGGCTCGTCGGGCGTCATGCCGACCTGCGCCAGCGTGCGCAGGATGTCGTGGTCCGCGTCGCGCACGCAGCGCGGCGTGTCGATGTCCTCGATGCGCACCAGCCATTGCCCGCCATGCGCGCGCGCATCCAGCCAGCTGGCCAGCGCGGTCACCAGCGAGCCCATGTGCAGCGGGCCGGTGGGCGAGGGCGCGAAGCGGCCGCGATAGCCGCCCGCGGCGCTCTTCTGCACTGCGCTTGCAGCCCGCTCTGCCATCAGCCCGTCCTCAGCCGGCGAAGTCGGGTTGCTGCAGCAGCGCCTGCGCCAGGCGCGGGTCTTCCAGCTTGCCGGCCCACCACTGCAGCGCCTTGCCGCGGTTGCTGGTGCGCCATGCCACCTTGAAGTTGCCCGGCGCGCGCACCTCGACGGTTTCGCGCGCCTGCAGCACGCCGCTTTCGATATGCGGCTGCGCCATCGGCGCCGGCAGCCAGCCGCAGCCGAGGCCGCGGATCTGCGCTTCGAGCTTGTCGCGCATGGTAGGCACCACCAGCACGTCCTGGCCGGCCAGCACGCCATGGGTGCGGGCCGGCAGGTTGCGCGAGGTATCGCCCACCGCGACGATGCGGTGTTTGGCAATCTGGATGGTGGTGAGCGGGCCTTCCTCGGTGGCGAGCGGGTGATGCGCGGCCACGGCGAAGACAAAGGGCACCGACCCCAGCGGCCGGATCTGAAAGCCTTGCGTGCTGGGCGCGTCGTAGGCGCCGCCGATCACCAGGTCGGCGCGGTTGCTGACCAGCGCGTCCCACGCGCCGCCCAGCACTTCCTTGGAAAAGCGCAGCCGGGTGGCGGTGTTCTCGGCATAGAAATCGTGGATCACCGGCAGCAGCGCGCGGAAGTTGATCAGGTCGTCGACCACGATGGTGAGGGTGGCCTCCCAGCCGGTGGCCAGGCGCTTGACTCGCCGCGCCAGGTCGTCGGCGGCGTGCAGCAGGTGGCGGCCCTCGTCGAGCAGGGCGCGGCCCGCGGGCGTCAGTTCGGCGCGATGGCGGCGCCGGTCGAACAGCAGCACGTCGAGGTCTTCTTCCAGCTTGCGCACCACGTAGGTCAGCGCGGAGGGGACCTTGCCCATTTCGTGCGCGGCGGCGGCAAAGCTGCCCTTGCGTTCGATGGCGTCCAGGACTTCGAGGGATTCTAGCGAGAGGGCCATGTTCAGAAATTCTGAATGACTGCTTCTAAGGCGATCCCCGTAAATATACGCCTGAAGGCCTAAACTGCCTAGCATCCAAAGCGAAAACGTATGCCGCAACACGGTTATCCAGACGGTGCTGTCGGCGAAAAGGCTCAAGGAGGGCCATCAAAATGATTGAAATCAGAAAGTCCGCAGAGCGTGGGTACGCCGATCACGGCTGGCTGAAGTCCTATCATTCGTTCTCATTCGCCGACTACTACGACCCGCAGCATGTGCAGTTCGGGCCGCTGCGCGTGATCAATGAAGACCGCGTCGCGCCGGGCATGGGCTTTGGCACCCATGGCCACCGCGACATGGAAATCATCAGCTACGTGCTCGAAGGCGAGCTGGCGCACAAGGACAGCATGGGCAACGGCAGCGTGATCCGCCCGGGCGACGTGCAGCGCATGAGCGCCGGCACTGGCGTGCGTCATTCGGAGTACAACCACGCCGCGCACGACACCACCCACTTCCTGCAGATCTGGATCGTGCCGGCCGAGAACGGCATCGACCCCGGCTACGAGGAAAAGCACTTCGACGCGGCCGACAAGCGCGGCAAGCTGCGCCTCGTGGCCAGCGCCGACGGCGCCGACGGCTCGGTGCTGGTACACCAGGACATCCGGCTCTACGCCGGCCTGTTCGACGGCGACGAAGCCGCCACGCTGGCGCTGGCGCCGGGCCGCCGCGCCTACGTGCACGTGGCGCGCGGCCGGGTCACGGTCAACGGCAAGGCGCTCGAGGCCGGCGACGCGGCCAGGCTGGAAGACGTGGCCGAGGTCGCGCTGTCCGGCGGCGATGGCGCCGAGGTGCTGGTGTTCGACCTGCCCTGACACCGTTCGCGGCCCCATGCGAGAGCCCGCCCCATGGCGGGCTTTTGCTTTTGCGCGGCGCACCGGGGTGCCCGCGCGTAGCGCTGTGCTATCTTCTCGCTATGCATTGCGCCTGCGCCGGCACATCGCTGGCCAGTCGCGCCGGCCGGCCCCAACGGGCCGGCGTGCCCTTGGAGCACCCCGTACCAAGATGACCTTTGTTTCCATTCTCCTGGCGCTGATTGCCGAGCAGTTCCGCGCCCTGGGCCGCAACAACCCGATCTACGAGATCGTGCGCGCGCTCGGCGACCGCGCCGAGCACGCCTTCGACACCGGCCGCCCGCGCGACGCCGCGCTGGCCTGGCTGACCGTGGTGCTGCCGCTGACTCTGGCGGTTATCGTGGTGCACTATCTGCTGGCGTCGATCAGCGTGGCGCTGACGCTAGCGTGGAATGTGCTGGTGCTGTACATGACGCTGGGCTTCCGCCAGTTCAGCCATTACTTCACCGATATCCACGAGGCGCTCAACCGCGACGACCTCCATACCGCCCGCACGCTGCTGCACGAGTGGACCGGGCTCGACACCATCGAGATGCCGGTGTCCGAAATCGTGCGCCATACGCTGGAAGCGGCGATCATCGCCGTGCACCGGCATGTGTTCGGCGTGTTCTTCTGGTTTCTGGTGCCGGTCGGCCCCGGCGGGGTGGTGCTGTACCGCACCGCCGAATACCTGGGCCGCCACTGGAACCTGCCGTCGACCGAGCGCAGCCCGGCGCTGGGCCGCTTTGCCGCGCGCGCCTTCTACCTGCTGGACTGGATTCCGTCGCGGCTGACCGCGATCGGCTTTGCCATCGTCGGCAACTTCGAGGACGCGGTCTACGCCTGGCGCAACCATGCGCGCAAGTGGAACGATGCCATCAACGGCATCCTGCTGGCGAGCGGCGGCGGCGCGCTGGGCGTGCGGCTGGGCACGCCGCTGGCCGAGGACGATTCCACGGTGGTGCTGCGCGCCAGCGTGGCCGGCCCGGCGGTGGACTACGCGCCCGGCATGGAAGACACCGACGGCGCCCACGGCGGCCCGGAGCCGGCGCCGCCCGAGTTCGGCACCGAGCCGGGCGTGCGCACGCTGCAGTCGGCGGTGGGGCTGGTGTGGCGCGCGGTGGTGTTGTGGATGCTGCTGCTGGCGATGCTGTCGCTGGCGCTGTGGGTGGGGTGAGCAGCGCCTGGCCGGCAAGCGCGGCCGGCTAGTGTGGCCAGTCGAGCAAGGCAGGTTAGCCGCGCGCCGCGCCGCAGCGCCAGCATGCGCCGAACTGCGCCTCGTGCCATTCGCCGCAACGGTCGCATTGCCAGCTGGGCCCCGGCACCGGGTTGGCCGCGGCATTGAGCACCGCCCACGCCTGCGCCTCCATCTCGTCGTCCACCAGCCACACCTGCGGCGCGCTTTCGCGGAACGGGATCTCGCCGGTCGCGCCGGCCAGCCAGGTATTGCGCAGTTCCGCCCGGATGCCGGCCGCGCGCAGGACGTTCTGGCAATGGGCCGCGTGGACGAGGGACGTGGCGGACAACAGCAGTTTCATGGCAGCGCACCGGGAACCCAGGTGCGCTTACCTTACCACGGCTTCTGCTGGCTGGATTCGTGCAGCAACTGCGTGTAGAGCTGGTGCCGGCGTTCCGAGATGTCGCCGGATGCCACCGCGGCCAGCACGCCGCAGCCGGGCTCGTTGACGTGATGGCAGTTGTAGAAGCGGCACGCGGTCAGCAGCGGGCGGAACTCGGGAAAGGCGCGTTCCAGCATGCCTTCGCTGAGGTGATAGAGCCCGAATTCCTGGAAGCCCGGCGAGTCGATCAGCGCCCCCAGGCGGCCATCGACGGTACCCCAGTCCTGCGGCAGATGGTAGAGCCGGGTGAAGGTGGTGGTGTGCTTGCCCGAATCGAGCTTGGCCGAGATTTCGCGCGTCTGCGCGTCGACGCCCGGGATCAGCAGGTTCAGCAGCGACGACTTGCCCATGCCCGATTGCCCGATCAGGATGCTGGCCAGCCCCGCCACGCGCGGCCGCAGCGCGGCCAGCGCCTGCGCCGGATCGGCGCGCACCGACAGCTCCAGCGTCTCGTACCCGAGCTCGCGGTACAGCGCCAGGCGGCCGCGCGCCTCTTCCAGGCGTTCGGGCAGGTCGGTCTTGTTGAGCACCACCAGCGGCCGGATCCCGAGCGCCTCGGCCGAGACCAGCGCGCGCCCGAGCAAGTCTTCGGAGAAGCCCGGCTCGGTCGCCAGCACGATGATGACCTGGTCGATATTGGCCGCCAGCAGCTTGGACTTGAACTGGTCCGAGCGGTGCAGCAGGTTCTTGCGCGGCGAAACCCCGGTGATCACGCACTGGTCGGCGGCGGCGCGTTCGACGCTGACGTGGTCGCCCACCGCGCAGTCGCTCTTCTTGCCGCGCGGGAAGGCGTGCATGCGCGCGCCGTCCACCAGCTCGACCACGTAGTGGCGGCCGTGGGCGGCGATGATCAGCGCGGATTCGTTCGTCGTGCCGGCATGGGTGCCGCCGCCGGCGTTGCGGTGACGCGTGGCGCGGCTCATGCGTGCGCCAGCAGGCGGTCGATCCGCTGTGCCGCCGGCGGATGCGAGTAGTAAAAGGCGCTGTAGAGCGGGTCCGGCGTCAGCGTCGAGGCATTGTCCTTGTACAGCTTCACCAGTGCCGATACCAGGTGGCTGGCGTTGGTCTGGTCGGCGGCAAAGGCATCGGCCTCGAATTCATGGCGGCGCGACGACTGGCTCGACAGCGGCCCCAGCAGGAAGGTGAAGACCGGCAGCGTCAGGAAGAACAGCACCAGCGCCAGCGCGCTGTTGGACACGCCCAGGTTGGGCGCCACTCCCAGCCCGGTGTAGAACCAGCTGCGCGTCGCCAGCCAGCCCAGCAGCGCCAGGAACACCAGGCTCAGCGCGAAGGTGACGGCGATGCGCTTGGCGACGTGGCGGCGCTTGAAGTGGCCCAGTTCGTGCGCCAGCACCGCCTCGATCTCGTCGCCCGACAGGCGCGACAGCAGCGTGTCGAAGAAGACGATGCGCTTGGCGGCGCCGAAGCCGGTGAAGTACGCATTGCCGTGCGCGCTGCGCTTGCTGCCGTCCATCACGAACAGCCCCTTGCTGGCAAAGCCGCAGCGCTGCATCAGGCTCTCGATGCGCTGGCGCAGCGACGCGTCGTCGAGCGGCTCGAACTTGTTGAACAGCGGCGCGATAAAGGTCGGGAACACCACCAGCAGGAACAGGTTGAACGCCATCCACACCAGCCAGGTCCACACCCACCACAGCGAACCGGCGCGATCCATCAGCCACAGCACCGCCAGCAGCAGCGGCAGGCCCAGCGCGCTGGCCACCAGCAGCATCTTGACCAGGTCGGCCAGCCACAGGCCGAAGGTCATCTTGTTGAAGCCGAAGCGCTGCTCGATGCCAAACTGGCCATACAGCGAGAACGGCAGGTCGACCAGCCCGCCGATCAGCGCCACGCTTGCGACCAGCGCCACGCCGTAGGCGTAGCCCGGACCGAAGGCCTCCACCCAGAACTGGTTGAGCCACTGTAGCCCGCCCAGCATGGTGAAGGCGATCAGCACCGCGGCGCCGGCCAGCACCTCCAGCATCGACAGCCGCGTACGGGCGATGGTGTAGTCGGCGGCCTTCTGGTGCGAGGCCAGGCTGATGGTGTCGGCAAAGCGCGCCGGCACGGCATGGCGGTGCTGCGCGACATGGCGTACCTGGCGCGCGGCCAGCCACAGCTTGGTCAGCACCATCAGCACCAGGGCGGCGAGAAAGACAATCGTGAACATCGGCAAGCGCCTTGTGGGTGCGGGCGTCCGTCGTTGCAGGTGACGGATGCCCGTGGGGACCGCGCCGCGGGGTGGGGCAGGCGGCGGTCCGGGAATTCCGAAAACGGCGCCGCGCTGGTGCGCAGGCAGCCGTCCCGGACGGATATGCGAGAATTATAAATTGTTCGCGCCCGGCCCCGCCGCGGCCGCTCCCCTCCAATCCCTATCTCCCGCAGTCCCGATGACAAGCCAAGCCGCCGCCAAATCCGTCAAAAGCGAAAACAACCTGATCTGGCTGGACATGGAAATGACCGGCCTGCAGCCGGATACCGACCGCATCATCGAAGTGGCGGTGGTGATTACCGACTCCGAGCTCAATATCCTGGCCGAAGGCCCGGTGCTGGTGATCCACCAGAGCGATGCCGTGCTCGACGGCATGGACAACTGGAACAAGGGCACCCACGGCCGCTCGGGCCTGATCGACAAGGTCAAGGCCTCGACCCTGACCGAAGAGCAGGCCGAGGCCGAGCTGCTGGCCTTCCTCAAGCGCTGGGTGCCGGCAGGCAAGTCGCCGATGTGCGGCAATTCGATCTGCCAGGACCGCCGTTTCATGGCGCGCTACATGCCCAAGCTGGAAGCGTTCTTCCACTACCGCAACCTCGACGTGTCCACCCTCAAGGAACTGTGCAAGCGCTGGGAGCCGGCCGTCCACAAGGGCTTCGTCAAGCGCCAGCTGCACACGGCGCTGGCCGACATCCTGGAGTCGGTGGAAGAGCTGCGCTACTACCGCACCCACTTTATCCGCCATGCCGCGCCCGGCGCGGCAACGTCCGGCGCGTCCGGCGAGGCACCGGCCGCCGGCGCGCCGGCGCAGTAAGCGGAGCGCGGCTCGCCGCAAGCACCCATCATTCCCGGCGCGCCGTCCCTCGCAGGCGGCGCGTTGCCCGTCCGCCTGCCCATGTTCGAGCGCATCGTCTCCATCATCACGCCGGTCATCCTGATCATCCTGGTCGGGTGGCTGTACGGGCGCAAGGCCCATCCGGACATGGCCGGCATCAACCGCGCCACGCTGGACGTGATCGCGCCGCTGCTGGTGGTGTCGGCCTTCGTCAGCAAGGATTTCGTGCTGGCCGACCAGCTCGTGCTGCTGGCTTGCGCGGTGGCGGTGGTGGTGGGCTCGGGCTTGCTGGCGTGGGGGCTGGCGCGCTGGATGAAGGCCGATCCGCGCACCTTCGTGCCGCCGATGATGTTCAACAACTGCGGCAACATGGGTTTGCCGCTGTCCGTGTTCGCCTTCGGCCCGGCCGGGCTGGCGCCCGCGGTGGCGCTGTTCGCGGCATCGAACCTGATGCACTTCACCATCGGCATGAAGATCGTCAACCGGCATGCATCGCTGGCGCAGATCGCGCGCAACCCGATGGTGCTGGCGACCGTGGCGGGCGTGGCGCTGGCGCTGGCGCGGCCGTGGTTCACGCTGCCGGATCCGGTCTACCAGTCGGTCAGGCTGTTGGGCGATGCCACCGTGCCGCTGATGCTGTTTGCGCTCGGGGTGCGCATGAAGGATGTGAGCCTGCGCAACTGGGGCGTGGGCCTGGTCGGCGCGGCGGTGTGTCCGCTAACCGGCATCGCGGTCGCGCTGGCGCTGGCGCAGTGGGTGCCGCTGTCCGAACTGCAGCGCGGCCTGCTGTTCGTGTTTGCGGCGTTGCCGCCGGCGGTGCTGAATTTCCTGGTGGCGGATCACTTCCGGCAGGAGCCGGACCAGGTGGCGTCGATCGTGCTGCTCGGCAATATCGCCGCGGTGGTGTTCGTGCCGGTCGGGCTGTACCTGGGCCTGCGCTGAGGCGGCATGCCCGCGCGGCGCGTGCCGGCGCGCGGGGCCGTCCGAATCAGGCCGCGGGCCTGGCGCGCACGGCGTTCTTGGGACGCCAGGCTTTGACGATGGCCTCGTCGGTTTCCATGTAGGGGCCGCCGATCAGGTCGATGCAATACGGCACCGCGGCAAAGATGCCTTGCACCACCGGCTTGCCGTCGGCATCGCGCAGGCCTTCCAGGGTTTCGCGGATCGCGCGCGGCTGGCCGGGCAGGTTGATGATCAGCGCGGCGCGGCTGGCGGTCTCGCGGATCACCGCCACCTGGCGCGACAGGATCGCGGTCGGCACGAAATGCAGGCTGACCTGGCGCATCTGCTCGCCAAAGCCCGGCATTTCCTTGGTACCCACCGCCAGCGTGGCCTCGGGCGTCACGTCGCGGCGCGCCGGGCCGGTGCCGCCGGTGGTCAGCACCAGGTCGCAGCCGGCCACGTCGACCAGCTCGATCAGCGTGCGCGAGATCTGCGCCTGCTCGTCCGGAATCAAACGCTCCACCGCCTGCCAGGGCGAGGTCAGCGTGCGCCCGAACCACTCGCGCAGCGCCGGGATGCCCTCGTCCTGGTAGGTGCCGGCCGAGGCGCGGTCCGAGATCGATACGAAGCCGACCACGAGTTCGTCGGGGTGGTGGCGGACAACCGGCTGGGTGGTCTGGGTCATGCCTCGGGCTCCGGATGGTCGGGGGTAGGTTCCTCGGCGGCGCGGCCCTTGCCGTCCTTCAGGTCCAGCGCCGTCTTGATTGCCTGGAACAGCTCGCGGAAATAGCGCGGCGGCTTGCCCAGCTCTTTTTCCTTGCGTGCGTTGCGGATGGTGTTGCGCAGCGCCTGCACGTCGATGCCGGGATGCTCGCCGAGGAAACGCGTCAGCGCAGCGTCGTCGGCCAGCAGCAGCTCGCGCCAGCGCTCGATCAGATGCATGCGGGCGGTTTCGGCCTTGCTGGTGCCCTTGAAGCCTTCCAGCGCTTGCCGGATCACCTCGACCTCGTCGTCCTCGAGGCCGCGCATGATCTTGCCGACGTACTGCATCTGGCGGCGCTTGCCTTCGTGGCTGTTGATGCGGCGCGCCTCATGGATGGCATCGGCGAGCGCCTCGGGCATCGGCACGCGCGCCAGGCGGTCCTTGGGCAGTGCTTCAAGCTCGGCGCCGAGGTCCTGCAGGGCGGTCATGTCGCGCTTGCGCTGCGACTTGCTTTTCGGTTCGTCGTCTTCCGGTTCGGGGGCAAAGCCTCCGGGAAAGCGCGCGCCTTGGGAGTTACGGGAATTTCGCGTCATGCCCGGCATTTTATCTTGCTATGATTGCCGCTTGGACTTTTGATGACACCCGCCCAGCATGGACCAGATCGCCGAACAGACCGCGCATTTCACCTACACCCAGGCCCAGCTCAGCGAGATGGCCGCCGATGTGCTGCGGGTGGCACGCGAACTGGGGGCGACCGACGCCGCCACCGAGATTTCCGAAGGCAGCGGCCTGTCGGTGTCGGTGCGCAAGGGGCAGGTGGAAACCATCGAGCAGAACCGTGACAAGGTGGTCGGAGTCACGGTGATGATCGGCAAGCGCCGCGGCAACGCCAGCACCTCGGACTTCTCGCCGGCCGCGCTGCGCGCCACCGCCGAGGCGGCCTACAACATCGCCCGCTTCACCGCCGAGGACGACTGCGCCGGCCTCGCCGAAGAAGAGTTGCTCGAGCGCGCGCCGCAGGACCTGGACCTGTTCCACCCGTGGGCACTCGACGCCGAAGCCGCGATCGACATCGCCACCCGCGCCGAAGCCGCGGCCTTTGCGGTATCGCCGCGCATCCGCAACAGCGACGGCGCCAGCGTCTCGGCCCAGCATTCGCAGTTCGTGCTGGCGACCACGCGCGGCTTTACCGGCGGCTATCCGTATTCGCGCCATTTCATCTCGTGCGCGCCGATCGCCGGCAGCGGCAGCGGCATGCAGCGCGACGACTGGTATTCGTCCAAGCGCTCGCCGCTGGCGCTGGCCGCGCCCGAGGACATCGGCCGCTACGCCGCCGAGCGCGCGCTGGCGCGGCTGCAGGCGCGCAAGCTGTCCACGCGGCGCTGCGCGGTGCTGTTCGAGGCGCCGCTGGCGGCTGGGTTGCTGGGCGCCTTCGTGCAGGCGGTGTCGGGCGGCGCGCTGTACCGCAAGTCCACCTTCCTGTGCGATTCGCTGGGCCAGGCCGTGTTCGCCCCGCATATCCAGATCCATGAACAGCCGCATACCCCCGGCGCCATGGGCAGCGCTCCGTTCGACGAGGAAGGCGTGCGCACCCGCGAGCGCGACGTGGTCAAGGACGGCGTGGTGCAGGGCTATTTCCTGTCGACCTATTCGGCGCGCAAGCTTGGCATGCAGACCACCGGCAATGCCGGCGGCTCGCACAACCTGAAGCTGTCGAGCAGCCTGACCCAGCCCGGCGACGATTTCCCCGCCATGCTGCGCAAGCTTGGCACCGGCCTGCTGGTGACCGAGCTGATGGGGCAGGGCGTCAACTACGTCACCGGCGATTATTCGCGCGGCGCGTCGGGCTACTGGGTCGAGAATGGCGTGATTCAGTATCCGGTCGAGGAAATCACCATCGCCGGCAACATGGCCGAGATGTTCCGGCAGATCGTCGCGATCGGCGCGGATGCGCTGGTGCGCGGCACCAAGGAAACCGGCTCGATCCTGCTCGAGCAGATGACGATCGCGGGCAACTGAGGGTTTTCTCCCCTCTCCTCGCGCGCGGGAGAGGGAGCAAACAATCGGCTTACGACTCGTCTGATACCGGCCGCTCGTACGTGACGAAAGCGTAGTCGAAGCCGTTCGCCGCCGAATGATGGGTCTCGCGCGCGGTTTCGATCCATTGGCTGCGGTCGATCTCGGGGAAGAACGCGTCGCCCTCCACATCCGCATCGATCTCGGTCACCACCAGCCGGTCCGCGCTCGGCATGGCCTCGGCATACAGCTGCGCGCCGCCAATCAAAAAGATCTGCTCGGCGCCCACGCACAGGCGCTGGGCTTCTTCCAGCGAGGGCGCCACCTCGGCCCCGTCGAGGCGCAGGTCCGGATTGCGGCTGACCACGATATTGCGGCGCCCGGGCAGCGGCCGGCCGATCGAATCCCAGGTCTTGCGCCCCATGATCACGGGCGCGCCCATGGTGGTGCGCTTGAAATGCGCCAGGTCTTCCGGCAGGCGCCACGGCAGCGTGTTGTCGCGGCCGATGGTGCCGTTGCGGGCGCGCGCTACAACCAGTGTCAGCAGCGTCATACGGCCACCGGTGCCTTGATCGCGGCGTGCGACTGGTAGCCGGCCAGTTCGAAGTCTTCGTAGCGGTAGTCGAAGATGCTGTCGGGCCGGCGCAGGATCTTGAGTTGCGGCAGCGCCAGCGGCGCGCGCGCCAGTTGCGTCTGCACCTGTTCGAAATGGTTGTTGTACAGGTGGCAGTCGCCGCCGGTCCAGATGAAGTCGCCGACTTCCAGCCCGGTTTGCTGCGCCATCATGTGGGTCAGCAGCGCATAGCTGGCGATATTGAACGGCACGCCCAGGAAGATATCGGCGCTGCGCTGGTACAGCTGGCACGAGAGCCGGCCGTCGGCCACGTAGAACTGGAAGAACGCGTGGCAGGGCGGCAGCTTCATGCGCGGGATGTCGGCCACGTTCCAGGCCGACACGATCAGCCGGCGCGAATCCGGGTTGGCGCGGATCTGCGCCACCAGCTCGGAGATCTGGTCGATATGGCGGCCGTCCGGGGTCGGCCACGAACGCCATTGCGAGCCGTAGACCGGGCCCAGTTCGCCGTGCTCGTCGGCCCACTCGTCCCAGATGGTGACGCCGTGCTCCTGCAGCCAGCGCACGTTGGTCGAGCCCTGCAGGAACCACAGCAGTTCATAGATGATCGACTTCAGGTGGAGCTTCTTGGTGGTGACCACCGGGAAGCCTTCACGCAGGTCGAAGCGCATCTGATAGCCGAACACCGAGCGCGTGCCGGTGCCGGTGCGGTCGGCCTTGTCGGTACCATGCTCGTAAACATGGCGCATGAAGTCGAGGTACTGTTTCATCGGCGCGGGGCGGGATGGAAGAGGTGGCGCGGGCACCTGGGCCCGCGAAGCTGGCATTTTAAAGCAAGACGGGCCGCCCCTCCGGGCGGCCCGTCTTTTGCGGCAGGGCCAGGGCACACGGCCCTGGCGCCGGAGGCAGGCTTAGTGGCTGCCGGCCGGCTCCTGCTGCTGCTCGCGGCGCTTCTGCACCAGGTAGCCGGCGCCCAGCACGCCGCCGACGATCAGCACGTACAGGCCCCAGTTGACCACCGGGTTGGCTTCGAAGAACGCCTTGATCATCGGCTCGTGCACGATCATCTTGACCGCGGTGAAGGCGAGCACGCCGGCGCCCACGTAGATGATGACCGGGAAGCGGGCCATCAGCTTGAGCACCAGGCTCGAGCCCCAGACCACGATGGGGATGCTGATCAGCAGGCCCAGCACCACCAGCAGGAAGCTGCCGTGCGCGGCGCCGGCCACGGCCAGCACGTTGTCGACGCCCATCACCGCGTCGGCGATGATGATGGTCTTCATCGCGCCCCACAGGGTCGCGGCGCCCGCGCC
This sequence comes from Cupriavidus mimosae, assembly GCF_023952485.1. Lineage (NCBI taxonomy): Bacteria > Pseudomonadati > Pseudomonadota > Betaproteobacteria > Burkholderiales > Burkholderiaceae > Cupriavidus > Cupriavidus mimosae. The sequence goes on along the minus strand of NZ_JALHRY010000002.1, from coordinate 63,718 downwards.
GTGCCCTTCTTCGCCGCTGTCGTCGGACAGCAGCTTGTAGGCAATCCACACCAGCGCCAGGCCGCCCACCAGCATCAGCCCCGGGATCTTCAGCAGCCAGACCACGCCGATCGTCATGGCCGAGCGGACCACCACGGCACCCACGGTACCCCAGATAATGGCCTTCTTCTGCAGGTGGGCCGGCAGGTTGCGTGCCGCCAGCGCGATCACGATGGCATTGTCGCCGGCCAGCACCAGGTCAATGACGACGATGGACAGCAAGGCCGTCAGGAACTGCATCGTGAACAGATCGGTAAACCACTCCATGAACTCTCCTCAGGTACGAATCAGCGCAAGCGCGCGCATTGGGTTCGCCTGGATTCACGTGCACGGGAGCGTGGGGGGCGCCTTTGCAAACCATGAAGTCCAGGTTGCAAAGGTCTTGCTCGACCACGGGCGCGGTATGCGCGCCGGTTGTCAGCACAACCGGGGACTGCGGTCCCGGAATGACGATTGTGCTAAGGGCAAAGCCCCGGAGCTACTCCCCTTTGAGGGACACGACCCGTTCAGGGGTCGCGCTGGGCGGGATTATAAACGAACTGCAACCGACATGCCGAATTAGGAAAGATACTGACTCAAGTTCGCCAGGGTGCCGTAATCGTCTCGCCCCGGCGCGCCATGCGATCGCTCCGGTGCGACGGCGCGTGGACGGCGTGTCGGCGGTGATTTTGTATCGGTTCCGCCGTGAGGCTGCGCGATCCGCCGGATCGGCCTATCCTTGAGGTTCGGCTCCGACCGATGCGCCCCGGACAGCACAGGCGCGCATTGCGGAGACCGGCGCGCACGACATGCACAGCGCGGCCTTGGGGAATACGCAGTGAAGCAGTGCCCATTTGCGACCACACAAGGAAACGACATGCCGGTTGTCCCGAACCCGCCCAACCCGCCTTCACACCACAAAGCCCCGCAGACACCCCTCCCGCCCCTGAGCCACCATAACGGCCATGCCGTGGCGCCGCCCGCGCTGGTGGCGCTGGCCAACGGCCACGCGCAGCGCCCGCCGCAGCCGGAGTTGGTGCAGCAGTACCGCGAAGACAGCGGCGCGCTGCGCGAGCAGGTGCTGTCGGGCCTGCGCGCCGCGCAGGCGGCCATCAGTCCCAAGTTCTTCTACGACGTGCTGGGATCGCGCCTGTTCGAAGCCATCACCGACCTGCCCGAGTACTACCCGACCCGCACCGAGGCTGCGATCTTTGCCAGCGCGGCGCCCGCCATCGCCGCGCGCGCGGGCAGTGGCTGCGTGCTGGTGGACCTGGGCGCGGGCAATTGCGAGAAGGCGGCGCGGCTGTTCGGCAGCCTGCGCCCGGCGCAATACGTGGCGGTGGATATCTCGGTCGAGTTCCTGCGCGCGACGCTGTCGTCGCTACAGCAGCAGCATCCCGAGATCCCGATGCTCGGGCTGGGCGCCGACCTGTGCGCGCCGTTCGACCTGCCGGCCCGGGTCAGGCGCGGCAGGCGCCTGTTCTTTTATCCGGGCTCGAGCATCGGCAATTTCGCTCCCGTCGAAGCCCTGGCCTTGTTGCAGCGCCTGCGTGGCGCGGCCGGGCGTGGCGACGGCGTGCTGATCGGCGTGGACCTGCACAAGGACGAAGCCACGCTGGTATCGGCCTATGACGATGCGCTGGGCGTCACCGCGGCCTTCAACCGCAACGTGCTGCGCAACGTGAACCGCATCGTCGGCACCGATTTCGCGCTGGACGACTGGCGCCACCAGGCCAGCTTCGACCGCGCGGCCTCGCGCATCCAGATGCACCTGCAGGCATGCCGCGACGTGCGCGTGCAATGGGATGGCGGCGCGCGCGAATTTGCCGCCGGCGAGCGCATCCATACCGAGGATTCGTACAAGTACCGCCCGGAGGACTTCGCGCTGCTGCTCGAAGCCGCCGGTTTTGACGACCCGGTGTACTGGTCCGATCCGCGCGGCTGGTTCGCGGTGTTCCACGCGCGCGGCTGACCGGCGCGCCGGTCGGGTAGTGTCATAATGGCCGCAGTCCGGGGCGGCATGCCAACGGCGCGCCACGTCCGGGCCGCGGCGGCCGCGGTTGCCCGCGGCTGTCCAGATCGCTGCCTGTCCACCCTCCATTCCCTGCGCGGACTTCCCGATGAGCGGCTTTCCCATGCTTCCCGATCTCTACTTCACCGGCGGCAAGGCGACGTGGTCGGACCCGCGCCGGCTGCCGCGCGAAGGGCTGGCGCAGGCACTGGTCGACACGCGCAGCCGCACGCTGGCGTGGCTGGCGCCATTCGGGCAGACCCGCCGCGCCTGGGACGTGCCGCGCCAGTACGATGCCGACCCTCCGCTGTGGACGCTCGGCCACGTTGCCTGGCATGCGGAGTGGTGGTGCCTGCGCGGCGTGCGCCAGGTCGATCGCGGCGGCGTGCCGGTGCCGGTGGCGTCGGAGCCGTCGCTGCTGGACGGCGCCGATGAATGGTTCGATCCCGACCGCATCGGGCCCGACGAGCGCTGGGAGATCGCGCTGCCCGACGTCGCGGTGGTCAAGCGCTATGCCGCCGAGGTGCTCGACGGCGTGCTGCGCCGTATTGCGCTGCTGCCCGACGACACCGACCTGACCCTGTACCCGTACCGTCGCGCGCTGCTGCACGAAGACGCGCAGGGCGAGGGCGTGGCCGCGCTGCTGCAGGCGCTTGGCATGGCCCCCGCTGAGGCCGCCGGCGCGGCGCCGGCGCCGCCCGCCGGACATGGCGGCACGCTGCATTTCCCGGGCGGGCGCTTCACGCTCGGCTGGAGCGATGCCGACGGCTTTGCCTGGCCCGACGAGTTGCCGCCCCAGCCGACCTACGTGCCCGCGTTCGAAATCGACATGGCACTGGTCAGCAACGCGCAATTCCTCGAATTCGTCGAGGACGGCGGCTACGAGCACCCGGCCTGGTGGTCGTCGGCGGGACGGCAATGGCTGATGACGCAGGAACGCTCCGCGCCGCGCTACTGGTCGCGCCACCAGCAATCGCGCGCGTGGATGCTGGAACGCTTCGGCACGCTGCGCACGCTCAATCCCGACGAGGCGGTGCGCCACGTTACGCTCTACGAGGCGCAGGCGTGGTGCGTCTGGGCCGGGCGGCGCCTGCCGGCGGAATCGGAATGGGAACTCGCCGCGACCCAGAACCGCGGCCTGCAGTGGGGCGCGCTGCGCGAGTGGACCGCCACGCCGTACGAGCCGTATGCAGGCTTCGTCGCCGCACCGTCCGACGGCGATATGGTGGGGCGCTTCGGCACGCACCAGGCGGTGCGCGCGGTGTCGTTCGCCAGTCCGGCGCGGCTGCGCCATGTGCGCGCGCGCTGGGCGCGGCTGCCCGAGGACGACCTGTCCTTCATCGGTTTTCGTACCTGCGCGCTGTAGCACCAGCGCCAGCAACAAAAAAACAGGGCACCCGAGGGTGCCCTGTTTGGTCATGCGGCAGGTGCGCTCAGCGCACCGCGCGCTCAACGCTCGTAGCGCGAGCGGCTGTTGCGGTTGCCGCCGTTGTTGCCGCTGCCGCCGAAGCCCCCGCCAAAGCCGCGGTTGCCGTCGCGGTTGCCGAAGCTGCGGCCTTCGCCGTTGCCACGGTAGCCGCCGCCGTTGCCACGGCTGTCGCCAAAGCCGCGGTTGCCGTCACGGTTGCCGAAGCCGCGGCTATCGTCGCCGAACGTGCGGCCGCCTTCACGGTTGCCGAAGCCGCGCGCGCCGTCGCTGGCGCCGCGGTAGCCGGTACCCTGGCCGCCCTGGCCACGGTAGCCGCCTTCACGGTTGCCAAAGCCGCCACGGTTGTCGTCGCCGAACGGGCGCGCGCCCTCCGCGCGGTTGCCGAAGCCACGGCTTTCACCGCCGAACTTGCGCTCGCCGAAGCCGGTGCGGTTGTCGCCGCCGAACTTGCGGTCGCCGAAGCTGCGCTCGCCGCCACGGTAGCCGCCGCCGTTGCCACGGAAGTCACCGCGGCCGCCACCCGGCTTGCCGCCGAAGTTCGAGCGCGGCTTGGGCGCGCGGCGCGGCTCCAGGCCCTCGATCACCGACGCGTCGACGCGCTGGTTGGTAAAGCGCTCGATCCGGCGCCACTGGAACATGTCGTTGTGGTTGACCAGGTTGATCGCGATGCCCGAGCGGCCCGCGCGGCCGGTACGGCCGATGCGGTGCACGTAGTCCTCGGCCTGCTTGGGCAGGTCGAAGTTGACCACGTGGGTGATGTCGGGCACGTCGATGCCGCGCGCGGCCACGTCGGTGGCCACCAGCACGCGCAGGTTGCCGCGGCGCAGCGCGGTCAGGGTGCGGTTGCGCGCGCCCTGGGTCATGTCGCCGTGCAGCGCGCCGGCGGAGAAGCCGGTGTCGGACAGGCGCTCGGCCAGCGAATCGGCATCGCGCTTGGTCGCGGTGAAGACGATCGCCTGCTTGAGCGACGCGTCGCGCAGCAGGTGGTCCAGCAGGCGCTCCTTGTGCGACATGTCGTCGGTGAAGTGCAGGCGCTGCTCGATATGGCTCTGGTCGGCGCGGGCCGCGGCGATCTCGATGCGCTGCGGATCCTTCAGCTGGCGCGACGCCAGCTGGGCGATGCGCGCATCCAGCGTGGCCGAGAACATCAGCGTCTGGCGCGAAGCAGGGGTGGCGTTGACGATGGCGTCGATGTCGTCGGCAAAGCCCATGTCGAGCATGCGGTCGGCTTCGTCGAACACCAGCATCTGCAGCGCCGACAGGTCGATGCGGCCGGCGTCGATATGGTCGAGCAGGCGGCCCGGCGTCGCCACCAGGATGTCAGGCATCTTGGCCAGCATGGCCAGTTGCTTGGGGTAGGGCATGCCGCCCAGGATGCTGGCGCAGACGATGCGGCGCAGGTTGCGGCCGTACTTGGCGGCGGCTTCGGTCACCTGCAGCGCCAGCTCGCGCGTCGGCGTCAGCACCAGCAGCGCCGGCTGGGCCGGGGCCGGACGGGGGCGCTTGCCCTTCATGCGCTTGGCGGGCTCGGTGGCGCGCTGCGGCGCGGGCATTTCGCTGATGCGCTGGATCGCGGGCAGCATGAACGCCGCGGTCTTGCCCGAACCGGTCTGGCTCGAGACCAGCAGGTCGCGGCCGGCCAGGAAGGCCGGAATGGCCTGGGCCTGCACCGGGGTGGGCGTGTTGTAGTTAAGCTCGGAGAGCGCGCGCAGGATGGCCGCGTCGAGGCCAAGCGCGGCGAAACCGCTTTCCACGGCCGGGGCTGCCACTGCCGGGCTGGGGTTGAGCAGGGCGTCGAGCTTGTCGAGCGGGCTCTGGGCAGCGTCGGAAGTGATCGAAGCGTCGGTCGCGGAGGCAATAGCTTGCTCCGCACGAATGTCGTGCTGGGTCATGTCGGAATGGTCAAATAAATGCATGGCACCCCGAAACGCAGAATGGGGTGGGCGCAGTGCAAAGTCTTAAAAAGGCTTCGGCGCCAATCGGTGAGGCCGTTACGACAGACACAGCTGGCAGTACGGCGGCAGGCAGGGTGGTGGCTGGTTACCGCGGGGCGGCCCGGCCATGTCCCTGGCAGGCAAACAGCTCAGTTCAGGCTGTTCAACAGGATCGGAGACGAGGCGACGTCAGGTGAGCGGTGCGTTCTGCTGGGCGGCTGGGGCCATATGTGATGACGAGGCGACCGGCAGCGAGGAAACAGAGCTTGGGAGGGCAGCGGATTCGCCGCGGCAGCAAGCCGGGCGCTTGGCGGATCTCACAGTTGCGAAACTCACGGCGCGGATTATAGCAGAGTGCCAGAATTTTGTTGCACTGCGAAAACGTAACCGGATATGTCAGCGCTGCGTCACCTGCGCCGCCGCCGCCGGCGCTCTGGTTGAAAGCCGAAATGCCCCGCCTATACTTGAGGCGCGAGCACACAGGATGCCCGCACGGGGCGGACGAAAAACGCTCCCGCTTGACCTCCTCCAGCGGCATGGCGCCGCTGTTCGCGGCAAGCACTGCGGTCATTGACTCCAGGCGCCAGTCTTCCTGCGACTCTCCGGGTGGTCCGGATGGGCGTCCGCGTCATGGGCGGAATCATGGGAAGCCTGCATGGATACAGAATGACCGAACTGCTGACTGCGTGACCCAGGCGGTCCGGGCCCGTCCGCATCCAAAGCCCGCCAGAGATGGCGGGCTTTTCATTTGGGCCGGCGGGTCGCTTCAGTCCTCGGCATCCTTGCCTGCGGACTTGCGCGGGAGGCGGCCGAGCGGTGCCTCGCGCGGCATCACCAGGCGCTTGCCGGGCAAACCACCGGGGTAGTCGACGATGCGCACGGCGCCCTGGCGCCGCAAGCCATGCCATGCCTGGCCGCCGGCGGTGCGCCCGCCACCGAGGATGGTGGTCATGGCCTGCCGGTCGAGATCCATGCTGTCGGGCAAATCCTTGATGACGATCACTGCCATGGCTGTCTCCGGTCAAGCGGAACCACGGCCTTGCGGCCGCGGGACCGCTTCAGTATAGGCGAGGCGTCCCGCGCTCCTGCCTGCGGGCCGCCGCGCTGCGCTCACACGGCGGCAAAGTTGCCGGCCCATTGCGACGGGTTGACGTTGACGCGCACCGGACCGACGCCGGGGCCGACGAAGCTGTTGTTGAGCGTGTTGACGTTGATGCTCTGCAGCTGCGCGATGTTCTGGTTGACGTTGACGGTGACATTGGCGAGCGGGCCGACATCGCCGACACCGCGGCTGAGCCACGAGCTGCCGCCGCGTACGGCGCACAGCGAGGCACGGTCGAGTTCCTTGCTCAGGGCAAGGTCGCGGACGAGGATGGTTGACATGATGGGGCTCCTTGGAATCGGTGTGGGGGCGGCAGGCGCGGAGATCGCTGCGGTCAGGCAGGCGCTCCGCGCGCTGCGCATCGGCGATCAGCCGAAGATGTTGTTGGTGGCGTTCTGGTTGGTGTGCACGTCGGACTTGACGTGGTCCAGGAAGGCCGAGCCATTGCCGTTCAGGTTGGTGACGGACTGCATCTGCGCGATGCTTTGCACGGCGCTGATGCTCTTGTCGACCGACGCCTTGATCGGCATGTAGACGGCGGCGAAGGGCAGGTACGACATGCCGCCGCGCACGGCGTGCATGCGCTTGCTGTCGAGGGTTGCGGCGGCGGACAGGTCCTGGATGGTCAGCGTGGTCATGATGGTCTCCGGTATCGGTAGTCAGTGTCTGGATTCAGTCAGCGGAGCGCAAAGGCTCAGCCGTAGATGTTGTTGGTGGCGTTCTGGTTGGTGCGCACGTCGGACTTGACGTGGTCCAGGAAGGCCGAGCCGTTGCCGTTCAGGTTGGTGACGGACTGCATCTGCGCGATCTCCTGCACGGCGGTAATGCTCTTGTCGAGCGACAGCTTGACCGGGCTGTAGACGGCGGCGAACGGCATGTAGGCGATGCCGCCGCGCACGGCGTGCATGCCCTTGCGGTCCAGGGTTGCGGCGGAGGACAGGTCCTTGATGGTCAGCGTAGTCATGATGGTCTCCAGTAGAGGAAGGTGTTGCCTTGGGTTTGGGGTTCGAGCATCGGGTTGGTGTCGCGCTCGGGAGGGACAATCGCAGGGACTGTGCCAGGGCCATCGGCCCTAGCGCCGCGCATACGCAAGTGCCTGAATACAAGGGATATTTTCAGCCGATGTCGACTCGCGGGCACGGCCCGCGCGGCGCCGCCGGCGGTCCGGTGTGACGGGCCGCGGCCAACACCGGCGGCGCCGGTGTTGGCGCCGCCGCGACAGTGCCGGATTCATCAGGCCATGGCGCATGCAAAGCGCGCCAGGGTGCGGTCGCATGCCGCCTTCTCATGGTTTGCGCATGCCTTGGGTGCGCACTAGTATCCAGCGAGGAGAGGGCATATCCGCAGGGTGGGACAGGCCCTGCCAGCAACCATGTCAGGGCATCCCGTGGCCAGTCTCAAAGACCTGATCCGCAAGTTCCAGAACGGTGGTCTCTCCGACGACGAGTTCGTCGCGTCATTCGAAACGGCCCTGGCGCAAGATCCCACCACGCCGAGCCAGGCAGCACGGGTGGTGATCGAGGAAAACACGCGCTTTCCGTTTCCGCCCGCGGTCTATGCCGAAGTGATGCGGCGCATCGAGCGCCGCGGCGCCACCCAATACGACGGTGCCAGCGACGCCACGCGGCTGGCCGGCACGGAGACCGGCTCGATGTATGCGGCCTCGCCCGAGCCCGGCACGTTGCCGCAGACGCCGGCCACCAAGGGCGTGGGCGATACGCTCAATGGCCGCTTCGTGCTGGAGGAATGCCTGGGCGTCGGCGGCATGGGCACGGTCTACAAGGCGCTCGACCTGCGCAAGCTGGAAGCCTCGGACCGCCGGCCGTACATCGCCATCAAGGTGCTGAACCTGCAATTCAGCGGCCATCCCAAGTCGCTGATGGCGCTGCAGCGCGAGGCGCGCAAGGCGCAGACGCTGGCGCACCGGAATATCGTCACGGTCTATGACTTCGACCGCGACGGGCCGGTGGTCTTCCTCACCATGGAGTACCTGTCGGGCTCGTCGCTCAACCATGTGCTCAAGGCCCCGGGCTTTGCCGGCATGCCGATGGCGCGCGCCATGCCCATCATCCGGGGCATGGGCAATGCACTGGCGTATGCGCACGAACGCGGCTTCGTGCACTGCGACTTCAAGCCCGCCAATGTCTTCCTGACCGACAACGGCGAGGTCAAGGTGATCGACTTCGGCATCGCGCGCGGCTTCCTGCCGCCGGCCGACGAATCCGATCGCACGGTGTTCGATCCCGGTTCGCTGGGCGGCATGACGCCCGCGTATGCCAGCCCCGAGATGTTCGAGCATCGCGAGCCCGACCCCCGCGACGACATTTACGCGCTGGCCTGCGTGACCTACGAGCTGCTGAGCGGCAAGCATCCCTACCAGCGGCTGTCGGCCAACCAGGCGCGCGAAGCCGGGCTCAAGCCGGCGCCGCTGCCGCAGCTGGGCCGCACGCAATGGAAGACCCTGCGCGAAGCACTCTCGCTCGACCGCGAGACGCGCACGCCCACGGTCGCGCGCTTCCTGCAGGGCATGAGCGCGGCGCCGGCCGACGTCAGCGGCCCGGCGCGCCGCTCCGGGCCGCTGGTGGCGGGTGGCGTGCTGACCGCGCTGGCAGGCGTGGCGGCACTCGGCTACTACGCCTGGCAGTCGCAACGGCAGGCCGAAGCCCCGGCCGCGGATGCCGGCACCACGGCGCCGGTCAGCGCTGCCGCGCCGGCGGCGGAGCCGCCCGCTGCGCCAGCGCCTGCGCCGCCAGCGCCCGCGCCGGCCGTCGCGGCGGAACTGTCGATGGCCGAGGTCGGCAAATTGCTGGCCGCGGTGCCGTGCTCGCTGCTTGCCGGCGCGCGCCGGGACCAGACGCTGCACGTGCGCGGCTACCTGGCCGAGAGCGTGGGTGCCGCGCGCCTGCGCGAACAGCTCAGTAGTTTGCCCGGAGCCAAGGCGCTGCGCGAGGTGGTGGTGGACGCGCAGCCGCTGGCCGCCGACAAATGCGAGGTGGCCAGGATGATCGCGCCGTACTGGTCTGGCAACCGTCAGGGCGAGACGGCGTCGTCGCTGCAGTTGCGCGGCAAGGGCACGCAACTGACCGAGGGCGCGCCGATGGTGCTCGACCTGCGCACGCCGGCGCAGGATTCTTATGTCTATGTCGATTACTTTGCCGCCGACGGCAAGGTGGCGCATATGGTGCCGAGCCAGCGCATACCGGCCCACCAGGCGCCGCCGGCGTATCAGGCCACCATCGGCGACAGTGGCGACTGGATCGTCTCAGCGCCGTTCGGCAACGAACTGGTGGTGCTGCTGACCACGCCGGCGCCGCTGTTCGCGGCGCGCCGGGCCGAGGTGGAGTCGCGGCAGGAGTATTTGCGGGCGCTGGAAAAGCCGCTGGCGCAGATGGCGCGCACGTATGGCCGCGACCGCATCAGCGCGGACCTGGTGCAGATTTCCACGCGCGCACGCTGACGGCGCCGACCACGGTCCCCGGGCTTGCGCTTCACGCCGCAGCGGCCTCCTACTTCATGTCCCGCGCCACGCGGAAGCCGTTCTGCGATTGCCGCACGCTCGGGCTGTACTTGAAGCGGGTCGACGACACCATGTAGCTGGCGCCTTCGCGCCATGAGCCGCCGCGGATGACGCGCGCCCCGCAGGCGTTCTCGTTCCATGCGCGCCCGTCCGTGGGCGCCCCCTTGTAGGAGCTGTGCCAGCAATCGGCCACCCATTCCCACACGCTGCCGTTGACGTCATGCAGGCCGTAGGGGTTGGCCGCGAACGAGCCTACCGGCGCCGGCGCATCCTGGTTCCATGGGTCGCCGCAGTCCTTGCAGTTGGCATTGCCCTTGCGCATCTGGTCGCCCCACCAGTAAGTGCTGGCACTGCCGCCGCGCGCCGCGTATTCCCATTCTGCCTCGGTAGGCAGCCGGTAGCTTTTGCCGGTGGTCTTGCTGAGCCAGGCCACGTACTGCTGCGCGTCGTCCCAGCTGACGTCGCGAACCGGTGCGTTCCTGGCGCTGTCGGCGACGGTGGGAATGCGCTGGCAGCCGCCGGCGTCGGCACAGGCGTTCCACTGTTCGACCGTGACTTCATAGCGGCCGATGGCAAAGGGCTGGGCGATCGAGACTTGATGGGGCGGCTTTTCGGCAGGGTCGCTGGCGCTGCTGCCCATGGTGAAGCTTCCCGCCGGCAGCGTGACCAGCGCCGGGCAGGCCGGACAATCGCGGATCTCCGCGGTGCGCAGCGTGGTACTGACCACGCCGTCGCCCGCCGTGCCGGCGCGCGGCGCCGCGGGCGCTGGTGCTGGTGCTGGACGCGCGGCCGCGGGCGCGGCCGGTGCAGCCTTGGCCGGCGGTGCCGAAGCCGTGGCGGGCGCCGGGGATCGCGAAGCCTGTGCGCCGGCGCCGGTGCCGGCGCGTGGCTGCGGCGCGGGCGCCTGCGGCTTGGGCGCGGGAGCGCTGCCCGCCAGGCGCTCGAGCCGCGCCCTGGCCAGTCCCGCGAATCGGCCGTTGGGGTACTGCTTCAGGTAGGCCTCGTAGTCGGCGGCGTAGTTGCTGTTCTTGATCGATTCCCAGAAGCTCAGCTCATACTGCTCGTCGGTGTTCTTCGGCATGATGCCGGCGAGCAGTGTCCGGTCTTGCGCCGATTCGCCGGCCGCGGGCATTGCGGTGGCGAGCAGCGCTGCCGTGGCGGCCATCGGGATCATCGCAGCCACGCGTACGACTGGTAGGTTGCGCCACATCTTCACACCTCGCTGGAGCCGCCGCGATTCCATTGCATGCCGTACCCGCCGGCATGCGCTGGGCACATTGGGGTGTGGCCAGGACGTCGACCGGCTTGCTTCAAGATAGCACAGCGCGTGTGGATGCGGCGGAGCTTTGCGAGGCCGCCGCCGCACGCCGGGGTCGCCTTTTCCGCGCTTGCGTTCTAACCTGAATGACGAATCGCCGAGCGCTGACCAACAAGCAACAACAAGGGGCTTTCGGGACAACGTGATCGGGTTTCGGGATAGATCTCGGGGAGGCGACGCGTATGTCCAGACGATTCCTGCTCCGCCTGCTGGCGGCCGCCACGCTGGCTGCCGCGCCTTCGCTGTCGTTGCCGACGGCTGCCCCGCCCAATGCCGAGGTTTATATCATCTGGCCGTACGACGGCGCCGTCATCGGCGGCGGCAAGTTCTGGGTGCGCATGGGCCTGCGCAATATGGGCGTATGCCCGAAGGGCGTCGAATCGCCGCGCTGCGGCCACCATCACCTGCTGATCGATACCGAGCTGCCACCGCTCGACAAGGAAATTCCCTCGGACAAGAACCACCTGCACTTCGGCGCGGGCGAAACCGATGCGCGCGTCGAACTGCCGCCGGGCAAGCACACGCTGCAATTGCTGATGGGCGACGCCAGGCATGTCCCGTTCGAGCCGCCGATCTATTCGAAGAAGATCACGATCACGGTGAAATAGCGCCGCAGCGCGCCGCGCACGCCAGCAGAGGCCGATCAACAAACAGGGGAGAGCGCCATGTCCCGACTACTTGCCGCGGCTGTCTTCGCCGTCAGCCTGTTGCTGTCCGCGTGGGTGCAGGGCGGCCCCACGGCCGCGCCGCCCAATGCCTATCTCTACATCGGCTGGCCCAATGACGGCCAGACCCTGCCCGCCGGCAAGCCGTTCAAGGTGTGGTTCGGGCTGCGCAACATGGGGGTGGCGCCCAAGGACGTGAAGTTTCCCAATACCGGGCATCATCACCTGCTGATCGACGTGGAGTTGCCGCCGATGGACAAGGAGATTCCCAACGACCGCAACCATCTGCATTTCGGCGCGGGCGAGACCGAGACCATGATCGAACTGGCCCCGGGCAAGCACACCCTGCAACTGCTGATGGGCGATGACAAGCACATACCGACCAACCCGCCGGTATATTCGAAGCGGATCACGATCTACGTGAAGTAAGCCTGCAGCACGCAGGCTGGTGAATCGGCCTGAATCGGACCAGGTTGTTGGCCCGCTCCCAACACGCATCCTTCCATCTGTTGGTGGCCTCCCGCCACCACGCTCCGCGTCAAGCGCGCAGCAGTCGTCCCTGGCCACGCGCCGGAAACGAAAAACCCCCGTGTTTACAGGCACTTCAGCGATCTAGCCCGGCATCGCGGGCGCGCTGGCACAGTCCCTGCGTTTGTCCCTCCCGAGCGCGACACCAACCCGATGCTCGAACCCCAACCCAAAGGCAATACCTTCCTCTACCGGAGACCATCATGACCAAGCTGACCCTCACCGACCTGAGCACCGCCGAAACCCTGGACCGCAAGGGCATGCAGGCCGTGCGCGGCGGCCGCGCGCTGCCGTTCGTGGCCGTGTTCCAGCCGCTGAACCTGTCGTTCGACAAGAGCATCACCGCCGTGCAGGAGATCGCGCAGATGCAGTCCGTCACCAACCTGAACGGCAACGGCTCGGCCTTCCTCGACCATGTCCGTTCGCATGTGGATACCAACCAGAACGCCAGCAACAACATCTATCGTTGAGAGGATGGTTGAGATGGCGCAGCGCCGCGGGGCGTCCCCGCGGCGCTTTTGCCGACCCCGTGCCGATCGGGGTTGGAGCGCGCGCCCGCGCGCACCACAATACAGACAGACGTGGCGGCCCCGTTGTACCGGAACCGGTACAGCCCTGCCGACCGCCGCCGTCGCACGCAGGAAGACATCGTGCCCGCATTCCCTCTTGTTCCGTCCATGCTTGCGGTGATGCGCGCGCCGCGCCGTGCTGCCTGGCTTGCCGCGCTGGCGGGCCTGGCGCTGCTGGCGGGTTGCGCCGATTTCCGCCCGCCGGTGTACCAGCGTCCCGAAACGCCCGCCAAGGCTGAATGGTCGCGCCAGGACTCGATCACGGTGGCGCCGTCCGAAGCGGTGCAGCCCAACTGGTGGCTGGGCTTCAAGGACCCGTATCTGAACCAGCTGATCGAACGCGCGCTGGCCGGCAACTACGATATCAAGGTGCTGGCGGCGCGCATTCGCGTGGCCAACGCGCAGATCGGCGAGGCCCGCGCCGGCGGGCTGCCGGTGATCGACATCGGCGCGGGCGCGAGCTTCGAAAAAAGCACCGGGCAGAAGTCCACATGGACCTATAGCGCCGGCGCCCAGCTGAACTGGGACATCGATATCTGGGGCAAGGTCGAGAAGGGCGTGCAGGCGCAGACGGCCGAGTTCCGTGCCACCGAGGCGGACTGGCGCGCCGGCTACCTGACGCTGGTGGCCAATATCTCCACCACCTACTTCCAGATCCTGCAGTTCGACGAGCAGATCGAGCAGCAGTCGCGCACCGTGGGCAAGAACCAGCAGATTCTGTCCACCTACCAGGCCATGTACCAGAACGGGCTGGTGCCGAAGATCCGCGTGATGCAGCAGCAGGCCGAGATCAATCGGCTGAACAAGGACCTGCTCGAACTGCGCCGTTCGCGCGATGTGGCGGAGAACGCGCTGGCGACGCTGGTGGGCGTGCCCGCCGGCAATCTCAAGGTGCCGGCAGGGCGGCTGCAGGACCGCGTGCAGCCGCCGGCGGTGCCGGCGGGCCTGCCGTCGCAGCTGCTGGCGCGGCGCCCGGACGTAGTGGCGGCGGAGTACCGCGTGCTGGCCGCCTACAACATCGTCGGCCAGGCGCGCCTGGCGCAGCTGCCCAGCATCAGCCTGACCGCGCGCGGCGGCACCGCCAGTTTCGCCCTGAGCGACCTGCTCAAATCCTTCACCTTCGGCTTCATGCCGAGCATTAACCTGCCGATGCTGGACCCGAACGTGCGGGCACGGGTGAAGACCACCGAAGCGCAGGTGGGCGTGGCGGAAAACGAATATGGCCGCACCGTGATGACCGCGTTCGAGGAAGTCGAAACCGCGCTGGTCAACGTCGACGCCCACAAGAAACAGCGCATCGAGCTGCAGCAGCAGGTGGAACAGCTGCGCGTGGTATCCGCGCAGATCGAGGCGCAGCTGAAGGAAGGCGTGGTCTCGCAGCTTGAAGTGTTCGAAACCGAGCGCTCGCTGCTGGCCGCGCAGCTGCAGTTGTTGGCGGTCCACCAACAAATCCTGGGCGACACCATCACGCTCTACAAGGCGCTCGGCGGCGGCTGGCCCGAGGCCGATGTGCGCAACACCGCCCTGAATCCACCGCAGTAGGTGGTGCCGGCGATGCCGTGCCGGTGCAAAGGTGATGCCGGCGCAAGCAACGCGTTGCGTAACACCTGTGCGCACGCCAGCCACTGACTTCAAGCCGATGCCGCTGCCACCCCAACCACGCCTGCCGTGGCCGATTGACTAGCCTAGGCCGTCGCCTACTATGTTCTTAGTCGCTTCATCCCCCCTGGCCCGCCGCCGCGGCAGCCGCGCTGTTGGCTCGCTGGAAACATGGCTCCTGACGAAGCACTGATCATGGAAATGCCGGTGAAAATGGCCCAGGGATCCGCACGGGAACTCGCGCAGCATGCGGCGCCGAACGTGGCGCCGAACCTGGCGCAAAACGCGGGGCAGGAATTCGATGTATTCCTGACGCCGGTGGCGCGCCCCGAGCTCGGCGAGATCCGCATCGACGAAGCGCTGTTCGCGGTCGGCCGCAGCGAGCTGCCTTTCGCCGCCTACCCCGAAGCACTGGCCGCACCGCTGTCGCGGCGCCATGCACGCATTTTTGCCGAGCATGGCGCGGTCTATGTAGCGGACCTCGGCAGCAAGAACGGCACGCGCGTAAACGGCGTGGCCGTGGCGCGCCAGCCGGCGCGCCTCAGCGATGGCGATGAAGTCGCGTTCGGGCCGATGCTGTCGTTCCGGGTGCGGCTGTCGCCGCGCGCGCTGCGGCCCGAGCCGCCGCGCGTGGCGCTGACGCTGGTACCGGAACGCCATGACGTCGGGCTGCAGCCGCTGCACGTGGAGCAGTTCCCGTACCTGATCAGCAAGGGCGACGATGCCTTCGCGCGCTTTCGCGACAGCTATCCGCACCAGGTCAACTACCTGTCGCGACGCCATGCGCATATCTACCTGAAGGGCGGCACCCCCTTCGTCGAGGACCTGGGCAGCACCAATGGCACCTTCGTCAACGGCAAGCGCCTGGCCGACCACGGTGTGCCGCTCGACGATGGCGACCTGATCGCGTTTGGCGGCAACCACTTTGTCTACCAGGCGCAGGTGCGGTCTGACGGCGCCGGCGATGCCACGGCGACGCGTTCGCTGCTGCAGCTTCCAGACACGCCCGACCCGCCCGGCCCGCCCGCATCGTCTGCCGCCGTGGCTGCCACAAGCGCCACGGCTCCCGCCCGCGACGACGGCGACCGCACCACCTTTGTCGGCGCGCCCGATTCCTTCCTCGACATCTTTTGCGTCGACTACGCCGCCCATCAGGAGGATGAGGTCAACGCAGAAGCGGAGGCCCAGGCCGCGGCAGCCACCAGCGCCGGCGACGGCGCGCGCGGGGGCCATCGTGCGCGCGGCCGTGCCGCGCTGCTGCTGGCGGAAGGGGCGCGGCTGTTCGGACTGGACCAGCCGGCGCGCACGCGGTACGCGGCGCGCTGGGGCGGAGCCTTGCTGCTGCTCGTGCTGGTCGCGGGCGCTGCGTTCTATTGGCGTGGCGCGCCGGAGCGCGCGGTGCAGTCGCGCTTTGCCGCGGGCGATCACGCCGGCGCGGCGCAGGCGGCCGACAGCTACCTGGCGCGGCATCCCGGAGATATCGAGGTCCAGGCCGTCGGTACCGAAGCCCTGTTGCGCGCGTACGTGCCCGACTTTGCCGCCAGGCTCAAGGCCGGCGACATGGCCGGCGCCGATGCCGTGCTGGCGCGCTTGCGCCAGCTCAGCACGCACAACGCGGAAGCGCGGCCGCTGGTGGCCGAGCTCGACTGGATCGGCAGGCTCGAGCGCTTCGCCGCGACGCGCGGCACCGATGCGCCGATCCGGCTCTACACCGACGAAACGCCGATGCGCCAGCTGCTGGCGTACTGGAACCAGGACACCGCCGCGCATCAGCGCGCGCTCGGGCGCATTGCCGCCGACGTGCCCGCGTTCCGCGACCTGTATGCCGATGCGCTCAGCGATGTGCGACGGCTGCAGAACGACGCCTCGGTCTATCTGGCGGCGATCGACCGGCTCAATGCCACCATCGCTGCCGAACTGGGCCGCGACCGCCCGGAGGCCTTGCAGCCGGTGCTTGCCGAATACCGCGAGAAATATCCGCGCCTGGCCGGCCTGGACCGGCTGCAGTCGGACCTGGATCGCTACACGGGCCTGCTGCAGGCATTGCGCTCGCGCCGGCCGGGGCCACTGGTGGCCCGGCTGGCCGACAGCCGTTTCGCCACGCCGCCGTTCCAGGCGCAACTGGCCAGCCTGGGCGCGCGCCTGCCGCCGCCGGAGGTGGCGCGCCCGTATGCGAACGCAGCCGGGGCGTGGCAACGCGGCGACAGCACTGCCGCGCTGGCGGCGCTCGGGCAGATCCGCGGCGGGCCGTGGGCCGAGGACCTGGCGCGCGACGTGGCGCACAAGCAGCAGGTCGCGGCGCAGTACGCCGCGTTGCAGTCCGCGCGCGGCAGCCGTGGCTACGAGGACCGCCTGCTGGATTTCTATGCGATGCTCGAGGCGGAGGAAGACGGCTATTTCGCCAAGGCGGTCGAGGCCGATGTCAATGGCGTGCGCGACAGCGCCCTGCGTCGCGCGCGTGAGCTGATGGCGAGCGCGCTCGCGGCGTGGAAGCAGTATCGCGCCAACGGCGTGATCGGCGGCGAGCAGCGGCTCGAGCCCGGCATCTCGCCCAAGTTCCGCGCGCAGGCGCGGCTGCTGTCACAGGCGCAGGACGACGCGCGCCGCGGCATGCGCATCTTCACGCAACTGCGTGCGGGCGAAAGCGCCGACCTGGCGCAGCTGGCCAAGGTCGAGCAGGAGATCCGCGCCGAGGCCGAGCAGCAGCGGCACGCGCTGCGCGAACTGGGCACGGTGCTCGATCCCGCGGTGCTCAAGGCCAAGCTCGCGCTGATCGGCGGTGAAGACACCGGCAAGGCGCCCGAGTCGGTCGCGCCTGCGTCTGCGGCGGCGGCCGCGCTCCCGCCACCCGCGGCAGTGGGGAAGCCATGAAGGACGATGCCCGCCACGCCGGCCTCAAGCCACTGTCCGAGGCGCTCGAAGACCACGGCGCCGAAGGCATCGGCCTGCTCAGCGCAGAGCCGTCGCGCCTGGGCCTGCTGACCATCGTCACCACCTTCGCGTTGGTGCTGTGCGGGCTGGTCTGGTCGTTCGTCGGCCATGCCGATGTCATCGTCACCGCGCAGGGTACGCTGGCGCCGGAGTCCGAGGTGCGGCGCTTCTATGCCCCGGTGGACGGCGAGCTGGCCGACCTTTACGTGGCGGAAGGGCAGCCCGTGTCCAAGGACGATGTGCTGGCGCGCCTGAATGCGCGCGGCGCGATCGAGGCTGCCGCCAACGCGCTGGAGGCGCAGCTCAAGCTGGAAGACTCCGAACGCGAGTGGAAGCAGTTCCCCGACAAGAAGGCGCTGATGGAGCGTCGCGCGGCGGCGCTCAAGCAGCAGATCGACGTGGCCACGCGCCAGCACGAGACCCGCATCGCCGAAGGCACCACGCGGCTGGCCGAGCAGCAGCGTGCCCAGCTGCAGGAAGCGCGCAGCAACCTCGACAACGCGCGGCGCGCGCGCGAGTTCGCGCGCCAGGAGCAGGACCGCTATGCGCGCCTGCTGGCGCTGCCCGGCGGCGGCGGGGTTTCGCAATCGCAGGTCGATGCCAAGCGTGCCGCGGCGCAGGATGCGGAGAACAACCTGCGCGTGGCGCAGTCGCGGCTGGGCGAACTGGAGGCGCGCCTGGGCCGCGAGCTGACCCAGGCCAGCTCCGAGCTGGAAAGCAGCGGCCAGGACCTCGCCGGCCTGCGCGTGCAATATGACGCGGCGCTGCGCGAGATCGCCAATACCGAGGACAAGCTGCGCCTGCAGGTGCAGACCGCCCGCCTGGTAGCGGACGCCGCCGCGCGCATCCGCTTCGAGAACATCGACAAGGACAACTTCCTGCTGATCCTGGCGCCGGTGTCCGGCGTGATCACGGACGTGACCTCGACCCAGCGCGGCGACAAGGTGCAGGCCAATACGCCGCTGGGCGGCATTGCGCCCAAGGATGCGCGCCCGGTGGTGAAGATCGTGATCGCCGAGCGCGACCGCGCCTTCCTGCGCGAGGGGCTGCCGGTCAAGCTCAAGTTCAATGCGTTCCCGTACCAGCGCTACGGGATCATCGACGGCACGCTCGAGTTCATCTCGCCCGCGACCAAGCCGGGCGGGCCGGACAAGCAGCCGGTCTACGAGGGCCGCGTGCGCCTGGCGCGCGACTATTACACCGTGGCCGACAACAAGTATCCGCTGCGCTATGGCATGACCGCCACGGCGGAGATCGTGGTGCGCGAACGGCGCCTGATCGACCTCGGGCTCGACCCGTTCCGCGAGGTGGCCGGCTAGCGCCGCGGTGGCACACAGCAACAGCATCTGGGCAGACGGGCGCGCCGCCGCGCCAGGCCGCCAAAGGAGTCGGGAAAATGACTGGCATCGTACGTATCGACGACGAGGTGCTCGGGGTCGAGGAATTCGTGCGCCTGCTCAAGCTGACCGGGCAGTTCGAAGGGCTGGTCGAGCAGATCGTGCGCGACAAGCTGACCGTGCACGCCGCCAGGCGGCAGGGGCTGACGGTCACGCCGCAAGAGATCCAGGAACGCGCCGACCAGTTCCGCCGCGTGCAGGGCCTGCACCGCGCCGCCGACATGAACCACTACCTGGATGCGCTCAATGTCAGCCTGGACGAGTTCGAGACCTTCATCACCGACAGCCTGTATCAGGAGCGGATGATGGCGCAGGTGTGCAGCGACGCGGCGGTGCAGGAATACTTTGCGCTGAACTCGCCGCGCTTCGACAGCATCGAGGTCAGCCATATCGTGGTCGACAGCGAGGGCAAGGCCAGGGAGCTGATCTCGTACCTGCAGGACGATCCCGAAGCCTTTGCCGAGATGGCGCGCGAGCACTCGATTGCCGACACGCGCGAGCGTGGCGGCGAGATCGGCAAGGTGCTGCGCGGCTCGCTCAAGACCGAGATCGAGGCCAAGGTCTTCAACGCCGAGCCGGGCGACCTGCTGGGGCCGTTCCCGGCCGCCGACCGCTCGTTCTTCGAGGTCTTCCTGGTGCGCGCCAAGCATCCGGCCGCGCTCGACAGCGAGGTGGCGGTCGAAGTGCGCCGCCTGCTGCGTGAGGACTGGCTGATGGCCAGGGCGCAGGAACATGTCATCGAAGCCCGCTAGCGAGGCCGGACCGGCCGACGCCGCCACCGCCGCGCCGCAGCAGCCGGAGGCGGGGTCGGCGCTGGCCGCGTTCCTGGCGTCGGTCGAGATCCTGTCGGTGCTGACGCCGGCAGAGCTGGCGCGCCTGGCCGACGCCGCGCAGCTGCTGAACTTCGGCTTCGGCGATACCGTCTGCAATGCCGGCGAAACCGCGCCGGGCCTGTTTGTCGTCAAGTCCGGCTCGGTGCGCGTGTTCAACGACGAGCACGGCAAGGAAATCAGCATGGGGGTGCGCAAGACCGGCGAGGTCTTTGCCGATATCGCGCTGCTGCGCGAATACCGGCACGAGTCGTCGGTGCGCGCCTCGGGCAAGACCGAGTTGCTGATGATCCCGCGCGGCGTCAGCGAGCCCGTGGTGGCGGGCAACCCCGCGGCGCTGGCCTTCATCACCAGCTATGTCGCGATCAGTTCGGCCGGCGGCTTTGTCGCGCGGCTGTTCGACCTGCGCGGCAAGCTCGACAAGCAGGAACTGGAAGACGCGGTGCGCAGCGTCGGCGTGAAGCGCGTCGCGGCAGGCCGGGAAATCCTGAAGCAGGACGGACGCGAGGACCGGCGCCTGTACGTGGTGCGCCAGGGCACGGTGCGCATCGTGCGCAGCGAAGAGGGCAGCGAGTTTCCGCTGGCGACGCTGGGGCAGGGCGACATCTTCGGTGAGCGCGCCTGCGTGATGCGGCAGGAGCAACTGGCCGCGGCCATTGCCGAGACCGACGTGCGCCTGCTGGTGATTCCCGAGAAAACCGTGCAGCTGATCCTCGAGCGCAATCCGCGCCTGCGCGAGGTGCTGGAGGAGCGCATCCGGGTACTGGACCGCGAGCTGCATCGGCAAAAGAAGCTGGCCGAGCGGCGCAAGCGTCCGGTACTGCTCGACCTGGCCTCCCGGCCCGAGCTGGGCGAGAAGCTGATCCGACGCTTCGCGCTGGTGGAGCAGGCCGAGGAAATGGATTGCGGCGCGGCCTGCCTGGCGATGATCTGCCGGCACTATGGCATCCCGATGACGCTGGGCAAGCTGCGCGAGCTGGCCAACGTCACCACGCAGGGCGCCACGCTCGACAGCCTGGCGCGCGCCGGCGAATCGCTGGGCTTCACCACGCGCGGGGTGCAATGCACGCGCGATTCGCTGATGGGATTCGAGCTGCCGTTCATTGTCCATTGGGAGGGCTACCACTACGTGGTGGTGTACGGGATCTCGTCGCGCTGGGTGTGGGTGGCGGATCCCGCCATCGGCTTCCGCAAGATGAGCGCCGAGGAGTTCGAGCGCGGCTGGAGCGGTACCTGCCTGCTGTTCACGCCGGGCGAGAGCATGACGCAGCTGTCGGTGCAGCGCTCGCCGTGGCTGCGCTTTATCGGCTATCTGGCGCCTTACAAGAAGATCCTGGCGCATCTGTTCCTGGCGACCTTCGTGATCCAGATGCTGGGGGTGGTGCCGCCGCTGATCATCCAGAACATCCTCGATGGCGTGGTGGTGCACCAGAACGTCGGGCTGCTGCACCTGCTGATCGCGGGCCTGATCATCTCGAGCGTGTTCTCGCAGCTGATGTCGACGATCCGCGCGTATCTGGCCAACTTCATGGTGCGCAACATGGATTTCGCCATGATGTCGCACTTCTTCAGGCACACGCTGTCGCTGCCGCTGTCGTTCTTCGCCAAGCGCAAGACCGGCGACATCTTCGCGCGCTTCCAGGAGAACCAGACCATCCGCGCCTTCCTGACCGAATCGACGGTGACCACGGCGCTGAACCTGCTGATGGTGTTTATCTACTTCACCATCATGTTTCTCTACAACGTCAAGCTGACGCTGCTGCTGATCGCCTTCGTGATCCCGATCGCGGCGCTGACGGTGGTGGTGACGCCCAGGGTCAAGAGCTACGCGCGCGAGGTGTTCACGGATTCCACCGACGCCAAGGCCTACCTGATGGAGACGCTGGGCGGCGCCGAGACCGTCAAGGGCATGGGCATCGAACGCCCGGTGCGGCTGCGCTGGGAGCGCAAGTACGCCAAGGCGCTGGATGCGCAATACCGGGCGCAGGCCTTCCATATCCTGGTGGGGCTGGTAAGCCAGCTGCTCAACGCCGCCACTACCATCGCGGTGCTGTGGGTGGGCGCGACGCTGGTGCTGGAGCGCGAGCTGACCATCGGCCAGCTGATCGCCTTCAACGCCTTCATGGGCAGCGTGCTGGCGCCGCTGATGGGGCTGGTGGCGTTGTGGAGCCAGCTCAACGACGCCGCCGTGGCGATGGAGCGGCTTGGCGACGTGCTCGATCTCGAACCGGAGCAGAAGCCGCAGGACGTGCTGTCGCGGGTGATGCTGCCCGACCTGCAGGGCGAGATCGTGATGAAGGACCTGTATTTCCGCTACGGCGGCGAAGACACGCCTTATGTGCTGGAGAACATCAGCTTCGCCATCCGGCCCGGCGAGATGGTGGCCATCGTCGGGCGCAGCGGCTCGGGCAAGACCACGCTGGCCAAGCTGCTGGTGGGCTTCTACAAGCCTACCGAGGGTTCGATGACGGTCGACGGCTATGACCTGAACGTGATCGACGCGGCGTTCTACCGCGCCCAGGTCGGCTACGTGATGCAGTCCAACCTGCTGTTCTCCGGCACCATCGCCGAGAACATCGCCTGCGGCGACGACAGCCCGGACCGGCGCCGCATCGAGGAGGTGGCGCGCATGGCGGACGCGCATGCCTTTATCAGCAAGCTGCCGCTGGGCTACGAGCAGGTCGTCGGCGAACGCGGCATCGGCCTCTCCGGCGGGCAGATCCAGCGGCTGTGCATTGCGCGCGCGCTGTACCACGACCCGCGCCTGCTGGTGTTCGACGAAGCCACCTCGGCGCTGGACACGCAGTCCGAGAGCAATATCCTGGCCAATATGCAGGAAATCCTGCGCGGGCGCACCGCGGTGATCATCGCGCACCGGCTCAGCACCATCATGCAGGCCGACAAGATCCTGGTGCTGTACGAGGGCGCGATCGTCGAGCAGGGCCGGCATGAAGAGCTGCTGGAGCGCAAGGGCATGTATTACCAACTGGTGCAGAAGCAACTGAGCGCAGCATGAAGCTATACAACCAGGGTGCCACCCCCGCCTCGGTGACTTCGCCGGTGTCGTTCGCCGGCCTGATCGAAAAAATCGAGATCCTGCGCTCGACGCTGCGCTGGGCGTCGAAGCTGGACCGGCCCGAGATCGAGAAGCTGCTCAAGCAGGCCACCACGCTGCGCGACGAGGTGATGGGCCTGTCGCACAAGGAGCGCTTCGTGCAGGCGGCTTCGTCGGCCGAAAGCGCGGCCGAAAGCGCTGCCCGCGCCGCGGCGGGGGACACGCCACCGCCGGAAGTCGAACGCCTGCCGCGCGAGCGCCGCCAGGCGCTGATGGAGCGCAGCTTTATCTTCGAAGGCACCTTCGGCGACAACCCCCGGCTGCTCGAAGCGCTGGAAATCGCCGAGAAGGCCGCGCCCACCGAGCTGCCGGTGCTGATCGACGGCGAAAGCGGCACCGGCAAGGAGCTGATGGCCAAGGTGATCCACGCCAACGGCGCGCGCACCGACAAGCCATTCATCTCGGTCAACTGCGGTGCCATTCCCGACAGCCTGCTCGAATCCGAGTTGTTCGGCCACAAGAAGGGCGCCTTTACCGGCGCCAGCAACGACCGGCGCGGCAAGTTCGAGAGCGCGCATACCGGCACCATCTTCCTGGACGAGATCGGCGAACTGCCGCTGACCGGGCAGGTCAAGCTGCTGCGCGTGCTGGAGGCGCACGAGATCCAGCGGGTCGGCTCGGACGAGATCATCTCGGTCGATGCGCGCATCGTCGCGGCGACCAACAAGGACCTGCGCCGCATGAGCCAGGCCGGCACCTTCCGCGAGGACCTGTTCTATCGCCTGAGCGTGATCCACGTCAGCCTGCCGGCGCTGCGCGAGCGGCGCGACGAGATCCCGCTGCTGGTGTCGTACTTCAGCGACGAGGCCGCCGGCATGCTCCGGCGCGCGCCGGTCAGGCTGACGCCGCGGCTGCGCGACTTCCTGCTGCACTACGACTACCCCGGCAATATCCGCGAACTGCGCAACCTGCTGTACCGGCTGAGCTGCCTGGCCGGCGATACCGCCGACCTGCCGCACCTGCCGCAGGACATCCGCCCGAAGCCCGCCGCGCTGGCGGTGGTGGGCAGCGGCGCATCCGGCGCCGACATCGCCATGGCGACCTCGCTGAGCGAAGCCAAGCGCGCGGCCAGCGACGAGGCCGAGCGCGCCTTCCTCGAGCGTGGCCTGCAGGAGGTGGGCGGCACGGTCGCCGAACTGGCGCGCCGCTTCGACATGAACCGCTCGCACTTGCAGATGCTGCTGAAGAAGCACGGCATCCATTCGAAGGACTTCCGCGCCAGCCGGCAGGCCGAAGCCGGCAAGGGCTAGGGCGCCGCGGGCTTCAGGCGTCAGGCGTCAGGTGTCAGGCGTCAGGTGTCGAGCTCGGGGTTGACCAGGGTGCGGTCCGAGCCGCAAGGGTCGGCCGCGCGCAGCACCACCACCGAGATGTTGTCGCGCCCGCCCGCATCGAGCGCCTTCTGCACCAGCGTCAGCGCGGCCTGCGCCACGTCCTGCTGCGCCAGCACCGCGGCGATCGCATCATCGTCGACTTCGTTGCTCAGGCCGTCGCTGCACAACAGGTAGACGTCGCCGTCGGCCACGTCGGTCAGCAGCTGATCCGGCGCCAGCGTCGGCGCTGCGCCCACGGCGCGCGTGATGGTGTTCTGCGCGGGATGGTGGCGCGCCTGCTCCGGCGTGATCAGGCCGCGCGCGAGCAGGCGCTCGACCTGGTTGTGGTCGCGCGTGAGCCGCGCCAGCTGGCCGCCGCGCAGCCGGTACAGGCGGCTGTCCCCGGCCCACAGGCAGGCACAGCGGCTGTCGCCGGCGAGCATGACCACCACCGTGCTGCCGATGCAGCGTACGCCCAGGCGCGCGGCTTCGTCGACCAGCGCCAGGTTCACGCCTTGCAAGGCCGCGCGCGTGGCATCGATGCGGTCTTCCAGCCGCGCCTGCGGCGGCAACGCCGCGAGCGCCCGCACCACTGCCTGGCTGGCGAAATCCCCCACGGCATGGCCGCCCATGCCGTCGGCCACGGCCCACGTTTCCTGTCCCGGCAGGTCCAGGCAAGCGTCCTCATTGCGCTCGCGCACGCGCCCGACGTCCGTGCACGCCGCCGAGGTCCACCGGAAATGCGAGTCGAAACCCAAGCTGGTCTCCGCTGCGATCCGCAACGATCCACGCCAGCGCCGGAGGGTGCCCGGGTACGGCCCGATCAGACCAGCCTGCCGTCGTTCCTGGCACCCTGGTCGCCCTGGACATTGATGTTGGCGTTCGGCGCGTTGTTGCGGATATCGATGTTCTGGAACTGGTTGTTTATCTGATCAGCATAGAAGCTGTAGTTGATCTCGTAAAAGTTGATCACCGTGCCGAGCGGCGCCGGCGACGACGGCACGAACGGGCGGATCCAGCCGAACACCCACTGCCCACCCGCGCCGCGTACGCGCGCCATGGCGGCGGGAGCCAGTTCGCGGCAGCCGGAAAGGTCATTGATCGAGAGGGTGGCCATATGCGGTCTCCGGTGGAAGGCGCCGATCGGCGGCGGTACGGACGGTTGAGCAAGCGGCGTGCCACCGGCGGGCAGGGGATCGGCGCAGGCCGGAATCCCGGGGCTGACGCGGGTTCCAGGCAAGGCGGGGACCAGCCGCCACCTGCAGCCGGCGCCGCCGCGTTGGATGCGCGCCGACACCCGGGCCTGCCGGTGTCGGTCAACACCCACCACTGCCGCGGCGCCGGGCCGCGGGCGTGCGGATTTTGATATACTCCCGCCCGTCTCCAGCATCACCGCGCCCGCGGCTTCGGTCCTGGCAGTCCTGTCCCTCGCCGTAGTTCAATGGATAGAACGAGCGCCTCCTAAGCGCTAGATACAGGTTCGATTCCTGTCGGCGGGACCATGATTCTTTTGGCAACCGTCTGCCAACTCCTTCCTCCCGCGTCACTCCAGGATTTTCAGCGGCCTTATCGCCTGCCGTATCTCACCTCCGCTGTTGCAAATCCGCCCTGTCGGACAAAATCCGATACCGACCCCGGGGCCGACTGCAGATACTCTCTCCGTCAGTTTTGGAGCAGCCATGTCGGACGTTCACGTATTGCGGATCGAAGGACTTCAGTGGGTGGTGGAACGCGCGTGCGGCAGCGAGGGCCGTCTGCTTTTCCCCAACCGGGAGGCGGCCATCGCGGCCGGCACGGCGAAGGCCGAGGAAGACCGCGTCGACCTGGTTGTGCACACGCGCGATGGCCGTGTCGGCCGGCGCATCTCCTTTGGCAAGGACAAGGTCCGAATCCACCCATAATGCCCTTGCCAGCGCGAATGATACGCGTTGCCCGGTGAGTTCCCGCTTTGTAGGACGGAGCCTGATACACAGGACTTTGCATCTGGCCTATCACCTAAGCATATCGCTCAGATGGAGGCGGCCATGCAACCGGGAGTCGAGCCCCTGCGCAGCATCGAGGAGGATCTCCAGGATCTGGACGAAACCGATCAGGCGATCGAGCGCCTGTCCAACAGAATCGATGCCCAGCAACTGCGGGTCGCGCAACTGAAGCGCGAGCGCATCAACGCCGACACGGCGGAATCGATGCTGGCAAATATGCGCGCGAGCCTCAAGCAGCTCGTCATGCATCGCGCGCTGGTGGTGCATGCCATGGCCCGGCGCAGTGCCGGGCGTACCCGCGTCGCCCGGTTCCAGAACTAGCCGGCCTGGCGTCGGCTCAAGCGGCGATCGGCGAGTGCGCGGCAATGCGGGGAATCCGGCGTCCCGGAACTGACCGATCCTGGCTTTTCCCGCCCTTTCAATGGGCACTCGTCTTCGAAAACAGCTGGATCACCGCCACCCCGGCAATAATCAGCCCGATCCCCATACAGGCCGCCAGGTCCGGCACCTGCCGGTACAACACCACTGCGATCAGCGATACCAGCACGATGCCCGCGCCGCTCCAGATCGCATAGGCGATGCCGACCGGGACGGTCCGCATCACCAGCATCAGCAGATAGAAGGCGGCGACGTAGCCAGTGACCACCAGCACACTGGGCAGCAGCCGGGTAAAGCCCTGCGAGGCTTTCAGGCTGCTGGTGGCGATCACCTCGGCGACGATGGCGAGGGCGAGAAGCACATATCCGTTCATGGCAAGCATAAGAGGCTGGCCGGCAAGGGCCTGAGCCGGCATCTTAGCGTCCCGCGCATGTTGCGCCAAAGCCGCGTCCCTCCCTCGCGGTGGTTGTGCGCGGCGGCAAGGGCGGTTTGAATGTGACGATCAGAACCATAACAAGCGGGTGCACGCTGGCCCGCGGCAACAGGGTCGTCCAGGCAGTCGCGGTAGTTTTGCCTGACCAAGCCGGCACGAGATGGCGATGCCGGCGGCGGGCACGGGATAGGGGAGCGGTATGCAGCACACTGGCATCGACGGCGCGGCCGTCGGGGCATCGTCGGCAACATCTGGGTCTGGGGTTCCGGCCATCGCGCCGGATGCGAATCCATGGCAGGACACCATTGCGGCGGCGGACCAGGCGCTGGAAGAGGCCGCGCGCATCCAGCGCGGCGTGCAGCACAACCTGAAGCTGTTGCAGGACGTGCGCGCGCTGCGTGAAGAGCTGCGCAAGGCCCATGCGGAGATCGACCGCTACCGCGGCATGCATGCCCGGGTGGTGGTGAGCATGCGCCAGCTCGAGGAAGAGCACACCAGCGCGATGAGCCGGCTGCATGCCGACAGCGAGATGCTGCGGGTGCGGCACCGGGTCTACCGGCTGCTGGCCGAGCACTACGCGCGCGTGGCGCTGCGGCTGGATCCGGCGACCTTTGCCGCGGACCGCGACCGCGTGCTGCAGCACATCCTGTTCCAGCGCCGCAAGGGCGTGCCGCCCGAGCAAATCGGCCTGTCCGACCTGGCTTTCCTGCTGCTGTAGCCCCCGCGCCGGGCCTGCCGTCAGGCTGCCCGGCGGCGCAGCACGTGGTAGGCGAGCATGCCGCCCACCACGCCCCAGAAGGCCGAGCCGATGCCGGCCAGGGTCATGCCCGAGGCCGTGATCATGAAGGTCAGCAGGGCGGCTTCGCGCTCGGCCGGGACCAGCATGGCGACGGTCAGGCCGTTGGCGATCGAGCCCAGCAGCGCGAACGCGGTCACGCCCACCACCAGCGCCTGCGGGAAGGCCGCGAACAGCGCGGCGATGCTGGCGGCCAGCGTGCCCGCGACCAGGTAGCCAACGCCGCAGACCACCGCCGCGGTATAGCGCCGATGTCGGTCGGGATCGGCCTGCGGGCCGGTGCAGATCGCGGCGGTGATGGCGGCCAGGTTGATGCCATGCGAGCCGAACGGCGCCAGCGCGGCGGAGGCCAGCCCGGTGACGGTGATCAGGCGCGAGGCCGGCACGTGGTAGCCATCGGCCTGCAGCACGGCCAGCCCGGGGATGTTCTGCGACGCCAGCGCGACGATGAACAGGGGGATCGCCAGGCTGATGAAGGCCGGCATCGAGAACGCCGGCGTGGTCCACACCGGCACCGCCAGTTCCAGCCGCACGCCCGAGAAATCGAGCTGCCCGAGCACCCCTGCCATCACCACGCCGGCCAGCAGCACCCCCGGCACCGCATAGGCCGGCCACAGCCGCCGCCCCAGCAGGAAAGCGGCGAACATCGCCAGCAGCAGCACGGTCTGGTGCTGCGCCTGCACGAACACGTCCACGCTGATGCGGAACAGGATCCCGGCCAGCAGCGCCGAGGCAATGCTGGCGGGCAGGGCGCGCATCAGCTTGTCGAACCAGCCGGTCATGCCGGCCGCGGTCATCAGCAATGCCGCCATCAGGAAGGCGCCGATCGCCTCGGCATAGGGCACGCCGGGCAGGCTGGCGATCAGCAGCGCCGCGCCGGGCGTGGACCATGCCACCACGATGGGCACGCGCAATGCCAGCGACAGGCCGATGGTGGTGATCCCCATGCCGATCGACAGTGCCCAGATCCACGACGAGATCTGCGCATCGGTCAGGTGGGCCGCGTGCCCTGCCTGGATCATCAGCACCAGCGAACTGGTATAGCCGGTGAGCGTGGCGACCAGCCCGGCGACGAGCGCCGACACGGACAGGTCGGAAAATTTAAGGGAGGCGGTGGTCATGGGGACGGGCAGCAGGCACTTGGGTACGGCCGCCATCTTCGCATGAGTGCCTTGGCCGTACCAATTTGGCCGGGCCCGACCAGGCCGCGGCGCGGCGACCGGCGTTGACGGGGCTTTCCCTTACGGACTTGTCCGACTGGAGCGGGCCGTGGGCCGTTGATATGCTGGTTCCGTGCCTTGCGAGCAGGGCACCGAGGAGAGACTCTTGGGCCCGCAATGCGCGGGCCCTTCTTTTTGCCCGGCCGGCTCGCGCTGCCGGTCGTCTACAATGCGGGCTGCCGCCGGGCGCGCCCGTGCCGCCGGCCCGTCCCTTCTTTCCTCGCTGTCTCGCCTTCCTTCCCATGGCCCTGTTTTCCATTACCGACGCCCAGCTTGCCTTCGGGCACGTGGCCCTGCTCGATCACACCGACTTTTCGCTGGAGGCTGGCGAGCGCGTGGGGCTGATCGGGCGCAACGGTTCGGGCAAGTCCTCGCTGCTGAAGATCGTGGCGGGGCTGTCGGCACCGGATGACGGGCTGATCGCCCGCCAGAGCGGCGTGACCAGCGCCTACGTGCCGCAGGAGCCGCAGTTCGCGCCCGGCATCACCGTGTTCGATGCGGTGTCGCAGGGCATGGGCGACGCGCACGACCTGCTGGTGCGCTACGAGGCCGCCGCCGATCGCGTTGCCGAGCACCACGACGACGAAGCGGCGCTGGCCGAACTGCACCGGCTGCAGTCCGAACTGGATGCCGCCGGCGCCTGGCAGCTGCGCACCCGCGTGGAAACCACGTTGGCCCGGCTGGGACTGGATTCGCACACGCGCGTCGACGCGCTCTCGGGCGGGCTGCAGAAGCGCGTGGCGCTGGCGCAGGCGCTGGTGGCCGAGCCCGACATCCTGCTGCTGGATGAACCCACCAACCACCTCGACGTGGAGGCGATCCGCTGGCTGGAAGACCTGCTGCTGCAGTTCCGCGGCAGCGTGCTGCTGATCACCCACGACCGCGCCTTCCTCGATCGCGTCGCCACGCGCATCGTCGAGCTGGACCGCGGTCGACTGGTGTCCTTCCCTGGCAACTTCGCCGCCTACCAGGCGCGCAAGGAAGAAATGCTGGCCGCCGAGCAGGTTGAGCAGGCCAAGTTCGACAAGCTGCTGGCGCAGGAAGAGGTTTGGATCCGCAAGGGCGTGGAAGCGCGGCGCACGCGCAGCGTGTCGCGCATCCAGCGCCTGGTGGCGATGCGCAACGAGCGCGCTGCGCGCCGCGAGGTGCAGGGGAACGTCAGGCTGGAAGTGTCGCAGGCCGACCGCTCCGGCAAGATCGTGGCCGAGCTGACCGACGTGAGCAAGGCGTATGGCGACAAGGTGGTGGTGCGCGACTTCACCGCCACCATCATGCGCGGCGACAAGGTCGGCCTGATCGGCCCCAACGGCGCCGGCAAGACCACGCTGCTGCGGCTGATCCTGGGCGAACTGGCGCCGGACAGCGGCATCGTGCGCAACGGCAGCAACCTGCAGGTGGCGTATTTCGACCAGATGCGCACCGCGCTGGATCTGGAGAAGTCGCTGGCCGACACCATCAGCCCGGGCAGCGACTGGGTCGAGGTCAACGGCCAGCGCAAGCATGTGATGAGCTACCTGGGCGACTTCCTGTTCGCGCCCGAGCGCGCGCGCTCGCCGGTCAAGTCGCTGTCGGGCGGCGAGCGCAACCGGCTGCTGCTGGCGCGGCTGTTCGCGCGGCCGGCCAATGTGCTGGTGCTGGACGAGCCCACCAACGACCTCGACATCGATACGCTGGAGTTGCTGGAGGAGCTGCTGCAGGACTACGGCGGCACCGTGTTCCTGGTGTCGCACGACCGCGCCTTCCTCGACAACGTGGTGACCTCGACGCTGGCCGCCGAAGGCGATGGGGTCTGGCGCGAATCGGTGGGCGGTTATTCCGACTGGGTCGAGCAATCAGCGCGCAGCGCCGCGCTGCAGGCGGCGCGCAAGCCGGCGGAGCAGAAGGCGGCGGAGCCGGCCAGGGGCAAGGATACGCGCGAGGCGCGTGGGGCCAACCGGACGGTCAAGCTGTCGTACAAGGAGCAGCGCGAGCTGGACGGATTGCCCGAGCGCATCGCCGCGCTGGAGTCCGAGCA
The DNA here is from genome assembly GCF_023952485.1 of Cupriavidus mimosae. Taxonomy (NCBI): domain Bacteria; kingdom Pseudomonadati; phylum Pseudomonadota; class Betaproteobacteria; order Burkholderiales; family Burkholderiaceae; genus Cupriavidus; species Cupriavidus mimosae. Next base: position 32,622 of record NZ_JALHRY010000002.1, on the reverse strand, counting down.
GAAGACGATCTCGGCGCAACTCGAGGATGGGTCGCTGTATGTCAGCGATGCCGCCAAGGCGGCGCAGCTGGGCACGCGGCACGACGAGATCGAGATGGAACTGCTGGAAGCGCTGGAGCGCTGGGAAGTGCTGGAGGCGAAGTCGAAGGGCGAAGGCGCCTGAGGGCGTCCCGGTTTGCTCCCCTCTCCCGCCTGCGGGAGAGGGAGCACACAGTGGGCATGGGCAGACGTGTCAGCTAAGGACTCTCACCCACACCAGGCCAACACCATATTCGTCAGATCCACGATGAAGGCCGGCCGCAGATAACCGACGAACCCAAGCGCCAGCACCCCGGCCAGCATCGCCAGCCCGGCTGCCTTCGCCATGCGCGCCAGGGCCGTACTCATCACGCCGCCGCCGGCTGCGCCCGCACTACCGCCTGCTCGCGGATCGGCAGGTTGACCAGCGCCGCCAGCACCCCAAGCGCGATCGCGATCATCCACACCGTGTTGTAGCCCCCGGTGCGGTCATACAGATAGCCCCCCAGCCACGCGCCAAGGAAACTGCCGATCTGGTGCGAGAAGAACACCACCCCCGACAGCATCGACAGGTATTTCACCCCGAACACCTGCGCGATGATGCCGTTGGTCAGCGGCACGGTCGACAGCCACAGGAAACCCATCACTGCCGCGAACACCCAGGTGCTGGCGACTGTCAGCGGCAGCAGCAGGTAGGCGGCGATCACCACCGAGCGCGCCAGGTAGATTGCCGCCAGCAGGTAGCGCTTGGGCAGGCGCTGGCCCATTGCGCCGGCGGTATAGGTGCCGAAGACATTGAACAGGCCGATCAGCGCCAGCGCCACCACGGCCACCTTGGGATCGGTCAGCCCCTGGTCCTTCAGGTAGGGTGCCAGGTGCACGCCGATAAAGACTACCTGGAAGCCGCACACGAAGTAGCCCAGCGTCAGCAGCTGGAAGTTGCGGTTGCCGAAGGCTTCATGGATGGCCTGGCCGATGGTCTGGTGGTGGCCGCCAGTGTGGGCGGCCTCGCGCGGCTCGCGCAGGGTCAGCGCCAGCGGCAGCATCACGCACGCCATCAGCGCCATCACGTACAGCGCGTTCTGCCAGCCCAGGCCGGAGATCAGCCCCTGTTCCACCGGAATCATCAGGAACTGGCCGAACGAGCCTGCCGCGGCGGCGATGCCCATGGCCCAGACCCGCTTCTCCGGGCTGGCCACGCGGCCGATCACGCCGTAGACGATGCTGTAGGTGGTGCCGGACTGGGCGATGCCGATCATCACCCCGGCGCCGGTGGCGAAGGCGGTGCCGCTGGTCGCCAGCGCCATCACCACCAGCCCGGCGACGTACAGCGCCACGCCCACCAGCATGATGCGCAGCGCGCCGAACTTGTCGGCCAGGGCCCCGGCGAAAGGCTGGCTTGCGCCCCACATCAGGTTCTGCAGCGCCAGCGCAAAGGCGAAGGTCTCGCGGTTCCAGCCGTGCGCCTGCGTGATCGGCAGGTTGAACAGGCCGAAGCCGTGCCGGATGCCCATCGAAAGCGTGACCAGCAAGCCACCGCACACAAGCACGGTGGTCAGGGAGAGTTGTCGGTTCTGCATGTCTTGGCTCGGTGTGCGGCGGCCGCGCGGGGTGAAGCGGCGCCGACAGGGATTGTCTGTGCTTGTTGTTTTACCGCGCCGGGAACGGCAATCAGGCTTGCCGGGGCCGGGTGGTGGGCAGTTTACTCTGCCTCGGGAAAACGCGTACGGCGTCGCCCGCACCGGCGGCGCCCCGGCAAAAACTGCCGGCGGCCCGGCAAGCCGGACCCGGTGCGGGCTTGGGGCGTTGGCTTTTTTCTGCGGGATTGGCGTCGCGCGCTTCCATTACAATGCAGTGCCCGGTGCCCCGGCGCGTGCACAGTTGTACGCCTCGCGGCAGCCGGGACCATCACTTTCGTAGCGACTCCATGGCGAGCAAAACCAGTCAGTACAGCGAATCTTCCATCCGGGTCCTGAAGGGCCTGGAGCCGGTCAAGCAGCGCCCCGGCATGTACACCCGGACCGACAACCCCCTGCATATCGTGCAGGAGGTGATCGACAATGCCTCGGACGAGGCCCTTGGCGGCCACGGCTCCGAGATCCTGGTGACCCTGCATCGCGACGGCAGCCTCAGCGTGGAAGACGACGGCCGCGGCATCCCGGTGGGGATCCACCCGGAAGAGGGCGTGCCGGTGGTCGAGATCGTCTTTACCCGGCTGCACGCCGGCGGCAAGTTCGACAAGGGCAAGGGCGGCGCCTATGCCTTTTCCGGCGGCCTGCACGGCGTCGGCGTGTCCGTGACCAATGCCCTGTCGACGCAGCTGGACGTTACCGTTTGGCGCGACGGCATGTGCTCGACGCTGACCTTCTCCGGCGGCGACGTGACCGTGCCGCTGGCCTCGCGCAAGCTCGAGCGCGGCGAGAAAAAGAACGGCACGCGCGTGCAGGTGTGGCCGGATGCCAAGTACTTCGATTCGGCGGCGATTCCGCTGGCCGAACTGCAGCGACTGCTGCGCAGCAAGGCCGTGCTGCTGCCGGGCGTCAAGGTCACGCTGGTGACCGAAAAGACCGGCGAGCGCCAGACCTGGCAGTATGACCAGGGCCTGAAGGGCTACCTGGTCGAGGCGCTGGCGCAGGGTAGTGGCGCCGAGCTGGTGATCCCGATGTTCGAGGGCGAGCACTTTGCCGACCCCGACGCCAACCCCGGCGAGGAAGGCTTTGCCGACGGCGAAGGCGCGTCGTGGGTGGTGGCCTGGACCGAGGACGGCGCCCCGGTGCGCGAGTCCTACGTCAACCTGATCCCCACGCCGGCCGGCGGCACGCACGAGTCCGGCCTGCGCGAAGGGCTGTTCCAGGCGGTCAAGAGCTTTATCGAGATGCATGCGCTGCAGCCCAAGGGCGTCAAGCTGATGAGCGAGGACGTGTTCGCGCGCGCCTCGTTCGTGCTGTCTGCCAAGGTGCTGGACCCGCAGTTCCAGGGCCAGATCAAGGAGCGCCTGAACAGCCGCGACGCGGTGCGGCTGGTGTCCACCTTCAGCCGCCCGGCGCTGGAGTTGTGGCTGAACCACCATGTCGAGTACGGCAAGAAGCTGGCCGAGCTGGTGATCCGCCAGGCCCAGGCGCGCACGCGCGCGGCGCAGAAGGTCGAGAAGAAGAAGGGCTCCGGCGTGGCCGTGCTGCCCGGCAAGCTGACCGACTGCGAGTCCACCGACGTGACCCGCAACGAGCTGTTCCTGGTCGAGGGCGACTCCGCCGGCGGCTCGGCCAAGATGGGCCGCGACAAGGAATTCCAGGCCATCCTGCCGCTGCGCGGCAAGGTGCTCAACACCTGGGAGACTGAGCGCGACCGCCTGTTTGCCAACAACGAGGTGCACGACATCGCCGTGGCGATCGGCGTGGACCCGCACGGCGCCAATGACGAGCCCGACCTGTCCAACCTGCGCTACGGCAAGATTTGCATCCTGTCCGACGCCGATGTCGACGGCGCGCATATCCAGGTGCTGCTGCTGACGCTGTTCTTCCGGCATTTCCCCAAGCTGATCGAGACCGGCAACGTCTATGTGGCGCGTCCGCCGCTGTTCCGCGTCGATGCCCCGGCGCGCGGCAAGAAGCCGGCGCAGAAGCTGTACGCGCTGGACGAAGGCGAGCTCGAAGCGATCCAGGACAAGCTGCTCAAGGACGGCGTCAAGGAAAACTCGTGGCAGATCTCGCGCTTCAAGGGCCTGGGCGAGATGAGCGCCGAGCAGCTGTGGGAAACCACCATGAACCCCGACACGCGGCGCCTGCTGCCCGTGATGCTGGGCGAATACGACCTGCCGCAGACCGTCGAGATGATGAACATGCTGATGGGCAAGGGCGAGGCCGCCCAGCGCCGCAGCTGGCTGGAAGAGAAGGGCAACGAGGTCGAGGCCGACATCTGAGCCGGGGGCCGCGCCGCGGGCGCTGCCGCGCCGGTGCCGGCCAGGCCCGATTGGCGCATAATGCCCGCTCCGGTCCGCCTACTCTGGAACGCACGATGAAGACGAGAACCCACGGCAATCCCTGGCGCAAGGCAACCGCAGTCCTGCTGGCGCTGGCCGGGCTCGCCTGCGTGCCGGCGGCGCATGCCGAGCTGTGGGGCTTTATCGATGCCGACGGCGTGGCGCACTTCGCCGACCAGAAGCTCGACGCGCGCTACAAGCTGTTCATGAAGGACGGCGGCAGGCTCGACACCGGACGCCTGGCCGCGCGGCAGGCGCAGGCGGCGCGAGGTCACATCGACCTCGACATCGACCTCGAGCAGCACAAGCTGTATCGCTACGTCCTCAACCATCCCAATATCAAGACCGTCGAGCCGCTGATCCACCAGATCGCCGGCAAGCAGGATGTCGATCCGGCGCTGGTCAAGGCGGTGATGGCGGTGGAGTCGGGCTTCAACCCGGCGGCGGTGTCGCCCAAGGGCGCGATCGGCCTGATGCAGGTGATTCCCGACACCGGCGCGCGCTTTGGCGTCAGCGCCGATGCGCGCCGCACCATCGAGCAGAAGCTGGCCGATCCGCGCACCAACATCACCGCCGGCGTGCGCTACCTGAGCTGGCTGATGCAGCAGTTCCCCGACAACCTCGAGCTGGTGCTGGCTGCGTACAACGCCGGCGAGGGCGCGGTGCAGCGCTACAACAACCGCATCCCGCCCTATCCGGAGACCCGGCAGTATGTCAGCACCGTGCTGCAGTTCTACCGGCTGTACCAGCCGCAGCAGGGCGTGGTGCTCAGGCGCGCCAGCGCCGGCGCCGGCCCGGGCGATGGCGACGGCCCGCGCGTGAAGATGGTGCTCGGCGCGCGCCGGCCCATGCCCTGACCGGCACCCACGAATCACAAGCAACCGGCGCGCCGGCCGTTGAAATCGAACGCGTGGCGCGCCGAATCCTTGCCTATCCATGGAACAACAAGACATCACGTTTCAACCTGAAGAGCCGGCCGATTCGCTGACGCTGGCCCGCTACGCCGAGCGCGCCTACCTCGACTACGCCGTCAGCGTGGTCAAGGGACGCGCGCTGCCCGAGGTGGCCGACGGCCAGAAGCCGGTGCAGCGGCGCATCCTGTTCGCGATGCACGAGATGGGGCTGCGCGCCGACGCCAAGCCGGTCAAGTCGGCGCGCGTGGTCGGCGACGTGCTGGGCAAGTTCCACCCGCACGGCGACCAGTCCGCCTATGACGCGCTGGTACGCCTGGCGCAGGACTTCTCGCTGCGCTATCCGCTCATCGATGGCCAGGGCAACTTCGGCTCGCGCGACGGCGACGGCGCGGCGGCGATGCGCTACACCGAAGCCCGCCTGACGCCGATCTCGCGGCTGCTGCTCGACGAGATCGACGAAGGCACGGTCGACTTCATCCCCAACTACGACGGCTCGATGCAGGAGCCCAGGCTGCTGCCGGCGCGGCTGCCGTTCGTGCTGCTCAACGGTGCCTCGGGCATCGCGGTAGGCATGGCGACCGAGATCCCGCCGCACAACCTGCGCGAGGTCGCCGCCGCCACCGTGGCGATGATCCGCAACCCGAACATCGCGCTGGCCGAGCTGCTGGCGCTGATGCCCGGGCCGGACTATCCCGGCGGCGGCCAGATCATCTCGCCGGCGGCGGATATTGCCCAGATCTACGAGAACGGCCGCGGCAGCCTGAAGGTGCGCGCGCGCTGGACCATCGAGGAAATGGCGCGTGGCCAGTGGCAACTGGTGGTGACCGAACTGCCGCCGAATACCTCGGCGCAGAAGGTGCTGGAAGAGATCGAGGAAATCACCAACCCCAAGATCAAGACCGGCAAGAAGGCGCTGACGCCGGACCAGCAGCAGCTCAAGGCCACCGTGCTCGCGGTGCTCGACGCGGTGCGCGATGAATCCGGCAAGGACGCGCCGGTGCGGCTGGTGTTCGAGCCCAAGAGCAAGAACATCGGCCAGCAGGAGTTCATCCAGACCCTGCTGGCGCATACCAGCCTGGAATCCGGCGCGCCGATCAACCTGGTGATGATCGGCACCGATGGCCGTCCGCGCCAGAAGGGCCTGCGCGAGATCCTGGGCGAGTGGATCGCGTTCCGCTTCGATACCGTCACGCGCCGCACGCGCCATCGCCTGGGCAAGGTCGAAGACCGCATCCATATCCTCGAAGGCCGGATGCTGGTGCTGCTCAATATCGACGAGGTGATCCGCATCATCCGCGAGAGCGACGAGCCCAAGCCGGCGCTGATCGAGGCCTTCGGCCTGAGCGACCGCCAGGCCGAGGACATCCTCGAAATCCGCCTGCGCCAGCTGGCGCGCCTGGAAGCGATCCGGATCGAGAAGGAACTGAAGGAGCTGCGCGAGGAGCAGGCCGACCTGGACGTGCTGCTCAAGTCCGAGACCATGATGCGCCGTCGCATCATCAAGGAGATCGAGACCGACGCCAAGCAGTTCAGCCCGGAAGACAAGGACCCGCGCCGCACGCTGATCCAGGAAGAGCGCCGCGCCGCGGCCGAGGTGCGCGTGATCGACGAGCCGGTGACGGTGATCATGTCGCAGAAGGGCTGGGTGCGCACGCGCCAGGGCCATGGCCACGATCCGCAGCAGTTCACCTTCAAGGCCGGCGATGCGCTCTACAACACCTTCGACTGCCGCACCGTCGACGTGTTGCTGGTGTTCGGCACCAACGGCCGGGTCTACTCCGTGCCGGTCTCCAGCCTGCCGGGCGGACGCGGCGACGGGGTGCCCATCACCACGCTGATCGAGCTGCAATCCGGCAGCCAGGTGGCGCACACCTTTGCCGGCAGCGCCAGCCAGCGCGTGCTGATTGCCACGGCCAACGGCAACGGCTTCCAGACCACGGTGGGCGACATGACCGGCCGGCAGAAGGGCGGCAAGTCGTTCCTGACGCTGGACGACGGCGATGCCCCGCTGCCGCCCGCGCCGATCGGCGACGAGGCCACGCATGCGGCCTGCCTGTCCGGCAACGGCCGCCTGCTGCTGGTGGCGCTGGATGAAGTGAAGGTGCTGTCCGCCGGCGGCCGCGGCGTGATCCTGATGGAGCTGGAACCCAAGGAGAAGCTGCTGCAGGCGGTTGCCGTGGGCGCGCCCGGGCTGGTGCTGTCGGGCGCCGGCCGCGGCGGCAAACCGTCGTCGCAGAAGCTGGCCGGGCAGTCGCTGCTGCCGTATGTCGGCAAGCGCGCGCGCAAGGGCAAGCAGCTCGAGGCGAAGCTGAAGGAGCCGCGGATCGAGCCGGTGCGGGTGGAGGTGCCTGCGGGCAATTGAGTGGCCTGCTGGTTTGCTCCCCTCTCCCGCTTGCGGGAGAGGGAGCCCCCAATCCGGCGGGCAACATATCAATCCACCCCCACGAATCCCCCAGTCTGATGCGCCCACAGCCGCGCATACAGCCCGCCATGCGCAAGCAGTTCCGCATGCGTGCCGTTCTCGACGATATGCCCGTTGTCCAGCACCACCAGCCGGTCCATCCGTGCGATGGTCGAGAGCCGGTGCGCGATGGCGATCACGGTCTTGCCCTGCATCAGCGTTTCCAGGCTTTCCTGGATCGCGGCTTCCACTTCGGAGTCCAGCGCCGAGGTGGCTTCGTCCAGGATCAGGATCGGCGCGTTCTTGAGCAGCACCCGCGCAATCGCGATGCGCTGGCGCTGACCGCCTGACAGCTTCACGCCGCGCTCGCCGACCTGCGCCTCCAGCCCGGTGTTGCCGTGGGCATCGACCAGGTGCGGAATGAACTCGTCGGCGCGGGCGCGGTGCAGCGCCGCGGCCAGTTCGGCTTCGGTGCTGGCGGGCTTGCCGTAGAGCAGGTTCTCGCGGATCGAGCGGTGCAGCAGCGAAGTGTCCTGCGTGACCATGCCGATCTGCGCGCGCAGGCTCTCCTGCGTGACCGTGGCGATGTCCTGGCCGTCGATCAGGATGCGGCCGCGCTCGACGTCGTAGAGCCGCAGCAGCAGGTTGACCAGCGTCGACTTGCCCGCGCCCGAAGGTCCGACCAGCCCGATCTTTTCGCCCGACCGCACCGTCAGGTTGACGCCCTCGATCACGCCCGAGCCCTTGCCGTAGTGGAACCCGACCTGCTCGAAGCGGACTTCGCCGTGCGTGACGCGCAGCGGCTGCGCGTTGGCGCGGTCGGTGACCTGGCGCGGCACCGCGATGGTCTTCATGCCGTCCTGCACCTGCCCGACGTTCTCGAAGATGCCGTTGACCACCCACATGATCCAGCCCGACATATTATTGATGCGGATCACCAGCCCGGTGGTCAGCGCGATCGCGCCGGTGGTGACATGGCCGGTGCTCCACAGCCACACCGCCAGCCCGGTGGTGCCGGCGATCAGCGCGCCGTTCATCGCGGTGATGGTGACGTCCATGCCGCTGACCATGCGCCCGGCCTGCCGCGTCTTCTCGGTCTGCTCGGCCATGGCATCGCGCGCGTAGTCTTCTTCCTGCCGGGTATGGGCGAACAGCTTGAGCGTGGTGATATTGGTGTAGCCGTCGACGATGCGCCCCATCAGCCGCGAGCGCGATTCGGTGGCGATCACCGAGCGCTGCTTCACGCGCGGCACGAAGTACAGCAGCGCGGCCACGTAGCAGACCATCCACAGCAGCAGCGGGATCATCAGCCGCCAGTCGGCCTGCGCGAACAGCACCAGCGAACTGACCGCGTAGATCGCCACGTGCCACAGCGCGTCCACCTCCTGCACCGCGGAGTCGCGCAGCGAAAAGCCGGTCTGCATGATGCGCTGGGCGATGCGCCCGGCAAAGTCGTTCTGGAAGAACGACAGGCTCTGCTTGAGCACGTAGCGGTGGTTCTGCCAGCGGATCAGGTTGGACAAACTGGGGCTGATCACCTGGTGCACCAGCACGTCGTGCAGGCCGAAGAAGATGGGCCGCAGCAGCACCGCCACCACCGCCATCCACACCAGCTCGTTGCGGTGCCGGCTGAAGAACTCGGCGCCGGGCGTGGTCTGCGCCATGTCGACCAGCCGGCCGAGGAAGCTGAACAGCGCCACCTCGATCAGCGCGCCCACCAGCCCCACCAGCAACAGCAGCAAGAACACGCCCCAGACCTCGCGCAGGTACCAGGTGTAGAAGCGCAGCACCTGGCCTGGCGGCTCGCGGTCGGGCATGTGACGGAAGGGATCGATCAGTCTTTCCAGGCGACGCAACATGGCAGGGTTCCCGTTGTGTGCCACGGCACGCCCAGTCGTCCTTTGTCCTTGTGGGAACCCGGGGGCGCTTGCGGCGGATCAGACGCAACATGATACGCGCGTTGCCCAATGGAAAAGCCCCGCCAGGGGCGGGGCCTTGTCTGAAACGCTATGCCGAAATTATGGCAAAGGCAGCGCGATCAGGGATGGTGGATCACCATATGCGTGAACGGCGGCACGTAGGCCTGCAGCGTCACGAACAGGCCCACCAGGATCGCCAGCACGATCGAATGGAAGAACACGTAGCGCAGGATGTCGCCTTCGTGGCCGTACCATTTGGTGGCGGTCGAGGCCACCACGATCGACTGCGCGTCGATCATCTTGCCCATCACGCCGCCCGAGCTGTTGGCCGATGCCATCAGCACCGGCGACAGCCCCAGCTGCTCGGCGGTGGTTTTCTGCAGGCCGCCGAACAGCACGTTCGAGGCGGTATCCGAGCCGGTCAGCGCCACCCCCAGCCAGCCCAGCATGGTGCCGAACAGCGGGTAGAACACGCCGGTGTGGGCAAAGGCCAGGCCCAGCGTGGCATCGAGGCCCGAGTAGCGGGTCAGGTAGCCGACTCCGAACATCGCGCAGATGGTCAGCAGCGAGTAGCGCACCAGCTTGATGGTTTCCCAATACTCCTTGAACAGGCGCGGCACCGAGTAGCCCATCAGCAGGCCGCCGGCGATCGCCGAGACGAAGATGCCGGTGCCGGCCATCGACAGCACGTTGAAGTTGAACACCGCGCCTTCGATGACTTCCTTGGGCACCACCGGCGGCACCTTGACGATGGCCTTGTCGAGGCCCGGCACCGGGAATTTCCAGGCCCACAGGCTATCCATCAGCTTCTTGAACTCGGGGATGCCCCAGACAAAGACGAACACCGTCAGGATCACCCACGGCATCCAGGCCCTGGCCACCGAGATCCCGGCCGAGGCGGCGCTGGCGCGGGCGTCGGCTTCCAGCGCCTCGGGGTGGTCTACCTTGGAGTCGTCGTGGCGGCCGAGGATCTTGGTCGAGGTCCAGATTTCCTTCGGATGCCAGACCTTCAGGAACAGCGTCAGAGCGCCCATCGACACCAGCGCGGCGATCACGTCCACCAGCCACGGGCCGTGGAAGTTCGATACCAGGTATTGCGGCACGGCGAAGCTCACGCCTGCCACCAGGATCGCCGGCCAGATCGCCAGCATGCCGCGGAAGCCGGCGAAGGCCCAGATCAGCCAGAACGGCACGATCACCGAGAAGAACGGCAACTGGCGCCCGATCATCGCCGACAGGTCGAGCAGGTCCAGCCCGGTCACCGACGCCAGGCCAATGATGGGCGCGCCCAGCGCGCCGTACGCCACCGGCGCGGTGTTGGCGATCAGCGCCAGGCCCGAGGCCGCCAGCGGCGAGAAGCCCAAACCGATCAGGATGGCGCCGGTCACGGCCACCGGCGTGCCGAAGCCGGCCGCACCTTCGAAGAAGGCGCCGAAGCTGAACGCCACCAGCAGCAGCTGCAGGCGGCGGTCTTCGGTGATGCCCGAGATCGAGTTCTGCAAGACCTTGAAAGATCCATTCAGCGTGGTGAGCCGGTGCAGGAAGATGATGTTCAGCACGATCCAGCCGATCGGGAACAGCCCTGACACGATGCCCAGCCCCGCCGCCTTGCCCGCCATGGCCGCCGGCATGCCGAACACGGTGGACGCGACCACGATGCCGATCAGCAGCGCCAGGCCGGCCGCCAGGTGCGCCTGCATATGGAAGAACGCGAGCGCTGCCAGCAGCACGGCGACGGGAATGCCCGCGGCAATGGTCGACAGCGCCATATTGCCTAGCGGGTCATAGACTTGACTCCACACGATCGAAATCCTCCTCTGGTTTGGCTCGGGCGCCCGGGCGATCTGCGTGCCCTGGAACTCCCGCCTGCGCTTTGCACCGGCGTGCGGCAGCCGCCGCGCCGGCAAAGAACAAGGATTTTAAAAAAGGGCCCGTCCGCCGCCGCCGTACATCGCGTCATGGTCGCGATGAGCCACATTCAGGGATCAGGGTTTGCCCGGACGAGCAGCGAGGCGCACATGGGGCCCTTGCGGCACACCGGCCAGAGTACTCTAAACGGCGCCCGTTGCAAAAGTATGCAAGCCATGCGCGCGGCAGCGTGACTGGTCGTGGCGACGATTCCGGCCGGCTGGCGCGGGTACGGCCATGGCGCCATACTGGCGGGCAGCGCGCCGGCACGCCGCCGGCGCCATCACTCTTCTAGGCGAGGTTTCCCATGACTGAATTCCTTCCGCCGTGGCCGCTGCTGACGGCCTTCGGGGTGGCCAGCCTGGCGCTGGCGATCACGCCGGGCCCGGCCGTGGTCTATATCGTCACCCGCACGCTGGCGCAGGGGCGGCAGGCCGGCCTGGCCTCGATCGGGGCGGTGGCGCTGGGCAACCTGGGCAATGCCATCGGCGCCTCGCTGGGGCTGGCGGTGCTGTTCTCGGTCTCGGCGCTGGCCTTTACGGTGGTCAAGTACGCCGGCGCGGCCTACCTGATCTGGCTGGGCCTGCGCGCGCTGCGCGGCGCCGGCACCGGCGCCGATGGCGGCGCCCCGGAAGTGTCGCCGCGCAGCCTGCGCCAGGTGGTGCGCGACGGCTTCGTGGTGGCGCTGCTCAACCCCAAGACCGCGATCTTCTTCGCCGCCTTCCTGCCGCAGTTCATGAACCCGGCGGGCTCGGCGCTGGCGCAAAGCCTGGCGCTGGGCGTGGCCTTCGTGCTGATCGCCGCGACCACGGATGCGTGCTACGTGATGGCCGCCGCCGCGGTGATGCCGGCGCTGCGCCGCGCCGGCCGGGCGCGCGCGCTGGGCCGCTACCTGACCGGCGCGGCCTTTATCGGGCTGGGAGTGTTCACGGCGGCGTCGGGCTCGCGCGCGCCGAAGTAGCAGGACGGGTGAAAAAACTGCCGCGGCTCAGCGCAGCGGCAGTTCCAGGATGCCGCCGGCGGCGGGGCGGGCGCGCATGGCGTTGAGCCAGCGCTCCAGCTCGGGGCGCGGCTGGTGCTGGCGCGGCAGTCCCATCCAGCGGTGCGCGGCACAGGCCAGCGAGATGTCGGCCATGGTGAAGCGGTCGCCGCCGATGAACTCGCGTCCGGCCAGGGCCTTGTCCAGCAGCGCGGCGAGCGGCTCGGTGCGCTCGCAGGAGGCCTCGATGGCGGCCGGGTCGCGCTCGGCTTGGGGCTTGCGCACCAGGTTCAGGAACGCGGTCACCATCGCCGGGCTGAAGGCGGTGGTCTGCCAGTCCATCCAGCGGTCGGCCGAGGCGCGCGCCTTCACGTCCTCGGGCCACAGCGTGCCTTCGCCGTAGCGTGCGCACAGGTAGCGCACGATCGCATTGGACTCCCACAGCACGAACGGCTCGCCGCCGACGTCCGTGCCGCGGAAATCCTCGATCACCGGGATCTGGCGGTTCGGGTTCAGGCGCACGTAGGCCTCGGTGTCGAGGTCGCCCTTGTTGACGCCGATATCGACGCGCTCATGGTCCAGGTGCAGCTCGCGCGCGCACCAGACCACCTTCTGCACGTTGATGGAGGAAAGCCGGCCCCAGATACGCAACATGTCGTCTCCCAAGTCAGGTGCGCCCGTCTAGCCGTGGCTTCAGGCCGCGCGCGGCTGCCGCGCCGCGGCAATGGCTTCGCGGAACAGCTCGCCGAGGATCGCCACGCCTTGTTCGATGCGCTCCGCCGGCACCGTAACGAAGGCCAGGCGCAGCGCGTTGCGCTTCGGGTTGTTGGCGTAGAACGGCGCGCCCGGCACGTAGGCGACGTTGCGCTTCACCGCTTCCTCAAGGATCGCCATGCTGTCCAGGCCCTCGGGCAGTTCCATCCAGATGAACATGCCGCCTTCGGGCGTGTTCCAGCTGACGCCCTCGGGCATGTGGCGCCTGAGCGCATCCAGCATGGTCTGGCACTGCTTGCCGTAGAGCTCGCGGATGGTCGGGATATGGGTGTCGAGCAGCCCGTCGCGCACGGTCTCGTAGGCCACGCGCTGGGTAAAGGTGGGCGTGTGCAGGTCCGAGGCCTGCTTGGCCTGGCACAGCTTGAAATGCAGCTCGGGCGGTGCGATCACGTAGCCCAGGCGCATGCCGGGGGCCAGCACCTTCGAGAACGAGCCCATGTAGATCACGCCGTCGGGGTTCATCGACAGCAGGCTCGGCAGCTGGTCGCCGGTGTAGCTGAGCGCGCCGTACGGATCGTCCTCGACCAGCAGCACGCCCTGTTCCTGCGCGCGCGCCACCAGCGCCTGGCGGCGTTCCAGCGGCAGGCGGCGCCCGGTCGGGTTCTGGAAGTTGGGCAGGGCGTACAGGAAGCGCGCGCCGGCGGTCAGCTCCGGCGTCAGCGCGTCGGGCAGCAGGCCCTTGTCGTCGCTGGGGATCGAGACGAATTCCGGCTCGAACAGCGAGAACGCCTGCAGCGCGCCGAGGTAGCTGGGGGTTTCCACCATCACCTTGCTGCCCGGGTCGATCATCACCTTGGCGATCAGGTCCAGCGCCTGCTGCGAGCCGGTGGTGATCAGCACGCGCTCGACCGACACGTCATGGCGCCGCGCGACGAACTCGCGCAGCGGCAGGTAGCCTTCGGTCGCGGCGTATTGCAGCGCCGCCTGCGGGTTGTCGGCGAAGACGCGGGCCGTCGCGGCTTCCATCGCCGCTACCGGGAACGAGGCCGGGGACGGCAGGCCACCGGCGAACGAAATGACTTCCGGACGCTCGGTAACCTTCAGGATTTCGCGGATGGCCGAGCTGGTGAGTTGCTGTGCCCGGCGGGAAATGGCCCATTTCATGATGTGTCTCTTGTCTGCGGTGATTCTTGGGAGAGCGGCCGGCGGCCGGCCGCTCAGTCAACGATAAAGCTTCAGCCCTGCACTTCGGCGATCAGTTCGATCTCGACGCACGCGCCCAGCGGCACCTGCGCCACGCCGAACGCGCTGCGCGCGTGCTTGCCCTTGTCGCCGAAGACTTCGGCCAGCAGTTCGGAGGCGCCGTTGGTGACCAGGTGCTGCTCGGTGAAGTCGGTGGTCGAATTGACCAGGCTCATCACCTTGACGATGCGGGTGACGCGGTTCAGGTCGCCGACATGCGCATGCAGCGTCGCCAGCAGGTCGATGGCGACGGCGCGGGCGGCGGCCTTGCCGGTGTCGGTGTCGATCTCCTGGCCCAGCTTGCCGGTCCATACCTTGCCGTCCTTGCGCGCGATATGGCCGGACAGGAACACGGTGTTGCCGGTTTGCGCGGCCATCACGTAGGCGGCGGCGGGGGCGCTGACGGCCGGCAGTTCGATGCCGAGGCGGGCAAGGGTATCGTAGACCGAGGTTTGGGACATGTAGGCTCCAGTCAGTGAATGCGTCCGGGAAGGATCGGTGAGGGTTCCGGGGCGGGGGCAGGTGCGGATTGCTGCACGGCCGCGCCGCGGCCCAGGGCCACGACGGCAATCACCGCCACCGCGAAGGCGATGGTGGCAGCGTCGAGCGGCTCGGACAGGATCAGCGCGCCGCCCGCCAGTGTCAGGAACGGCTGCAGCAATTGTATCTGGCCGACGCGGGCCACGCCGCCTTTTGCCAGGCCGGCGTACCAGAAAAGAAAGCCCACGAACATCGAGAACACCGAAACATAGGCCATGCCGCCCCAGGCCCGCGGCGACGCCGCGGCAATCGCCGGCAGCTCGCGCAGCGTCAGCCAGGTCACCACCGGCACCAGCACCGGCAGCGATACCACCAGCGCCCAGCTGATGGTTTCCAGCCCGCCCAGCTCGCGCGACAGCTTGCCGCCCTCGGCATAGCCCAGCGCGCCCAGCAGTACCGCGCCGAACAGGAACCAGTCGGCATGCTGCAGGCCGCCGGCCCCCTGCCACACGGCAAAGCCGACCACCAGCGCGCTGCCGGCCACGGCCGACAGCCAGAACGCCGGCGACGGCCGCTCGCGCCCGAACCACGCGGCGAACACCGCGGTGGCCAGCGGCAGCAGCCCGATCACGATGGCGCCGTGGCTGGCCGGCACCTCGCGCATGGCCAGCGAAGAAAACAGCGGAAAGCCCGCCACCACGCCCAGCGCGGTCACGGCCAGCCGCGCCCATTGCCCGCCGCGCGGGCGCCGGCGCGCGCGCAGCGCGCCGCGCCAGGCCAGCAGCGCCAGCGCCAGCAGCGCGGCCAGCACGGCCCGCGCCAGCGCGACGAAGATCGGGTCCAGTTCGGCCACCGCCATGCGCGTGAACGGCAGGGTCTGGCTGAAAATCGCCACGCCGACCAGGCCCAGCAGCATGCCGCCGGAGGCCGGCACGGCAGCAGCCGGGGGTGTCGTCGATGACAAGGGCGTTGGCGGAGCGGGGCGGCTGGCGGGCATGATTGGCCTCTGTGTTGTCAGGGTGTTGATCTCGCGGGTCAGGCTGCCGCGGGCACGCCGGGGCGGGCCCCGACCGCAATCCACAGCGCCGTCAGCGCCAGCGCCGCGCCCATGGCGCGGTTGAACCAGCGCACGCGCTGGCCGTGCTGCAGCCACTGCCGCAGCGACGCGCCCACCGCGCCATAGACACCGTTGCTGACGAAGCCCAGCACGCCGAACACGCCGCACACCAGCAGCACACGCTGCACCGGCGACGCCGCGCCCGCCATGTATGACGCCGCCACCGCCAGCGCCAGCATCCACGCCTTGATATTGGCGTACTGCAGCGCCGCCGACTGCCATACGCTGAGCGGGCGCAGCACCTGCTTTTCGGCCAGCGCGGTGCTGCGGGCGATCTTCCACGCCAGCCACAGCAGGTAGGCGACGCCGGCCGCGTGCACCGCGGCGGCCAGCGCGGGCTGGCCCAGCACCAGCGCGCCCACGCCCAGCGCGCACAGCGCCAGGATGCTGGCAAAGCCGAAGGCGACGCCGACGCAATGCGGCAGCGTCGCGCGCAGGCCGAAGTTGGCCCCGGTCACCGCGGCGATGGTGGTGTTGGGCCCCGGCGTGAACAGGCCCACCGTCAGCAGCGTCAGCAGCGCCGCGAACTGCGCCGTGCTCAGGCCGGTGAGCAGCTCCGTGAGCAGTGCCGAAGCGCTCATGCGAACGCCACCGCCACGCGCCGGTTGGTGCGGCTCTTCTTTTCGATCCTGGTCACCACCACCGCGCCGATCTCGCCGGTGTTGGCCACGTGCGTGCCGCCGCACGGCTGGCGGTCGACCCCGGGGATCTCGATGATGCGGATGCTGGCCGTGCCCGCCGGCGGCGCGGCGCCGATGGTGCGCACCAGGTCGGGCTGCGCGGCCAGTTCCTGCGGCGTGATCAGGGTGGTGCGCACCGCGGTGTTGGCGCGGATCAGCGCGTTCAGGCGCTCGCTCAGGTCGGCCTTGTCGAGCGTCGATTCCGGCAGGTCGAAGTCGATGCGCGCTGCATCCGGCGAGATGCCGCAGCCGGTCACCGGCACCGGGATCAGCGAGCCCAGCAGGTGCAGGCAGGTGTGCAGGCGCATCAGCCGGTGGCGGCGGTCCCAGTCGATCGCCACGGCGACGCGCTCGCCGACGCGCGGCAGCGGCGCCCCGGCGGCCGGCACATGCAGGATGCGGCGGCGGTCGTCGGCGTAGATCGTGTCGACGATGGCCACGGTGTTGCCGTCGGCCAGCGCCAGCGTCGCGGTGTCGCCGGCCTGGCCGCCGCTGCGCGCATAGCACACGGTCTCGTCGAGTTCGATCCCTTCGGCGCTGGCGGCCACCACCGTGGCGGCGCAGTGGTCGAGGTAGGGGTCTTCGTCGAAACGCTTGCGGGTGGCGGGCATCCGGGCTCCTTGGGCTGGTTATGGGGATGGCTAGCGCAGGGTGCGGATGCCCTGCGCGGTTTCGATCTCGGCAATCAGCTCGGGCGGGCCATCGTCCTGCTCCACCGCGAGCAGGTGATCGGCGCCCAGCCAGGCCAGTCCCTGGCGCAGCAGCTCGGCGCGCGGGTGGCGCGCGCACAGCCGGCGCAGTGCCAGGTCCTGCCGCGGCAGGCTGGCGCCGGGGGCGGGGGTCACGTCCCACTGGATCAGGCTGGGCAGCGCGCCGTCGCCGGCGCTGCCGGCTTCGCCGGGCCAGGCCGGCAGGCTGCCGTCGGCGGGTACGGTGATGCGCCAGTGCAGGCTGCCGCGGCTCATCGGGATGACCGGGGCGATGCGTTCGGGATACTGCGCCTGCCAGCGGCTCAGGTCGGCGGGCCGCTCCACGCGGGCGGCCCAGTGCAGCAGGAACGGGCCATCGCGCAGGCGCTGCTGGACTGCTTCGCTGTCCAGGCCGAACCAGCGCGGCCGTGCCGGCGCAGCCGCGGCCGGGTCGATCGCGATCACTTCCAGGTAGATGCCGCCGAACAGGCCCAGCACGCGGTTGTGCGTGCCCATGGCCGCATGCGCGCCGCCGCTCCGGGGCGCAATGCCCAGCACGCCGGCAACGTAGTCGGTGCCGGCGTCGAGGTCAGGGGCGGCAACGACGAGGTGATCGAGGGCTAGCTTCATCTTGGCTTGATGGTAGACAAGGTACTCGGTACAGTACCGGTACAGTTGCACGGATCGTCTTCAGTACAGTTGCAGGAGCAGCACATGGATGCCCAACCCAGCAAGGGCGACGCCGGCGCCGACAGCGCCGCCGTGGCCCGCCAGAAGGATAGCCGAGGCGGCACGCCGGCCGCTGGTAGTGCCGCTGCCGGCGCCACTGCCGAGCCGGCACCCGCGCGCGCGCTGCAGCTGGTGCTGCCGTCCACCACACGCTTGCCGGACCCGGTGCCGTCGGCGCAGATGACGCTGGTCGAGCAGCTGACCGAATGGGCGCGCATGCGCATCGACGAGCGCGTGTTCCGCGCCGGCATGCGCATGCCGTCGATCCGGCAGCTGGCGCAGGAGAAGGGCATCTCGCGCTTTACCGTGGTCGAGGCCTACGAGCGGCTGGTGGCGCTGGGCTACCTGGAATCGCGCCGGGGCTCGGGCTTCTACGTGCGCGAGCGGGCTCCGGCCGCGCCGGCGGCGCCGGTCTCGCGCGAGGCGCCGGCGGCGCGCAAGATCGACGTGACCTGGCTGCTGCGCAGCATGTTCCATACCGCCGAGGCACACAAGGCGCCGGGACTGGGCTTCCTGCCCAACGACTGGCTCGACGGCGAGCTGATCGCCAGCGCGCTGCGCGGGCTCGGCCGCCAGCCCGGCAACCATTTCCTCGCCAGCGGCACGCCGCAGGGCTTCCTGCCGCTGCGCCAGCAGCTGCGTACCCGGCTGGAAGAGCTGGAAATCCGCGCCGGCGCCGAGCAGATCGTGCTGACCTCGGGGATCACCCAGGCGCTCGACCTGATCGCCCGCCTCTACCTGCAGCCCGGCGACGCGGTGCTGGTGGGCGACCCGGCGTGGTTTGTGATGTTCGGCCGCTTTGCCGCGCAGGGCGCGCAGGTGATCGGCGTGCCCTACACCGGCGAAGGGCCGGACCTGGAGGCGCTGGAGCGCATCGTGCAGGCGCACCGACCCAGGCTGTTCGTCATCAACTCGGTGCTGCACAACCCGACCGGCACCTCGCTGTCGGCTGCCAAGGCCTTCCAGCTACTGCGCCTGGCCGAGCAGTACGACTTCCTGATCGTCGAGGACGACATCTACTGCGACCTGTGCCCCCCCGGCCACGCGGCTACCCGGCTGGCCAGCCTGGACCAGCTGCGCCGGGTGATCTACCTGGGCAGCTTTTCCAAGACGCTGGCGGCCAATCTGCGCGTCGGCTTTGTCGCGGCGCATCCGGAGACGGCCGCGGCGCTGACCGACGGCAAGCTGCTGGCCGGGCTGGCCACGCCCGAGATCAACGAGCGGGTGCTGTACAAGGTGCTGACCGAAGGGCATTACCGCAAGCACGTCGAGCGCGTGCGCGCCCGGCTCGACCGCGCCCGCGACGAGACCCGGCGCGAGCTGGAGCGGCTGGGCCTGCGCCTGTTCCCCGGCCAGCATGCCGGCATGTATCTGTGGGCCGACACCGGCCGCGACTCCAATGCGATCACCACCGCCGGCCACGAAGAAGGCTACCTGTTCGCCCCGGGCAGCCTGTTTTCGCCGTCGCAGATGCCGTCCGGCTGGATGCGCTTCAACGTCGCCAGCAGCGGCGATCCCGACATGCTGCGCTTCCTGGCGCGGCAGCTCGAACGGCTGTAGCCGGGGCGTCCGGCGCGCCACCGGGTCTTGAAAATGGCCCGGGCGTCCCTATTTTTGCCGGCACGGCCCCCGCGGCCACCCAACCCATCCCAGACTCGCCTGTTTTGAAGAGGAGAACCATGACCGCACCGCACGAGACGATGAGCTTCCAGGCGGAAGTGAAGCAGCTGCTGCACCTGATGATCCACTCGCTGTACAGCAACAAGGAAATCTTCCTGCGCGAGCTGGTCTCGAATGCTTCGGACGCCACCGACAAGCTGCGCTTCGAGGCGATCGCGAATCCCTCCCTGCTCGAGAATGACGCCGACCTGGCCATCCGCATCGAAGCCGATGCGCAGGCACGCACGCTGAAGATCACCGACAACGGCATCGGCATGAGCCGCGACGAGGCCATCCGCAATCTCGGCACCATCGCCCGTTCGGGCACCAGGGAATTCTTCCAGCAACTGTCCGGCGACCAGCAGAAGGACGCCGCGCTGATCGGCCAGTTCGGCGTTGGCTTCTATTCGGCCTTCATCGTCGCCGACAAGGTCACCGTGGAAACCCGCCGCGCCGGCGTGGGCGCCGAGGAAGCGGTGCGCTGGGAAAGCAGCGGCGACGGCGAGTTCACCGTCGATGCCATTGCGCGCGCCGAGCGCGGCACCACCATCACGCTGCACCTGCGCGAGGGCGAGGACGATTTCCTGTCGGCGTGGCGCCTGAAGAGCATCATCCAGAAGTACTCGGACCATATCTCGCTGCCGATCCGCATGCCCAAGGAAGTGTGGGACGCCGAGGCCAGCGCCTACAAGCGCACCGACGAGTGGGAGAGCGTGAACCAGGCCAGCGCGCTGTGGACCCGCGCCAAGTCCGACATCACCGACGAGCAGTACACCGCCTTCTACCAGCACATCGCGCACGACAACGAGGCGCCGCTGGCGTGGACCCACAACCGCGTCGAAGGCCGCAGCGAATACACCCAGCTGCTGTACATCCCGGCGCGCGCGCCGTTCGACCTGTGGGACCGCAACCACAAGGCCGGGCTCAAGCTGTACGTCAAGCGCGTCTTCATCATGGACGATGCCGAGCAACTGCTGCCGGGCTACCTGCGCTGGGTCAAGGGCGTGGTCGATTCCGCCGACCTGCCGCTGAACGTGTCGCGCGAACTGCTGCAGGAAAGCCGCGACGTCAAGGCGATCCGCGAAGGCTGCACCAAACGCGTGCTGTCGATGCTGGAATCGATGGCGGACAGCGAGGACGAAGCCGAGCGCGCCAAGTACGACACCTTCTGGCAGCAATTCGGCCAGGCGCTGAAGGAAGGCGCCGGCGAAGACCAGGCCAACCAGGAACGCGTGGCAAAGCTGCTGCGCTTCGCCTCGACCCATAACGACACCGCCGAGCAGAACGTGGCGCTGGCCGCCTATGTCGGCCGCATGAAGGAAGGGCAGGACAAGATCTACTATGTGACTGCCGACACCTGGTCCGCCGCCAAGAACAGCCCGCACCTGGAAGTGTTCCGCAAGAAGGGCATCGAAGTGCTGCTGCTGACCGACCGCGTCGACGAATGGATGCTGTCGTACCTGCGCGAGTTCGACGGCAAGGAACTGGTGTCGGTGGCGCGCGGCGACCTCGACCTGGGCAAGCTTGCCGACGAAGCCGAGAAGGCCGAGCAGGAAAAGGCCGAAGCCGACTGGAAGGACGTGGTCGAGCGCGCCAAGGCCGTGCTGGCCGGCAAGGCCAAAGACGTGCGCGTGACGCTGCGCCTGACCGAGTCGGCATCGTGCCTGGTCTCGGACGAGGGCGACATGAGCGGCTACCTGCAGCGCCTGCTCAAGCAGGCCGGCCAGAAGGCGCCGGACGCCCAGCCGATCCTGGAGCTGAACCCTGAGCATGCCCTGGTGAAGAAGCTGCGTGACCTGCGGGAGGGCGAGGCCTTCAGCGACCGCCTGCAGGTGCTGTTCGACCAGGCGCTGCTGGCCGAGGGCGGCATGCTGGAAGACCCGGCCGCCTACGTGCAGCGCGTGAACAAGCTGCTGGCCTGAGCGGCGCGATGGGATGCTTCCCTCTCCCATAAATGGGAGAGGGGAGACAACAATCGCAGTTTTTGCTCGGCCTGCGTTGCTGCCATGCCCGACACGTTCCCGCCTCAACCCGATCTCCACCAGGGCCTGCCCCCCGTCATCGACACTCACACACGCGTGCTGGTGCTCGGCAGCTTTCCCGGTGCCGCGTCGCTCGCCGCGCGCCAGTATTACGCCCATCCGCGCAACCAGTTCTGGCCGCTGCTGGGCGCGCTGACCGGCGAGCCGCTGGCGCAACTGCCCTATGCCGAACGGCTGGTGCGGCTGCTGGCGCATCGCATCGGCGTGTGGGACGTGCTGGGCGCGTGCCAGCGCGAAGGAAGCCTGGACAGCAATATCCGCTATCCGCAGGCCAACGATTTCACGCGCCTGCGCGCGTTGGCGCCGTCGCTGCGGCGCATCGGCTTCAATGGCGGCACCTCCGGCCGCTTTGCGCCGCAGTTTGCCGCGCAAGGCTACGAGACCCTGGTGCTGCCATCGTCCAGCCCGGCGCATGCCGCGCGCAGCTTCGAGCAGAAGCTGGCGTTATGGCGCAGCCTGCTGGACTGAAGCGCATCGCGGCGGCATTGCGCGTATCGAATCGGCCTGCCCGGAAGTGACGCGTTCCGGATTGTCGTGGGCCATCGCGCACCTATACTGGAATCGGGTCGGTCCCTATTCCCAACCGGGAGTATCGGCCGCTCCTTGTGCGCCTTGCGGGCTCGCACTTTCTGACGCATGGCGCGAATGCATCGGAAGTGAGTTGCCCGAGCCGGCAAATATGCAGGCAAGGAGGCAATCATGTTCAAGCATCTGCTGCTGGCGGTCGATGGTTCCGACCTGTCTGAATCGGCGTTCCGCAAGGCGCTCGCGCTGGCGCGGGACATGGGGGCGCGTACCACCGCGGTGCGGGTCTGTCCGAACTACCATGTGCTGACCTACCAGGTCGAGATGCTGGAGGACACCCGCGAAACCTACGTCAAGGAAGCCGCGGCGGGCGCCACGCAGTACCTGCGCGAGCGCGCCGAGGAAGCCAGCGCGGCGGGGGTGCCGTGCGACACCGCCTACGCGGTCAACGACCATCCCTATGAGGCCATCATCAAGACCGCGGAGGACAAGGGCTGCGACCTGATCGTGATGGCATCGCATGGGCGGCGCGGCATCCAGGGCATGCTCATCGGCAGCGAGACGCTGAAGGTGCTGACGCACAGCAAGATCCCGGTGCTGGTCTATCGCTAGCACGGCGAAGCGCGTCAACCAGCAGGCCCCGGCGGGCACCGGTTGCGAGACCGGCGCTGCCGGGGCTGCTTTTTTGCCGCCGCCAGGCGCTTCTGGCATCCTGAGGGCCTGTCCGCAGCCCCGTTTGCAACCCTATGCGGCCCCGCGCCGGGCCTGCCGCCGCGCCTTTCTGTCACAATGCCGGCGGCTGGCGCGCCCGCCATGGTTTCAAAGGTGATCTCCCTATGCGTATCTTCGGCATCAGCATCCACATCATCGTCGCACTGTTCTTTGCCGTGCACGCGGTGCGCACGCACCAGAACATGTATTGGCTGCTGATCCTGTTCCTGTTCCCGGGGTTGGGCAGCGTGGTCTATTTCTTTGCGATCTACCTGCCCGAGCTGCGCCAGTCGCGCGGCGCGCGCGCCGCCACGCGCGCCATCTCGCAGCTGGTCGACCCCAACCGCGCGGTGCGCGAGGCCCGCACCGACTTTGACCGCGCCCCGACCGTGGCGCACCGCATGCGCCTGGGCGCTGCGCTGCTCGAAGCCGGCGAGCCGGCCGAGGCGCTGCAGCACTACCAGGCCGCGGCCAACGGGCCGTTTGCCTCCGATCCGGCGCTGCTGCAGGGGCTGGCCCAGGCGCAGTTCGCCACCGGCGACGCGGCGGCGGCACTGGCGACGCTGGAAAAGCTGTTCGCTGCCAGCCCGCATGCGCGCCAGCAGCCCGAGCCCGCCTTGCTGTATGCTCGCGCGCTGGCCGCCACCGGCGCGCCCGGCACGCGCGCCGCGTTCGAGCAGGCACTGACCAGCGCCAGCGATGTCGCGCCGCGCTGCCTGTTCGCCGACTGGCTGGCAACGCAGCCCGAAGCCGCCGACCGCGAACGCGCGCGCGAGCTCTATGCCGAGATCGTCCACGACGCCCGCCACTGGCCGCGCCATGCCCGCGAACACAACCGCGAGTGGCTGCAGCGCGCGCAGGCGGCGCTGGGCAAGTAAGGCGCCTACCGGCGACCCCGGTCCATGTATTCCCGACAATATGACCCTACTGAAACGCAAATCGATTGAAGCCGTGGCCTCGCGCCGTCCGGCACGCGGCACCCGCACCCGCGGCGAGGTCCCTGTCCGCGAAGAAAAACGCATGACGCCGCGCTTCGCGCCGGTGACGTTCTCGGAAATGGAAGGCGTGCGCTACCTGCACTTCGGCACCGAGTGGGTGCAGGGCGCGATGCGGCTGCGCAAGCCCGACGCGATCGAGCTGGAATACGCGCAGCAGATGATGGCCTGGCTGCTGTTCCTGTCGCCGTCGGTCGATGAATTCCACGTGGTGCAGCTAGGCCTGGGCGCCGCGGCGCTGACCAAGTTCTGCCATCGCCAGTTCAGCCGCGCGCGCGTGACCGCGGTGGAGCTGAATCCCGCCGTGATCGTCGCCGGGCGCAGCATGTTCGGCCTGCGCGAGGACGACGCGCGCCTGACCGTGCGCGAGCAGGACGCCTGGGACTACGTGATGGACGGCGCCCACGCCGGCGCCATCGACGTGCTGCAGGTCGACCTGTACGACGCCACCGCGCGCGGTCCGGTGCTGGACACCACCGCGTTCTACCGCGCCTGCCGCCGTACGCTGAAGGCGCCGGGTGTGATGACGATCAACCTGTTCGGCGACCACGACAGCTTTCCGAAGAACATCGAGCGCATCTGCGATGCCTTCGACAACCGCGTGCTGGTGTTCCCGGAAGTGCATGACGGCAACATCATCGCGCTGGCCTTCAACGGGCCGGATATCGATGTGGCGTGGGACGTGCTGGCAGCGCGCGCCGACGTGGTCGAGGGCACCACCGGGCTGCCGGCGCGGGACTGGGTGCAGAAGCTGCGCGCGGCCAATGCGCGGCAGGAAGAGCGGTTGATGATTTAAGCGATAACGCAAAAAAGGAGAGCGCGGTGTCGGGTGCGCCCAAGCCGCCCGAGCTGGCCCAAGCAAGGTGTTCTCCCTCTCCCCTCACGGGGAGAGGGCCGGGGTGAGGGGTGGTTCAGCTAGGAACCGCATCAAGCGGAGCCTCCGGTTTTTTCCAGCACCGTGGCTCCGGCAAGCGCCCGCCCTCACCCCCACCCCTCTCCCGCAGGCGGGAGAGGGGTGCCTGCTGCAAGCGTGGACGCGCCGCCCGTCCTCACTCCTTGTGAAAGAACTGCGCCAGCGACCACTCGTCGGTGCGCGCCTCGTACTTCAGCCCCTTCTTCATCGCCCACATCGCCAGCTGACTGTGCGACGGAATGATCGCGTGGTCGGCCAGCGCGAATTTTGCCGCGGCGCGGGCATTTTCCTCGCGCGCCTTGTCGCTGCTGACCGTGGTCAGCGACTTCTCGATCAGCTGGTCCAGCTGCGGGTTGCTGTACTTGCCCCAGTTCCAGGTGCCGTAGCCGGTCTTCGGGTTGGGCGTGCCGGTGATCGAGCGCAGCGCCACGTCGGCCGCGGCCGAGCCCCAGCCCAGCATCTGGAAGGCAAACTCGCCCTGCCGCGCGCGCGTGAAGTAGGCCGCCACCGGCATGGTTTCCACCTTGGTCTGGATGCCGATGCGGGTCAGCATGCTGGCGGTGGCCTGCGCCACCGCGGCGTCATTCAGGTAGCGGTTGTTGGTGGCGTGCAGCGTCAGGCCGAAACCGTCCGGGTAGCCCGCCGCGGCCAGCAGCTTCTTCGCGCCTTCCGGGTCGTAGGCTTCGGGTTTGGTGCCGGGATGGCCGAAGATCTGCGGCGACACGATCGACGATGCCGGCACCGCCAGCCCCTCCATGATGCGGCTGACGATGGCGTCGCGGTTCAGCGCCTTGCTGACCGCGGCGCGCACGCGTGCATCCTTGAACGGGTTCTTGCCCAGCGGCTTGCCGGCCTTGTCGGTAACGAAGGGCGGATTGTCGCGCGACTGGTCCATCTGCCAGAACACGGTGCGCCACGACACCTGCTGCTCGATCCTGAACTTCGGGTTCTGCTTGAGCTTGGCCACGTCGGCCGACGGCACGCTCTCGATCACGTCGACATCGCCCGCCAGCAGCGCGGCGCTGCGCGCGCCGTTGTCGGTGATGATGCGGAATACCGCGCGGTCCCACTCGGGCTTGGGGCCCCAGTAGTCGGGATTGCGCGCCATCACGATTTCCTGGCCGCGCGCAAAGCGCACGAACTTGAACGGGCCGGTGCCGATCATGGCCTTGCCTGAATCGAAATCGCTCTGCGTCAGCGTGGCCGCGATCTTTTTCGGCATGATCGGCACGCTGTTCAGGTCATTGGCCAGGTTGGCGTAGTTGGGCACGCTCATGGTCAGGCGCACGGTCAGCGGGTCGGGCGTGTCGATGCGCGCGATCGGCTTGGTGTAGCTGGTGAACGAGCCCGGGCTGTTGACCAGCTTCTCCGGGCGCTCCAGCGAGGCCTTGACGTCCTCGCTGGTAAAGGGAGAACCGTCGTGCCACTTCACGTTGGGACGCAGCTTGATCTCCCAGGTGATGGCGTTGACCGGTTTCCACGACAGCGCCAGGCCGGGGATGTAGCGGGCGTTCTTGTCCATGAACACCAGCGACTCGAACACATGCAAGGCGATGGCGTTGTTGGGGCCGGCATTGTTCCAGTGCGGATCCATCGACGTCACGTCGGCGGCCAGGCCGATGCGCAGGTCTTCGGCATGCGCGGCGCCGGCCGGCAGCAAGGGGAAGGCGGCGCTGCCGAATACGAGCGCCGCGGCGGCACGGAGCACCGCGCGGCGCGCGTGGCGGGCCGGGCGGGCAGGGCGGTGCGAGGGACATTGCGGCGGCAAGGCGTGGATCATGGTCATCGGGCAGGCTCCTCGTACGGGTCCGCGCCGGCGCGGACGGGTTCTCAGACGGGTTTGTCCCGCATTGTGCCGCTAAAGTGGCATGGTTGCAGCGTTCCCGCCGGGGCTGCCCGGTAAAA
This sequence comes from Cupriavidus mimosae, assembly GCF_023952485.1. Lineage (NCBI taxonomy): Bacteria > Pseudomonadati > Pseudomonadota > Betaproteobacteria > Burkholderiales > Burkholderiaceae > Cupriavidus > Cupriavidus mimosae. The sequence goes on along the minus strand of NZ_JALHRY010000002.1, from coordinate 6,103 downwards.
TGGCGTCCATGTTCGCCAATTCCCGCACCATCGTCTCGGCACAGTCCGAGGTCCATGAACACCTGGCCGCGCGCGTCGCGCGCCACCTGGCCGAGCCGTTCCGCAAGCCCATCGGCGAGCCCAGCCGGCGCGAGCTGGCCGCGGCGCTGCAGCGCTGGCAGCAGGCCGGCGGCGCGCCGCTGATCCTCGATGCCGGCTGCGGCGTGGGCGAAAGCACGTTGCGCCTGGCCACGCAGTTCCCCGACCATTTCGTCATCGGCGTCGACCAGTCCGAAAAGCGCCTCGCCGCCGGCAAGGACTGGTGGGGCGAAGCGCCGATGCCGGCCAATTTCTGCTGGGCCCGCGCCGACCTGGTCGATGTCTGGCGCCTGCTGCAGGCGGATGCGGTGCCGGTGGTGCGCCACTACGTGCTGTATCCCAACCCGTGGCCGAAGATCGGCCACCTGGGGCGGCGCTGGCAGGGACACGCGGTGTTCCCGGCGCTGGCGGCGTGCGGCGACTATCTGGAGTGCCGCAGCAACTGGCGCATCTATATCGACGAATTCGCGCAGGCGCTGGAACTGGCGGGACGGCCTGCGCGGGTCGAGGCCTGGGCGCCGGCGCAGCCGATGACGCCGTTCGAGCGCAAGTACGCGGCCTCCGGCCATGGCTTGTGGCGCTGCGTCAGCGCGCCCCGGGCCGGCTGAACGCCCAAAGAAAACGGCCCGCAACGCGGGCCGTTTCGCTGTCTGGCGCGGCCAGCGCGCCTCAGTGGAACAGCGGCTGCTGCGTGGGTGCGTCCTCGGGCAGTTCGGCGTGGACGATCTCGCCGTTGCGGTCGGCGTACAGCGGCGTGCCGCAGTCTTCGCAGTATTCCGGGTCGAACAGCGCGGCGTGGCGGAAGATGTCCTCGACGCCGGCATTGCGCAGTTCCTCGCAGATCTGCTCGAGCGGATTGCCTTTTTCATCGGCATCGACCTCGCCGGCTTCGCGGCCGTAGACCGGCCAGACAATGCCGTAGATCACATCCTTCTCGCCGCGCATGGTGAAGCCGACGCGGTATTCCTCGACCACTTCCTCGCCGAAGGCGGCCACCACCGCGGCCAGTTGTCCCGCGGAGATGTCCAGCGTGCCGCACAGGTAGTTGACGGCGGCGCGCACGGTGAGCGGGCGGATGCTCTTGTCGGATTCGCGGCAGGACAGGAAGAACGCGTCCGGCAGCAGCAGCTCGAACTCGCAGCCCGGCAGCAGCAGCGCCACCGACGGCTGCACCTGGCTGCGCCATTGCTCCAGGCAGGTCGAGCGCTCGGCGTGGTGGTCCTTGGCGTCTTCCTGCCAGCGGAACAGCGCCTGTTCGCGCGGCGCCACCACCACCGCCAGCAGGTAGCGCGGGTCGGCCAGGATGGGCGCGGTCTCGGGCAGGTCGCGCAGGTCGACCTTGGGCACCGCGCCGGCCAGCGCCGCCGCCGCCAGCTTGTGGGTCAGCGCGAAGGTGTCGCTGTGCGTGCGCGGCAGCTGGTCGATGCTGTACAGGTAGGGCGACAGCGCGGCCCGGGTGCCGTTGGCGAGCACGTGTGCCTGCAGGTGCACGGCCAGCGTCTGCGCCAGTTCCGGCTTGAGCGCGCCGGACGGAATCGCGTAGCGCGTGTGCGCCAGGATCGGCGCGGCGATCAGCAGCGCGTCATAGTGCTGGCCGTCGACCTCGATCGAAGCGGATTCGGCCAGGGTCTCGGCCTGCTCGGCGAGCACGTCGGAGGCGTCGGCATTGTGCTTGAACAGGTGCTCCAGCGCCGCGTCGAGCGCGGTCTGGCTACCGTTCTTCAGCAGGCGGCCAAGGCGTTGCGAAAGCCGCCGCTCCCAGTATCCGTCCTCCATGCGGCTGCCCGATGCGTCGAGGGCAAGCGCATCGGCCACCAGACGCTCGGCGTCGGGAGAGAGTCGCGGGGAAGCCTTGGGGCGAAAACCTGCCATAGAAAGAAACCGTCCGTTTTTTGCGTAAAACGGTATTCTACTCGTTGCGTTGACAGGGAGACCGCTATATGCGTGCGGCCGGTGTGAACGCTGCTGCCTGCGAGGGGATTATTTCTCGGCCGGCGCGGATGCTGCGGGGGCCGCAGGCGCGTGGCTTTCGACGCTGTGCGACTCGCCGGAAATGGAAACGTCGCTGCCGCCCTTGGTCAGCAGGTAGAGGGCGGCGCCGGCGACGACGATGAATGCGATAAGGATCTTGACCATGGTGTCTCCTGGTTCTGGGGTGATGCCGGGGTCCGGCTTGCGGTCGTTCTGCCGCGTTCTTGTGCGACACAGTTTGATAGCCATGGCTTGCGTCAAACTTACACGCGTTTGGCCGGGCCGCAGGTGATGTCCGGGTCGCAAGCGCCACGAAAAAAACCGCCGCTCGCCCGGCCCCCGGAAAAGGGCACGGCAGGCGGCGTCGATGGCGCGGTGGCGCTCAGGCGGCCAGCAGCTGGCGCAGCACGAACGGCAGGATGCCGCCGTGGTTGTAGTAGTCGACCTCGATCGGCGTATCGATGCGCAGCAGCACCGGCACGCGCTGCACGTCGCCGTTGGCGCGCTTGATCACCAGCACCACGTCCTGCTGCGGCTTCAGGTCGCCCTCGATCCCCTCGATGTCGAAGGTCTCGTTGCCGGTGATACCGAGCGTCTGGGCGCTGTCGGTGCCCTTGAACTGCAGCGGCAGCACGCCCATGCCGACCAGGTTGGAGCGGTGGATGCGCTCGAAGCTGCGCGCGATCACGGCCTTCACGCCCAGCAACTGGGTGCCCTTGGCGGCCCAGTCGCGCGACGAGCCGGTGCCGTATTCTTCGCCGCCGAACACCACCGTGGGCGTGCCCTCGGCGACATACTTCATCGCCGCGTCATAGATCGACATCTGCTCGCCGGTGGGCTGGTGGAGGGTGATGCCGCCTTCCACGCGCGCGCCGTCCGCGGTCGGCGGGATCATCAGGTTCTTGATGCGCACGTTGGCGAAGGTGCCGCGCATCATCACCTCATGGTTGCCGCGGCGCGAGCCGTAGCTGTTGAAGTCGGCCTTGAGCACGCCGTGCGACAGCAGGTACTTGCCTGCCGGCGAGGTGTCCTTGATCGAACCGGCCGGCGAGATGTGGTCGGTGGTCACCGAATCGCCGAAGATGCCCAGCGCGCGCGCGCCGCGCACGCTGGCCGAGGCCGCCGCCGGCTCCATGCTGAAGTCCTGGAAGAAGGGCGGCTCGGCGATATAGGTGGAGCGGGGCCAGTCGTAGACCTGGCCCTTGGTGCCCTGGATCGCGCCCCACAGCTTGCTCGGCTTCTTGACCTGCTCGTAGTTGCCCTTGAAGGTCTTGGCGTCCATCGCGTACTTCATCAGCGCGTGGATCTCGTCCGAGCTTGGCCAGATGTCGCCCAGCCAGATGTCGCGGCCATCGTTGCCCTTGCCGACCGGCTCGGTCATCAGGTCGCGCGTGACATTGCCGGCGATGGCATAGGCCACCACCAGCGGCGGCGACGCGAGGAAGTTGGCGCGAATGTTCGGGTGGATGCGGGCCTCGAAATTGCGGTTGCCCGACAGCACCGCGGCGGCGACCAGGTCGTTGCTGGTGATGGCCTCGTTCAGCTCCGGCGTCAGGTCGCCGGCATTGCCGATGCAGGTGGTGCAGCCGTAGGCGGTCACGCCGAAGCCCAGCTTTTCAAGGTACGGCAGCAGTCCGGCGGCCTTCAGGTATTCGGTGACCACGCGGCTGCCCGGCGCCAGCGAGGTCTTGATGTGCGGCGCCACGCTCAGGCCGGCTTCGACCGCCTTCTTGGCCAGCAGGCCGGCGCCCAGCAGCACGCTGGGATTGGAGGTGTTGGTGCAGGAGGTGATGGCGGCGATCAGCACGTCGCCGTTGCGCACTTCGATGCCGTCGGCGGTGCTGTAGCTGCGGCCGAGGTCGGCGGCATCCTTGTTGAAGCCGTTTTCCGCCACCGGCTTGCTGAACAGCGAGGCAAAGGTGCTCTTGACGTTGCCGATCTCGATGCGGTCCTGCGGGCGCTTCGGCCCCGCCAGCGACGGCGCCACCGTGCCCAGGTCCAGCGTCACCACCTTGCTGTAGTCGATCTCGCCGGCTGCGGGGATGCCGAACATGTTCTGCGCGCGGAAATAGCCCTCGAACGCGGCGATTTCCTCGTCGGTGCGGCCGGTGCCACGGAAGTACTCGATGGTCTTCTCGTCCACCGGGAAGAAGCCCATGGTGGCGCCGTATTCGGGCGCCATGTTGCCGATGGTGGCGCGATCGGGCAGGGCCAGGCTGGCGGTGCCTTCGCCGAAGAATTCGACGAACTTGCCCACCACCTTTTCCTTGCGCAGCATCTCGGTGATGGTCAGCACCAGGTCGGTGGCGGTGACGCCTTCGCGCAGCCGGCCCTTGAGTTCCACGCCGACCACGTCGGGCGTCAAGAAGTACACCGGCTGGCCCAGCATGCCGGCCTCGGCCTCGATGCCGCCGACGCCCCAGCCGACCACGCCGATGCCGTTGATCATGGTGGTGTGCGAATCGGTGCCGACCAGCGTGTCAGGGTAGTAGACGCCGTCCTTCCGGTGCACGCCGCGCGCCAGGTATTCCAGGTTGACCTGGTGCACGATGCCGAAGCCCGGCTGCACCACGCCGAAGGTGTCGAAGGCCTGCATGCCCCACTTCATGAACTGGTAGCGCTCGTTGTTGCGCTGGAATTCCAGCTGCATGTTCAGGTCGAGCGCCTTTTTTTCGCGGAAGTGGTCGATCTGCACCGAGTGGTCGACCACCAGGTCCACCGGCACCAGCGGCTCGATCTGCTTGGGGTTCTTGCCCATCTTCTCGGCGACGTTGCGCATCGCCGCCAGGTCGGCCAGCAGCGGCACGCCGGTGAAGTCCTGCAAGACCACGCGCGCCACCACGAACGGGATCTCGTCGACGCGCTCGGCGTTGGGCTTCCAGCTGGCCAGCTGGCGGACGTGTTCCTCGGTGACCTTCTTGCCGTCGCAGTTGCGCAGCACCGATTCCAGCACCACGCGGATTGACACCGGCAGGCGGCCGAGGTCCAGGTCCAGCGCCTCGCCCAGCTGGGGCAGGGAGTAATACTGGCCCTTGCCGGAAGAGCCGATGCTGAATTCTTTTAGCGTGTTCTTGAGGTTGTGGGGCATTGCCGTACTCCGATCGAAGGATGATGCGATGGCATTGGCTCGGACCTGAATCGAGACCCCGGTGCGCTGCCACGGCGTTTGACCGCGGTCCGAGGCAGGCAGCGCACTGCAACTGCATACTCTAACCGGGGTGCGGCTTTGCCGCCACCCGGCACGGCAAGGAAAAAGGGCGCTGGCGGCCGCAAGGCAGCGGCCGCCAGCGCCCCGGTACAGCTTACTGCTTGGGCGCGGCGGTTTGCTGGGTGCTTCCCGGCTGAATCGTCTGGCCGTCCGGCGGGGTGACCAGCAGCGGGCTCGTGGCCGGCGCGCGCAGGCCGCCGGCCTGGGTCGGGGCCGCGGCGCCGGCCTGCATGGCGGCGCTCTGGCAGTCGTCGGCGAGACGCTGGCCCAGGTTCTTGTTGAACAGCATGGCCTTGCTCGGGATCACCACCAGATCCAGGCCGGTGCGGGCGTCGTAGTAGCGGTCGGCGCCGGTCACGGTGGGCTGGCGCGGCAGCTTGTAGTCGCGGCCCTGCCAGTGCACGGTCAGGATTTCGTCGCGCAGCATGTCGCCGGCGATATACAGGCTGTTGCCCAGTTCGCACTGCCACTTCTCGCCGCTCGGGGCCACCGCCGCAGCGGTGCCGGCCGCGGCGGCTGCGCCGGCGGCGGCCTTCTTCTTGGTCGACGACTTCTTCTTGGTGGTGGTCTTCTTGGCCGGTTCCTGTGCCATCACGGCGGTGGCAGTGGTCAGGCTGAAGGCGCCGATGCAGGCGGCAAGGACAAGATGTTTCATTTTGTGAGTGCCTTTCGGATACTGAAGTCGAATTGTTGTCATGTGCCGCCGGCAGGCGGGCGGCGCTGGGATCATTGCCGCCGCTATTCTCTACGATTTGGCCGGGGCGGCGTAGTGCTCTGGGCTTTGGTTACATAATCGGCGCCGCTGTTGGGCCGGCTTCACTTGGGCCGGCTTCACTTGCGCTTGCC
>NZ_JALHRY010000019.1:0-105200 GCF_023952485.1 Cupriavidus mimosae | reverse complement strand
CCAGTTCGGACTTGGTCGGCAGCTTGCCGTGCACCAGCAGGTGGGCGATTTCCTCGAACTCGCAGGTCTCGGCGATATCGAGAATGTCGTAGCCACGGTAGTGCAGGTCGTTGCCGGTGCGCCCGACGGTGCACAGCGCGGTGTTGCCGGCGGTCACGCCCGACAGCGCGACGGATTTCTTGACCCGCGGCGCGGCCGGCACGCTGGCCCCGGTGTCGGGTGCGGGGTCGAGCGTGGGGTCGGTGGCGGCAAGTTTCGAGGCAGGCATCCGTGTCTCCTTGGGCACTGCGGATGATGATGGAATGGGTGGGGCGGCTTCAGCCGAAGAACAGTGCTTCCACGTTGGCCGGCAGCGGCGTGCCGGTGGCCTGGGCGCGCTGCAGCAGCGACCAGTAATAGCGGTAGCTGGCACGGTCATGCAGTTGCCCTTCATGGCGGATCGGCGCCCAGTTGTTCTCGTGCGCCGCAAGCAGGATCTGGCTGGCCGCGCCGATCTCTTCTGCGCCGGGGCGGAACGCCGCCACGATCGGGGCGATCTGGCCCGGATGAATGCTCCACTTGCGCAGGTAGCCGAATTCGCAGCGCGCGCGCAGCGCGTCGTCGCCGGCGCGCTGCGGCGCCTGCACGTCGGTGCTGACGTTGTGCGACGGCACCTTGCCATGGCGGTGGCAGGCGGCGGAGATCTCCAGCATGGCGCGGCGCACCAGCGGGTGCTCGAACTGCTGCGGCGAGCGCATGGCCTCGCCGGGAATCGCGCCATGGTGGGCCGAGACAAAGTCCATCAGGCCGAAGCTCAGGCATTCCACCTGCACCAGCGCGGCGATATCGAAGGCCTGCTCCAGCGCGGCATGGGTTTCGATCAGCACATGGATCGGGATATGGCGGGCAATGCCGGCGCTGCGCGCTACCTGGTTGACATGGTCGGTCACGCGCGCGACCTCGACCACGTCGGTGACCTTGGGCACCACCACATAGGCCAGCCGCGCCCCGGCGGCGCGCACCAGCACGTCGACGTCCTGGCGCCAGCTGGGGTGGGCCGGGTCATGGATGCGCACGCCCACGCGGTTGTGGGCATTGAGCGGGCCGTTGACCAGCTGCGCGCACAGTTCGGCGTGCTCGCGCTCATGGCCGACGGCGGCACCGTCCTCGCAGTCGAAGGTGATGTCGAAGACGGGACCAAGCTCTTGTTGCAGGGCCAGCGACTTGCGCATCAGCTTTTCGCTGCCCGCGTAATGGTCACACACCGGCAACTGGACCGGGATGGCTTCGCCCTGGAACAAGACCTCGGAAGGATGCACGTGGATTCAGAAAGTTGAAGTTGGCGAACAGGGCAGGGCCGCACGGCCGCTGCCTATAAAAAAACCGGGGTCCGCGCCGATTCTTGAATCGTTGCGGAACCCCGGTCTTTCGTCGAGCGTTGGGAAGATCAGCCCAGCAGATGCTGCACGCCGGCCTTTTCTTCTTCCAGTTCCTGCAGGGTGATGTTGATCTTTTCCTGGCTGTAGGCGTCGATCTCCAGACCCTTGACGATTTCGTACTTGCCATTGGCGGTGGTCACCGGGTAGCCGAACATGGTGTCGGCCGGGATGCCGTATTCACCGTTGGACGGAATGCCCATGGTGACGACCTTGCCGTTGCTGCCCAGCACCCAGTCGCGCACGTGGTCGATCGCGGCATTGGCGGCAGAGGCGGCCGACGACAGGCCGCGGGCCTCGATGATGGCGGCGCCGCGCTTGCCGACGGTCGGCAGGAACACATCGTTGTTCCACACCGGGTCGTTGATCAGGTCCTTGACGCTCTTGCCGTCGACAGTGGCGTAGCGGTAGTCGGCGTACATGGTCGGGCTGTGGTTGCCCCACACGAACAGCTTCTCGATCGACGACACCGGCTTGCCGGTCTTGGCAGCGACCTGCGACAGCGCGCGGTTGTGGTCCAGGCGCAGCATCGCGGTGAAGTTCTCGCGCGGCAGGTTCGGGGCCGACTTCATGGCGATGTAGGCGTTGGTGTTGGCCGGGTTGCCGACCACCAGCACCTTGACGTTGCGGCTGGCGACTTCGTCCAGCGCCTTGCCCTGCACCGTGAAGATCTGGGCGTTGGCTTCGAGCAGGTCCTTGCGCTCCATGCCCTTGCTGCGCGGACGGGCGCCCACCAGCAGGGCCACGTCGGCGTCCTTGAAGGCAACCTTGGGATCATCGGTGATGACCACGCCGGCCAGCAGCGGGAATGCGCAGTCTTCCAGTTCCATCACCACGCCCTTGACGGCTTGCTGGGCTTGCGGCAGGTCGAGCAGTTGGAGGATGACCGGCTGGTCTTTGCCCAGCATGTCGCCGTTGGCGATGCGGAACAGCAGGGAGTAGCCGATCTGGCCAGCGGCGCCGGTCACTGCGACGCGCATTGGGGCTTTAGCCATGAGTAAATCTCCAAACGATAGAAAGGGGGATGCCGGTCGGTGGCGCGCCGGCGCCATGCAGACGCGCGCGGTGTGTCACCGGGTGCTGGTTGTCGCCACAGCGGGGAGCGGCCGTCCGCCGGAGCCATGTGGCGGGGCCGGTGGGGGAGAGCCACAACGGGTCATGGTGATGCAACAAAGCGTTAGTCTACTGCGAAGCGAGGCGCCATTTCCAGACCGTGCCGGCGCGGGCGCGGTACATTTCCGCCCTGGGGCAGTTGCTGGCGGGCCTGGAGGCGGGCGTTCGCGGGCGTGGACCAGCGCGAGTGTAGGCCCGGCCTCTCCATCCTGTCAATTCATATGTCTTATATAAGACATAAGACAATTAACGTAAGGCTGGACGTTACGCGCCCTTTTGTGGTGAAATCGCGCTATGTCCTCCCTGCCTACGTCCCTGACCGGCGCAGCCACACCCGGCGCGCAGGAATCTGGCGCCGCCACGCCTGGCGCCGGGACGCAGCCGCTTTCGCCGCCGGCGCCCGCGCCGGCCGCCGCGCCGCAGGCCGCCCTGCCAACTGGTGCCGCTTCTGGTCCCGCTCCTGGTCTGCAGTCAGTGCCATCGCCTACGTTCAGCCCGCTTTACCAGCAGATCAAGGCGCTGATCACGCGCAGCCTGCAATCCGGCGAGTGGAAGCCGGGCGAGATGATTCCCAGCGAGATGGAGCTGGCGTCGCGCTACAAGGTCAGCCAGGGCACGGTGCGCAAGGCTATCGACGAACTCGCCGCCGAAAACCTGGTGGCACGCCGCCAGGGCAAGGGCACCTTCGTGACCACGCACCATGAAGACGTGGTCAAGTTCCGCTTCCTGCGCCTCGTTCCGGACGAGGGCGAACCCCATTATGGCGCCAGCCGCGTGCTCGAATGCAAGCGCCTGCGCGCCCCCGCCGAAATCGCGCGGCTGCTCGATATCCGCACCGGCGACAGCGTGGTGCAGATCCGCCGCGTGCTGACGTTCTCCGGCGAGTCGACCGTGCTGGACGAAATCTGGCTGCTCGGCGCCAACTTCAAGGGCCTGACCGCGGAAAAGCTGACCGAGTGGAAAGGGCCCATGTATGCATTGTTCGAGGCCGAATTCGGTACGCGCATGATCCGCGCCTCGGAAAAAATCCGCGCCGTGCCCGCCGACGAGACCGCCGCCGAGCTGCTGTCCGTGCCGGTGGGCGCGCCGCTGCTGTCGGTCGAGCGCGTGTCCTACACCTATGGCGACCGCCCCGTGGAAGTGCGCCGTGGGCTCTACGTCACCACCCGGCACTATTACCAGAACGACCTGAGCTGAAATGGCGGCGCCGCGCCAGGTGCGCGCGCGCCGATTATTGTGGTCTGGCCATGGTATTGCCGGCTGTTGCACGACGCGCTGGTGGTCGCGTGAAGTGGCGCGCCGGATGTGCGAAGTGTGCGATTGTCGGGCGGCGCTTGTCGGGGCGTGATAGCAGAAAATTATTGGTGCAGCGCGCAACAAAGGCGCTAAAATCTCATGGATTTGCCCTAATGCATCCCGTTGCATGCAGGGCAATGGCAGTTTCGTTTCTTTGTTTACCGCTAATGGGGTCTCGCATGGCTGAAGCCGTCAAACAAGCCAGGCCGGAGTTCCGGAATATCGGTATTTCGCAGATCGCGAAATACCGGTTGCCCTGGGCCGGCAAGGTATCCATCCTGCATCGCGTGAGCGGTGCACTGATGTTCCTCCTCCTTCCCTTCGTCCTGTATCTGTTTGAGCAGAGCATCACCTCCGAACTGAGCTTCGCAAAGTTCTCGGCCCTTCTGTCCGGCGGCTTTGTCAAGCTGGTTGTGCTGGCCCTGATCTGGGGTTATCTGCATCACTTCTGCGCCGGGATCCGCTTCCTGCTGCTGGATGTGCACGTTGGTGTCTCCAAGCCCGCCTCGGCCAAGTCTGCCGTCAGCGTGCTGGTTGTCAGCCTGCTGCTTACCCTGATTTTCGGCCTGAAGCTGTTCGGCCTGTTCTGAGGAGAATCAAGGTGGCAAATAACAATATCGGTCCCAAGCGTCTTGTCGTCGGTGCGCACTACGGCCTGAAAGACTGGCTCGCGCAACGCGTCACCGCCGTGGTCATGGTGGTCTTCACCGTGATCCTGGCGATTGCCTTCCTGCTGTCGAACGGCGCTTCGTATGAAGCGTGGGCAGGGCTCTTCGCCAACCAGTGGATGAAGATCATCACGTTCCTGACCATCCTGTCGCTGCTGTATCACGCCTGGATCGGCGTGCGCGATATCTGGATGGACTATGTAAAGCCGATGGCGGTTCGCCTCGTGCTGCAAGTTCTTACGATTCTGTGGCTCGTCGGTTGCGCGGGCTACGCTGCTCAGATTCTCTGGAGGGTGTAATAAATGGTCGCAGTCAAGACTGGATTGCCGCGTCGCCGCTTTGACGTGGTCATCGTCGGTGCTGGCGGCGCCGGGATGCGCGCATCCCTCCAGCTCGCGGAAGCCGGCCTGAACGTGGCCGTGCTGTCCAAGGTGTTCCCGACCCGCTCGCACACCGTGGCGGCGCAGGGCGGCATCGGTGCCTCGCTCGGCAACATGAGCGAGGACAACTGGCACTATCACTTCTACGACACCATCAAGGGCTCGGACTGGCTGGGTGACCAGGACGCGATCGAGTTCATGTGCCGGGAAGCGCCGAAGGTCGTGTACGAGCTCGAACACTTCGGCATGCCGTTCGACCGCAACCCCGACGGCACCATCTACCAGCGACCGTTCGGCGGCCACACCGCCAACTACGGCGAGAAGCCGGTGCAGCGCGCCTGCGCCGCGGCCGACCGTACCGGCCACGCGCTGCTGCACACGCTGTACCAGCGCAACGTGCGCGCCAAGACCCACTTCTTCGTCGAATGGATGGCGCTGGACCTGATCCGCGACCAGGACGGCGACGTGCTGGGCGTGACCGCGCTGGAAATGGAAACCGGCGAGGTCTACATCCTCGAAGCCAAGACCACGCTGTTCGCGACCGGCGGTGCCGGCCGTATCTACGCCGCTTCCACCAACGCCTTCATCAACACCGGTGACGGCCTGGGCATGGCAGCGCGCGCCGGCGTGCCGCTGGAAGACATGGAGTTCTGGCAGTTCCACCCAACCGGCGTGGCCGGCGCGGGTGTGCTGATCACCGAAGGCGTGCGCGGCGAAGGCGGTATCCTGCGCAACAAGGACGGCGAGCGCTTCATGGAGCGCTACGCGCCGACGCTGAAGGACCTGGCGCCGCGCGACTTCGTCTCGCGCTCGATGGACCAGGAAATCAAGGAAGGCCGCGGCTGCGGCCCGAACGGCGACTACGTGCTGCTCGACCTGACCCACGTCGGTGCCGAGACCATCATGAAGCGCCTGCCGTCGATCCGCGAGATCGGCCTGAAGTTCGCCAACGTCGACGCGATCAAGGAACCGATCCCGGTGGTCCCGACCATCCACTACCAGATGGGCGGCATTCCGACCAACTACCACGGCCAGGTCGTGGTGCCGAAGAACGGCAACCCGAACGAAGTGCTCAACGGTTTCTACGCGATCGGCGAATGCTCGTGCGTGTCGGTGCACGGCGCCAACCGCCTCGGCACCAACTCGCTGCTCGACCTGGTGGTGTTCGGCCGCGCCGCCGGCAACCACATCATCGCGCAGAACCTGAAGCAGAAGGAACACAAGCCGCTGCCGGCCGATGCCGCCGACCTGGCGCTGTCGCGCCTGGCCAAGCTGCAGGCTTCGTCGTCGGGCGAGTACACGCAGGACGTCGCCAACGACATCCGCAAGAACATGCAGTCGCATGCGGGCGTGTTCCGTACCCAGAAACTGATGGACGAAGGCGTCGAGCGCATCCTGGAAGTGACCGAGCGTGCCGCCAACATCCACCTGAAGGACAAGTCCAAGGTCTTCAACACCGCGTTGGTGGAAGCCCTGGAAGTGGCCAACCTGGTGGAAGTGGCCAAGGCCACCATGATCTCGGCCGCGGCGCGCAAGGAGTCGCGCGGTGCCCACGCGCACAGCGACTTCCCCAACCGCGACGACCAGAACTGGCTCAAGCACACGCTGTTCTACAGCGAAGGCAACCGCCTCGACTACAAGCCGGTGAAGATGGAACCGCTGACGGTGGAAAGCGTGCCGCCGAAGGCCCGTACCTTCTGAGCACCGCATCGTCGAGACAACAGGACCCACAGAAATGAAGCGTATTTTCGAAGTCTACCGCTACGATCCGGACAAGGACGCGGCGCCGCGCATGCAGACCTACGAGGTCGAGCTGGACGGCCACGAGCGCATGCTGCTGGACGCGCTGGTCAAGCTGAAGAAGCTGGACGAGACCATCTCGTTCCGCCGTTCGTGCCGCGAAGGCGTGTGCGGCTCGGACGCGATGAACATCAACGGCAAGAACGGCCTGGCCTGCCTGACCAACATGCGCGAGCTGCCGGACCGCATCGTGCTGCGTCCGCTGCCCGGGCTGCCGGTGGTGCGCGACCTGATCGTCGACATGACGAACTTCTTCAAGCAGTACAACTCGATCAAGCCGTTCCTGATCAACGACGAGCCGCCGCCCGAGAAAGAGCGCCTGCAGTCGCCGGAAGAGCGCGACGAGCTGGACGGCCTGTACGAGTGCATTCTCTGCGCCAGCTGCTCGACCTCGTGCCCGTCGTTCTGGTGGAACCCGGACAAGTTCGTCGGCCCGGCCGGCCTGCTGCAGGCTTACCGCTTTATCGCGGACAGCCGCGACCAGGCCACCAATGAGCGCCTGGACAACCTGAACGACCCGTACCGCCTGTTCCGCTGCCACAGCATCATGAACTGCGTCGACGTGTGCCCGAAGGGTCTGAACCCGACCAAGGCCATCGGCAAGATCAAGGAGCTGATGGTCCGCCGCGCGGTGTGATCCCGCGGCTGTCTAAGTAGTAAGCGGCGCGTCAGCCAGAGCGGCTATATCTGGCGGGCGCGCCGAAAGTAGGAAGCCATGACCGAGAGTCCTGCCACCACCTTCTCCCATCAGGCCGATCCGCACAAGCGCGCCCGGTTGCGCTGGCGTGCCCGCCGCGGCCTCCTGGAGAACGACATCATCGTCGAACGTTTCTTCAACCGTTACGAGGAGAGCCTGTCCGACGAGGATGTGGCTGCGCTGAGCCAGCTGTTCGAACTCAGCGACAACGAGTTGATGGACCTGCTCCTTGCGCGCAAGGAACTGGACGGTGAGCTCGACACGCCCCCGATGCAGCGAGTCATTGCCCTGCTGCGTACGGTCTGAGTTTTGGTCAACATTATTATTCACAGCATTTGAAGGATCCGACATGACGCCGTCCGATGTGAAAGCCACGCTATCGTTCTCCGATGGTTCCCCCAGCGTTGAGCTGCCGATCTACAAGGGTACTGTTGGCCCGGACGTGATCGACATTCGCAAGCTGTACGGACAAACCGGTAAGTTCACCTACGACCCCGGTTTCATGTCGACGGCTTCGTGCAATTCCAAGATCACCTATATCGACGGCGACAAGGGCGAGCTGCTGTACCGCGGCTACCCGATCGAGCAGCTGGCGCAGAAGTGCGACCACCTCGAGACCAGCTACCTGCTGCTGAAGGGCGAGCTGCCCAACGCCAAGCAGAAGGAAGAATTCGTCGGCCATGTGATGAACCACACCATGGTCCACGAGCAGCTGCAGTTCTTCATGCGCGGTTTCCGCCGCGATGCCCACCCGATGGCCGTGCTGACCGGCCTGGTGGGTGCCATGAGCGCGTTCTACCACGACGCCATGGACATCGACGATCCGCACCAGCGCGAGATCTCGGCCATCCGCCTGATCGCCAAGATGCCGACCATGGTCGCGATGGCGTACAAGTACAACATCGGCCAGCCGTACATCTATCCGCAGAACGACCTGTCCTACTCGGGCAACTTCCTGCGCATGCTGTTCGCCACGCCGTGCGCCCCGTACACCGTGAACCCGGTGCTGGAGCGTGCGCTGGACCGCATCTTCATCCTGCACGCCGACCACGAGCAGAACGCTTCGACCTCGACCGTGCGCCTGGCCGGCTCGTCGGGCACCAACCCGTTCGCCGCCATCGCCGCCGGCGTGGCCTGCCTGTGGGGCCCGGCCCACGGCGGCGCCAACGAAGCCGCGCTGAAGATGCTGGAAGAGATCGGCAGCGTCGACAACATCGGCGAGTTCATCAAGCAGGTCAAGGACAAGAACTCGGGCGTGCGCCTGATGGGCTTCGGCCACCGCGTGTACAAGAACTACGATCCGCGCGCCAAGCTGATGCGCGAAACCTGCCATGAAGTGCTGAACGAACTGGGCCTGCACAACGACCCGCTGTTCAAGCTGGCCATGGAGCTGGAAAAGATCGCGCTGGAAGACGAGTACTTCGTCAGCCGCAAGCTGTACCCGAACGTCGACTTCTACTCGGGCATCGTGCAGCGTGCGCTGGGCATCCCGACCTCGCTGTTCACCTGCATCTTCGCGCTGGCCCGCACCCCGGGCTGGATCTCGCAGTGGGAAGAGATGATTACCGATCCGGAATACAAGATCGGCCGTCCGCGCCAGCTGTTCGTCGGCGCCGCCACCCGCGACGTGCCGGACGTGGCCAAGCGCTAAGCTGGTCCCGCCGCTGCGCAGCGCAGCAATTCCAGACGCCCCGGCCTGCCGGGGCGTTTGTCTTTGTGGGCCGGGCGCGGTTGTGCACCGCGGCACCGGGAAGGGCAGGAAATTGCACCTCGAATGGTCCGGAGCGCAATTTGTGGAGGATTGTGTCGCGTTTTCCCAAATCCGTTCCGCATAAATTGTGCGATAGTCGCGTGCGGCAGGAAATTTGACCCTATAATGCGGGCTGCTTTGCCGACGGCAGCCGGGCCACCCTTCCGGCGTGCGGTGCGGCAAGCGGGGCAGGCGAATCGCTTGCGCAATAGAGAACGCATCAAACGTTGTCTTTCCGAACCTTGGTCCCCATACCTCAGCGGGACTGACACTTGCCGGGCCCCGCATACGCTGTCTCTTCCTTGCAGGCCCGACTTCCGCGTCCCGGGCCGCGCTTGCTGCGAATCCCGATCCCAGTCGTCCGCGGGTGTTGTTCGATTGCGCAGGTCATACCGTTTCTGCCCGGATGACCCAAACATAAATCGAGGAGCTCCTGATGACGCTGTCCCGTCTTTCCACCATTTCGCTGGCTGCCATGCTGGCGACCTTTGGCGCCGCCGCCCACGCCGAAACCGTGAAGATCGCCATTGCCGGCCCGATGAGCGGCTCGGTGGCGCAGTATGGCGACATGGTCAAGGCCGGTGCGCTGACCGCCGTTGAACAGATCAACGCAGCCGGCGGCGCCGGTGGCAACAAGTTCGAGGTGGTGCTGATGGACGACGCCTGCGAGCCGAAGCAGGCCGTGGCGGTGGCCAACAAGATCGTCAGCCAGAACATCAAGTACGTGATCGGCCACGTGTGCTCGGGCTCGACCATTCCGGCCTCGGACATCTACGAGAACGAAGGCATCGTGATGGTCACGCCGTCGGCCACCGCGCCGCAGCTGACCGAGACCAAGAAGCGCAGCTTCATCTTCCGCACCATCGGCCGCGACGACCAGCAGGGTCCGGCCGCCGCCCAGTACATCATCGGCAAGGTCAAGCCGAAGAAGGTCGCGGTGCTGCACGACAAGCAGTCTTACGGCCAGGGCATCGCCAGCTCGGTGAAGAAGGACCTGGAAGCCGCCAAGATCCCGGTGGCCGTGTTCGAAGGCATCAACGCCGGCGACTCGGACTACTCGGCGGTGATCACCAAGCTCAAGTCGCAGGGCGTGGACTTCGTCTACTTCGGCGGCTACCACCCGGAAATGGGCCTGCTGCTGCGCCAGGCGCGCGAGCAGGGCGTGAAGGCCTCCTTCATGGGCCCCGAGGGCGTGGGCAACAAGGACGTGACCGCGATCGCCGGCCCGTCGTCGGAAGGCATGCTGGTGACGCTGCCGGCCGACTTCTCGGCCGATCCGGCCAACGCCGGCCTGGTCAAGGCCTTTGCCGACAAGAAGCGTGACGCCAACGGTCCGTTCCAGATGCCGGCCTATGCCGCCGTCAAGATCATCGGCGACGCCATCGCCGGCGCCAAGAGCACCGATCCCACCAAGGTCGCGGCGTACATGCACAAGAACGCCTTCACCACCCCGATCGGCAAGGTCGAGTACGACGCCAAGGGCGACCTGAAGTCCTTCAAGTTCGTGGTCTACACCTGGCACAAGGACGCCAGCAAGACGGCCGCCAACTAGGGCGTTCGCATCCCCGACGGGTTGCTCCCCTCTCCCGCTTGCGGGAGAGGGGCAGGGGGCGAGGGCGGGCGGGTCAAAGGCTGAGGCCGGCGGGTTAAAACCGTTGGCCTTGCCTGATGTGGCTCCCAGCTAAACCACCCCTCACCCCGGCCCTCTCCCCATGCGGGGAGAGGGAGAACACCTTGCTTTGGCAAGTTCGAATGGTTTTGGTGCATCCCGCCTAGGCCAGTTCCGGCGCCTACGAGGCTTCCCCAATGAATGAATTCCTTCCACAGTTCACCCAGCAGCTGGTCAACGGCCTGACGCTGGGTGCGATCTATGCGCTGATCGCCATCGGCTACACAATGGTCTACGGCATCATCGGCATGATCAATTTCGCGCACGGCGAGATTTACATGATCGGTGCCTATGTCGGGCTGGTCACGCTCACCGCCATCGGCGCCCAGGCGGGCTACCCCCTGCCGCTGGTGCTCGGCGCCGCCTTGCTGGTGTCGGTGATGGTCACCGGCGTCTACGGCTATGCGGTCGAGCGGGTGGCATACCGCCCCTTGCGCGGCGGGCCGCGGCTGGTGCCGCTGATCTCGGCCATCGGCATGTCGATCTTCCTGCAGAACTATGTCCAGATCGGGCAGGGCGCGCGCGATGTCTCGGTGCCGGTGCTGATCTCGGGCGCCATCGAGTTCCAGATGGGCGGCGACTTCACCGTGACGGTGCCGTACTCGCGCCTGCTGATCGTCGGCGTGACGCTGGCGCTGATCGTGGCGCTGACGCTGTTCATCGGCCGCTCGCGCATGGGCCGCGCCTGCCGCGCCTGCGCCGAGGACATGCGCATGGCCAACCTGCTCGGCATCGACACCAACAAGGTGATCTCGTTCACCTTCGTGCTGGGCGCGATGCTGGCGGCGGTGGGCGGCGTGCTGATCGGGCTGACCATCGGCAAGCTCAATCCCTTCATCGGCTTCATTGCCGGCATCAAGGCCTTTACCGCGGCGGTGCTGGGCGGCATCGGCAGCATCCCGGGTGCGATGCTCGGCGGCGTGCTGCTGGGCCTGGCGGAAACCTTCGCCTCGGGCTACATGCCGGCCGAATACAAGGACGTGGTCGCTTTCAGCCTGCTGGTGCTGGTGCTGCTGTTCCGTCCGACCGGGCTGTTGGGCAAGCCTGATGTCGAAAAGGTCTGAGGGGGGCGAAACCATGACCAATAATGTATCTGCGATGCCGGCGGCCAAGGCCGCCGCGCGCGGCGCCACGCCGGGCCAGTCGCTGAAGAACGCGATCACGGCGGCCGTGATGACCGCCATCCTGACCATCCCCATCCTCGGCCTGCAGCTCAAGCTGGAAGGCTACCAGGTGGTGCTGGAATCGCACTGGCGGCCGGTGTGGCTGGCCGTGGCGGCGGTGTTCCTGTTCCAGTTGTTCAAGCCGATGCTGTCGCGCGCCGGCAGCGCGGTGCGCCTGCCGGCGCTGCCGCAGTTGGGTGCGCAGCGGCAGCGCGTGGCGGTGTGGGTGCTGCTGGCGGTGGGGCTGGTGTGGCCGTTCTTCGGCTCGCGCGGCGCGGTCGACGTGGCCACGCTCGCGTTGATCTACGTGATCCTGGGCCTTGGGCTGAATATCGTGGTGGGCTATGCCGGCCTGCTCGATCTGGGCTATGTCGGCTTCTATGCCGTGGGTGGCTATACCTATGCGCTGCTGAACCAGTACTTCGGCCTTAGCTTCTGGGAATGCCTGCCGATCGCGGCGGCGATGTCGGCGGGCTTCGGCTTCCTGCTCGGCTTCCCGGTGCTGCGCCTGCGCGGCGACTACCTGGCGATCGTCACGCTCGGCTTCGGCGAGATCATTCGCCTGCTGCTGAACAACCTGACCAGCCTGACCGGCGGCCCGGACGGCGTCTCGGGCATCCCCAAGCCCAGCGTGTTCGGCATCGAGATGGCGCGCAGCGCCAGCGTCGAGGGCGCGCGCACTTTCCACGAGCTGATCGGCCTCGATTACGCCAGCCAGCACATGGTGATCTTCCTCTACCTGATCGCGCTGCTGCTGGTCGGCTTCACGCTGTTCGTTACCAGCCGCCTGATCCGCATGCCGATGGGGCGCGCCTGGGAGGCGCTGCGCGAGGATGAGATCGCCTGCCGCTCGCTTGGCCTGAACCCGACCCGCATCAAGTTGTCGGCGTTCACGCTGGGGGCGTCGTTCGCCGGCCTGGGCGGCGCGTTCTTCGCCGCGCGCCAGGGCCTGGTCAATCCGGAATCGTTCACCTTCATCGAATCGGCGCTGGTGCTGGCCGTGGTGGTGCTGGGCGGCATGGGCTCGCAGCTGGGCGTGATCCTGGCGGCGATCCTGCTGACCGTGCTGCCCGAGGTGGCGCGCGGCTTTGCCGAATATCGCATGCTGATCTTCGGCCTGGTGATGGTGCTGATGATGATGTGGCGTCCGCAGGGCCTGTTGCCCGCGAGCCGCCCGCACGTGGAGCTTCCCCGATGAATGCGCCGATCAATACAACGGCAGAACTGCTCAGGGTGTCGGGCCTGCAGATGCGCTTCGGCGGCTTGCTGGCCGTCGACGGCATCGATTTCGATGTGCGCAAGGACGAGGTCTTCGCCATCATCGGCCCGAACGGCGCCGGCAAGACCACGGTGTTCAACTGCGTCGGCGGCTTCTACAAGCCGAGCGCGGGCGATGTCACCCTCGACGGCCACGCCATCGCCGGCCTGCCCAGCCACATGGTGGCGCGCAAGGGCCTGGTGCGCACCTTCCAGAACATCCGCCTGTTCAAGAACCTGACCGTGGTCGAGAACCTGATGGTGGCGCAACACCTGCAGGTGCAGTCCGGCATCCTGCGCGGGCTGTTCGCGACCCCGGCCTACCGCCGCGCCGAGCGCGAGGCGCTGCAGCGCGCCGCGCAATGGCTGGAGCGCATGGGTTTGACCGGCGTCGCCAACCGCGAGGCGGGCACGCTGTCCTACGGCCACCAGCGCCGGCTCGAGATCGCGCGCTGCATGATCACCCAGCCGCGCCTGCTGATGCTGGACGAACCCGCCGCCGGCCTGAACCCGCAGGAGAAGATCGAGCTGCAGCAGCTGATCGACCAGCTGCGGCGCGAGTTCGGCATTGCCGTGCTGCTGATCGAGCACGACATGAGCCTGGTGATGGGCGTGTCCGATCGCATCCTGGTGATGGAGCACGGCAAGCCGATCGTGATTGGCAAGCCTGAGGAAGTGCGCAACGACCCGCGCGTGATCAAGGCCTACCTGGGAGAGGACTGATGCTGAAGCTGGAACAGGTCCATACCCACTACGGCGCCGTCGAGGCGCTGTCGGGCGTATCGATCGAAGTCAACAAGGGGGAGATCGTCACCCTGATCGGCAGCAACGGCGCCGGCAAGACGACGCTGATGATGACCGTGTGCGGCACGCCGCGCGCCTCGAGCGGGCGCGTGCTGTTCGAAGGGCAGGACATCACCCATCGCTCGACCCACGAGATCATGCGCCTGGGCATGGCGATCTCGCCCGAGGGCCGGCGCGTGTTCCCCAGCCTGACGGTGCTGGAAAACCTGAAGATGGGTGCGTTCTTCGCCAAGCGCGACGAAATAGAGGCGGGTATCGAGCACGTGTTCAAGCTGTTCCCGCGCCTGAACCAGCGCGCCGGCCAGCGCGCCGGCACCATGTCGGGCGGCGAACAGCAGATGCTGGCGATCGGTCGCGCGCTGATGAGCCGGCCGCGCCTGCTGCTGCTGGACGAGCCCACGCTCGGCCTGGCGCCGCTGATCATCGCGCAGATCTTCGACATCATCCGCACCATTCGTGACGAGGGCGTCACCGTGTTCCTGGTCGAGCAGAACGCCAACAAGGCGCTGCAGGTGGCGGACCGGGGCTATGTGCTGGAAACGGGGAAAGTGGTGCTGGCCGATACCGGTGCGAACCTGCTGGCGAACGACCGCATCAAGGCCGCGTACCTCGGGGGTTGACGAAGCCGCCCCAAAACCCGGAAGGGGAGAACGGCTTTGGGTGCTCCAAAGCCGCCAGAGCGAGCCCAAGCAAGGTGTTCTCCCTCTCCCCTCATGGGGAGAGGGAGCTTGCTGCCAGCGGCGTCGCAAAGCGAAGCGGGGAAGCGGGCAAGCCTTTTCGCCATCCGCGAAATCCCCCTTTCGCCAATCACATTACATTCCCGGCCCGACCCTGCCCGGCCCGGGGCCCGACCGGTGGCATAATCGATTG
The DNA here is from genome assembly GCF_023952485.1 of Cupriavidus mimosae. Lineage (NCBI taxonomy): Bacteria > Pseudomonadati > Pseudomonadota > Betaproteobacteria > Burkholderiales > Burkholderiaceae > Cupriavidus > Cupriavidus mimosae. The sequence goes on along the minus strand of NZ_JALHRY010000019.1, from coordinate 90,318 downwards.
CCAAGTCAAGCATTGCGGCAACGCTTGAGATAACGCCCGCTTTGCGGCGGCTTCCGGCGGTTCTTCTGCCGGTTCGCCCGCCGCGACGAAGCGGACAAAACACCCCTGCAAACTACTGCGCGGTCCCCGCAGTCCGGCCTGCCAAGGCACGGTCATCGGTCCCGCCATCGCATCATGGCCAAGACGCTCTACGACAAACTCTGGGATGACCACACCGTCCACGTCGAGGAAGACGGCACCACGCTGCTCTATATCGACCGCCACCTGCTGCATGAAGTGACCAGCCCGCAGGCGTTCGAGGGCCTGAAGCTGGCAGAGCGTCCGGTATGGCGCATCAGCGCCAATCTGGCGGTGTCGGACCACAACGTGCCGACCACGGACCGCAGCCAGGGCATTGCCGATCCGGTATCGAAGCTGCAGGTCGATACGCTCGATGCCAACTGCGACAGCTACGGCATTACCCAGTTCAAGATGAACGACCACCGCCAGGGCATCGTGCACGTGATCGGGCCGGAGCAGGGCGCGACGCTGCCGGGCATGACCGTGGTGTGCGGCGACTCGCATACCAGCACCCACGGCGCCTTCGGCGCGCTCGCGCACGGCATCGGCACCTCCGAAGTCGAGCACGTGCTGGCTACGCAGACGCTGCTGGGCAAGAAGGCCAAGAACATGCTGGTCAAGGTGGAAGGCAAGCTGCCGCGCGGCTGCACCGCCAAGGACATCGTGCTGGCCATCATCGGCAAGATCGGTACCGCCGGCGGCACCGGCTACACCATCGAGTTCGCCGGCTCGGCCATCCGCGACCTGACCATGGAAGGCCGCATGACGGTCTGCAACATGGCGATCGAGGCAGGCGCGCGCGCCGGCCTGGTGGCTGTGGACGATGTCACGCTCGAATACGTCAAGGGCCGCCCGTACGCGCCGCAGGGCGTGGAGTGGGAGCAGGCCGTGACCTACTGGCGCACGCTGCATTCGGATGCCGGCGCCAAGTTCGACCAGGTGGTCGAGTTGCGCGCGGAAGAGGTCCGCCCGCAGGTGACCTGGGGCACCTCGCCGGAAATGGTGATCAGCATCGAAGACCGCGTGCCGGACCCGGAGAAGGAAAAGGACCCGAACAAGCGCAACGCGATGGAGCGCGCGCTCGAATACATGGGCCTGCAGCCCAACGTGCCGGTCGAGAGCATCAGCATCGACAAGGTCTTCATCGGCTCCTGCACCAATAGCCGCATCGAGGACATGCGCGCCGCCGCCTGGGTGGTGCAGAAGCTGGGCCGCAAGGTTGCATCGAACGTAAAGCTGGCGATGGTGGTGCCGGGCTCCGGCCTGGTCAAGGAGCAGGCCGAGCGCGAAGGCCTGGACCAGATCTTCAAGGCCGCCGGCTTTGAATGGCGCGAGCCGGGCTGCTCGATGTGCCTGGCGATGAACGCCGACCGCCTCGATCCGGGCGAGCGCTGCGCGTCGACCTCGAACCGCAACTTCGAAGGCCGCCAGGGCGCGGGCGGGCGCACCCACCTGGTGAGCCCGGCGATGGCCGCCGCGGCCGCCATCGAGGGCCACTTCGTCGATATCCGCAAGCTGGGCTGAACAAGCAAGGACAGAGCACATGGAAAAGTTCACCGTACACAGCGGCCTGGTCGCGCCGCTCGACCGCGAGAACGTCGACACTGACGCCATCATCCCGAAGCAGTTTCTGAAGTCGATCAAGCGCACCGGCTTCGGTCCCAACCTGTTCGACGAGTGGCGCTACAAGGATGTGGGCGAGCCCGGCATGGATAACAGCAAGCGTCCGCTGAACCCGGACTTCGTGCTGAACCAGCCGCGCTACCAGGGCGCGTCGATCCTGCTGGCACGCCGCAACTTCGGCTGCGGCAGCTCGCGCGAGCACGCGCCGTGGGCGCTGACGCAATACGGCTTCCGCGCCGTGATCGCGCCCAGCTTTGCCGACATCTTCTTCAACAACTGCTACAAGAACGGCCTGCTGCCGGTGGTGCTGAGCGAACAACAGGTCGAACACCTGTTCAACGAGACCAATGCGTTCAACGGCTACCAGCTCACCATCGACCTCGACAAGCAGGTGGTGCTGACGCCGTCGGGCCAGGGCTACGAGTTCGACATCGCCCCGTTCCGCAAGTACTGCATGCTGAACGGCTTCGACGATATCGGCCTGACCCTGCGCCATGCCGACAAGATCAAGGCCTTCGAGGCCGAGCGCGTGGCGAAGATGCCGTGGCTGAACAACCGCCTGGTCGGATAAGGCTCTACGAGGAAAGACAACAATGAAGATCGCAGTCCTGCCGGGTGACGGCATCGGTCCCGAAATCGTTGCAGAGGCCGTCAAGGTCCTGAACGCGCTCGACGAGAAGTTCGAACTTGAAACCGCTCCGGTGGGTGGCGCCGGCTACGAGGCCGAAGGCCATCCGCTGCCGGAAAACACGCTCAAGCTGGCCAAGGAAGCCGACGCCATCCTGTTCGGCGCCGTCGGCGACTGGAAGTACGACAGTCTCGAGCGCGCGCTGCGCCCCGAGCAGGCCATCCTGGGCCTGCGCAAGCACCTGCAGCTGTTCGCCAACTTCCGCCCGGCGATCTGCTATCCGGAACTGACCGGCGCTTCTAGCCTGAAGCCCGAACTGGTGGCTGGCCTCGACATCCTGATCGTGCGCGAGCTCAACGGCGACATTTATTTCGGCCAGCCGCGCGGCCTGCGCGAAGCGCCGGACGGCCTGTTCCAGGGCGCGCGCGAAGCCTTCGACACCATGCGCTACAGCGAGCCCGAAATCCGCCGCATCGCGCACGTGGCGTTCCAGGCCGCGGCCAAGCGCGGCAAGAAGCTGTGCAGCGTCGACAAGGCCAACGTGCTCGAGACCTTCCAGTTCTGGAAGGACATCGTGATCGATGTCAGCAAGGAGTATCCGGAGGTCGAGCTGTCGCACATGTACGTCGACAACGCCGCGATGCAGCTGGTCAAGGCGCCCAAGAGCTTCGACGTGATCGTCACCGGCAATATGTTCGGCGACATCCTGTCGGACGAGGCGGCGATGCTGACCGGCTCGATCGGCATGCTGCCGTCGGCGTCGCTGGATGCCAACAACAAGGGCCTGTACGAGCCCTCGCACGGCTCAGCGCCGGACATCGCCGGCAAGGGCATCGCCAATCCGTTGGCCACGATCCTGTCGGCGGCGATGATGCTGCGCTACTCGCTGAACCGCGCCGAGCAGGCCGACCGCATCGAGAATGCGGTCAAGAAGGTGCTGGCGCAGGGCTACCGCACCGGCGACATCCTGACGCCGGGCTGCAAGCAGGTGGGCACCCGCGAGATGGGTGAGGCCGTGCTGGCGGCACTGTAAGTCACACGCAACAGGGCACCGCAATCGCGGTGCCCTACGTTTTATTTGTCCCCAATTTGCACGCTGCGGCAGCGCCGCAAAATCGTGTAGACTCTGCCGATGGCCCGATTTTCCCAGTCCACCCTGACTGCTGTTGTCGCCCTGACCGCTACCCGCGGCCCGGTTGGCACGATTTCGCTCGGCCAGACCGCAACGACGATTAAAACCATTATTAAAACCGCGATCGCCTAGATCCGTTCGTCGTGCCTGCCCGTCTTCCCCGCGCAGCCACGCCGGGCGAGGAAAATGGCGGGGAAGTAAAAATCACATCCGAGGTAAATCATGATTGTAGGTCTCGTCGGTTGGCGGGGAATGGTCGGCAGCGTCCTGATGCAGCGCATGCAGGAAGAGCGTGATTTCGACCACATCGAGCCCGTCTTCTTCAGCACGTCCAACGCCGGCGGCAAGGCGCCCGCCATGGCCAGGAACGAAACCACGCTCAAGGATGCCAACGACATCGAGGCACTGAAGAAGTGCGACGTGGTGCTGACCGCCCAGGGCGGCGACTACACCAACGAGGTCTTCCCCAAGCTGCGCGCGGCGGGCTGGAAGGGCTACTGGATCGATGCGGCGTCCTCGCTGCGGATGAAGGACGATGCCATCATCGTGCTGGATCCGGTCAACCAGGGTGTGATCAAGGACGCGCTGTCCAAGGGCGTCAAGAATTTTATCGGCGGCAACTGCACCGTCAGCTGCATGCTGATTGGCCTCGGCGGCCTGTTCCAGGCCGACATGGTCGAATGGATGACCTCGATGACCTACCAGGCCGCTTCGGGCGGCGGCGCCCAGCACATGCGCGAGCTGCTGACCCAGTTCGGCACGCTGAATGCGTCGGTCAAGCCGCTGCTGGATAACCCGGCGTCGGCCATCCTGGAAATCGACCGCCAGATCCTGGCGACCCAGCACGGCCTGTCCGCCGAGGAAACCAAGCAGTTCGGCGTGCCGCTGGCCGGCAACCTGATCCCCTGGATCGACAAGGACCTGGGCAACGGACAGTCCAAGGAAGAATGGAAGGGCGGCGCCGAGACCAACAAGATCCTGGGCCGCGGCGAGGGCTTCCTGGGCGCGACCGGCGCCACGCCGATCGCCGTCGACGGCCTGTGCGTGCGCATCGGCGCGATGCGCTGCCACTCGCAGGCGCTGACCATCAAGCTGCGCAAGGATGTGCCGCTGGACGAGATCGAAGGCATGCTGGCTGCTCACAACCAGTGGGCCAAGGTGGTGCCGAACACCCGCGAGGCGAGCATGACCGGCCTGACCCCCGCTGCCGTGACCGGCACGCTGACCATCCCGGTCGGCCGCCTGCGCAAGATGCAGATGGGCGGCGAGTACCTGTCGGCCTTTACGGTCGGCGACCAGCTCCTGTGGGGCGCGGCCGAGCCGCTGCGCCGCATGCTGCGTATCCTGATCGAATCCTGATCGCAGGCCGCCACCTGTGGCCTGGTTGCGCCCGTTGCAGCCAGGCAACAGAATGCAGCGCTTTGCTTACGACGCCGCGCCCATGCGCGGCGTTGTTGTATCCGGGCGCCTATTTTGCTGGGCGATGCGTCACAATACGCCGGCATGCGCCCCGCGCCCCGCAGGGACGGGCGCCTGCAAAGGCTGGCAAAGGGGCCGTTCAGAATGCCCCGCCGGCCGGGCGGACCTGGTTAATGGAGTCGGTTGTCGGGGTCGGTTTGTCGATTCATATCGCTACTAAAACATAACGGAGCACAAGGTGAGTGTGAGCCAACATCGCCGGAAAGATGCGCCTACTGCCCGTCAGCGCTGGTCAACGCTGGCCGTCACGGCACTGGGCCTGCTGCTTGCGCAGCCGGCCGCGTATGCCGCGGGGTTCGGGCAATTGCGGGTTCAGTCGAATCTGGGGCAGCCGCTGCTGGCTGAGATCGACATCAGCGGGGTCACCGCCGAGGAGGCCGCGGGGCTCAGCGTAAAGCTGGCGCCGCCGGGCGCCTATGCCGCGGCCGGCTTGACCTATCTGCCAAGCGTCGGCAGCCTGCGCCTGGAACTGGAGCGCCGCGCCAATGGCAGCTACGTGGCACGGGTCCGTTCCAGCCAGCCGATCAGCGAGCCCTTCGTCGATATCCTGGTCGACATGAGCTGGGCCAGCGGCAAGGTCTCGCGCGCCTACACCTTCCTGCTCGATCCCGCCGGGGCCAGGGCATCCAACCAGACTTTCTCGCCGGCACCGGTGGTGCAGGCCGCCACACCCGACGCTCCGGCGGCGCCCGCACCTGCCGCCGCGCCACCTGCGCCGGCGCAGCAGGCCGCGCCCAGTGCCGAGGCCGAGCCGGCCCGGCCCGCCGCGCCAGCCCGCCCGGCGCGCCAGAGCGCCAGGCGCGCCGCGACTCCGGCCGCCGGCACCGACATGGCCCCCGGTGGCGGCTACACCGTGCAGCGTGGCGACACGCTCTATGGCATTGCCGGCGAAGCCGTGCAGGGCCAGGAATCGGTCTCGCTGGACCAGATGCTGGTGGCGCTCTACCGCAACAATCCCAACGCCTTTATCGGCGGCAACATGAACCGCCTGCGCAGCGGCGCGGTGCTGCAAGTGCCGACCCAGCAGCAGGCACAGGCGGTGACGCCCAGGGCCGCGCGCCGCGAAGTGGTGGCGCGCACGCAGGGCTTCGACGCCTACCGCAGCCGGCTGGCCAGCGCCGCCGCGGCCAAAGCGGTCGAGCCCGATAGCGGCCGCCAGCAGTCCGGCAATGTGACCGCGCGCGTGCAGGAACAGGCGGCACCGACCGACGGCCCGCGCGATGAGCTGAAGCTGAGCAAGGCCGCGCGTGGCGCGCAGGCCGACGCCGCGGCCAGGGCCGAGGCCGACGTCGCGCGCGAGCGCCAGCTGAAGGAAGCCGAGGCGCGCCTGGCGCAGCTGCAAAAGAACGTCGGCGACATGCAGAAGCTGCTCGAGCTGAAGAACGCCGAGATCGCCAAGCTGAGCCAGGCCAAACCGGCCAACGAGACCGCGCTGGCCGACAAGGAAAAGGCCGATGCCGCCGCCAGGGCGGCGGCCGCAGCACCGGCCGTGGTGCCGGCCCAGCCGCCCAAGGCCGACGCCGTGGCGAGCCCCGCTGCGGCCACGGCAGTCGCGGATGCGGCAAGCGCGCCGGCCGTGCCCGCGGCCGCCGTGGCACCCGCAGCGCCGGCGGTAGCCTCCGCCGTGGCCGCGGCCCCCGCCTCGCAGCCTGCCGCCGAGGTGGCGGCCAACGCGGCACAAGGTGCCGCATCGACGCCTGCGGCCAAACCTGTGCCGCCGGTGGTCGCGCCGCCCGCGCCGGTGCCCGAACCGTCGTTCCTCGATGGACTGCTGGCCAACCCCATGCTGCTGCCCGGCGGCGGCCTGTTGGTGGCGCTGCTGGGCGTGTACGCGATCTATCGCCGCCGCCAGAAGCAGAAGGAGAGCGAGGCCACCGGCTTCGGCGACAGCATCCTGTCGCAGGAGAGCACGGTGATGGCAGGTGCCAACTCGCTGTTCGGCACCGCCGGCGGCCAGAGCGTCGACACCTCGCAGCACAGCGTGTTCGGCGCCGACTTCCGCATCGGCAACAACACGCCGGAAGCCAACGAGGTCGACCCGATCGCCGAGGCCGAGGTCTATATCGCCTACGGGCGCGATGTGCAGGCAGAGGAAATCCTGCGCGAAGCCCTGGAGAAACACCCGGAGCAGCAGCCGGTACGGCTCAAGCTCCTGGAGATTTACAGCAACAGACAGGATGTGGAAGGGTTCCGCGTGATTGCAGAGGAAATGTTCGCCCAGACCGGCGGACACGGAGCGGAATGGCTGAAGGCCGCGGAAATGGGGCGCGCGCTGGAGCCCGGCAACGCACTGTTCATGGTGGTGACGCCCGAGGCTGCTGGCCCCGATACGGCCTCGCCGGCAACCGACCAGTGGCGCACGCAGGATCCGTCGCAGAATCCCGCCTCGATCGCGCGGCTGGAGCCGTCGCTGGGCGACCTGTCGCTGCCGCTGGATGCCTTCCCGGCGCCGGCCGCCGGCGACCCGATCGTCGCGCCGGCCTCGGCGGCGATGGTGTTCGGCGCCGAGGCGCCGCAGCCGGGTGAGGCGGTGCGCCTCGACATGGGCCTGCCGGGCGCCGATCCGCTCGCCGATGACGACGTGCCGAGGCTCGACACGCCGACCCGCGGCCGCCCGCTCGAGTTCGACATGTCCGGGCTGTCGCTGGACCTGGGCAGCACACCGCAAGGCAATGCCGCGGCCACCGCCACGCTCGACGAGGCTTCGGTGCCGCTTCCGGCCACCACCATGCTGCGCGACGGCAAGCTGGCCGAGCCCATCGACCTGTCGCGGGTGGCGCCCGATACCGCCGGCAGCCTGGGTCAGAGCGTGTCCCCGAGCACGCTGTCGACCGACGGCATGGACGGCGGGCGCGACATGCAGATCAAGCTGGACCTGGCACGCGCCTATATCGAGATCGGCGACAAGGAGGGCGCGCGCGAACTGCTGCAGGAAGTGGTCGAGCAGTCGCAGGACCCGCTGCAGGCCGAGGCCCGCTCGCTGCTGCTGGAAGTGGCCTGAGCTATCATTGGCGGTCCGGCCGCGGCACGCGCTGCCGCGGCCCGAAGCGATGCGCCGGAAGCGTCCCTTCCGGCGCATTTGCTTTTCCGGCGCGCATAGCACGCGTGCCGCCATGCCTTTTCCCCTGACATGAACCGCATCGCCCTTGGCCTGCACTACGACGGCGCCGCCTTTTCCGGGTGGCAGTCGCAGCCGCATCGCAATACCGTCCAGGACCACCTCGAAGACGCCATCGAGCGCTTTGCCGGCGTGCGCCTGCAGACCACGGTGGCGGGGCGCACCGATACCGGCGTGCACGCGCTGGGCCAGGTAATCCACCTGGATACCGAGCTGGCGCGCGAACCCTTTTCCTGGGTGCGCGGCGTCAACGCCTTCCTGCCGCCGTCGATCGCGCTGCAGTGGGCGTTGCCGGTCGATGATGGCTTCCACGCCCGCTTCCTGGCATACGAGCGCATGTATTACTACGCGCTCTACACCGGCCCGCACCGGGTGCCGCTGGTGCATGGCCGCGCCGGCTACCAGATGCTGCCGCCGGGGCAACGGCTCGACGTGGACGCCATGCGCGAGGCCGCGGCGCACCTGATCGGCGAGCACGATTTTTCCGCCTTCCGCGCCGCCGAATGCCAGGCGAAGTCGCCGGTCAAGACCATGTATGACGTGACCATCCGCGATGACGGCAACTGGGTGTTCCTGCGCTTCCGCGCCAGCGCCTTCCTGCATCACATGGTGCGCAACCTGATGGGCTGCCTGGTGGCGGTGGGGCGCGGGCGCTACCCGCCGCAATGGCTGGCGCAGGTGCTGGCAGGGCGCGACCGCAAGCTGGCGGCGCCGACCTTCATGCCGGATGGCCTCTACCTGGTCGGGGTCAAGTATCCTGATGCTTACCCGATCCCCGCGGCCGACCCGTCCGCGAGCTTGTTCCATGGAGTGTTCGATGACGCAGCCTGAGGGCAGTGCGGCGCACCTGCCGCAGCGCACCCGCATCAAGATCTGCGGCCTGACCCGCGAGGACGACGTGCGCGCCGCGGTCGATGCCGGCGCGGACGCGATCGGACTGGTGTTCTACCCGAAGAGCCCGCGCTACGTCGACGTGGCGCAGGCCGCGGCGCTGGCCGAGGCCGCCGGGCCATTTGTCACGGTGACGGGCCTGTTCGTCAACGCCGACCTTGAAGACATCGCCCACGTCGCCGAGCGTGTGCCGCTGACGCTGCTGCAGCTGCACGGCGACGAAACCCCGCAGTTCTGCACCCAGGCCGCCCAGCGCTGCGCGTTGCCGTTCCTGCGCGCCGCCCGTGTCCGCGCGGGCCTCGATTTGGTAGAATTCGCCGATCAATACCGTGATGCCGCTGCCTTGCTGCTCGATGCCTTCGTCGAAGGCTATGGCGGTGGCGGCCACGTCTTCGACTGGACCCTGATTCCTCCGGCATGGCTTCCGCCCAATCCCCCGGTTATGGCAACCGGCAACCCGAACGCAAGCGGCGCTCCTCGCATCGTTTTGAGTGGTGGGTTGAACGCGCAAAACGTCGCTGGCGCGATTGAACGCGTGCGCCCCTACGCCGTGGATGTGAGCAGCGGGGTAGAGGCCGCCAAGGGCGTGAAGGACCACGCCCGCATTGCCGAATTCGTGCGCGCTGTCCGCAGCGCCGAGGCCGGATGAGCCGGATCGGAGCCCGCTTCCCCGCCCACCCCGTGCCAGCCGCTTCAGTGCGGCCATCGCGCACTCCAGTCAACTATGCGCCCTTGCCGGCTGAGGCAAGGCCGCTGTTCCGAAGAGCCTAGACATGTACGACCTGCCCGATTCCCGCGGCCATTTCGGCCCCTATGGCGGCACCTTCGTGTCCGAAACGCTGGTGCACGCGCTCGATGAGCTGCGCGAGGCCTATGCGCACTACCAGAAGGATCCCGAGTTCGACGCCGAATTCCGCCGCGAGCTGAAGCACTTCGTCGGCCGCCCGTCGCCGATCTACCACGCGCAGCGCTGGAGCGAGACGCTCGGCGGCGCGCAGATCTACTTCAAGCGCGAAGACCTGAACCACACCGGCGCGCACAAGATCAACAACGTCATCGGCCAGGCGCTGCTGGCCAAGCGCATGGGCAAGCCGCGCGTGATCGCCGAGACCGGGGCGGGGCAGCACGGCGTGGCCACGGCCACCATCGCCGCGCGCTTCGGCATGGAATGCGTGGTCTACATGGGCGCCGAGGACGTCAAGCGCCAGGCCGCCAACGTCTACCGCATGAAGCTGCTGGGCGCCACCGTGGTGCCGGTGGAAAGCGGCTCGCGCACGCTCAAGGACGCGCTCAACGAGGCCATGCGCGACTGGGTCACCAACGTCGAGAACACCTTCTACATCATCGGCACCGTGGCCGGCCCGCATCCGTACCCGATGATGGTGCGCGACTTCCAGTGCGTGATCGGCGAGGAAGCCAAGGTGCAGATGCCCGAAATGACCGGGCGCCAGCCGGATGCGGTGATCGCCTGCGTCGGCGGCGGCTCCAATGCCATGGGCATCTTCTACCCGTACCTCGAACACGAAGATGTGCGGCTGATCGGCGTCGAAGCCGCCGGCGACGGCCTCGACACCGGCCGCCACGCGGCCTCGCTGACCGGCGGCACGCCGGGCGTGCTGCACGGCAACCGCACCTACCTGCTGCAGGACGACAACGGCCAGATCATCGAGACCCATTCGGTGTCGGCCGGGCTGGACTACCCGGGCGTCGGCCCCGAGCACGCCTGGCTCAAGGACAGCGGCCGCGCGCAGTACGTGCCGATTACCGACGAGGAAGCGCTCAAGGCCTTCCACGACTGTTGCCGCATCGAAGGCATCATCCCGGCGCTGGAATCGAGCCACGCCATCGCCTATGCCTGCAAGCTGGCGCCGACGCTGCCCAAGGACAAGCTGCTGCTGGTGAACCTGTCCGGCCGCGGCGACAAGGACATGCACACCGTGGCCGAGCGCGCGGGGCTCAAGCTCTGATGCGCGCGCTGCCTCCGACCGGACTCGCCGTGGGCGGCGCCGGCGCGCCGGATGCCGCCGGCGCGCCCGACTCCGCCGCGCTGCGGCTGTTCCAGGAAGACATGTTCGAGGGCATTGCCCGCCTGCCGGACGGCTCGGTCGACCTGATCGTCGCCGATCCGCCGTACGGGCTCGGCAAGGACTACGGCAACGATTCCGACCTGCTGTCGGGTCAGGCCTACCTGGACTGGTCCGAGCGCTGGATGGACGCGGTGGTGCCCAAGCTCGCGCCCAGGGGCACGCTCTACCTGTTCTGCACCTGGCAGTACTCGCCGGAGCTGTTCGTGATGCTGAAGCGGCGCCTGACCATGATCAACGAGATCATCTGGGACCGCCGCGTGCCCAGCATGGGCGGCACCACGCGCAAGTTCTCGTCGGTGCACGACAACATCGGCTTCTTTGCCAGGGCGCGTGACTACTACTTCGATCTGGACCCGGTGCGCATTCCGTACGACCCCGAGACCAAGAAGGCGCGCAGCCGTCCGCGCTTCGAGGGCAAGAAGTGGCTGGAGGTGGGCTACAACCCCAAGGACCTGTGGAGCGTCTCGCGCATCCACCGCCAGGACCCCGAGCGCGCCAACCACCCGACGCAGAAGCCGCTGGAGATCGTCGAGCGCATGGTGCTGTCGAGCTGCCCGCCGGGCGGCCTGGTGCTGGACCCGTTCGCGGGCAGCGGCACCACCGCGGTGGCGTGCCTGCGCCACGGCCGGCGCTTTGTCGGCTACGAGATCAACCCGGAGTACGTGCAGGTGGCGTGCGGGCGCGTGGCCGCGGCCGCGCAAGCCATGCCCGCGATCGAGCCGGACACGACCCCAACCCCGGCCGCCGCCAACGACGATGTCTCGCCGGCGCCGCGGCCTCACCTGATTCCCTGATATGTCCCGTATCCAGAAGACGTTCGCGGCGCTGGCCGCGCAGCAGAAGAAGGGCCTGATTCCATTCATCACCGCCGGCGATCCCGAGCCCGGCCTGACCGTGGCGCTGATGCACGCGCTGGTGGCGGGCGGCGCCGACGTGATCGAGCTGGGCGTGCCGTTCTCCGACCCGATGGCCGACGGCCCGGTGATCCAGCGCGCCTCCGAGCGCGCGCTGGCGCAGGGCGTGTCGCTCACGCAGGTGCTGCAGTGGGTGCGCGAGTTCCGCCAGGCCAATGCGGACACGCCGGTGGTGCTGATGGGCTATGCCAACCCGATCGAGCGCATGGGCGAAGAGGCCTTTGCCAAGGCCGCGAGCGCGGCCGGCGTGGATGGCGTGCTGGTGGTTGACTATCCGCCCGAGGAGTGCGAGTCGTTCGCCGGACTGATGCGCGCCCACGGCATGGACCCGATCTTCCTGCTGGCCCCGACCTCGACCGATGCGCGCATCGAGGCGGTCGCGCGCGTGGCCAGCGGCTACCTCTACTACGTCTCGCTCAAGGGCGTGACCGGCTCCGCGGCGATCGACCTCGACAGCGTGGCTTCGCGCCTGCCGCTGATCAAGCAGCACGCCAACCTGCCGGTGGGCGTGGGCTTCGGCATCCGCGACGCGCAGACCGCGCGCGCGATCGGCAGCGTGTCCGACGCGGTGGTGATCGGCAGCCGGCTGGTGCAGCTGCTGGAAGACACGCCGCGAGAGCAGGCTGTGGCAACGTTGCAAGCGTTTATCGCGGAGATCCGCCAGGCGCTGGACGCCAAGTGACCTAATCCATGCCTGACAGGTATCAAGAAGTGGCGCGGCATGCCCAATAAGCGCGCCGCGCTTCGAGGTCATGCGCCCGCCGTGATAAATTCGCGGGTTGATTCCCTGCCACCTGCCGAAGTTCGCCCTGACACAGGGTTTGCCGGCGGCGCGCAGCTATCCGAAAGGAGCTTTCATGAGCTGGTTGGATAAACTCCTGCCCCCCAAGATTCAACAGACCGACCCCAGCACCCGCAAGGGCATCCCCGAGGGGCTGTGGGTCAAGTGCCCGTCGTGCGAGTCCACCCTGTACCGGACCGACGTCGAGGCCAACCTGCACGTCTGCCCCAAGTGCGACCACCATATGCGCATCAGCGCGCGCGCGCGCCTGGACGCGCTGCTGGACGCCGAAGGCCGCTATGAGATCGGCCAGGAAATCGTGCCGGTCGACGCGCTCAAGTTCAAGGACTCCAAGAAGTACCCCGACCGCATCAAGGCCGCCATGGACGAGACTGGCGAGACCGATGCCATGGTGGTGATGGGCGGTGCCATCCACACCATCCCGGTGGTGGCGAGCTGCTTCGAGTTCGAGTTCATGGGCGGCTCGATGGGCTCGGTGGTGGGCGAGCGCTTCGTGCGCGGTGCGCAGGCCGCGCTCGAGCAGAAGGTGCCGTTCATCTGCTTTACCGCGACCGGTGGCGCGCGCATGCAGGAAAGCCTGCTGTCGCTGCTGCAGATGGCCAAGACCACGGCGATGCTGAACCAGCTGAGCGCAAGCAAGTTGCCGTTCATCAGCGTGCTGACCGACCCGACCATGGGCGGCGTGTCGGCCTCGTTCGCCTTCCTGGGCGACGTGGTGATCGCCGAGCCCAAGGCGCTGATCGGCTTTGCCGGCCCGCGCGTGATCGAGCAGACCGTGCGCGAAAAGCTGCCGGAAGGCTTCCAGCGCTCGGAATTCCTGCTGACCAAGGGCGCCGTCGACATGATCGTCGACCGCCGCAAGATGCGCGCCGAACTGGCGCAACTGCTGGCGCTGCTGCAGAAGCAGCCGGCCGACGCGGTGGCCTGACGCCGCCAGTATCGCGGTACCGAAGGCGCGGGTGGTTGACGCGCCTTTCGCCTTTTCTGGACGCCTGCGGGCGCGCGCCCTTGACTTCGCGCGTGCCTGCCCGAATCTGGTAGCAAACGCTTCCAACGCTTCCCTCGCACACCCGAAATGCCTGTCTTCCACACGCTCCCCGAATGGCTCGCCCATCTCGAAACCGCCCATCCCGTGGGCATCGACATGGGCCTGACGCGCATCACGCGCGTGAAGGAGGCCCTCGGGCTGCGCATCGACGCCACCGTCTTCACCGTGGGCGGCACCAACGGCAAGGGCTCGACCTGCGCCATGCTCGAGCGCATCCTGCTGGAAGCCGGCTACAAGGTAGGCTGCCATACCTCGCCGCACCTGATCTCGTTCAACGAGCGCGCGCGCGTGAACGGCGAGATCGCCACCGATGCGCAACTGCTGCCGCACTTCGAGGCGGTCGAACACGCACGCACCAGCTTTGCCGACCCGGTCAGCCTGACCTATTTCGAGTTCACCACGCTGGCGATCCTCCATTGCTTCGCCGCAGCCGGCCTCGACGCGATCGTCCTCGAAGTGGGGCTGGGCGGCCGCCTCGATGCCACCAATGTGATCGATACCGACTGCGCCATCATCACCAGCGTCGACATCGACCATACCCGGTACCTGGGCAATACCCGCGAGGAAATCGGCTTCGAGAAGGCCGGCATCTTCCGTCCGGGCGTGCCGGCGATCTGCGGCGACCCGGTGCCGCCCAAGTCGCTGCTGGCGCACGCCGAAGCGGTCGGTGCCGAGCTGTGGCTGGTCGGGCGCGACTACCACTTCCAGGCCGCCAAGGGCCAGGAGCGCCAGCAATGGGACTGGAGCGGCGGCGGGCGCAAGCTCAACGGCCTGGGCTATCCGGCCCTGCGCGGCGCCAACCAGCTGCTGAACGCGTCGGCCGCGCTGGCGGCGCTGCAGGCGCTGCGCGAGCGCCTGCCGGTGAGCGCGCAGGAAGTGCGCAACGGGCTGGCCTTCGTCGAACTGCCGGGCCGGTTCCAGGTGCTGCCGGGCCGCCCGGCGGTAATTCTGGATGTGGCGCACAATCCGCACGCGGCGGCCACGCTGGGGCAGAATCTCGAGAACATGGGTTTCTTCCGCTACACCTACGCGGTGTTCGGCGCAATGCAGGACAAGGACATCGCCGGCGTGCTGCAGCACGTGGCCGACAAGGTCGACCACTGGTGCCTGTGCGACCTGCCGACCGAACGCGCGGCCAGCGCCGCGGACCTGCTCGACAAGCTGGAAGCAGGGGGCTTCCAGCCCGGCCCGGATGCGACCGCGGCCTGCTTTTCCAGCCCGGAGGCGGCATTCCGCGACGCCATCGAACGTGCCACCGAGAATGATAGAATTCTGGTCTTCGGATCGTTCTATACCGTCGCCGGCGTGATGGCCTACCGTGCCACGCAGGCTAACTGAAGCGGGCGTCCCGGCGCACGCTGTGCTGGCAACCCCGGCGGCCTTGGCCGATCACTGAGCGGCAAACGCAACGAGCGGCCTACGGGGCCGTATCACCGAACCAATCTATGGGCCTGCTTTCGCTGTTTTCCTCCCGCAAGGGCAACGACCCGGCACCCGAGCGTGCCCGGCGCCAGCGCGCCGATACGGGTGCGGGCATCGCCTCGTCGCGCCGCCTGGCCGACGAGTATGCCGACGACACGCTGGACCCTGAATTCCCGCAGAAGCAACGAGCGCGCCGCCGGCTGATCGGCGCCGTGGTGCTGATGGTGGCCGCCGTGATCGTGCTGCCGATCGTATTCGAGACCAAGCCGCGGCCGGTGTCCGACGATGTCTCGGTCAAGGTCGCCAATGGTGTGACCAGCTCGCAGAAGCCGCGCGTCGAGCCGCGCAAGGCCGATCCGCTGCCGCCCGCGCCGGCCTCGCGCAACGATGCCGCGGCGCTCGATGCCGGCGAGGAAATCGTCAATGCGCCGAACCCCGCGGCAGCTGCGGCCGACAAGCCGGCTGCGCGCACCGAAGCCAGGCCCGAGCCGAAGCCTGAAACCCGGGCCGAAGCCAAGACCGGCAGCGGCAAGTACCTGATCCTGATCGGCGCGTTTTCTTCCGAAGAGCGCGCCAAGGGCTGGCTGGCCAAGCTCAAGGCAAGCAAGGTGCCGGCCTATGTCGAAAAGAAAGTGCTGGCCGATGGCGAGCGCATCCTGCTGCGCGCCGGTCCCTTCAACGACCGCGACGCCGCCGATGCCGCCGACAAGCGCGTGCGCGCCGTGGGGTTGACCTCGAAGGTCGTGGAACAGTAAGGGCGCCGCGGCCGGCGCGCGTGCCCGGCCGCCAGCAACGATGCAGCCGACTTTCTTCGACTACGCCGTGGTCTTCATCCTGCTGGCCTCGGGCCTGCTGGGCGTGCTGCGCGGACTGGTGCGCGAGGTGTTGTCGCTGATCGGCTGGGTGGTGGCGTTCTGGGTGGCGTTCCGCTACGGTGCGGTGGCCGCGGGCTGGATGCCCGAGTCCCTGCCGGGCGGCGAGCTGGCCCGCCATGCGCTGGGCTTCGTGGTGCTGCTGATCGGCACCGTGCTGGGGGCCTCGCTGGCCGGCATGGTGGTCGGGCAGTTGCTCGAGAGTACCGGCCTCAAGCCCGCCGACCGCGGCCTGGGACTGGTGTTCGGCCTGCTGCGCGGCGTGCTGCTGGTGATGGTGATGGTGACGCTGGCCAGCCTGACGAAATTGCCGGAAGAACCGTTCTGGCGCGATGCGGTGAGCCGCCCGTATGTGATGCAGGCCATGGAATCGATCAAGCCATGGTTGCCGCCGGAGCTGGCGAAGTACGTGAAGACATAAGGCCGGGCACGTTGCGCGGCTGGTAGTAACGCAGGCCTTCGGGCCCGGAGGATCCCGGGCCGGGCTGCGCCCCCTGAATCAAAGCCTTTCCTGGGAGCTTGGCATGTGCGGTATCGTCGGTGTGGTTTCAGCCACGCCTGTCAACCAACTGATTTACGACAGCCTGCTGTTGTTGCAACACCGCGGACAGGATGCTGCCGGCATCGCCACCGCCAACGGCAGTACTTTCCACATGCACAAGGCCAACGGCCTGGTGCGCGATGTCTTCCGCACCCGCAACATGCGCGGCCTGCCGGGCACGGCGGGCATCGGCCAGGTGCGCTACCCGACCGCCGGCTCGGCGTCGAGCGAGGAAGAGGCGCAGCCGTTCTACGTCAACGCCCCCTACGGCATCATCCTGGCGCATAACGGCAACCTGACCAACTGGCAGCAGCTGCGCGAGGAAATGTTCCGCCGCGACCGCCGCCACATCAACACGCACTCGGACACCGAAGTGCTGCTGAACGTGCTGGCCGACGAGCTGCAGCGCGCCAGCAACGGCATGGCGCTCGATCCTGAAATGATCTTCAAGGCCGTGGCGGGCATGCACCGGCGCGTGCGCGGCTCATACGCGATCGCGGCGCAGATCGCCGGCTACGGCATGCTGGCCGTGCGCGACCCGTTCGGCATCCGCCCGCTGTGCCTGGGCAGCGTCGAGACCCCCACCGGCAAGGAATGGATGGTGGCCTCGGAGTCGGTGGCGCTGGAAGGCATCGGCTACAAGTTCGAGCGCGACGTGGGGGCGGGCGAGGCCATCTTCATCGACCTCGACGGCAAGCTCTACAGCAAGCAGTGCGCCGACAACCCGGTGCTGACGCCTTGCATCTTCGAATACGTCTACCTGGCCCGCCCTGATTCGTGCATCGACGGCGTGCCGGTCTACGACGCGCGCCTGCGCATGGGTGACTACCTGGCCGAGAAGATCCGCCAGGAAGTGTCGGCCGGCGATATCGACGTGGTCATGCCGATCCCGGACAGCAGCCGGCCGGCCGCGATGCAGGTGGCCAACCGCCTGGGCGTCAATTACCGCGAAGGCTTCTTCAAGAACCGCTACGTCGGCCGCACCTTCATCATGCCGGGCCAGGCGGTGCGCAAGAAGTCGGTGCGCCAGAAGCTCAATGCCATGGGCGTGGAGTTCAAGGGCAAGAACGTGCTGATCGTCGATGACTCGATCGTGCGCGGCACCACCTCGTTCGAGATCGTGCAGATGGCGCGCGACGCTGGCGCCAACAAGGTGATCTTCGCCTCGGCCGCGCCGCCGGTGAAGTTCCCCAACGTGTACGGCATCGACATGCCGACCCGCAGCGAACTGGTCGCGCACGGCCGCACGCACGAAGAGATCGCCAGGATCATTGGCGCGGACAAGCTGGTGTACCAGGACGTGGAAGCGATGAAGCAGGCGGTGCGCGACATCAACCCCGCACTGAACGACTTCGACGCCTCGTGCTTCGACGGCCGCTACATCACCGGCGATATCGACGAGGCCTACCTGGACCGCCTGGAAACCGCGCGCAGCCAGGCCGACCGCGACGGCACCGGTGGTGACACCGAGCGCTCGCAACTGCACCTGCAGCGCTCCGGCGGCAACGAGTAAGCCCCGCCACCGCGTTGGCGCGCGTTGACGAATGCGATGCCCGGCCGTAACATGGCCGGGCGTCGATTTGACAGTCAGCTTGCGGACGCGGGTACAGCCCGAAACAGCTAAAGAGATGGTGGCCAGCAACGATTCCCGCTGCACAGCGCCTTGCCGGCGCGGTGATGCCCGGAAGCCGGCCGCCACAGCCTGAAGCCCAAGGCCAAACGCAGGACAGCAAGCCCGTCGATCCGACCATCCGATCGCACGGGCTTTTTTCATGGCCGCGCGCCGTCCGCCGGGCGCTGCGCAGCTTGTCGCAACCATCGCATTCGCGCGGGTACGACCGCGCCACCAGCATGAACCAACCGCTCAATCCCGAATCGCTCGGCATCGATACCCTCGGCGTGCGCGCCGGCACGCTGCGCAGCGAGTTCATGGAGCACTCCGAGGCCATGTACCTGACCTCGAGCTTCTGCTTCAACAGCGCCGCCGAGGCGGCCGAACGCTTCGCCAACTCGGAAGAGGGCTATACCTATTCGCGCTTTACCAACCCGACCGTGTCGATGTTCCAGTCGCGCCTGGCTGCGCTGGAAGGCGCACAGGCCTGCATGGCGACCGCCTCGGGCATGAGCGCAATCCTGTCGGTGGTGCTGTCGTCGATGCAGGCTGGCGACCACCTGGTCAGCTCGCGCGCGATCTTCGGCTCGACCATGACGCTGTTCAACAATATCTTCGGCAAGTTCGGCGTCGAGACCACCTTCGTCGACCCGACCGACCTGCAAGCGTGGCGTGCCGCGGTGCGGCCGAACACCAGGCTGTTTTTCCTGGAAACGCCGTCGAACCCGCTGACCGAAGTGGCTGACATCGCCGCCGTGGCAGACATCGCCCACGATGCCAACGCGCTGCTGGTGGTCGACAACTGCTTCTGCTCGCCCGCGCTGCAGCAGCCGATGAAGTTCGGCGCCGACATCGTGGTGCACTCGGCCACCAAGCATATCGACGGCCAGGGCCGCGTGCTGGGCGGCGCGGTGCTGGGCACGCACGACTTCATCATGGGCAAGGTGTTCCCGTTCGTGCGCACCGCCGGGCCGACGCTGTCGGCGTTCAATGCCTGGGTGCTGCTCAAGGGCATGGAGACGCTGGCGATCCGCATGGAGCGCCATTCGGCGAGCGCGCTGGCGCTGGCGCAGTTCCTGGAATCGCACCCGGCGGTGGCGCGCGTGTTCCATCCGGCGCTGGCGTCGCATCCGCAGCACCAGATCGCGATGCGCCAGCAAAGCGGCGGCGGCGCGATCGTCTCGTTCGAACTCAAGGGCGCGACGCCCGAGCAGCAGCGCGCCAATGCCTGGCGCGTGATCGACAACACGCGGCTGTGCTCGATCACCGGCAACCTGGGCGACACCCGCACCACCATCACGCACCCGTACACCACCACGCATGCGCGCGTGAGCCCCGAGGCCAAGGCGGCCGCGGGCGTTGGCGAAGGGCTGATCCGCCTGGCGGTGGGGCTGGAGTCGGTCGAGGACCTGAAGGCCGACCTGCTGCGCGGCCTGGGCGACTGAGGCGCTACTCGGTTGCCGCGACCACCGGCGCCGGTTCTTGCAGGGCCGGTGCTTGCGGCGCGGGCTCATCGCTGCCGGCCATCGCCTTGACGCCGGCGGCGGTGACGTCGTAGGTGGCGCCGACCGCGGTCGAGGCCACGCTGACCGCGGCCGAGCCCACCGTCGCCACCGTCGACACCGCGGCGCTGCCGACCGCGACGGTGGCGCCGACTACCATGCAGCCGCACAGCGACGCGGTGGCGCAGGCGACTGCCAGCATCAGGGCGATGCGCGGCAGGGAGGCGGAGGTTTCGCTATCGTTGCGCAGGTTGCGACGCAGGCGGGGGAATAAAGACGGCATGGAACTCTTGATCGTGGTTTCAGCCTGGCATGGGGCGGAGTCAGCGCAGCAGCCGGCGGCGCAGCAGCACCAGGCACACCACCAGCGCGGCCACCGCATAGGCGGCCAGCACTGCCAGGTGGAGGCCGGCGGCGTCGACCGGGCGGCCGAGCATCAGCGGCCGGATCAGCGCCACCGCGTGCGCCAGCGGCAGCGCCTTGGCGGCGGCCTGCACGCCTTCGGGCAGCTGTTCCAGCGGGAAGAAAACGCCTGACAGCAGCAGCATCGGCGTCATCACCAGGGTCTGGTAGAACATGAAGAAGTCGTAGCTGGGCGCCAGCGCGGTGACGATCATCGCCAGCGCGGCGAAGGCGATCCCGGCCAGCACGATCACCGGCAGCGCCAGCAGCGCCCCCGGCATCTGCGCATAGCCGAGCGCGCCCGCCACCAGCATGATGGCCAGCCCGGACAACACCGCCTTGCTCGCGGCCCAGGCGATTTCGCCCAGCACCACGTCGCCCAGTGTCAGCGGCGCATGCATGATCGCTTCCCAGGTGCGCTGCACATGCATGCGCGAGAACGCCGAATACATCGATTCGAAGCTGGCCGACATCATCACGCTGGATGCGGTGGTGCCGGCCGCGAGAAAAGCGATATACGACACGCCGTCGACCTGGCCCACCATCAGCCCGAGCCCGAGGCCCAGGCCGAACAGGTAAATCATCGGGTCGGCAAGGTTGCCGATCATGGACGGAATCGCCAGTTTCCTCCACACCATGTAGTTGCGGTACCAGACCATGATCCAGTTGCGCAGGTTGCGCGGCAGCAGCGGCTGCGGATAGGTCTGGCGCGACGAAGCCATGGTGGCGGCGGGGGAGGCATCGGTGGCGTCCGCGCGGGGGTCCTGTTCGCTCATGTCGTCCCTTGTTTCAATCCCGCATCTCGCGGCCGGTCAGCTTGAGGAACACGTCCTCGAGGTTGGCCGGGCGGTGCAGATAGCGCACGCCGCTCCTGCCGTGCAGCGCCGCCAGCAGCGGGGCGGGCTCGCGCACGTAGCAGAACAGCGTCTCGCCGCTCATTTCGGTGCGCTGCGCCAGCGGTGTCAGGGTGCCGCGCAGCGTCTCCAGTTCATCGCCATAGACCTCGACCACGTCGCAGCCGATCTGGCTGTCGATCAGCTCGTGCGGCTTGCCTTCGGCGATCTTGCGGCCGCCGTCGATCACGCACAGGTAGTTGCACAGCCGTTCGGCTTCTTCCATGAAGTGCGTGGTCAGCAGGATGGTCTTGCCGCTGGCCATCAGCGACTTCAGCCGCTCCCAGATCAGGTGGCGTGCCTGCGGGTCAAGGCCGGTGGTGGGCTCGTCCATCACCAGCAGGTCCGGGTCGTTGATCAGCGCGCGCGCCACGGTCAGGCGCCGGCGCATGCCGCCGGAGAGGTCGCGCACCTGCGCGTCGGCGCGGCTTTCCAGCCGCGCGAATTCCAGCAGCATCGGCACGCGCCGCTCGATCTCGGCCGACGACAGCCCGAAGTAGCGGCCGAAGATGCGCAGGTTCTCGATCACCGAGAAGTCCGGGTCGAGGTTGTCGAACTGCGGCACCACGCCCACGCGCATGCGCGCCTGCGGCGCACGCTCGGGGATGGGCTCGCCGCACAGCGTCAGCGTGCCCGCCAGGGGCGTGGTCAGGCCCAGCAGCAGCCGCAGCGTGGTGGTCTTGCCGGCGCCGTTGGGGCCCAGCAGGCCGAAGCACTGGCCGCGGAAAACCTGGAGGTCGAGGTCGTCGACCACGACCGTATCGCCGTATTGCTTGCGCACCTTGCGCAACTCGAGGATGGCAGTCAAGGCAGGATCCGGTGTGGCGCCGCAACGGCGCAATATCCGCCATTATGCCGGTCATCCGTGCCGGGCTCCGTTGACGCGGTGCAGCGTACGAGGGCCTCCGGCAAGCGGGCATAAAAAAAGCCGCCAGCGAACTGGCGGCTTTTCTTGCCTGGCTAAACCAGGCAGCGAAGCGTACCGGAATCAGTACATCTTCTTCGGCAGCATCTGCATGCGCAGGCGCTTGCGCAGGCGTGCTTCGGCGGCCTTCTTCTTGCGCTTGCGCTCGGTCGTCGGCTTCTCGTAAGCGGTACGGCTCTTGAGTTCAACGATCAGGCCAGTCTGCAGAATGGCACGACGGAAACGCCGCATTGCAACTTCAACGGGCTCACCGGGTTTCAAGACGATCTTAGTCAATTCAGTCCTTTAGGGGGTTGCCGCCGGGGCGGCTGGTTCACACGGGGGGAAACTGCGGTCGCCGGAGCGACTGGTATTGCACGCCGGGCCAATGCCCTGGTGCGCCCCCGCGAACCTGAAAGATGTGGACGTTTCAGTCCGTGCAACCAGTGTCAGGGGTGATAGCGCCAGGTCCGAACATAACTGGAGCCTGACAGTACCGGTTTCCATGAATGCTATACGCCCGTAACTATGGCATGTATACGACGGCGCTGTCAAGAATGCAGTGCAACGTACGCGCGGCGACCGGGGCTTGAAAGTTGCTTAAGCACACTTCCGCAGGGTTGCGACATCCAAATGATAACGCAGCGCCTTTTGGGGCGCGGCGCGTCCCGGCCAACCTCCCGGTAAACCCGCAAACGAGCCAAAATCATTTGACGTTGAAATTCATGTTTATAAACTGTTTTTCATATTCGTGAATTCATGCAGGAGGACCCGCATGGCGGATCAACCCGTCTATTTCATCTCGACCGCCGAGGTCGAGGGTTACCACCCCGCCAACCATGTTGGCACGCTCAACCGGCGACTGATCGCGCCCGAGACGGTCGGCTCGCGCCATCTGGAAGTGATCCACGGCACCATCGAGAAGGGCAAGGGCGCGCTGCCACACGCGCATCCAGGCATCGAGCAGGTCTGCTACGTGCTGGAAGGGCGCGCCGTCGCCGAGGTCGGCGGCCAGCGCCGGGAACTGGGCCCGGGCGATTGCTGCTTCTTCCCGCCCGACCAGATGCACGTCTTCACGGTGGTCAGCGACGAGCCCGCGAAGATTCTGGTGATTTATTCCCCGCCTTACGAGGAATCCCCTGACCGCGTGATACGGCCCGCCTGAGGGCGGTCGATCACGGGGAGGACATAAAACATACAGGAGACAACCACCGTGAAGTCCTTCAACAACGTTTTCGCCAGTCTGGCGCTGGCATGCGGCGCGGCCCTGGCCGCCGCCCCGGCGCTGGCCGCCGACGAGTTCCCCACCAAGCCGCTGCGCCTGGTGGTGCCGTTTGCCGCCGGCAGCGGCACCGACGCCGTGGCGCGCCTGACCGCGAAATACCTGGGCGAGTCGCTGCAACAGCCGGTGGTGGTCGACAACAAGCCTGGCGCCAACGGCACCATTGCCGCCGAGTTCGTGGCCAAGGCGCCCGCCGACGGCTATACGCTGTTCATGACCACCAACACCACGCATTCGGCCAACCCGTCGCTGATGAAGCAGCTGCGCTATGACCCGGTCAAGGATTTCACGCCGATCTCGCGCATGGGCAACCTGCCGTTCATGCTGGTGGTCAACCCGGCGCTGCCGGTCAAGACGCTGCGCGAGTTCATCGACTACGCCAAGGCGCATCCGGGCCTGACCTATGCCAGCGGCAACAGCACCGGCATCGTCTCGGGTGCGACGCTGTCGAAGATGGCGGGGCTGAAGATGCTGCACGTGCCGTACAAGAGCACGCCGCCGGCGATGACCGACGTGATGGGCGGCCAGGTGCAGGCGATGTTCGTCGACTTCGCGGCCGGCATCGCCAACGTGCGCGCCGGCAAGCTGCGCGCGCTGGCGGTCACCACCGCGCAGCGCAGCGCGCTGCTGCCGGACCTGCCGCCGCTGGCGAGCGTGCCGGAGCTGAAGGGCTTCGACGTGACCTCGTGGAACGGCGTGTTCGCGCCGGCCGGGGTGCCGGCCCCGGTGGTGGCGCGCCTGAACCGCGAACTGGTGGCGATCGCCACCAGCAAGCAGCATGCGGCACAGTTCCACGCGCTTGGCTTCGAGCCCTTCGGCAGCACGCCGGCGGAGCTCAGCCAGTTTGTCGTGGCCGAGTTGCAGAAGTGGGCGCGGCTGGTGAAGGACGCAGGCATCCAGCCGGAATAGGCCACCGCCGAACAGACAACGACAGCAAGCAGGTAACGCGATGAATTTCGATCTTTCCGAAGAACAGGCCTCCATCGTCGAGGCGGTGCAGCAGGTCTGCGCGCAATTCGACATGGAATACTGGGACCGCCTCGACAAGTCCGGCACCTATCCGCACGAGTTCTACCAGACCCTGTGCGAAGGCGGCTGGCTCGGCGTGGCCATGCCCGAGGCCTTCGGCGGTGCGGGGCTGGGCATCCTTGAAGCCGCGCTGGTGATGCAGACCATCTCGCAGTCGGGTGCGGGCATGACCGGCGCGTCGGCGGTGCACATGAACGTGTTCGGCCTGAACCCGGTGGTGGTGTTCGGCACCGATGCGCAAAAGGCCCGCTTCCTGCCGCCGCTGATCGCCGGCCAGGAGAAGGCCTGCTTCGGCGTGACCGAGCCCGACGCCGGGCTCGACACCACCAAGCTCAAGACCTTTGCGCGCAAGGTGCCGGGCGGCTATTCGGTGAGCGGGCGCAAGATCTGGATCTCCACCGCGCAGGTGGCCGACCGCATGCTGCTGCTGGCGCGCACCACGCCGCTGGAGTCGGTAAAGAAATCGACCGAGGGCCTGTCGCTGTTCTACACCAGGGTCGACCGCAGCAAGATCGAGATCCGCGAGATCGACAAGATGGGCCGCGCCGCCGTCGACACCAACATGCTGTTCATCGACGACCTGTTTATCCCCGACGAAGACCGCATCGGCGAAGAGGGCAAGGGCTTCGAGTACATCCTGCACGGGCTTAACCCGGAGCGCATCCTGATCGCGGCCGAGGCCATCGGGCTGGGGCGCGCGGCGCTGGCCATCGCCACGCAGTACGCCAAGGAGCGCGTGGTATTCGGCCGCCCCATCGGCATGAACCAGGGCGTGCAGCATCCGCTGGCGCAGGCGTGGATGCAGCTGGAGTCGGCCAACCTGATGATGCTCAAGGCCGCGGCGCGCTACGACGCTGGCCAGTCGTGCGGGGCCGAGGCCAATGCCGCCAAGTACCTCGCCGCCGAGGCCGGCCACAATGCCTGCCAGACCGCGATCCTGACGCTGGGCGGCATGGGCTACTCGCGTGAGTACCGCGTCGAGCGGCTGCTGCGCGAATCGTATATCCCGCGCATCGCGCCGGTCAGCCCGCAGCTGATCCTGTGCTTTATCGCCGAGCGTGTGCTGGGCTTGCCCAAGTCGTACTGAGCGGGAGCGGCGATGCAAGACAAGCCAGTGCAGGCCAGTGCGCCGACCGGGCCGCTGGCCGGGGTCCGTGTGATCGACATGACCTCGGTGGCGATGGGGCCCTATGCCACCCAAATCCTCGGCGACATGGGCGCCGAGGTGATCAAGGTCGAGCCGCCGGCGGGCGATGTGTTCCGCCATGCCGAGCCGGCGCGGCACGCCGCCATGGGCGCCAGCTTCCTGAACCTGAACCGCAACAAGCAGTTCGTGGTGCTGGACGTGAAGCAGCCCGACGACCTCGCGGCGCTGAAGGCGCTGATTGCCAGCGCCGACGTCTTTGTCTCGAACGTGCGGCCGCAGTCGCTGCGCAAGCTCGGGCTGGACTATGCCTCGCTGTGCGCGGACCATCCGCGGCTGATCTACTGCGGCGCCTATGGCTATTCGGAGTCAGGGCCGTACGCCGGCGCGCCGGCGTTCGACGACATCATCCAGGCGCGCAGCGGCATGGCGCAGTTCCAGGGCGCCAACTCGAACGAAGGGCCGCAGTACGTCAACACCATCCTCGCCGACAAGGTCGCCGGGCTGACCGTGGCCTATGCGATTCCGATGGCGCTGTACGAGCGTGAGCGCTCCGGCCGCGGCCAGGCCATCGAGGTGCCGATGTTCGAGACGCTGGTGTCGTTCCTGGCCACGGAACAGCTGGCCGGGCAGACCTTCGTGCCGCCGCTCGGGCCGGCCGGCTATCCGCGCGTGATGTCGCTGCACCGCAAGCCGTACCGCACCCGCGACGGGCATATCGCGCTGCTGCCGTACACCAGCGCGCAATGGCAGCGCTTCTTCGATGTCTCCGGCCATGCGCCGCTGGCCCGCGATCCGCGCTACGCGACGCCGGCCGCGCGCAGCGCCAATATCGACGCGCTCTATGCCACGCTGGCCGAAATCGTCGCGCAGCGCACCACCGCCGAATGGCTGGCGCTGCTGCGCGATGCCGACATCCCGCACAGCGAGGTGCCGCATTTCGACAGCCTCGCCGAGGACCCGCACCTGCGCGCCACCGGCATGATGTTCGAGTACGACCATCCGAGCGAAGGGCGCCTGCGCGGCGTGGGCATTCCCACGCGCTTCTCGCGCACGCCCGGCAATATCCGCAGCTGGCCTCAGGCCTTGCCGCCAGCCGCCCGTCAGGAGGACTGACCCGCGCTGCCGCCGCGTACAATCCCGGCCAACGGATACTGAAGTCGAGGAAGCCAAACGATGGCAGCAAACGAAGCGGCGGAGAAGTCCGGTTACGGCAGCGTCAAGACGGCGCTGCGCGTGATCGAGATCATGGAAATCTATGCGCGCGAAGGGCGCTCGCTGACGCTGACCGAACTGGCCAAGCTGCTGGGCGCGCCGATGTCGAGCTGCCTTGGCCTGATCCGCACGCTGGCGTCGCTGGGCTACCTTTACGAAACCGGCCGCCGCCAGGGCTATTACCCCACGCGGCGGTTGCTCGATATTGCCCAGCGCATCGCAAGCAACGACCCGCTGCTCGAACGCGTGCAGCCGGTGCTGGAGTCGCTGCGCGATGACACCGGCGAAACCGTGATCTTCGGCAAGCTGCAGGACGACGGCCGCGTGCTGTACCTAGAGGTGCGCGAGTCAGCCAATCCGGTGCGCTATATTGCCGCGCCGGGCGAACTGCGCGACGCGCATGTCAATTCCATCGGCCGCGCCATCCTCGGCACCATGACCATGGAAAGCCGCGCGGAATTGCTGGCCGGCGCTTCCTTTGCGTCGCGCACCGGCCGCACGGTGGACTCGCTGCGAGTATTCGAGGCGGCGATGCAGCAATGGCAGGCGCAGGGGTGGTATCCGAATTTCGGCGAGTCGTTCCCCGACCTGGGGGCCATCGCGATGCCGGTATCGCTCGGCGGCGTTGTCTACGGGATGTCCGTGGCTGGGCCGCTGCATCGGGTCGAAGCCAATGCAGAGGCGATCGTCGTGGCGCTGAAGGCCGCAGGCGCTACGCTGCAGGAGTAAAACAAGGGGCGGGGGGGGGGGGGGGCGCTGCGGCAGCCCCGAACCAAAGCCAATTCGGCCCACAAACGAAAAAGCCCGGTGCGTTTGCACCGGGCTTCCGTATCGGTTGGCTCCCCGACCTGGGCTCGAACCAGGGACCTGCGGATTAACAGTCCGTCGCTCTACCGACTGAGCTATCGGGGAACAGCTGAGAAAGAAATTATAGCCAGTTTCTCTTTTCTTCGTCAACACCCTTTGACATTTAGTTCTTGTCGTGGAGTGCGGGGAAGGCTGGCTTGCTGCCTGGCTTGCGATCCAGAGGGCCGGATGCCGGCTTCGAGACCGTGGGCGCCGAACAGCGAGGCCGCATTATAGCGACGGTTCCGGCTTTGTGCCAGAAAAAACCGCCTCGCGGCGGTTTTTCTGCGGCACCCGCAACGAGCTCAGTCGAACACCGGCGATTCCACGCCGAGCACCTTGTGCAGCTTCGGCGAGGTGGTGGTGTACTGCATGTGGATCTTCTTCTCGGGGAAGATATACGGCGCGGCACCGAACGCGGCCAGCGCGGCCTCGTGGAAGCCCGACAGGATAAGCTTCTTCTTGCCGGGATAGGTGTTGATATCGCCGACCGCGAAGATGCCGGGGATATTGGTCTGGAATTTTTCCGTGTCCACCTTGATCTGCTTGCGCTCGAGGTCCAGGCCCCATTCGGCGATCGGGCCCAGCTTGGGCGACAGCCCGAAGAACACCAGCAGGTCGTCCAGCGGCAGGCGGCGGGTCACGCCGTCGGCGCCGGACACCTTGATCTCGGTGAGCACGCCGTCCTTCTCTTCATAGCCGCTGATCTGGCCGACCACGAACTGCATTTCCATCTGCTCGCACAGTTCCTTCATCTTGGCGACCGACGCCGGCGCGGCGCGGAAGCCGTCGCGGCGGTGAATCATCACCACCGACTCGGCCTTGCCGACAAGGTCCAGGGTCCAGTCCAGCGCCGAGTCGCCGCCGCCGACGATCACCAGGTTGCGGCCGTGGAAGCGGCTCGGGTCCTTGACGCGGTAGAACAGTTGCTTGCCGTCGAACTTGTCGATGCCATCGACCTTGAGCGTACGCGGCTGGAACGAGCCCACGCCGGCAGCGATGAAGATGGTCTTGGTGAT
Organism: Cupriavidus mimosae; assembly: GCF_023952485.1. Classification (NCBI taxonomy): domain Bacteria; kingdom Pseudomonadati; phylum Pseudomonadota; class Betaproteobacteria; order Burkholderiales; family Burkholderiaceae; genus Cupriavidus; species Cupriavidus mimosae. The sequence goes on along the minus strand of NZ_JALHRY010000019.1, from coordinate 61,853 downwards.
GAAGCGCGTGCCGAGCGAGGTCTCGACGAAGAAGCGGCCGTCGTCACGGCGCTCGACCACGGAGACTTCCTGGCCCAGGTGGAAGGTGGGCTCGAACGGCTCGATCTGCTTGAGCAGGTTGTCGGTCAGTTCCTGGCCGGTGCAGCTGGGCACGGCCGGGATGTCGTAGATGGGCTTGTCCGGATACAGCTCGACGCACTGGCCGCCAACGACCTTCAGGGAATCGATGACGTGGGCCTTGATTTCGAGCAGGCCCAGTTCGAACACCTGGAACAGGCCTACCGGACCGGCACCGACGATCAGCGCGTCGATTTCCAGCGGCTGGCCGCCTGCGGGGCTGCCGCCCTCGACCTGCCTGGTCGTGTCGGCAACGGGATTTGGAATGCTCAAGTCCATATTCGTCCTGATACGTTGGTTGGGCACGCGGGTGCCCGGCATTGCGGAAAGCGCGTGGGGACGGCTTTCTTTGCTGCCCGGTGCGCTCAGCGCTCCAGGTACTGCAGCTTGTCGGTGGTGTCCTTCCACTCCTCGGCTTCGGCCAGCGGGGCCTTGGTCTTGGTGATGGAGGGCCAGTTGCGGGCCAGCTCGGCGTTCAGTTCGATGAATTGCTGCTGGTCGCCCGGTACGTCTTCCTCGGCGTAGATGGCGTTCACCGGGCACTCGGCCACGCACACGGCGCAGTCGATGCACTCATCCGGGTCGATGGCCAGGAAGTTGGGGCCTTCGCGGAAACAATCGACCGGACACACGTCAACGCAGTCTGTGTAGCGGCAACGGATGCAGGATTCGGTGACAACGTGAGTCATTTCGGTTCCAGGAAAACGGGTCGGCTTTTAATGGGAAACTGTGGGGCCGCTTCTTGCCGGCGTGACGCGCCCTATCCATCACATGGAGATGCCCGCGTGCCGCATGGCAGCAGGGGCTGGGCGAGCGCCGGCCGAGGCCTTTCGGAAACCGATATTGTAGCCGAGCCTTCTGGCAAGGATAGCCGGTCTATATAGCCGGATCAGATAGTTTTCTTATTTCTTTATGTAGTTTTGATTTAACGCATGGTGGCCGGCTGCCGGGTTTGTCTGTCCTCCGGCATGCTGCGCAGCACCACCCGGCCAGCCGGCAGTGGCCGGACTTCAGGTAGCATGGCGTTCTGACCCGGCATCGCCGTCTGGCCCGCTATGATCATCCAGTCTCTGCTCGACACCGACCTGTACAAATTCACCATGATGCAGGTGGTGCTGCATCAGTTTCCGCAGGCACAAGTGGAATACCGCTTCAAGTGCCGCAATGCGGGCATCGATCTGACCCCGTATATCGACGAGATCCGCGCCGAAGTGGCGCACCTGTGCCAGCTGCGCTTTACCGAGGAAGAGCTGGCCTACCTGCGCGGCCTGCGCTTCATCAAAAGCGATTTCGTCGATTTTCTCGGGCTGTTCCACCTGAATGAGAAATATGTCTCGGTGCGCCCGTCGCCGCAGGGCAACGGCGAGATCGAGATTTCCATCACCGGCCCGTGGCTGCACACCATCCTGTTCGAAGTGCCGGTGCTCGCCATCGTCAATGAAGTGTATTTCCGCCGCACCCAGCCCCGGCCCGACCTGGCCGAAGGCCGCCGCCGGCTGGAAACCAAGCTGGCGCTGCTGAAGACGCCCGAGCTGAGCGATTGCGTGATCGCCGACTACGGCACGCGCCGGCGTTTCTCGCGCGACTGGCAGGAAGAGGTGCTGCTGACCATGCGGCGCCTGCTGGGCCAGCAGCTGGCCGGCACCAGCAACGTCCACTTCGCGCGCCTGCACAATATGGTGCCGCTGGGCACGATGGCGCATGAATACCTGCAGGCTTGCCAGGCGCTGGGGCCGCGGCTGCGCGACTCGCAGGTGTTTGCGCTGGAGCGCTGGGCGCGTGAATACCGCGGCGACCTGGGTATCGCACTGTCGGATACCTATGGCTTCGACGCCTTCCTGCGCGACTTCGACCTGTATTTCTGCAAGCTCTTCGACGGCGTGCGCCACGATTCAGGCGATCCGCTGCTGTGGGGCGAGCGCATGGTGGCCCACTATGCCGCCAACCGCGTCGACCCGCGCACCAAGACGCTGATCTTCAGCGACAGCCTCGACATCCCGCGCGTGATCGAGCTGTACCAGCGCTTCCACGGCCGCTGCCGGCTGGCATTCGGCGTCGGCACCAACCTCACCAATGACCTCGGCTACACGCCGCTGCAGATCGTGCTGAAGATGGTGCGCTGTAACGGCCAGCCGGTGGCCAAGCTGTCTGACACGCCGGAAAAGACCATGTGCGACGATCCCGGCTACCTGGCCTACCTGCGCCAGGTGTATTCGGTTCAGCCCGCCGCGTAGCGAGCTTCGGCACAGCGCGCCGCTGTATCGACCCTGCAGCGCGCAGCCGTATCGACCCTATAATCGCCGCATCGCGCCTTTGCGCATTGCCCCCAAAGCCAGGCCCCATGGACACCAACGACGCCCGCGACCGCATCTTTGCCCGTATCCGAGCCGCCCAGGGCAGGCCGGCCCGGCCGAGCGCGGGGGAGCGCGGCGCCGTCGCCGATTACCTGGCCCGCCACCCGCAGGGTCCGCGTCCGGCGGCCGCGCCCGACCTGGCCGAAGCCTTCCTGGCGCAGGCGCAGCGCATGGCGTCGACGGTGGACCGGGTCGAAGCCATGGCCGACGTGCCCGCCGCCACGGTGCGCTATCTGGACAGCCTGGCCCTGGTGCGCCGCGCGGTCGCGTGGGATGAATTCGGCCCGTTGCCGTGGCAGGACGCGGGGCTGGCGGTGGAGTGCCGCCCGCCGGTACGCGACGCCGTGGCCGATCGCGAGCATGGTGACCTGGTCGGCATCACCGGCTGCTTCTGTGCGATTGCCGAGACCGGCTCGCTGATGCTGCTGTCCGGCCCCGCCACCTTCGCCTCGGCCGCGCTGCTGCCCGAGACCCATGTCGCGGTGGTGCCGCGCTCGCGCATCGTCGCCGGCCTGGAAGATGCGTTTGCGCTGGTGCGCAGCGAGCGCGGCGAGCTGCCGCGCGCCACCAACATCATCAGCGGGCCGTCGCGCACCGGCGATATCGAGCAGACCATCGTGCTGGGCGCGCACGGACCCTACCGCGTGCACGTGATCCTGGTCGACGCGGCCTGATCCGCGTGGCGCGAACCCGGCGCGCCGCAATCCGAAAATGCACGCCGCAGAGGGAAGCGCGGCAGGGCCTTGCATTACACTTGCAGGCTTGCCCGCGTGCTGGCATTGCGCCGTGCATGCCTATGACCGCTGCATTGTTCGAGGAGATCCTGCCTGATGCGACGTGCCTCCGTGCTGTTGCCACTGCTGGCCATGCTGGCCGCCTTTCCCGCCGCAGGCCATGCCGCCGATCTCGACGGAGCGTCGCTGTCGCCGCTGTGGGGGCTGCCCTTTGCCGGCATCCTGCTGTCGATTGCGCTGTGGCCGCTGCTGGGGCCGAAGTTCTGGCACCACCATTACGGCAAGATTGCCGCCGGCTGGGGGCTGCTGTTCCTGCTGCCGTTTGCGTTCGTGTTCGGCGCGCATGCCGCCGCCGTCAGCACCGTGCACGCGCTGCTGGCCGAGTACATTCCGTTCATCGCGCTGATCACCACGCTCTATATCGTGGCCGGCGGCATCTGCGTGCGCGGCAACCTGCACGGCACGCCGGGGCTCAATACCGGCATCCTGGCGCTGGGCACGTTCCTGGCCAGCTTCATGGGTACCACCGGCGCGGCCATGCTGCTGATCCGGCCGCTGTTGCGCGCCAATGACAACCGTCGCCACGTGGCGCACGTGGTGGTGTTTTTCATCTTCCTGGTGGCCAACGCCGGCGGCTCGCTGACGCCGCTGGGAGACCCGCCGCTGTTCCTGGGTTTCCTGAAGGGCGTCGAATTCTTCTGGACCTTGCGCAACATCTTTCCGGAAACGCTCTTTATCTGCGCGGTGCTGCTGCTGGTGTTCTACCTGGTCGACCGGCACTACTACCGCAACAAGGAAGAGCAGCTACCGGTCGATCCCACCCCGGATTCACGCAGCATCACGATCGAAGGCAAGTTCAACTTCGTGCTGCTGCTGGCGGTGATCAGCCTGGTGCTGATGAGCGGCCTGTGGAAGCCGGGCATCTCGTTCGACATCCTTGGCACCGAGGTGCCGCTGCAGGCCGCGGTGCGCGACGCCTTGCTGGTGGTGGTGGCGGTGGTGTCGATGCTGGTCACGCCGCGAGCGGCGCGCGTGGGCAATGAATTCAACTGGGAGCCCATCCTCGAGGTGGGCAAGCTCTTCGCCGGCATTTTCCTGACCATCATCCCGGTCATCGCCATGCTGAAAGCAGGTACCGACGGTGCCTTCTCGGGGGTGATCCGCGCGGTCAGCGACGCCAATGGCCAGCCGGTCGACGGCATGTATTTCTGGGCGACCGGCGTGCTGTCCTCCTTCCTCGACAACGCGCCGACCTACCTGGTGTTCTTCAATACCGCCGGTGGCGACCCCGCCACGCTGATGACGCGCGATGCCTCGACGCTCGCCGCGATCTCGGCCGGGGCGGTGTTCATGGGCGCCAACACCTATATTGGCAATGCGCCCAACCTGATGGTCAAGGCCATCGCCGAAAACCGCGGCGTGCGCATGCCGAGCTTCTTCGGCTACATGCTGTATTCGGGCATTTTCCTGGTGCCGCTGTTCGTCATCATGACCTTCCTCTTCTTCCATATCTGATGCCATGAAGCCGTCCGTCCTGGTCACCCGCGCCATCTATCCCGAAGTCATCGCGCACCTGGCGCAGTATTTCGAAGTCGACGACAACCAGCAGGATGCAGTGCTCGACGCCGCGGCGCTGAAGGCCCGGCTGGCGGGCAAGGCCGGCGTGCTGGCCAATGCCGCCGACCGCATCGACGCCGGCGTCATTGCCGGGCTGCCGGCGCTGCGCGCGGTGTGCAACATGGCGGTCGGCTACAACAACCTGGACCTGCCGGCCCTGACCGCCGCGGGTATCGTCGCCACCAATACGCCGGACGTGCTGACCGAGACCACCGCCGACTTCGGCTGGGCCCTGCTGATGGCGACCGCGCGCCGCGTTACCGAGGCCGAGCACTACCTGCGCGCCGGCAAGTGGCAGCGCTGGAGCTACGACATGCTGGTCGGCATGGACCTGTACGGCAGCACGCTGGGCATCCTCGGCATGGGCCGCATCGGCCAGGCGCTGGCGCGGCGTGCGGGCGGGTTTGGCATGAACGTGCTGTACCACAACCGCAGCCAGCTGCCGGCCGAGACCGAGCGCGCGCTCAACGCCCGCTATGTCGGCAAGGAAGACCTGCTGCGCCAGTCTGACCACCTGCTGCTGGTGCTGCCGTACGGCCCGCAGAGCCACCATGCCATCGGCGCCGCCGAGCTGGCGCTGATGAAGCCCACCGCGACGCTGGTGAACCTGGCGCGCGGCGGCATCGTCGACGATGCCGCGCTGGCGCAGGCACTGCGCGACAAGCGTATCTTCGGCGCCGGCCTGGATGTGTTCGAGGGCGAGCCGGCCGTCCATCCAGATCTGCTGACGGTGCCCAACGTCGTGCTGACGCCGCATATCGCCAGCGCGTCCGAGAAAACCCGCCGCGCCATGGCCATGCTTGCGGCCGACAACCTGATCGCGGCGCTCGACCAGGGCCCGCAGGCCGGCCATCCGCCCACCGTGATCAACCCTGAAGTGATGGCGCATCGCCGCTGAGGTTTTCGCATGACCCTGATTCCGTTCCTGACGCTGGCCGCGGCGCTGATCGCGGTCGTGCTGCTGGTGATCGTGTTGCTGCGCGGGCAGGCCGGGTCGTCCGGGGCCGGCATGGCGCGGCAGCTCGACGAGATGCGGCTGGATCAGGCACGCGGCATGGAGCGCCTGGAGCGCGAGGTGCGCACCGAGGTGGCCGAGGCCGCGCGCGGCAGCCGCGGCGAGTCTGCGCAGCAGATGCTGCGCTTCCAGCAGGCGCTGTCGTCGCAGCTGACCGGCATCGCCACGCTGCAGAACAACCAGATCGACACCTTTGCGCAGCAGCTGGCCAAGCTGACCGACACCAACACCCAGCAACTGGAGCAGGTGCGCCAGCACCTGATGCTGCAAGCGCAGCAGGCGCGCGACGAGCAGGCCGGCACGCTGCGCCGCTTCGGCGACGGCCTGCAGCAGCAGCTGGCGCAACTGTCCGAGGCCAACGAGCGGCGCCTGGCCGAGGTCCGCGCCACGCTGGAGCAGAAGCTGCAGGACATCGAGGCCAACAACGCCGCCAAGCTCGAGGAAATGCGCCGCACCGTCGACGAGAAGCTGCACGCGACGCTGGAGCAGCGCCTGGGCGAATCGTTCCGGCTGGTGTCGGATCGCCTCGAGCAGGTGCATCGCGGCCTGGGCGAAATGCAGGTGCTGGCGCAGGGCGTGGGCGACCTGAAGAAGGTGTTGACCAACGTGAAGTCCCGCGGCACCTGGGGCGAGGTGCAGCTGGAGATGCTGCTGGAGCAGATGCTGACGCCGGAGCAGTACGGCAAGAACGTAGAGACCGTGCGCAACTCGGGCGCGCGCGTGGAGTTTGCCATCCGCCTGCCCGGCAAGGCGGCGGGTGGGGACCATGCGCCGGTCTGGCTGCCCGTCGACGCCAAGTTTCCCAAGGAACAGTACGAGCGCCTCGTCGACGCGCAGGAGCGCGGTGATCCGGACGGCGTGCTGGCGTTCGGCCGCGAACTGGAAACGGCACTGCGGCGCGAGGCCCAGACCATTGCCGAAAAATACCTGGCGCCGCCGCAGACCACCGACTTTGCCATCCTGTTCCTGCCGACCGAAGGGCTTTACGCCGAAGTGCTGCGCCGTCCCGGCCTGACCGACCAGCTGCAGCGCGACTATCGCGTGACCGTGGCTGGTCCCACCACGCTGACCGCGCTGCTGAACAGCCTGCAGATGGGTTTCCGCACGCTGGCGCTGGAAAAGCGCTCGAGCGAGGTGTGGGAAGTGCTGGGTGCGGTCAAGACCGAATTCGGCAAGTTCGGCGACGTGCTGGCCAAGACCCGCGATACGCTCGAGCGCGCCGCGCGCAATATCGAGCAGGCGGAGGTGCGCACGCGGCAGATGGCGCGCAAGCTGCGCACAGTGGAAGCGCTGCCGGGTGAGGCAGCGCAGCAGCTGCTAGGCCTCGGGCTGGATGCGGCGGCGGATGGCACGCCGGAAAATACCAATAACGCGGAGAACAGCCAGGCCTGAGCGCGCGGCAGGGCAGGCGGGAAGAAGCTGGAGAGAGGCGGCCGGCGTGGCGCCCGGCCGGAGATGGCGGTGCGCCGTTCAGCGGTCTTCTTCGGGAGACAGTTCGCGCACGTGGACCTCGATGCCGCCGAAGCGGGCAGCCACCCAGTTGTAGGCCTTGCAGGCGAGCCACAGCAGGCCGAAGCCGATCAGCGCATTGAGAATGATCGCGCTGAAGACGGTGATCGCCGGCAGGTCACCATAGCGGACGAAGGTGACGAACAGGCCCAGCGACACGATCGGCAGCGAGAAGCACAGGTAGACCAGCACCAGCGCGCGGGCGGTCTTGACGGGGTGGAGGTACGCAATCTCCTGATTCATGACGGGGGATACTCGAATGTTTCTGAATCGTGCGCCAAGTGTAGCGATTGGCCGATGCCAAGCATAGCCCGGCGGCCGCGGGGCAGCCGAAAGCCTGGCGGCAACCGTGCCGCGGTGGCAAATGTGCGGCACAAAAACGACACATTGCTACGATCGTGTAGCGAATGGTTGCGCGCAGCCCCCGCCGTGCCGGTCAAACCAGCCCGTCGAACAGCATTACCTCGACCGCATCGCCGGCCTTGATCGAATCCTGCTCGTGGCCGAGCACGATAAAGCAGTTGGCCTCGCTCATCGAGCGCAGCACGCCCGAGCCCTGCTGGCCGGTGATGCGCACTTCCCACTCGCCGTCGCCGGCGCGCGCCAGGATGCCGCGCTGGTACTCGGTGCGCCCCGGCTTCTTGCGGATCGCGTGCGCGCTGCGTACGCGCAGCAGCGGCAGCGGCGGTACCGTCGCACCCATCAGCCGGTGCAGCGCCGCGCGCACGAAATGGTAGAAGGTGACCATCACCGCCACCGGATTGCCGGGCAGGCCGAACAGCAGGGCCGAGTGCGCGCCTGCGCCGTCGGCCTGGATCCGCCCGAACGCCATCGGCCGGCCCGGGCGCATGGCGATCTTCCAGAACGTGACATCGCCCAGGCGCGCCATGATCTGCTTGGTGTAGTCGGCCTCGCCGACCGACACCCCGCCCGAGGTGATGACCGCGTCGGCGCTTTCGCAGGCGGTGCGGAAAGCGGCTTCGAGCGAGTCGGGATCGTCGCGCACCACGCCCATGTCGAGCAGGTCCACGTTCATCCGGCGCAGCATGCCGTGCAGCGTGTAGCGGTTGGAGTCGTAGACGCAGCCCGGGTCGAGCGGCTCGCCGATCGAGCGCAGTTCGTCGCCGGTGGAGAAGAACGCCACGCGCAGGCGCCTGCGCACGCGCACCTCGGCTATGCCCAGCGACGCCAGCAGGCCGAGGTCAGCCGGCTGCAGGATGCGCCCGGCCTGCAGCGCCGCCTGGCCGCGCGCCAGGTCTTCGCCGCGCAGGCGCCGGTTGTCGCCGATGCGGACGCAGTCCGCGGCAAAGCGGATGCGCGCGCCGTCGGCGACGGTTTCGACGAACTCCTGCGGCACCACGGTATCGCAGCCGGCCGGCATCACCGCGCCGGTCATGATGCGCACCGCCTGCACGGCGGTGGGGGCCAGCGCGCCGGCACCGCCCGCCAGCGCGCTGCCGATCACCTCGAGCTCGACCGTGGCGGTCTGCGCCGCGGCCAGGGCCGCGCCCTGGAAGGCATAGCCGTCCATCGCCGAATTGTCATGCGCCGGCACGTCGATGGTCGAGACGATGTCCTCGGCCAGCACCCGGTCCAGCGCGCTGCGGATCGGCAGCTGCTCGATGCCGCGAACCGGCTCGACCACCTCGCCGATGATGCGGTTGGCGTGGTCCACCGGCAGCGCGGTGGGATCGTAGTCGGACAGGCAGGAAATAACGGATTGCAGCGATGGCATGGCGGCTCGGCGGTGGCGGGGCAGGAATTCAGCGCGTTTCGTGCGCGCGCAGTTCATCCAGGGTGTTGATATTGGCAAAGGCAGCGGCGTCGTCAAACAGCACTTCGGCCAGCCGGTGCGAGGCGGCCCAGGTCTCGATCTTGCGGCCGCCCCCGGAAAGATAAGCCACCAGGCTGTCGAGCGCACTGACCGGCATCAGGCAGAACACCGGTTGGGTCTGGCGCCGGCCGTCCTGGTCCAGCGTCACCGGAATCGCCAGCTCCGCGCCCTCGGCCTCGATCGCCTGCGCCAGGCGCGCCACCAGGTCGGTTGGCAGGAACGGCGAATCGCACGGCGCCGTCACCATCCACGGGGTCGCGCATTGTTCCAGGCCGGCCAGCATCCCGGCCAGCGGGCCGGCGAAGTCGGGCACGCTGTCGGTGTAGACCGGCACGCCGAAGGACTCATAGGCGGCCAGGTTGCGGTTGGCATTGATGATCAGCCCGCCCACCTGGGGCGTCAGTCGCATCATTGTGTGCATGGCCATGGGCGTGCCCTGCAGCGGCTGCAGGCCCTTGTCGGTGCCGCCCATGCGGCTGCCCCTGCCGCCTGCGAGAATCAGGCCGGTAATGTCGTCGCGTGCAATCATGGAGTTCGCTGTGCGGCGGGTTCAGCCGCCGATATAGGACATCTCGATCTTGCGCTCGGCGCGCTTCGCGCGCACGGCCGGGTCGCTGCGCTGCTCGGAATAGTTGTCGGTGCGGCCCTGCCATACCTGCGCGATGGCGTTGGAGATTTCCAGGTCGCTGTAGCCGCCGCGCAGCAGCGCGCGCAGGTCGAAGCCCTCGGTGGCGAACAGGCACAGGTAGAGCCGGCCTTCGGTGGACAGCCGGATGCGGCTGCAGTCGCCGCAGAAGGCGTGGGTGACGCTGGAGATCACGCCGACCTCGCCGGCGCCGTCGCGGTAGCGCCAGCGTTCGGCGGTTTCGCCGGCATAGTTGGCCTGTACCGGCTCGAGCGGGAATTCGGCGTCGATGCGCTTCACCACTTCGGCCGACGGCAGCACTTCGTCCATCTGCCAGTGGTTGCTGGCGCCGACGTCCATGAACTCGATGAAGCGCAGGATAATGCCGCTGTGGCGGAAGTGGCGCGCCATCGGCACGATTTCCTGGTCGTTGGTGCCGCGTTTGACCACCATGTTGACCTTGATCGGCGCCAGGCCCACGGCCTGCGCGGTCTCGATGCCGCGCAGCACGTCGGCGACGGCGAAGTCGACGTCATTCATGCGGCGGAAGGTGGCATCGTCGATCGCGTCCAGGCTGACGCTGACCCGCGTCAGGCCCGCGTCGCGCAGCGCGCGCGCCTTGCGCGCCAGCAGCGAGGCGTTGGTAGTGAGGGTAAGGTCCAGCGGCTTGCCCGACACGGTTTCGATCTTCGCCAGCATCTCGACCAGGTGCTCGATGTTCTTGCGCAGCAGCGGCTCGCCGCCGGTCAGGCGGAGCTTCTCGACGCCGTGGGCAACGAACAGGCGCGCGGTGCGCTCGATCTCCTCGAAGCTCAGCAGTTCGGAATGCGGCAGGAAGGTGTAGTCCTTGTCGAACACCTCCTTCGGCATGCAATAGACGCAGCGGAAATTGCAACGGTCCGTCACCGAGATGCGCAGGTCATGCAGCGGCCGGCCGCGGCGATCGGCCACCAGGCCGGTCGGTGCAACCAGGTTGTCGGGAATGCTGGGCGTCATCGAGCGGTAACGATGGTCGCGCAGGTCGAAAATCGGGATGACGGATTCGGTCATGGCCTGTGGGTGGCACGGCGTCCGGGGAGCGGCACGGCAACGCAAGAAGCGATGTGGCGCGGGCGCTCGGGGGGGCCGGATGCATTCTGCTGCCATTCTAGCCGAGGCCGGGGCGGGGCACCCGCATCCCGCGGTGATGAGGGGGATTCACCGCGCTTGCCACGCGCCCGTGGCCCATAAAAAAGGGGACGGCCAGGCCGTCCCCCTTCCTGCTTTGGCTGCGGCGCAGCGGCGTCGCTTACTGCTGCGATGCCATCTGCACTTCGCGGCTGCCGGTTTCCACCAGGATCATCGGACCCTGGGGCAGCGGCGGCAGCGGCTTGCGCTCGCGCGGCACGCGCGGGGCGGGCACGATGCGGGCGGCGGCTTCCTGGGCCGAGCGCAGCTTGTCGCTGTCGGTATGGACCCATTGCAGGCCGGCGGTAGCCAGCATCGGCTCCAGGTTTTCCAGCGACGCCGGTGCTGCGGCGGCCACCGCGGTCGATGCCGGTGCCTGGGCTACCGGCTCGGCCGCCGGAGCGGTTTGCGCGACCGGTGCCAGCACGGGCTCCGGTGCGGGTGCCGCGGCGGGGGCAGCGGCCGGCACGACCGGGGCAGCGGTTTCGACCGCGGCGCTGACGACAGGCTCGGCGACGGCTTCGGCGGCAACGGCCTCCGTCACCGCCACCGCCACCGGCGTGACAGCTTCTGCAGGTTCGGCAACTGGCGCGACCCCTGGCTCGGCCGCCGGCGTGGCTTCCGCCGCCGGGGGCGGCGTCACGTCTGCCGGCACGGCGATGCGGACGGCTTCAACGGCTTCGGGTGCGGCTTGCGCGGCCACGGCTACCTGCGGCGCGGGCTCGGCCGGCGCGCCGGCTTCGGTGCTGGCCGGGGCAAAGTCTTCGGCGGTGGCGCCTTCGCCTTCACCTGTCACGCCTTGCACCGACTCGTCGCGTTCACGGCGATAGCGGTTGCGGCCACGGCGGTTGCGGCGGCGGCGTTCCTCGCCCTCGGCGGTCTCCGGGCTTTCGGCGACACCTTCGGCGCCTTCCTGCAGTTCGGCGCGGGCCTGGGTGTCTTCGGTCACGGCCTGAGGCAGCACGCCCAGGGCCTGGGCCGCAGCGATGGCTTCCGGCTGCGGCGCTTCACCGGCTTCGGCTTCGCGCAGTTCGCTGCGCTCGCGCTGGCGTTCGCGCTGGCGCTCGCGGCGTTCCTGGTTGCGGTCGCGACGGCCTTCCTGGCGCGCCTCGGCGCGTTCGCCCTGAGCCCGCTCGGCGGGCACGGCCTCGGCCTGGCGCGCCACGGCCGGCGTGGCCTGGCCTTCACCTTGCTGGCGCGGCTGGCGGCCCTGGCGTTCGCCGCGGCCTTCGCGCTGCTCGCCGCGCTCTGCGGCCTGGCGTTCGCCGCGCTCGGCGCGTTCACCACGCTCGCCCCGTTCACCACGCTGGCCGCGGCCCTGGCGCTCGCCACGCTCAGCGCGTTCGGTGCGTTCGCCGCGTTCGGCGCGCTCGCCACGCTGGCCGCGGCCTTCGCCACGCGGACCGCGCTCACGACGGCCATCGGCGCTGCGGGTTTCCGCGGTGGCGGCGGGCTTGGCCGGCTCCACCACCACCGGCGGGGTGGCCGGGCGGGCACCGAACAGGCCCTTCAGCCAGGCGATAAAGCCACCGGCTTCCACCGGCTTGGTGGCCGGCACGGGCGGGGCCACCGGAGCGGCTTCCGGGCGCGGTGCGCGCTCGGGGCGCGGCACCGACACCGGCGCGGGCTGCTCGGGCGTGATGCCCTTGACCGCGGCTTCCTGGCGCGGCTTGGCTTCTTCCTTGCGGCGGCTGCTGTAGCTGGTGTCGGCTTCCAGTTCCTTGGCGGCAGCCTCGGCCATCTTGTAGCTGGCGGTGCTGTCTTCCAGGCGCGGGTCGTCGTGGCGCAGGCGCTCCAGCTTGTAATGCGGCGTTTCCAGGTGCTTGTTCGGGATCAGCAGCACGTTGACCTTGAAGCGCAGTTCGATCAGGTTGATTTCCTGGCGCTTCTCGTTCAGCAGGAAGGCGGCAACCTCCACCGGCACCTGGCAGTGGATGGCGGCGGTGTTTTCCTTCATCGCCTCTTCCTGGATGATGCGCAGCACCTGCAGGGCGGACGATTCTGTATCACGGATATGGCCGGTGCCGTTGCAGCGCGGGCAGGTGATGTGCGAGCCCTCGGACAGCGACGGGCGCAGGCGCTGGCGCGACAGCTCCATCAGGCCGAAGCGGCTGATCTTGCCCATCTGCACGCGCGCCCGGTCGTGGCGCAGCGCGTCCTTCAGCCGCGTTTCAACGTCCTTCTGCGCTTTGCCCGACTCCATGTCGATAAAGTCGATCACGATCAGGCCGCCCAGGTCGCGCAGGCGCAGCTGGCGGGCGATCTCGTCGGCGGCCTCGAGGTTGGTGCGCAGCGCGGTTTCCTCGATGTCGGCGCCCTTGGTGGCGCGCGCCGAGTTCACGTCCACCGAGACCAGCGCCTCGGTGTGGTCGATCACGATGGCGCCGCCCGAGGGCAGCATCACCATGCGCGAGTAGGCCGATTCGATCTGGTGTTCGATCTGGAAGCGCGAGAACAGCGGTACGTCGTCGCGGTACTTCTTCACGCGGTTCATGTTGTCAGGCATCACCACGCTCATGAAGGCGCGGGCCTGTTCGTAGATCTCGTCGGTGTCGATCAGGATCTCGCCGATATCCGGCTGGAAGTAGTCGCGGATCGCGCGGATCACCAGGCTCGATTCCAGGTAGATCAGCAACGGCGCCTTGTTGTCGCCGGCGGCGCCGTCGATGGCCTTCCACAATTGCAGCAGGTAGTTCAGGTCCCACTGCAGTTCCTCGGCCGAGCGGCCGATGCCGGCGGTGCGGGCGATGATGCTCATGCCTTCCGGCACGGCCAGCTGCGCCATGGTCTCGCGCAGCTCCTGGCGGTCTTCGCCTTCGATGCGGCGCGACACGCCGCCGCCGCGCGGGTTGTTCGGCATCAGTACCAGGTAGCGGCCAGCCAGCGAGATGAAGGTGGTCAGGGCCGCGCCCTTGTTGCCGCGCTCTTCCTTCTCGACCTGGACGATCAGTTCCTGGCCTTCATGCAGGGCGTCCTGGATGCGCGCGTTGCGCACGTCGATGCCTTCCTTGAAGAAGGCGCGCGCGACTTCCTTGAACGGCAGGAAGCCGTGGCGCTCTTCGCCGTAGTTGACGAAGCAAGCTTCCAGCGAAGGTTCGATGCGGGTGATGACACCCTTGTAGATGTTGCCCTTGCGCTGTTCGCGCCCGGCAGTCTCGATGTCGATATCGATCAGTTTCTGACCGTCGACGATGGCGACGCGCAATTCCTCCTGTTGCGTCGCGTTGAACAGCATGCGTTTCATCGCAATACCTCACTCCAGTGTCGCGGGTGGCACCGTCTGGGCGGTGTCCGCGGCGATCCATGGAGCACGCGAGGGAGCGAGCGAGGCGCGAGAATTGCCGGAAAGCGCCGCTGCGCAAGACATGCGAGCGGCTGGGCGCGGGTGAAAGAGAGCGATGACGTCGGGGTAACGACCGCAGGGCAGGAGAGAACACCGGAGGCTGCTCTTGCGCAGACATCCGGCGCATTCCCATACCGGAGGCGATGCTGGGCGCCGGCGCAACCAGCGCCGGCGGCATCGCGGCCGGCCGCGGAAGGCCTAGACGCGTCAAAGAGCAAATTTTTCGGACACGGCATGGTTGCCGTTGCTGCCTGACTTCTCCTGGCGGGCGCACCTACTACTTCTTGGAGTTCTGCGACCGGGCGCCGGTAACTTCCAGTCAGGCGGCAGGTCAACCTGCCGGCCGGCACCGTTTCCCGGTGCGGGCGGGACTTCTCTCACCGAAGCGGATGCCGGCTGCGGCATCCGCCCTTAAATTCTGTTTTACCTGAACACTCAGTTCCCACGTCACCGCCTGCCCGTGCCGAAGCCACCTTTGGGCGACTTCCTGCATGCCGGCGGCACCGTGCGTGCTGCTTTTTTGCTGCCATTTGCCCGTCTGGCGCTTGGCGTAACGCGAATTGCGGGAGACGGGCGGGGTCGACGGCAACCCCAAGTGTAGAATGCGAAAAATCGAATAAAACTCGAAGATCCATCGCTTACACAGGTCTTGCGCTGCCGGCCACGAGCCGGAACAGCGAGGAAATTATATTGAAAATGAATGAGTTACGCCATCAAATTGAAAAGGCTGCCGAAGCTGCGCCGGCCAGCCCACAGGTGGCGTATGTCACGATTGACGAAGGCTCCGAAGGCCAGCGCATCGACAACTTCCTGTTGAAGGTGGCCAAGGGGGTCCCCAAGAGCCATATTTACCGGGTGCTCCGTTCGGGCGAGGTTCGGGTCAATAAGGGGCGTATCGATGCCACTTATCGGCTGCAGTCCGGGGATGTGGTGCGCATTCCCCCGATGCGTGTGGCGAATACGGCGCAATCCGGCGCGGCTCCGGTGCCGGCCGGGGAATTCCCGGTGTTGTTCGAAGACGCGCACTTGCTGGTCATCAACAAGCCGGCCGGCGTCGCGGTGCACGGCGGCTCGGGCGTCGCCTTCGGGGTGATCGAGCAATTGCGCCGGTCGCGGCCGCAGGCCAAGTTCCTGGAACTGGTGCACCGACTGGACCGCGAAACCTCCGGCATCCTGGTGCTGGCGAAGAAGCGCTCGGCGCTGGTCCACCTGCATGAGCAGATCCGCGGCAACACCATGGACAAGCGTTATTTCGCCTGCGTCGCCGGCGAATTTCTCAACGCCCGTCAGCACGTGAAGCTGCCGCTATATAAATACAGCACGCCGGACGGGGAACGGCGGGTGCGGGTCCAGGCCGACGGGCTGGCCTCGCATACCGTGTTCAACCGGATCGAAGCCTTCCCGGGTTTCACGCTGCTGGAGGCCGAGCTGAAGACCGGCCGCACGCACCAGATCCGCGTCCACCTGGCGCACTCGGGTTTCCCGATCGTGGGTGACGAAAAATACGGCGATTTCACCCTGAACAAGTCGCTGGCGCGTTCCGGCGCCAGGCCGGGCATCAAGCGCATGTTCTTGCATGCGCACCGGCTGGTGTTTATCCACCCTGGCACCGGCGAGCCGCTGTCCGTGGAGGCGCCGCTGCCGGACGAATGCGTCGGATTCCTGCAACAATTGCGTGAGCTGCACGCCCCGGAGTAGGGTAGTGCCTCAAACGCCACAAGGACTTCCATGGCCAGGCAACAATTTGACCTGATCGTTTTCGACTGGGACGGGACGCTGATGGACTCGACCCCGACCATCGCCAAGTGCATCCAGCTCGCCAGCCGGGACCTGGGCCTGCCGGTGCCGGACGACAGCGCCGCCAGCCACGTGATCGGGCTGGGGCTGAAGGATGCGCTGTCGTATGCAGTGCCGACGCTGGATCCCGTCGACTATCCGCGGCTTGCCGAGCGCTACCGTTACCATTTCCTGACTCGCGACGCCGATCTGGTGCTGTTCGACGGCGTGCGCGAAATGCTCGCGACGCTGCGCGCGGAACACTATTTTCTCGGCGTGGCCACCGGCAAGACCCGCGTCGGCCTGCAGCGCGTGCTCACAGCCACCGGCCTGACCGCGTTGTTCGACGCCACGCGCTGTGCCGACGAGACCTTCTCCAAGCCGCATCCGGCCATGCTGCACGAGCTGACGCGCGAACTGGGCCAGGACGTGGAGCGCACGGTGATGATCGGCGATACCACCCATGACCTGCAGATGGCGGCCAACGCCGGCGCCAAGGGCCTGGGAGTCTGTTACGGGGCGCATCCGGCCGAGTCGCTGCGCGCCATGGCGCCGGTGCACTGCGCCAGTTCGATCGCCGACCTGACCGAGTGGCTGCTGGCCCATGCCTGACATGGCCTGCGGCCAGGCGCCGGTGCGGCTGTGCGCCGCCGAGGCATTGCAGGAGGGCGGTCTCGGCGTGCGCTTCTCGGTGGCGCTCGACCAGCGCGAGATCGGCGCCTTTGTGGTTCGTTTCGACGGCGTTGCCCATGCCTACCTGAACCAGTGCGCGCATGTGCCGATGGAGCTGGACTGGCAGGAGGGCCGCTTCTTCGATGCCTCGGGCCTATACTTGATGTGCGCCACTCATGGCGCGGTATACGCGCCGGATAGCGGCAAGTGTGTCGGCGGTCCCTGCCGCGGAGCCGCCCTGGCGAAGCTGCAGGTTGAGGAACACGATGGTCAGGTCTACTGGCTGCCGCGGGCCCCGTACCGCGCGCCCGAGCCTTCCGGCGGCGCCTGAATGGATTTCCACGAGCGATTTGCATGACAGAACAACAGAAGCCGCCCCCGGATGAACCCCAAGAACCGGGGCAGCCGGACCCGCGCAAGCCCGCCGGCGAGGCCGGACCTGCCCCGGCGACCGAGTCCGAGCGCCTGGTGACCGCGCCGCATGCCGATTTTCCACTGGAAGACGAACTCCGCGCGGGCGATGACGCCGCGCGGCGCGAAGCGCGCGAGCGCAAGGCGCGTCTGGCCGGTGCCACCAGCGGTGGACGGGTGGGCGGGCAGGGGAGCGGAGGCTGGGAGCGCGATGTGCTGGAAAAAGTGCTGACCGCCTCGCTGCGCGAGCAGCGGGCGGCGCGGCGCTGGCGTATCTTCTTCCGTCTGGTGACCCTGGGCCTGCTGGCGCTGGTCCTGTTCGCGGTGTTCGACTTCAAGGGTGACGGCGCCATCAGTGCCTCGGGCCGCCACACCGCGATGGTCACACTCGAAGGCGAAATCGCCGCCGGCACGCCGGCAAGCGCCGAAGCGATCAACGCCTCGCTGCAGGCGGCCTTTGCCGACAGCAATGCCGCCGGCGTGATCCTGAAGATCAACTCGCCCGGCGGCTCGCCCGTGCAGGCCGGCATTATCAACGACGAGATCCACCGCCTGCGCGGCCTCTACCCGTCCAAGCCGCTGTATGTGGTGGTCGAGGAAATCTGTGCTTCCGGCGGCTATTACGTGGCGGCGGCGGCCGACAAGATCTATGTCGACAAGGCCAGCATCGTCGGCTCGATCGGAGTGCTGATGGACGGCTTCGGCTTTACCGGGCTGATGGACAAGCTGGGCGTAGAGCGCCGGCTCTACACCTCGGGCGCGAACAAGGGCATGCTTGACCCGTTCTCGCCGCAGGTGCCGAAGCAGAAGGCCTTTGCCGAAGCCATGCTCAAGCAGATCCACCAGCAGTTCATCGACGTGGTCAAGGAAGGCCGGGGCGACCGACTCAAGGATGACCCGGAACTGTTCTCCGGCCTGTTCTGGTCGGGCGAGCGCAGCGTCGCGCTGGGGCTGGCCGACGGCCTGGGCAGTGCCGAGTACGTGGCGCGCGACCTCTTCAAGGCCGAGGACATCGTCGACTACACGGTCAAGGAGAACATCGCCGAGCGCGTGGCCAAGCGCTTCGGCGCGGCCGTGGGCACCGCGGCGATGAAGACCATGCTGTGGAGCACCGGCATGCAGGGCATGCGCTGAAGCCTGGCGCGGCAGCGAGTGAACAAAGGGGGCGCAAGCGCCCCCTTTGTCATTTCCGTGCAGCGGTTTGCCCTAGAGGGCGAGCAGCGAGAAGATCGCCGGACGCTTGTGCAGCGCGATCCGCTCCACGTTCCAGTCCGACAGCGGCAGCGTGACGATGGTCTCGCCGGGCAGGGTCAGGTCCACCGCCACCGACAGCAGCGTGTTGCCGGCGCAGTGCTGGCGCATGGCTTCCAGCAGCGCGCCGTTGCGGTATGGCGTTTCGATGAAGACCTGGGTCTGGCTGGCCTTGCGCGAGCGCTGTTCCAGTTCGCGCAGCCGCTGCGCGCGCTCGTTGGCATCGACCGGCAGGTAGCCGTTGAAGGCAAAGCTCTGGCCGTTCAGGCCCGAGCCCATCACCGCCAGCAGGATCGAGCTCGGCCCCACCAGCGGCCGCACGCGGATGCCGCGCGCATGCGCCAGCCGCACCAGATCGGCGCCCGGGTCGGCCACCGCCGGCACGCCGGCCTCCGACAGCAGGCCGCCGTCACGGCCGGCCTGCAGCGGCGCCAGCAGCGCCGCCAGGGCGTCGGCGCGCGTATTGACATTCAGTTCCTGGATCTCGATCTGCTGGATCGGTCGCGCCAGCGGCGTGGTTTCGCCCAGCTTTTTCAGGAAGGCGCGCGCGGTCTTGGCGTTCTCGGCGACGAGGTAGTCCAGCCTGGCCGCGATCTGCTGTACGCCCGCCGGGATCACGTCGGCCAGCGGGTCGGCTTCGTCGCGCTTGCCGAGGGTATTGGGAATCAGGTAGAGGGTGCCGCTCATCGTGGGTGGGTGCGGTAAGTGCGGTTCATGCGGAAAGGAGAGGGTAGCCGGCCTGGCGCAGCATGCCGGTCAGCGCGATCAGCGGCAGGCCGACCAGCGCGGTGGGGTCGTCGGACTCGACCCGCGCCAGCAGCGTGATGCCGAGCCCCTCGGACTTGGCGCTGCCGGCCACGTCGTAGGGGCGCTCCAGCTGCAGGTAGGTCTCGATTTCGGCGTCGCTGAGGTCGCGCATCGTCACGTGGGTTTGCACGTCGGCCAGTTGCGCGGTCCCTGTGCGGGAATCCAGCAGGCACAGTGCCGAGTGAAAGGTGGCGGTGCGCCCGCGCATGCGGCGTAGCTGCGCCACCGCGTTGTCGTGCGTGCCAGGCTTGCCCATTTGGGCGCCACCCAGCGTCAGCACCTGGTCGGAGCCGATCACCAGGGCGCCCGGGTGGCGGGCCGCGATGGCCTCGGCCTTGCGCTGCGACAGCCGCAGCGCCGTGGTCTCGGGCGCTTCGCCGGCCAGCGGGGTTTCGTCGATGTCCGGCACCGCGACTTCGAAAGGAATGCGCAGCCGCTCCAGCAGTTCGCGGCGGTAGGGCGAGCCGGAGCCGAGGATCAGCCGGGGGCGTGGGTCTGGAGACATAAGTAATAGAATCAGGGCAGGAAGCCGTGTGGCTTTCGAAGCAAGGCCTTTGACCTCAGGAAGGTTTACACCGTATAATCGCGCGTTTAGCCGCATCCGCACCCGGGCGCAGTGCCGCCAATGTGCGCGGCCCGCAATCCGTCAGGTAGGGAATGTGGCGAACCCGTCATTGATTTGCGACAGGAGCCCCGCACATGACCCAGCCGACCGACCTGCGCGCGCTTGACCTCTTCGCCTTGTGCCGAAAGGGTGAAAGCCTGGCCGGCGAGGTGGCGGTGCGGGATTTGCCGCGCATCTTAGCCGAGACCGCCGCGCAAGCGCCAGCCTCGGCACCCGATGAGACCTTCGCCTATACGGCCACCGGCTTCGTGCGCGAAGAGGCGGCCGAGCCCGGCGCCCCGGTGGCTCAGCGGCTGTTCCTTGACGTGACGGTGCAGGGCCGGATGTGGCTGGATTGCCAGCGCTGCCTGGCGCCCTATGCCCAGCCGATCGACACCGCGACGCGTTTCGAGGTAGTGGAAAGCGAAGAAGCGGCCGACGCCGCGCCGATGGACGACGACGAAGTCGACGTGATCGCCGGCTCGAAGCGGTTTGCGCTGCTGGAACTGATGGAAGATGAAGTGCTGCTGGCGTTGCCGGTGGCACCCAAGCATGACGTCTGCCCGACGGTGCACGAAAGCCTCGTGACCGGATCGGACGGCGAGGCCCAGCCTGAAGCTGAGCCTGAGGAAGAAAAGCGGCCTTCGCCCTTCGCGGCGCTGGCCGGCCTGAAGACCCGGCACTGAAGCCGCCAGCGCGCGGCCTGCAGGGTCTTGCAGGTGAATCTGAAGCATCCGGCCGGGCCCCGGCTACGCCTTGGGCGGGATGCGTGTGTTAATATTGAAAAATTCTCGAAGGAGTCATCATGGCTGTTCAACAGAACAAGAAGTCGCCGTCCAAGCGCGGCATGCACCGTTCGCACGACCACCTGTCGGCCGCGCCGCTGGCAGTCGAGCCGACCACCGGCGAAACCCACCTGCGCCATCACGTGAGCCCGAACGGCTACTACCGTGGTCGCAAGGTCATCAAGACCAAGAACGACTGATAGCTTCGCTAGGCGTGACGTTGCGTCTCGCTCGCGCATGCCTGTGGGTCGGACAATAATCGGTCAGACACAAAAAAGCGGCAAGATCGTTGCCGCTTTTTTGTTGGGCGCTCGGGATTCCCGCCGGGCGTGGCGTGCGCCGCCGCGCTATCCGTACCAGGAACAATGACGATCAAAATCGCTATCGACTGCATGGGCGGCGATCACGGGGTTTCCGTGACGGTGCCCGCGGCGATCAGTTTTCTTTCCCGCCACGACGATGCCGAGATGGTGCTGGTCGGCTTGCCCGATGCCATCCGGACGCAGCTGAAAAAGCTGCACGCGCTGGACCATCCGCGCGTCAGCATCGTCGAGGCCACCGAGGTCATCACCATGGATGACCCGGTCGAGGTGGCGCTGCGCAAGAAGCGCGACTCCTCGATGCGCGTTGCCGTCACCCAGGTCAAGGAAGGCCTGGCGGGCGCCTGCATCTCCGCCGGCAACACCGGCGCGTTGATGGCGGTATCGCGCTACGTGCTGAAGACGCTCGAAGGCATCGAGCGGCCGGCCATCGCCACCACCATTCCCAACCAGCAGGGCTGGGGCACCACGGTGCTGGACCTCGGCGCCAACGCCGACTGCGAGCCCGAGCACCTGCTGCAGTTCGCGCGCATGGCCGAGGCCATGGTGGCTGTCGTCGACCACAAGGAACACCCCACGGTGGGCCTGCTGAACATCGGCGAGGAAGTCATCAAGGGCAACGAGGTGGTCAAACGCGCCGGTGAACTGCTGCGCGCCTCGGAGCTGAACTTCTACGGCAACGTGGAAGGCAACGACATCTTCAAGGGCACCACCGACATCGTGGTCTGCGACGGCTTCGTCGGCAATGTGGCGCTCAAGAGCACCGAGGGCCTGGCCAAGATGATCGGCAGCATGATCAAGGAAGAATTCACCCGCTCGTGGTTTACCAAGCTGCTGGCCGCGGTCGCCATGCCGGTGCTGTCGCGCCTGGCCAAGCGGCTCGACCCGGCGCGCTACAACGGCGCGTCGCTGCTGGGACTGCGCGGGCTGGTGATCAAGAGCCACGGCTCGGCCGATGCCCATTCTTTTGAGTGGGCCATCAAACGCGGGTATGATGCCGCCAAGAATGGCGTGATCGCCCGCATCACCCGGGCCTTTGCCGATAAATCCAGCGCCGCAGGCGGTGCCCAGCCCGCCCCGGAGACAGAGGCGCCTGGCGCGCATCCCAGCACCCACGTCGCCTGAACGCCACGCGCGCCGGTCGAGCGTGCCGGCGGGCCATACGATCCGACAATACATGACCAAGTACGCAAAAATCATCGGTACCGGGAGCTGTCTGCCTCCGCGGCGCGTGACCAACCATGAGCTGGCCGCGCAGCTTGCCGAGAAAGGCATCGAGACCAGCGACGAGTGGATCGTCTCGCGCAGCGGCATCTCGGCGCGCCACTGGGCCGAGCCCGATGTGACCAGCAGCGCGCTGGCGGTCAAGGCTGCCGAGCAGGCCATCGAGGCCGCCGGCATCGACCGCCAGGACATCGACCTGATCATCGTCGCCACCTCGACGCCGGATTTCGTGTTCCCCAGCACCGCCTGTATCGTGCAGGAAAAGCTGGGCATCACCAATCATTGCCCGGCCTTCGACCTGCAGGCGGTGTGCTCCGGCTTTGTGTATGCGCTGGCCACCGCCGACAAGTTCATCCGCAGCGGCTCGCACCGCAACGTGCTGGTGATCGGCACCGAAGTGTTCTCGCGCATCCTCGACTTCAACGACCGCACTACTTGCGTGCTGTTCGGCGACGGTGCCGGCGCGGTGGTGCTGTCGGCGTCCGACGAGCCGGGCATCCTGTCCAGCGCGATGCATTCGGACGGCAGCCATGTCGACATCCTGTGCGTGCCGGGCAACGTCGCCGGCGGCAACATCACCGGCAACCCGTTCCTGCACATGGATGGCCAGGCGGTGTTCAAGCTCGCCGTCAACGTGCTCGACAAGGTGGCGCGCGAAGCCATGGAAGCCGCCAGCGTGTCGCCCGACCAGGTCGACTGGCTGATTCCGCACCAGGCCAATATCCGCATCATGCAGGGCACGGCTAAGAAACTGGGCCTGCCGGCCGAGCGCATGGTCGCGACCGTGCACGAGCACGGCAACACCTCCGCCGCCTCGATCCCGCTGGCGCTGGACGTCGCCGTGCGCGACGGCCGCATCCGCCCGGGCCACACCGTGCTGATGGAAGGTGTGGGCGGCGGCTTCACGTGGGGCGCGGTGCTGCTGCGCATGTGATATGCGGCCGGCGCCAGGGCGTGCCGAGCAGGCATGATGGGCCGCGGCGCCGGCCCCTGATTTCTTGTTAGGGTTTCCATCCGATGAAATTCGCTTTCGTATTTCCCGGCCAGGGTTCGCAGTCGGTCGGCATGCTCAATGCCTTCGCCGACAATGCCGTGGTGCGCGCCACCATGGAAGAAGCCTCGGCCGCGCTCGGCCAGGATCTCGGCCGCCTGATCGCCGAAGGCCCTGCCGAAGAACTGAACCTGACCACCAATACGCAGCCGGTGATGCTGACCGCCGCAGTGGCGATCTACCGTGCCTGGCTCGATGCCGGTGGCCCGGCGCCGGCGCTGGTAGCCGGCCACAGCCTGGGCGAGTACTCCGCGCTGGTGGCCGCGGGCGTGATCCCGTTTGCCGACGCCGTGCCGCTGGTGCGGTTCCGCGCGCAGGCCATGCAGGAAGCCGTGCCGGTGGGCGAGGGCGGCATGGCCGCGATCCTCGGCCTGTCGGATGAGGACGTGCGCGCAGCATGCGCCGAAGCGTCGGCCGCGGGCGTGGTCGAGGCCGTCAACTTCAACGCGCCGTCGCAGGTGGTGATCGCCGGCCACAAGGGCGCGGTCGAGAAGGCCTGCGAAATCGCCAAGGCCAAGGGCGCCAAGCGCGCGCTGCCGCTGCCGGTGTCGGCGCCGTTCCACTCGTCGCTGCTCAAGCCGGCTTCCGACCGGCTGCGCGAGCGCATGGCCGGCCTGGCTTTTTCGACTCCGTCGATTCCGCTGGTGAACAACGTCGACGTCGCCATCGTCAGCGATCCGGAGGCGATCAAGGATGCGCTGGTGCGCCAGGCCGCCGCGCCGGTGCGCTGGGTCGAGTGCGTGCAGAAGATGGCCGCCGAAGGCATCTCCCACGTGATCGAATGCGGTCCGGGCAAGGTGCTGGCCGGCATGACCAAGCGCATCGACGGCAACCTGAGCGGTGGCGCGATCTTCGATCCGGCCTCGCTGCAGGACACGCTGGCACTGCTGAAGTAAGCAACAGGACATCCGCATGACCAAACTACTCGACAACCAGGTTGCGCTGGTCACCGGCGCCTCGCGCGGCATCGGCCGCGCCATCGCGCTGGAACTGGCCCGGCAAGGCGCCACTGTGATCGGCACCGCCACCAGCGAAGCCGGCGCGGCCGGCATCACCGACTACCTCGGCGCCGAAGGCCTGAAGGGCAAGGGCGCCGTGCTCAACGTCAACGACGCCGCTGCCTGCGACGCGCTCATCGACGAGATCGTCAAGAGCCACGGCGGCATCGGCGTGCTGGTCAACAATGCCGGCATCACCCAGGACCAGCTGGCGATGCGCATGAAGGACGAGGACTGGCTTGCCGTGATCCAGACCAACCTGACTTCGGTGTTCCGTCTGTCGCGCGCGGTGCTGCGCCCGATGATGAAGGCGCGCCAGGGCCGCATCATCAACATTACCTCGGTGGTAGGCTCGGTCGGCAATCCCGGCCAGATGAACTACTCCGCGGCCAAGGCTGGCGTGGCCGGCATGACGCGCTCGCTGGCCGCCGAAATCGGCAGCCGCAACGTGACCGTCAACTGCGTCGCGCCGGGCTTTATCGACACCGACATGACCAAGGCGCTGTCCGAAGAGCAGCATGCTTCGCTCAAGACGCAGATCCCGCTGGGCCGCCTGGGGCAGCCCGAGGATATCGCCAACGCGGTCGCCTTCCTGGCCGGTCCGCAAGCCGCCTACATCACCGGCACCACCCTGCATGTGAACGGCGGGATGTACATGAATTAATGGTTTCCCGGCGCGTTTTTTCGGCCAAGAAGCCTGAAGAAGCTGCCGGAAGTCGTAGTTTTCCGAACCAATCGGGCGCGATTCTTGCAAAGCTTGGCAGGCAGCATTTCTGTTGTCCCAAACCTGCTAAAATGCGCCCACTTTTTGTCGAACTTCCCTGGAGGGTTACATGGACAATATCGAACAACGCGTCAAGAAAATCGTGGCAGAACAGCTTGGCGTGGCCGAGGCAGACATCAAGAACGAATCCTCGTTCGTGAACGATCTCGGTGCGGACTCGCTGGACACGGTTGAACTCGTGATGGCGTTGGAAGATGAATTCGGCATGGAAATTCCTGATGAGGAAGCCGAAAAGATCACGACCGTGCAACAGGCTATCGACTACGCCACCGCGCACGTCAAGGCCTAAGCCCGTCGTCTCTGCATTCCGAGCCACAGAAGGCAGGTGGGCGGGCCATTGCGGCCGCGCCTTGCTGTTTTCTGTGGCTTTCGTCTGTTCGAAGAAGCAGAATGGAATGAGCTTCGCCGCACGGCCTGCTGGGCCGGCGGCGTGCAACTCCGCGTTCCGTTCCCGTTTCACGCACCCGTAGGAAAACATAGTGAGCCGTCGTCGCGTCGTCGTCACTGGGCTTGGCCTTGTGTCTCCGGTCGGAAACACGGTTGCCGAAGGCTGGGCCAACCTGGTAGCCGGCAAGTCCGGCATCGCCACCATCACCAAATTCGATCACTCCGCGCTGTCCGTGCACTTTGCCGGCGAAGTGAAGGGTTTCAATGCCGAGGACTACATCCCGGCCAAGGAAGCCCGCAACATGGATACGTTTATCCATTACGGCATCGCGGCCGGGACGCAGGCGCTGAAGGACAGCGGCCTGGAAGTGACCGAAGCCAATGCCGAGCGCATCGGCGTGCTGGTCGGCTCGGGCATCGGTGGCCTGCCGATGATCGAGGATACCCATGCCGTGCTGAGCGAGCGGGGTCCGCGCCGGATTTCGCCGTTCTTCGTGCCCGGCTCGATCATCAACATGATCGCCGGCCACCTGTCGATCATCCACGGCATCAAGGGCCCGAACCTGGCCGCCGTGACGGCGTGCACCACCGGCCTGCACAGCATCGGCCTGGCCGCTCGCCTGATCCAGGCCGGCGATGCCGACGCCATGCTGGCGGGCGGCGCCGAATCGACCGTGTCGCCGCTGGGCATCGGTGGCTTCGCCGCCGCGCGCGCTCTGTCGACCCGCAACGACGATCCGGCAGCGGCCTCGCGTCCGTGGGACAAGGACCGCGACGGCTTCGTGTTGGGCGAGGGCGCGGGCGTGATGATGCTGGAGGAGTACGAGTCGGCCAAGGCGCGCGGCGCTCGCATCTATGCCGAGCTGATCGGCTTCGGCATGAGCGGCGACGCCTACCACATGACCGCACCGAACATGGACGGCCCGCGCCGCTGCATGGTCAATGCGCTCAAGGATGCCGGCATCAATACCGACCAGGTGCACTATCTGAACGCGCACGGCACCTCCACGCCGCTGGGCGACAAGAACGAGTCCGATGCGATCAAGGCGGCGTTCGGCGACCAGGCCTACAAGATGGTGGTGAACTCGACCAAGTCGATGACCGGCCATCTGCTGGGCGGCGCCGGTGGCCTGGAATCGGTCTTCACCGTGCTGGCGCTGCACAACCAGGTCTCGCCGCCGACGATCAACATCGACAACCAGGATCCCGAGTGCGACCTGGACTACGTGGCCAACACGGCGCGCGAGATGAAGATCGACGTGGCGGTGAAGAACAACTTCGGTTTCGGCGGCACCAACGGCACGCTTGTTTTCCGCCGCGCCTGATCCGTGGTTGAGGCGGGCCCTTAAGGGGTTCCATAAGGGGCTGCGCCATGGCAGGGTCCACCCGCTGGGGTGGGCCCTGTTCGTGTTTTGTGCCGGCGAATTGCTGGCGCTCGCGCTGCTGGCGCGCGCGCTGGCCGACGCCATCGCCGGCAGCCAGGCCGGATTGCTCTGGTGGCACCTCGCCGCGGGCATGGGCCTCGCACTGGCCGCAGCGGCGACACTGCGCCCCTGGCCGGCATGGTGGCGCGGCCTGCGCTGGACCTGTGCGGCCGTGCAGGACGCCGACGTCGAAGGACCCCTGCGGGTCTGGCTGGAAGCGCCACGCGGCGCGCGGCGCGAGGCCGTCGTGCGGCAGTGCTGGCAGATCGGAGGCGCCACGGTGGTGTGCCTTGCCCCCGCCCGCCCGGAGCTGCCCGGCGTCATTCTGCTTCCCTGGCAGGCAGCCGGCCCCGAACTGGCGCGATGGCTGCGACGGTCCGCGCGAGTTGCACTGCGGGTGCAACCTGATGCCCGGACAGGGAACGATTTTGTTAGCTTGCGGTCACAGGATGCGCGTTGCTTCACCGGGCGGGCTGAGAATCGTAGGTAAAATACAACGTTTGTCGTGACGACCAAACCAAGAGATACACTGCAGGTGAGCCATACGTGAGCGAACGCGAAGCCGATCAGCTCCTAGTTGAACGCGTCCAGCAGGGCGACAAGCGGGCCTTTGAACTTCTGGTGACCAAATACCATCGGAAGATCATTCGCCTGATTTCGCGCCTGGTCCGGGATCCCGCTGAAGTCGAGGATGTGGCGCAGGATGCCTTCATCAAGGCATACCGCGCCTTGCCCCAGTTCCGCGGGGAGTCGGCCTTCTACACGTGGCTGTACCGGATCGCCGTCAACACCGCCAAGAACTACCTGGCCACCCAGGGCCGCCGCCCGGAAGCGTCCAGCGATATCGATGCGGAAGAGGCTGAAACTTTTGCGGACGGTGAACAACTAAGGGATATCAATACGCCGGAGTCGATGCTCCACACGCGGCAGGTCGCCGAGACGGTGAACCGCGCGATGGAAGCACTTCCGGAAGAATTGCGGACCGCCATCACGCTGCGCGAGATCGAGGGCCTCAGCTACGAGGAAATCGCGGAAGCGATGGGATGCCCGATCGGCACGGTGCGCTCGCGGATCTTCCGTGCGCGCGAGGCGATTGCCGAACGATTGCGCCCGCTGCTGGGAACGGCAGAGGGCAAGCGGTGGTAAGTGGCGGTCCAGGTGGTAGAAGAATGTCGTGCGGCCAGCGTTGCAGCCTATTCCTGCATCGATAAGCGACAGCAGTAACGGGATTATCGGTGTTCAATGGAATGTCTTGGGGTGGGAAATGGGTCAGGCTCATAAGCAGTCGGTTCATGTAGTGGAAGCAGCGGAGCAGATCTCCGTATTGATGGATGGCGAACTGGCGCCGCACGAAGTCGATGCCGTGCTGGATCTCGCGAAGAGCGAGGCCGGCATTTCCGACTGGACTACGTACCAGTTGATCGGCGACGCACTGCGGTCCGAAGATCTGACGCAGGCGGGCTCCACCGCCGATTTCCTCTCGCGTTTCTCCGCGCGCCTGGAAGCCGAGCCGCACGTGCTGGTGCCGGCGGTGGCGCAGGCCCGCGCCCGCCATCGCCTGTTGGTCCGTCCGTCGTGGGTGCGCCGCGTGATGCCGGGCACCGCCATTGCCGCCGCCGTGGCCGCGGTCAGCTGG
This sequence comes from Cupriavidus mimosae, assembly GCF_023952485.1. NCBI lineage: Bacteria > Pseudomonadati > Pseudomonadota > Betaproteobacteria > Burkholderiales > Burkholderiaceae > Cupriavidus > Cupriavidus mimosae. The sequence goes on along the minus strand of NZ_JALHRY010000019.1, from coordinate 33,408 downwards.
GTAGTGGTGCCGCAGATGCGCGGTCCGGCCACGCTCGGAACGCCTGACGCCGTGGTGGCCCGTGCCGAGCAGCCGGCCGCTGGCCAGGCCGCCGGCATCGTCACGGTCGCCGCGGACGCGCCGCAGATGATCCGCGACCCGCGCCTGGACGAATACCTGCGTGCGCATCGCACTTCAGTGGCAACGGATGCTTTCGTGCCGACCATGCGCACGGTTGCCAACGGTGCAAACTTCACTCAGGAAAATACGCAGGAATAATGCCGGACATGCATAAAGGAGGTTCGTCCGCCCATGTAGCGGGCGCGCAGAGAATTAGGGCCCTGCGTAGGTCCTTTTTTCTGGCCTTGTGTCTGAGCGCTGCCGCGGCCACCGCGCAGCCTTCGGACAATACGCTGAACCGACGCGACGCCACTGCCTGGCTCAACAAGATCCATAAAGCCGCACAGCGCGAGAACTATGTCGGCACGCTGATTTATCAGCGCGGCAGCGTCATGCACGCCTCGCGTATCCAGCATTACAGCGACCTCGTTCACAACGAATACGAACGGCTGGAAACCCTCGACGGCAAGCCGCGCGAAGTGCTGCGCCAAAACGACGTGGTGCACAGCCTGATCCCTGAAGCCAAGCTGGTGGTGGTGGAAAAGCAGGAAGCCAAGGACCGCTTCCCGGCGCTGCTCGCCACCAACAAGAACGATGTGCTGGATCTGTACGACATGCGCAAGATGCCCGCCGAGCGCGTCGCCGGCATGGAGTGCGAGGTCTTTGCGCTGGAACCGCACGATGCCGCGCGCTACGCGGTGCGCCTGTGGGCGGAGAAAAACTCCGGCCTGCTGATGCGCGCTCAGACCATCGGCGACGGCGGCAAGGTGCTGGAACAGGTGGCGTTCTCGCAGGTGCAGATCGGCGTCCCGTCCGAGAAGCAACGCATCCTTGGCGCGATCAAGAATTCCAGCAGCTGGAATCACTATGAGGTGACCTACCAGCCGACCAGCATCGCCGACGAGGGTTGGTCGATCGCGGTGCCGCTCAAGGGTTTCCAGAAGATCCGCGAGGTTCGCCGCCCGCTCGGCGAGCTACGCGCGCCGACCCCGGGCAATGCCCGCGGGCAGGTGTTCGAAGTGCTGCAGGTGGTCTACAGCGATGGGTTGACCGGCCTGTCGGTCTTCATTGAGCCGGTTTCCGAGCAACGCGCGCGCCGCGAAGGCGTGGCCGCGCTCGGCGCGACCCAGGTCGTGGTGCGCCGGGTTGCCGATTTCTGGATCACCGTGGTGGGCGAGGTGCCGGCGAGCACCGTGCGCCAGTTTGCGACGGCCGTAGAGTACCGTCCGCCCAAGACGGTACACTGAGCGTGAGCAGGTGCAGCCGGCGTCCGGATGTCGTCCGGGGCCGGCTCCATGAAACCTGCGCAGGGGTCCCCCGCCACGGGATCACATCCAGTCGGTTTTTCTTCTTTTCGCTGAATCCCGGGAGTTGTCGATGATGTTCAGATCTCCAGCCCTGGCGCGGGCCGTGGTCATGGCTGCCATGATGCTGCTCGGCCCGACCGTTGCCGAAGTCAGCCACGCCCAGGCCGCTGCCTCCAATTACAACCTGCCCGACTTCACTGACCTGGTGGAGAAGGCCAGCCCGGCCGTGGTCAATATCCGCACCACCGAACTGGTGCGCCAGCGCGGCGCGCCGGGCAGCGACGACGAGATGGCCGAATTCTTCCGCCGCTTCTTCGGCGTGCCGATGCCCGGCGCCCCTGCGCCCGGCACCCCGCCGCGCCGCGGCCAGCCGCCGCAGCAGGAAGAGCAGAGCCGAGGCGTGGGCTCGGGCTTCATCATCAGCCAGGATGGCTATGTGATGACCAACGCGCACGTCGTCGCCGACGCCGAGACCATCTACGTGACGCTGCCGGACAAGCGCGAGTTCAAGGCCAAGCTCATCGGTTCCGACAAGCGCACCGACGTAGCGCTGCTCAAGGTCGAGGCCAGCGGGCTGCCGCGCCTGCCGCTGGGCGACTCCAACAAGGTCCGCGCCGGCGAGTGGGTGCTGGCGATCGGCTCGCCGTTCGGTCTGGACAACAGCGTGACCGCCGGCATCGTCTCGGCCAAGGGCCGTGACACCGGCGACTACCTCCCGTTCATCCAGACCGACGTCGCGGTCAATCCCGGCAATTCCGGCGGGCCGCTGATCAACCTGCGCGGCGAAGTGATCGGCATCAACTCGCAGATCTACAGCCGCAGCGGCGGCTACATGGGGATTTCGTTCGCGATCCCGATCGACGAAGCCATGCGCGTGTCGGAGCAGCTCAAGTCTTCCGGGCGCGTGACGCGCGGCCGCATTGCCGTGGCGATCGGCGACGTCACCAAGGAGGTTGCCGATTCGCTGGGCCTGGGCCGCGCGCGCGGTGCGCTGGTCGGCAGCGTCGAGCCGGGCGGTCCCGCCGAGAAGGCGGGCATCGAGGCGGGCGACATCATCCTGAAGTTCAATGGCCGCGATATCGAGCGGGCCTCGGACCTGCCGCGCATGGTGGGCGAGACCAAGCCCGGCACGCGCGTGCCGCTGCAGCTGTGGCGCAAGGGCGCGACCCGCGAGGTCAGCATCACCGTCGCCGAGCTGGAGCCGGACGGCAAGGCCCGCGCCCGCAGCGGGGCGGCGCCCAAGGACGACAGCGCGCCGCAGGCCGGCAAGCCGAATGCGCTGGGCCTGGTGGTCAGCGACCTGCCCGAGGCGCGCCTGAAAGAGCTCAAGCTCAAGTCCGGCGTCGAGGTCGAATTGGCCGATGGCCCGGCGTTGCGTGCCGGCATCCGTCCAGGCGACATCATCCTGCGCCTGGGCGACACCGACGTGACCAATGCGCGCCAGTTCAACGAACTGGTGCGCGGCCTGGACAAGAGTCGGATCGCCGCGGTATTCGTGCGGCGCGGCGACGCCACCCAGGTGCTGACGCTGCGGCCCGGCGCCGCCTCGACGCGCTGATCTCGACTAGCCATGGCCGCGACGCCCGCGCTGACGCTGTACGGCCGGGCGTACTGCCACTTGTGCGAAGACATGAAAGTCGCGCTGGAGCCGCTCCGGCGCGATTTTTCTTTCATCCTTCATGAAGTCGATGTCGACGCCGATGTCGCGCTGGAGGCGCGCTTTGGCGAGCTGGTACCGGTGCTGATGCCCGGCACGCCGGCGGACTTGCCGGCAGACTCGTCGGCGAATGCCGCGCCCCTTTGTCACTATTTCCTTGACGAGGCGGCGACAAGGGTCTGGCTTGCCGCACATGGCGCGGGCCGCACCGACCGCTGAACGCTGCCGGCATCCGCGCCACGTCACCATTTGACGACCCGGAAGTCATTGAAAATCCGGTAAAATTGCGGATTGGCGCAAAAATTGCACCCCCGAACCCGCGGTATGCCCGCGCACGCCTTGCGGCGCGCGGCGCCCGGCCGCTCACGCTTGTTGCCGCCCGGGCTTTCAGCCGGCGCTTCCTGAACACTAGATGGACCATATCCGTAATTTCTCGATCATTGCCCACATCGACCATGGGAAGTCCACCCTGGCCGACCGGATCATTCAGCTTTGTGGAGGGCTGTCGGATCGGGAGATGGAAGCGCAGGTTCTCGACTCGATGGATATCGAGAAAGAGCGCGGCATCACCATCAAGGCGCAGACCGCCGCGCTGAGCTACAAGGCGCGCGACGGCAAGATCTATAACCTGAACCTGATCGACACCCCGGGACACGTCGACTTCAGCTATGAAGTCAGCCGCTCGCTGTCCGCCTGCGAAGGCGCGCTGCTGGTGGTCGACGCCTCGCAGGGGGTTGAGGCGCAGACCGTCGCCAACTGCTACACCGCGATCGAGCTGGGCGTGGAAGTGGTGCCGGTGCTGAACAAGATCGACCTGCCGCAGGCCGACCCGGACAGCGCGATCCAGGAGATCGAGGACGTCATCGGCATCGACGCGCAGGATGCCACGCCGTGCTCGGCCAAGACCGGGCAGGGCGTGCAGGACGTGATCGAGGCCCTGATCGCCAAGGTGCCGCCACCCAAGGGCGACGCCGACGCGCCGCTGCAGGCGCTGATCATCGACTCGTGGTTCGACAACTACGTCGGCGTGGTGATGCTGGTGCGCGTGGTCAACGGCACGCTGCGCACCAAGGACAAAGTGCTGCTGATGGCCACCGGCGCGCAGCATCTGGTCGAGCAGGTGGGCGTGTTCACGCCCAAGTCGATCCAGCGCGACGCGCTGACCGCCGGGCAGGTGGGCTTTGTCATCGCCGGCATCAAGGAACTGAAGGCGGCCAAGGTCGGTGACACCATCACCACCGTGCAGCGCAAGGCCGAAGCGCCGCTGCCGGGCTTCAAGGAAGTCAAGCCGCAGGTGTTTGCCGGCCTGTATCCGGTGGAAGCCAACCAATACGAGGCGCTGCGTGAATCGCTGGAAAAGCTGCGCCTGAACGACGCTTCGCTGATGTTCGAGCCGGAGGTGTCGCAGGCACTGGGCTTCGGCTTCCGCTGCGGCTTCCTCGGCCTGCTGCACATGGAGATCGTGCAGGAGCGCCTCGAGCGCGAGTTCGACATGGACCTGATCACGACCGCGCCGACGGTGGTGTACCAGGTCGAGATGCGCGACGGCACCATGATGACCGTCGAAAATCCGGCGAAGATGCCCGACCCGAGCAAGATCGAGGCGATCCTGGAGCCGATTGTCACCGTCAACCTGTATATGCCGCAGGAATATGTCGGCTCGGTGATTACGCTGTGCACGCAGAAGCGCGGCTCGCAAATCAATATGAGCTACCACGGCAAGCAGGTGCAGCTGACCTACGAGATCCCGATGGCGGAGATCGTGATGGATTTCTTCGACCGCCTGAAGTCGGTGTCGCGCGGCTATGCGTCAATGGACTACGAGTTCAAGGAATATCGGCCGTCCGACGTGGTCAAGGTCGATATCCTGATCAACAGCGACAAGGTCGACGCGCTGTCGGTGATCGTGCACCGCTCCAATTCGCAATACCGCGGGCGCGAAGTCGCGGCGAAGATGCGTGAGATCATTCCGCGCCAGATGTATGACGTGGCGATCCAGGCCGCCATCGGCTCCAACATCATCGCGCGCGAAAACGTCAAGGCGCTGCGCAAGAACGTGCTGGCCAAGTGCTACGGCGGCGATATCTCGCGCAAGAAGAAGCTGCTGGAAAAGCAGAAGGCAGGCAAGAAGCGGATGAAGCAGGTCGGTACCGTCGAGATTCCGCAAGAGGCCTTCCTGGCCATCCTGCAAGTCGACGACAAGTAAATTGCCGCGGGCAGTGGCAGGGGCGACGCCCCCGCACCCTTGCCGGCGTGGGGACAGAACAGGCTGTACCAGGATTTCCAAGAACCAGAAGCCGTCATGAATTTTGCACTGATCCTTTTTGTGCTGGTGGTGATTACGGGCGTGGCGTGGGTGGCCGACAAGCTCGTGTTCGAGCGGCAGCGCCGCTCTTCGGCGCGGCTTGCGCTGGCCGAGTTCGATTCGCAGCAGGGCCGCCTGCAAGGCGGCTTCGGTGCGGCCGATGCCGACGCCACGCGCAAGCGCCTGGCCGAGGAAAAGCTGCGCCAGCCGTGGTGGCTGGAGTATTCGGCCAGCTTCTTCCCGGTGATCCTGGCGGTGTTCGTGCTGCGCTCGTTCGTGGTCGAGCCGTTCAAGATCCCGTCCGGCTCGATGATCCCGACGCTGCTGATCGGCGACTTCATCCTCGTCAACAAGTACGAGTACGGCATCCGCCTGCCGGTGGTGAACAAGAAGATCATGGACATGGGCGAGCCCCAGCGCGGCGACGTGATGGTGTTCCGTTACCCGAAGGACCCGTCGCTCGACTACATCAAGCGCGTCATCGGCGTGCCGGGCGACGTGGTGCAGTACGCCAACAAGCGCCTGACCATCAACGGCAAGCCGGCCGAGTACACCGCGCTGCCGGATTTCCTCGACGAGGAGCGCCTGGCCTATTCACGCCATTTCCGCGAAAAGCTGCCGGGCGGCGTCGACCATGGCATCCTGAACGACGCCGACCGGCCGGCCTTTATCGCCGGCGCGGATCCGGATTTTCCGTACCGGGACAACTGCACCTACAATCAACAGGGCGTGACTTGCAAGGTACCTGCAGGTCACTATTTCGTCATGGGCGACAACCGCGACAACAGCCTCGACTCCCGTTACTGGGGTTTCGTGCCGGACCAGAACATCGTCGGCAAGGCGTTCGTGATCTGGATGAACCTGGGCAATTTCGGACGCGTGGGATCGTTTAAATAAGCATCTCCGCGGCGCAAGAACACTCAACAAAACGAGGGCAGGCGCGATGGGTCGATTTGGGAAGGTGGGGGCAGGGAACCGTCCGGCACGGCGCCGGGTTGATGCCGGCGGGTTTTCCGTGTGGACGCTGCTGGTGATCGTGGTGTTCGTGGTCGGCGTGGCCTTGCCGGCGCTGCGCGCGATCCCGAGCCTGGTGGAATATTTTTCGGTCAAGCGCGCCGCGGGCTATGCCAAGCAGCGCGCCGCCAACAAACGTGAAGTGGTCGAATTCTTCGAAAAGCAGGCCGCCATCGACCGCATTACCGCGGTCAAGGGCGAAGACCTGCTGATCCGGGAAGACGATAACGGCACCATCCAGTCGGTCGATTTCTCGTACCGCACCGAGGTGCCAGTCTACGGACCCCTGAGCCTGTTGATTACCTATTCAGGAACGCAGCATTGATATGAACCTTGACGCCTTGCAGCAACGACTCGGCTACCGATTCAGCAAGCCCGAATTGCTGCAACAGGCGCTGACGCACCGCAGCCACAGCGCCCAGCACAATGAACGCCTGGAGTTCCTCGGCGACTCGGTGCTCAACTGCGCCGTGGCTGACATGCTCTATGGCATGTTCGGCAAGCTCGACGAGGGCGACCTGTCGCGGGTGCGGGCCAACCTGGTCAAGCAGCAGGCGCTGTATGAGATCGCCCAGATGCTGCAGTTGTCCGATACCCTGCGCCTGGGCGAGGGCGAGCTGAAGAGCGGCGGCTTTCGCCGCCCCTCGATCCTGGCGGATGCGCTCGAAGCCATCGTCGGCGCGGTATTCCTCGACGCCGGCTTCGATGCCGCGCGGGCGCTGATCCGCAAGCTCTATATCCCGATCCTGGAGCAGGTCGACCCGCGCACGCTGGGCAAGGATGCCAAGACCCTGCTGCAGGAATACCTGCAGGGCCACAAGATTGCCCTGCCGCAATATAACGTAATCGCCACACACGGGGCCGCGCACAGCCAGCAGTTTGAAGTCGAGTGCACCGTGCCTAAACTGGAAGTCCGGGTGTTCGGCACCGGCGCGTCGCGGCGCGCCGCCGAGCAGGCCGCCGCCAAGCTGGCGCTCGATGAAGTCCAGAAGCTGGTGCCGCAGCTGCTCAAGCGCAGCCGCGCCGAGCGTACCGGCAAGACCCGCAAGCAACCCCAGCCGCAGGACCCGCAGCTGTCTCTCAGGTTGAAGGAATGACCGAATCTACCCATCCGCAGCAAGACGCGGCGGATCCCCCGGCCGCGGCGTTCCGCTGCGGCACCGTGGCCATCGTCGGCCGCCCCAACGTGGGCAAGTCCACGCTGATGAACGCGCTGGTCGGCCAGAAGATCAGCATCACCTCGCGCAAGGCGCAGACCACGCGGCATCGCATCGTCGGCATCCAGACCACCGATGACGCGCAGTACGTGTTCGTCGACACGCCGGGCTTCCAGACCCGCCACGCCAGCGCGCTGAACCGTTCGCTGAACCGGGCGGTCACGTCCACGCTGTCGTCGGTGGACCTGGTGCTGTTCGTGGTCGAGGCCGGTTACTACGGCGCCGACGACGAGAAGGTGCTGTCGCTGCTGCCGAAGAACACGCCGGTGCTGCTGGTGACCAACAAGCTCGATCGCATCGGCGAGAACCGCTCGGAAGTTATGATGCCCTTCCTGGAAAAGATGGGGCAGCTGTTCCCGTTCCGCGAAGTGGTGCCGATGTCGGCCAAGACCCGCGACCATATCGCGCGGCTGTTCGAGATCATCCGGCCTTACCTGCCGGAGGGCGAGCCGATGTACGACGCCGACGCCATGACCGATCGCAGCGAGCGCTTCCTGGCATCGGAAATCATCCGCGAGAAGGTGTTCCGCTGGACCGGCGACGAGCTCCCGTACACCAGCACCGTAATCATCGACAAGTTCGAGACCGAAGGACGCCTGCGCCGCGTCTTTGCCACCATCCTGGTCGAGCGCGATGCGCACAAGGCCATGATCATCGGCAACAAGGGCAGCAAGCTCAAGCAGATCTCGACCGAGGCCCGCCTCGACATGGAAAAGCTGTTCGACGGCAAGGTCTACCTGGAAATGTGGATCAAGGTGAAGAGCGGCTGGGCCGACAACGAAGCCGGCCTGCGCGCATACGGCTACGAGTGAGCCCGGCAACGATCCCGACGCCCAACCCGACAGCGAGCCCTCAGCGAGCGCCCCGTGAGCAAGACCGCTGACATCGCGCGCGCGCCTGCCCCCAAGGCCCGGCGCGCCGACCCCGTGGTCGACGAGGCCGCCGAACTGCTCGACAGCGGCGCGCTTCCAGGCATGGCCGACGCCGCCGCGCGCGCGATGATGGATCGCGCCATGCGCATCGTGCCGGCGCGGCCCGAATCGCGCGTGGCCGAGCAGCCCGGCTTCGTGCTGCACGCCTGGCCGTACCGCGAGACCAGCCTGATCCTGGACCTGTTCACGCGCGACTACGGCCGCATCTCGATGGTGGCCAAGGGCGCCAAGCGGCCCCACTCGGCGCTGCGCGCGGTGCTGCAGCACTTCCATCCGGTCTCGGTGTCATGGAGCGGCCGGGGCGAGGTCAAGACCCTGACCAAGGCGGAGTGGGTCGGCGGCATGCCGCCGCTGGCCGGCGACGCGCTGCTGTCGGCGTTCTACCTGAACGAACTGCTGATGCGCTTCTGCCCGCGCGAGGACGCGCATCCGGTGCTGTTCCGCCATTACCTGTCGACGCTGACGCGACTGGCGCATGGTGAGCCGGCCGGCCTGGTGCTGCGCGGCTTCGAGCGCGTGCTGCTGCAGGAAACCGGTTTCGCAGTGGCGTTCGACCAGTGCCTGAGCACCGGCGAGCGGGTGCTGCCGGGCCATGACTATGTCTACCAGCCCGAGCGCGGCGTGCGCCGCGCCCAGCCGAGCGATCCGTCGACGTGGCCGGTGGTCTCGGGCCAGACCCTGCTGGACATGGCGCAGGACGACTACAGCCGCGCGCAGACCGCCGCGCAAAGCCGCGCGCTGATGCGTTTCCTGCTGCATTATTATCTGCAAGGCGCGCCGCTGAAGACGCGCCAGATACTGATCGACCTGCAGTATCTGTAACCGACAAAAACCTCTGACTTACTCCTGCACCTGCTCGCATGATCTTCCACGCAAATCCGGGCGTCATCGACCTTGGCGTCAATATCGACCACGTGGCCACGCTGCGCAATGCGCGCGGCACGGTGTACCCCGATCCCATTCGCGCCGCGCTGCTGGCGGAGCAGGCCGGCGCCGACCTGATCACGCTGCACCTGCGCGAAGACCGCCGCCATATCCGCGATGCCGACGTGCGCGCGCTGCACCCGCAACTGGCCACGCGCATGAACCTCGAATGCGCGATCACGCAGGAGATGCTCGACATCGCCTGCGAGATCCGCCCGCAGGACGTGTGCCTGGTGCCGGAGCGCCGCGAAGAGGTGACCACCGAGGGCGGGCTGGACGTGGCCGGCCGCTTCGAGCAGGTGAAAGCGGCGTGCGCGCAGCTGGCCGCTGCCGGCATCCGCGTGTCGCTGTTCATCGATCCGGACGTGGACCAGATCGCCGCGGCCGCGGCCTGCGGCGCGCCCGTGATCGAGTTGCACACCGGCCGCTATGCCGACGCGCATACCGCTGACGAGCAGGCGACCGAGTTCCGCCGCATCGCCGACGGCGCCGATGCCGGGCAGAAGCATGGCCTGGTGGTCAATGCCGGACACGGGCTGCACTACACCAACGTGCAGCCGATTGCGGCGCTGCCGGGCATCAAGGAGCTGAACATCGGCCATGCCATCGTCGCGCATGCGGTATTCGCGGGCTGGGAGAACGCGGTGCGCGAGATGAAGGCGATCATGGTGGCCGCGCGCCTGGGCACGCAATATCCGGCCGGGGGCACCCCGGCGTGATTTACGGCATCGGCACCGACATCATCCAGATCGCGCGCGTGCAGGGCGTGATGACGCGCACCAACGGCCGTTTCGCCGAAAAGGTGCTGGGCCCCGACGAGCTGGCCAAGTATCACGCCCGCAAGGCCCGTTCGGAAAAGCGCGGCCTGGCGTTCCTGGCGACGCGCTTCGCGGCCAAGGAGGCGTTCTCCAAGGCGATCGGCCTGGGCATGCGCTGGCCGATGACGTGGCGCGCGATGGAACTGATGAACCTGCCGTCCGGCGAGCCCACCGCGGTGTGCCATGGCGAGCTGGCTGCGTGGCTGGCGGAACGCGGGCTGGTCGTGCGGGTCAGTGTCAGTGATGAACATGATTACGCAGTCGCCTTCGCCATTGCAGAGCGCAGCGGCGCGGCGGCGTCTCAACCTACAGCCTTGTGAACCCAACCCCTTCCATGTCCAAGAAGAATTCCGGCAAGCGGCCGGGCCCGGTGGTCCTCGATGTCGTCGGCAAGCAGCTCGACGCGGAAGACGCGCGCCGCATCGCGCATCCGCTCACCGGCGGCGTGATCCTGTTCGCGCGCAATTTCGAGTCGCGCGCCCAACTGCAGGCGCTGACGCGCGCGATCCGCGCGGTGCGCGACGACGTGCTGATCTGCATCGACCATGAAGGCGGCCGCGTGCAGCGCTGCAAGACCGACGGCTTTACCCACCTGCCGGCGATGCACCGCCTGGGCGAGCTATGGGAGCGCGATGTGCTGGCCGCGACCAAGGCGGCAGTCGCCTGCGGCTACGTGCTGGCCGCCGAGCTGCGCGCCTGCGATATCGACCTGAGTTTCACCCCGGTGCTGGATCTCGACTACGGCCGCAGCGCCGTGATCGGCGATCGCGCCTTCCACGCCGACCCGCGCGTGGTGTCGATGCTTGCCGGCCACCTGAACCACGGTCTGCTGCTGGCGGGCATGAGCAACTGCGGCAAGCATTTTCCCGGCCACGGCTACGTCGAGGCGGATTCGCACGTGGCGATCCCGGTCGACGAGCGCACGCTGGACCAGATCCTGGGCCAGGATGCGCGCCCATATGAATGGCTGGGCCTGTCGCTGTCGTCGGTGATGCCGGCGCACGTGATCTACCCCAAGGTCGACCCCAGCCCGGCCGGCTTCTCGCGCTACTGGCTGCAGGACGTGCTGCGCGCGCAACTGGGCTTCGAGGGCGTGATCTTCAGTGACGACCTGAGCATGGAAGGTGCCAGCGTCGCCGGCACCGTCACCGAGGCCGCGCGCGCCGCGCTGAGCGCGGGCTGCGATATGGTGCTGATCTGTAACCACCCGGACCGCGCCGACCAGCTGTTGAGCGAACTGGACGTCGAGATCGGCAAGGCCTCGCAGCGCCGCATCCGCAAGCTGTTCGCGCGCCGCAAGCCGCTCGATTGGAACAAGCTGCAGCAGGAAGGTGAGTACCGCGCCGCGCTGCGCACGCTGAAGGAACACGAGCTGATCGCCTGAACGGCGTGAAGTGCGCAAACAAAAATGGCAGCCGAGGCTGCCATTTTGTTTGCACGCCCCGCGTTGAAGCGGGGCCAGACCGGCGCCTTAGTTGGCGCGGCTGCGGTATTCGCCGGTGCGGGTGTCGATTTCGATCTTGTCGCCGATGTTGCAGAACAGCGGCACTTGCAGTTCGAAGCCGGTGTTGATCTTGGCGCCCTTGAGCACCTTGCCCGACGAGGTGTCGCCCTTGACGGCCGGCTCGGTGTAGACGATCTCGCGGACCAGCGTGGTCGGCATTTCGACCGAGATGGCCTTGTCGTTGTAGAACACGACTTCAACGTTCATGCCGTCCTCGAGGTAGTTCAGCGAGTCACCCATGCTGTCCTTCTCGACTTCGTACTGGTTGTAGTCGGCGTCCATGAACACGTACATCGGGTCAGCGAAGTACGAGTAGGTGCATTCGCGGCGCTCGAGCACCACCACTTCGAACTTGTCGTCGGCCTTGAACACCGATTCGCCCGGTGCGTCCGTCAGCAGGTTCTTGTACTTCATCTTGACCACAGCGGCGTTGCGGCCCGACTTGTTGTACTCGGCCTTCTGCACGACCATCGGATCGCCGCCGATCATGAACACGTTACCGACGCGGAGTTCCTGTGCGATTTTCATCTGAACTGATTTCCTGAAAAATAAAGTCTAGGAATTTGGAATGGCGAAGGCGCGCTGCCGGCGTGCCCGCGGTAAGCCCGCGAGAGCCCGGATCCACGCGCTCGCGACCCCGTGCCCAGCTTGCTTTAGGCCATTGCCCCGCGTGGTGGTTCACGCCCGGCAAGACCCTGGTTCTCCGGCCCGGTCGCCATTTGGATCAACCGGTTATTTTACCTGATTTTCGCAAAACGCCACCAGGTTGGCGGCAAGGTCGCCTGGATGCTGCAAACGCCGCTCCCAGCGCGGCGCGCTTGCCGCAAGGGCCGGCAGCTGCGCCCGCAGCCGCGGCCACTCGGGCGCATTGCCGTAGCCGTTCCAGGCGTGCCAGAAATCGGCCAGCGCGGCGGCCGCTGCCGGCGCCACGCCGCTCTTCGAGAAGAGCCCCAGCCAGGCATCGAGCTTGACCCGGTGGGCCTCGTCGTCCTGCGGATAGATGTGCCAGACCAGCGGACGCGCCGCCCACTGCGCGCGCACGAAGGAGTCTTCGCCGCGCACGAAGTTGAGGTCGCAGGCCCACAGCAGTTCGTCATAGTGTTCCTGCCGCACGAACGGGACGGCCTGCACGCACAGGCTGCCGCGCGCGACCGGCCGGCCCGGCTCGAGCGGGGCGCCGAGCCACTGCGCCACCTGGCTGGCCGCCAGCCCGGCCGGCACCAGGCAATGGACGGCCTCGGTGCCGTCGCGCCATTGCTCCAGCAGCGCCGGCAGCGCGGGGTTGCGGTAGGCGAACAGGCTCACGCGCAGTGCATCGGTCAGTGGCGTGACGCCAAGTCGATGCCACAGTGACGCCTGCGCCGCCGCGCCCTCCAGGAACGCGGCGCGCTGCGCGCCCAGCATCGCTTCACGCAGCAGCCCGCCTGTGCCGGGCTCGAAGCCGGGGAAAAAGAAGTGCTTGACCAGTGGCAGGCGGGGGTGGGGCGACGGCATCGCGTGATGTTCGCGCACCCACGCTTCGGCGCTCAGGTACTCCAGGTTGATCCACGCGGGCTTGGGCACGCGCGCCGCCATGCGCTCGAGGAACGCTGGCGGCAAGTGGCAGGCGAAGGCTTCGATGACGGCATCGTGCGGCGTGGCGCCGGCGGTGCCGTCGGCCTGGCCGGGCGCGGCGGCCGGATGCCAGGGGCGGATTTCCACGCCGGCGACGTGCTGGACTGCCGCGGTGGTGTTCAGTTCCGGCGCCAGCCGGGTGAAACTGGCCAGGTCGTCGACCCACAGCCTCACCGCGTGCCCGTGCTCCTGCGCCAGCTGGCGGGCCAGCCGCCAGCAGACGCCGATGTCGCCGAAGTTGTCGATCACGGTGCAGAAGATGTCCCAGGAGCGGATAGGCATGAGAGGTGGAGGTCGGCGCGGCGCCCGGTTGAATTGCTCTAAACTTGCGATTTTAGAGGCCGCGCGGCATTGACGTGCGCCGGTCCGCAGCGGTCACCGTCCCCACATGTCAGACCAGCAACCCGATTCTCAGAAACCCGCCGACGAGGTACCGGCCGAGTCGCACGCCGAGATGCCTCCCGCTGCGCCAGCCGAAGCACAGGCTGAAACCCCGGCCGAGGCCCCGGCCGAGCCCTTCGACGCCCGCCCGGTCATCTCGCGCCTGCCCGGCCTGCCCGGCGTCTACCGCTATTTCGACGCGAACGGCAACGTGCTCTATGTGGGCAAGGCGCGCGACCTGAAGAAGCGGGTGTCGAGCTACTTCAACAAGACTCAGCTGTCGCCGCGCATCGCGATGATGGTGTCGCGCATCACGCGCATCGAGACCACGGTGGTGCGCACCGAGGCCGAGGCGCTGCTGCTCGAGAACAACCTGATCAAGGCGCTGGCGCCCCGCTACAACATCCTGTTCCGCGACGACAAGTCGTACCCGTTCCTGAAGCTGACCGGGCACCGCTTCCCGCGCATGGCGTACTACCGCGGCGCGACCGACCGCAAGCACCAGTACTTCGGCCCGTTCCCCAGCGCCTATGCAGTGCGCGAGAGCATGCAGATCCTGCAGAAGGTGTTCCAGCTGCGCACCTGCGAGGACACCGTCTTCAACAACCGCACGCGGCCGTGCCTGCTGCACCAGATCCACCGCTGCACCGGGCCGTGCGTCAATGCCATCAGCGAAGAGGATTACGCGCGCGATGTCGGCAACGCGGCGAGCTTCCTGCAAGGGCGCCAGAGCGAGGTGCTGGAAGGCCTGCAGGGCAAGATGGAGCAGCACGCCGAGCGCCTGGAATTCGAGCAGGCGGCGGCGGTGCGCGACCAGATCGCGGCGCTGTCGACCGTGCTCAAGCGCCAGGCGGTGGAAGAGGTGGGCGGCCAGGCGCGCGACATCGACGTGCTGGCGGTTGCGGTCGAAGGTGGCCGCGCCTGCGTCAACCTGGCGATGGTGCGCGGCGGGCGGCACCTGGGCGACAAGGCCTACTTCCCGGCCCATGCGGACGAGGCGGCGATGATCGTCGAGGATGCTGACGAGCGCGCCGAGGATGGCCCCGACGAGGCCACCGACGAGTCCGGCGCCCCGGACGCCGCGCTGCCGCTGACGGTGGACCGCATCGCCACGCGCGTGCTGTCGGCCTTCATGGTGCAGCACTACCTGGAGCAGCCGGCGCCGCCCATCATCGTGGTCAGCCATGTGCCGGACGATGGCGCGGTGCTCGAGGCGCTGGCGCTGCACGCCGGGCGCAAGGTCGCGCTGGTGCGGCAGCCGCAGGGCCAGCGCAAGATCTGGCTGGAGATGGCGCAGCAGGGCGCGGCGCTGGCGCTGTCGCGCCGCCTGGCCGAGCAGGGCAGCCAGGAAGCGCGCACGCGCGCGCTGGCGGAAACCATCGGGCTGGACCTGGAAGACCTGGCGCTGCTGCGCGTCGAGTGCTTCGACATCAGCCATACCGCCGGCGAGGCCACGCAGGCGTCGTGCGTGGTGTACCACCACCACGACATGCAGAACAGCGAATACCGTCGCTATAACATCCAGGACATCATTCCGGGCGACGACTACGCGGCGATGCGACAGGTGCTGACGCGGCGCTACCAGAAGCTGGTCGAACAGATCCAGGAAGACGGCGGCATCGAGGGTGGCAGTGAAGCCGCGGCGATGGTGCCGCAAATCGTGTTGATCGACGGCGGCAAGGGCCAGGTCGAGGTGGCGCGGCAGGTGTTCGAGGAGCTGGGTCTGGATATCGGCCTGCTGGTCGGCGTCGCCAAGGGCGAGGGCCGCAAGGTGGGACTGGAGACGCTGGTGTTTGCCGATGGCCGCCCCGCGCTGGAACTGGGCCAGGGCAGTGCCGCGCTGATGCTGGTGGCGCAGATCCGCGACGAGGCGCACCGTTTTGCCATCACCGGCATGCGCGCGCGCCGCGCCAAGACGCGCACCACCTCGCGGCTGGAAGAAATCGAGGGCATCGGCGCGCGCCGGCGTCAGAAGCTGCTGACCCGCTTCGGCGGCCTGCGCGGCGTGATGGCCGCCAGCATCGACGAGCTGGCCAGCGTCGAGGGCATTTCACGCGGCCTTGCCGAGGAAATCTACCGGCAGCTGCACTGACCGCGCCCGCCCGTGACCGGCGGCGGACTGGCACGCCAATCGCCGGAAATGCTCGATTGGCCCGGAAATCGGCGACAATCGCAGGATTGGTTACCGTCCCCCCGCCGTCCGAGTTCCATGCCCTTCAATATCCCGATCTTGCTGACCTGGCTTCGCGTCGCCATGATTCCACTGGTGGTAGGGGTCTTCTACCTGCCCGACGCCTGGCTGCCGATGCATACCAAGAACGTTACCGCGGCGGCGTTCTTCATCATCGCCGCGGTGACCGACTGGCTGGACGGCTTCCTTGCGCGGCGCTGGAACCAGACCTCGTCGTTCGGCGCGTTCCTGGATCCGGTCGCCGACAAGCTGATGGTGACCGCGGCGCTGCTGTCGCTGCTGGCGCTGGACCGGGTCACCGACCTGATCGCGCTGATCATCATCGGGCGCGAGATCACGATTTCGGCGCTGCGCGAGTGGATGGCGCAGATCGGCGCCTCCAAGAGCGTCGCAGTGAATTTCCTCGGCAAGCTCAAGACCACCGTGCAGATGGTGGCGATTCCGCTGCTGCTGTTCAGCGACCGCCTGTTCGGCTTTGATGCCCATCTGCTTGGCACCTGGATGATCTATCTGGCGGCGGTGCTGACGCTGTGGTCGATGATCTACTACATGAAGCTGGCCTGGCCGCAGATCCGCGAACGCAGCAACGTGGTGGCGCGCGCAGGTGCGCCCAAATGAAAAGAAATTCGAAAAAGTGGTTGACGCAGAGGGCAGTTCTTTGCATAATCTCATTCTCGTTGCTGACGACGCAAGCGAAAGCAGCGAGATAAGGTGGGTTTAGCGCAAGATGTTGTGAGATATCGGCGTGTTGCGGCATAAAACACCTTGAATCGATTTTAGCAGTGCCCTGCGGGAGTAGCTCAGTTGGTAGAGCGCAACCTTGCCAAGGTTGAGGTCGCGAGTTCGAGACTCGTCTCCCGCTCCAGGTCAAATCAGGTCCGGCAGCGCGGTCATAGCGGTGCGGGGCCGGCAGTCAAAGTTGTATGCGGGAGTAGCTCAGTTGGTAGAGCGCAACCTTGCCAAGGTTGAGGTCGCGAGTTCGAGACTCGTCTCCCGCTCCATCCCCAAAGGGAAGCAGCGCTTCCCTTTTTGTTTGGGTTGAATCGCCGCAACCGGCATGCCGCATCGATGCGGCAGCGTTGGCGGAATGCGGATACAATCCAGCAGCACGTCACCTGGCGGGGTGGCAGAGTGGTTATGCAGCGGCCTGCAAAGCCGTGTACGCCGGTTCGATTCCGACCTCCGCCTCCAGTTGCAAGCAGAACGGCGCCTTTTGGCGCCGTTTTTGTTTTCCCGGGCTGGCTGCGCCCGCCCGGACGTGGCGGGCATGTTACATTACTCCTGTCGTACGCTTTTCGGGGGGCTCCGCGGCCTGGTTCGCGGGGCAGCAAGTCAATCGCCATCCCCGATCCGTGACGCGCCGCCGGCGTGTCCGGGGCCGCTGCGGCATTTCCCGTTCTTCCCCGTTCCGATGCTGCTGCCGAGGGTTGCGGCGACTGTCCCGCGCTGACCGCTGGTGCGCGCCGGATGCGCTGTGCCACTTGCCAGGGCAAGGGAGCGGGTTAGCCGTTCAGCCCCTGACACGAGGAATCCCGCACGCATGCATCACGCCACCCCGCTTATCAGTACCATCGTCGGCGGTATCGTCCTGGCCTTTATCCTTGGCGCGGTCGCCAGCCGGCTGCGCCTGCCGCCGCTGATCGGCTATCTGTGCGCGGGCATCGTGGTGGGGCCGCATACCCCCGGCTACACCGCCGACCAGGCGCTGGCGCCGGAACTGGCCGAGCTGGGCGTGATCCTGCTGATGTTCGGCGTGGGCCTGCATTTCTCGATCAAGGACCTGATGGCGGTCAAGCGCATCGCCATTCCGGGCGCGGTGGTGCAGATCGGCATCGCCACGCTGATGGGCATGCTGGTGTCGTGGGGCTTCGGCTGGTCGTGGGGGCAGGGGCTGGTGTACGGGCTGGCGCTGTCGGTGGCCAGCACCGTGGTGCTGCTCAAGGCGTTGCAGGAGCGCGACCTGGTGGAATCGCCGCAGGGGCGCATCGCCGTCGGCTGGCTGATCGTTGAAGACCTGGCGATGGTGCTGGCGCTGGTGCTGCTGCCGGCCATGGCGGGCCTGCTGGCGGGCGCGGGCGCGGCTTCCGCCGATGGCGCCCCGGGAACTGGCGAGGTGGTGCTGGCGATCTTCGCCACGCTGGGCAAGGTGGCTGCGTTCGTCGCGGTGATGCTGGTGATCGGCCGCCGCTTTATCCCGTGGATGCTCGAGCGCATCGTCTGGACCGGCAACCGCGAGATGTTCCGCCTGGGCGTGCTGGCGACGGCGCTGGGCGTGGCCTATGGCGCTTATGCGCTGTTCGGCGTGTCGTTCGCGCTGGGCGCGTTCTTTGCGGGCATGGTGCTGGCCGAATCCGAGTTCAGCCACCGCGCGGCCGAGGAATCGCTGCCGCTGCGCGACGCCTTCGCGGTGCTGTTCTTCGTTTCGGTGGGCATGCTGTTCGACCCGATGGTGCTGGTGAACGACCCGTGGGGCGTGCTGGCGACGGTGTTTATTATCGTAGTCGGCAAGTCGCTGGCGGCGCTGGGGATCGTGCGTGCCTTCGGGCATTCGGGGCAGACCGGCATGACCATCGCGGTCAGCCTGGCGCAGATCGGCGAGTTCTCGTTCATCCTCGCCAGCCTGGGGGTCTATCTGAAAATCCTGCCCGAGCGCGGCCAGGCGCTGATCCTGGCCGGCGCGCTGCTGTCGATCATGCTCAATCCCGTGCTGTTCCATATGCTCGACCTGTACACCGCGCGCCGCAGCCGCGGCGCGGATCCCCAGCCGGCCTGAGCGGCTGGCTTCAGGCGCCGGTGCGCGGCGCCATGGTGCGCAGGTATTCGGTGAATGCCAGCAGCCCCTGGGTCGGGAACTTGTCCTGGTGCACTACCAGTTGCAGGGGGCGCACGATGCGCGGCAGGCCGTCGCGGATCGCCACCAGCGTGCCGCGCTCGAGTTCGTCGCGCACCACGTGCAGCGACAGGCAACTGACGCCGAAGCCGCTCATCACCGCGCGCTTGATGGCCTCGGCATTGCCCAGCTCCAGCGCGAAGCGCAGTTCGCCCAGCAGCGGCACCAGCCGCTCCTCGATCACCTCGCGCGTGCCCGAGCCGGGCTCGCGCACGATCCACTCGGCATCGCGCAGTGCCACCAGGTCATGGGGCGCTGCGGCCAGCGGGTGGGTGGGGCCGACGATCACCACCATCTCGTCGTCGCACCAGCGCACGCTGCGCAGGTCGCGTTCATGGCTGGCGCCCTCGACCAGGCCGATATCGGCTTCGAACTGCAGCAGCGACTGCAGCACCTCGCGGGTATTGCCGATGCGCAGGTCGAGCGTGCACGGGCCGCTGCGCGAGTGGCGGAATCCTGCCAGCAGCGGCGGCAGCATATAGCTGCCGATGGTGTTGCTGGCTGCGATGCGCAACTGGACCCCGGTCTGCCCGGCAAAACGCTCCAGTTCCTGCGCCTGGTCCAGCAGCGACAGCGCGCGCGGAAAAAACTGCCGACCGGTTTCATTGATGCTGAGGCGGCGCGCGATGCGGTCGAACAGCGGACTGTCCAGCGCGCGCTCCAGCTCGGCCAGCGAGGCGCTGACAGCGGACTGCGACATCGCCAGCGCCTGTGCCGCGGCCATGGTGCTGCCATGCTGGGCCACCGCCACGAAGACAGACAACTGGCGCAGCGTCAGGCGCAGCGGGCGCTGCTCCGGGCGGGGCGCGGCTGGCGGGGAGGGGTGAAGGTCCATATCGAAAATATCAATAACGCATAACGATATTACCCGTTTTACGGGTTAGGTGGGCGCCATTACGCTTGAGTCACTAAAGCACACCAACCCGAGCCTGCCATGTCTTCCGTCTCCAGCCCCCGCACTACTCCGGCCACCGCGCCAGCCTCCGCGCCGGCCTTGCCGCCGCCCTGGTCGCAGCGCTTGCTGACGCTGCTCCCGCTGGGCGGCATCGCCTGGCTGGCGATTGCGCTGGCCGAGCATCCGGCGGTAGCGCGCTACGGGCTCAGCGCGCTGACGCTGGCCATGTGCGCCGGCATGGTCGCGGCCAATACGCTGCCGCGCCATTGGCTGGCGCCGCTGGCACCCGGCATGCAGGTGGCGCGGCACTACCTGCTGCGGCTGGGCGTGGCGCTGTACGGGCTGCGCCTGACCTTCGCCTCCATCGTCGCGCTCGGCTTGCCGGGGATCGCAGTGCCTCTGACCATGCTGGTCGCCACGCTGCTGTTCGGAACCTGGGTCGGCACGGCTTTCTTCGGCCTGAGCCGCCGCGAGGCGATCCTGGTCAGTTCCGGCAGCGCCATCTGCGGCGCGGCCGCGGCCATCGCGGTGTCGTCGGTGGTGCGCACCGATGACAAGCAGACTGCGGTGGCGGTGGCGACGGTGGTGCTGTTCGGTACCGTCGGCATGCTGCTCTATCCCTACCTGTACGAACTGGCCACTGGCCACTGGCATTGGGCCGTGACCGAGCGCATGTTCGGCATTTTCACCGGGGCGACGCTGCACGAGGTGGCGCAGGTGATCGCCGCCGGCAAGATGATCAGCGAGCCGACCGCCGACGCCGCCGTGGTGGCCAAGATGGTGCGCGTGCTGGCCCTGGGCCCGCTGTTGCTGGTGATGGCGCTGTGGCCTCAAGGTGGGTCGCAACCGGCCCAGTCCGGCGTCGGGGCCGGACGCCTGCGCGGCATCATGAAGTCGGTGCCGTGGTTCGCGGTGGGCTTTGTCGCCGTGATGGCGGTCAACTCCGCCGGCGCCGTGCCTGCTGCCTGGAAGGCGCCGCTGATTGCGCTGGACAACTGGCTGCTGGCCTGCGCGATGCTGGCGATCGGCCTGCACACCCGCATCGGCGACCTGGTGCGCGCCGGCCGCAAGCCGCTGGCCCTGGCCGGGGTACTGTTCGTATTCCTGATGGGGGTGGGGGCGCTGATGTGCTACGCCATGGCGTGACGGCGCAGTCAGGAGCCAGGCTAAAAAGGGGGCGATGGCCCCCTTTTTGTCGTGCTGCAATTCTGGCGGCAGCCAGCAGTGAGCAGCGGCCCGCAGGATGTCGCCGCCACGAAAATGGCGGCAACCGTGGATTGGTGCCCGAGGCCGGAATCGAACCGGCACGCCTTGCGGCGAGGGATTTTCTTCCCACTTCGGCTTTCGCCGCCAGCGCTGGCGCTGTTCGTGGGCTGGAGCACGCCTTCACCATAGCCTTGCGGCCGTAGGTGCCCGCCGTCTGCTCTCTACACCTTCCCAACCATGCGGATGGGCTTGGCTCGGCGTTGGCTCGGATGCCATGCATCCAGGGCGTTCGCCGACTTTGACGGGCGTCACTTCGGGCGTTTCCCCCCGAAGGCTCAAATTGTTCAAGTCCCTTGTGTCTACCGATTTCACCACTCGGGCGCGAGCGCTGCGTCTGGTCCCGATCGGCGCCAGGCCGGCCCCGGTTGCTGCAGCGCGCGGCAAGCCCGATATTGTGGTGGCTCCGCATCCCGGATGCAAGCTACGGCTTAGACGAAAGAGCAGGGTCGCGAGCGCGCCGACACCTCAGACCAGCCTCAAGCGAAAAGTGACGACACTGTTACGGCTGGTAACAATGTCGTGTGCGCGGTTGCACCTGGAAATTTCCGAACCCCTACAATATCAGTTACGAGAAATCCCACTTTGAGAGGCGGATATGAAACGTTGGTGGCTTGCAGCATTCGGTATTGCCGCCGGGTTGGCGTCTGGCGCAGCCATGGCCCATGTCAGCGTTGGCGTGTCCGTCGGCGTTCCGGGCGTGGTGATCGGTGCGCCGGCGTATTATCCGCCCGCTCCGGCCTATTATGGCCCGCCTCCGGTCGTGGTGGCGCCGGCTCCGGTCTATTATGGTCCGCCGCCCGTGGTGGTTCGACCGCGTCCGGTCTACTACGGTCCCGGCTACTATGGTCCGCCCCGCTATTACGGCGGTCACCGCGGCTACTATGGCCCGCCGGGCTATCACCGCGGCCATGGCCACGGGCATGGTCACGGTCACGGCAGGTGGCGCGATTAAGCGTTGTCTTCGATCCAGCTTGTCCAAAAGGAAGGGCCCAATTGCGGGCCCTTTCCTTTTGGCGCTGCATTGCGACATAGCGGTGCCGGGCTGGTTCCGGCAGGCGTGACGTAATTTGATCGTGGTCAAAATATTTGAACAGACTGCTCAAAGCATCACCTGCATCACGATAAGGGTTTTCCCTAAACTACTTGTGTGACATCGCGATGACGCCGATACACCTGGCCAGCGATGCCGTGACCAACCAAGAAGCAAGGGGAATCTCATGAAGATCAAACAAGCCGTGATTGCCGCCGCCGCACTGGCGGTCCTGGGCACTGCGTCCACCGCCTCGTTCGCCGCGGTCGGCAAGGTCGACCCGTATCTCGACGGCGCCAAGGTCGGCGCAGTCGACCCGTACACCGATGGTGCCAAGCTTGGCAAGCCGGATCCGTTCACCGACGGCGCGCGTGTCGGCAAGACCGACCCGTACACCGACGGCGCCAGGCAGGGCAAGCCCGATTCCTTCACCGACGGCGCCTGACCCGCACCGCGGCAGTGTGCGCATGACCAATGGCCCGCTCGCGGGCCATTTTGCCGTGGTGCGCATGGTCGGCCGTGCCGTGGCGGCCCGCCTGCCATGACGGTGGCGCAGGTGCGGCGCTATACTTCGGCCTCAATCCAAATCAATGACCAGGAGAGTGGCATGCAGCAAAAGACGGTTCTGACGGCAGACGATGTGAAGAAGATCATGGCCGCAGCGGAAACCGAGGCAAAGAACCATCACTGGGCCGTGTCGATCGTCGTGGTCGACGACGGCGGCCATATGCTGGCCATGCAGCGCCTGGACGGCGCCGCCCCGATCTCGGCCTATATCGCCGGCGAGAAGGCCCGTACTTCGGCGCTGGGCCGCCGTGAGTCGAAGGTCTATGAAGACATGATCAACAACGGCCGCTACTCGTTCATGACGGCGCCGGTGCTGCAGGGCATGCTGGAGGGCGGCGTGCCCATCGTCTGCAACGAGCAGGTGGTGGGCGCCGTCGGCGTGTCGGGCGTGAAGTCGACCGAGGACGCGCAGGTCGCGCGTGCCGGCATCGCCGCGCTGGGCCTGTAAGGCACGCGCCGGCGCTGGCGCCGGTGCATAAAAAGGCCCCGCAGGCACGGCCTGCGGGGCGGCATAAAAGAGGGCATGGCTGGGTACGGCCGGCCTGGCGTGGGATCTGACTCCCGCCCGCGGCACGCATACCTGGCTACTGCCCAACACCTCGTTTCGAGGTGATCCCCACAAAAGTCTTTGCTGCCACGTTGGTGGCGTCCGCGCCTGGCGCGGGTTTCGAATGGCTTCCCCTGGTCTGTCTTTCCGCGGAATCGCCGTGGGGCTGCATCATTTGGTCAGGATCAGCTTCCCATAGCGCGTCACGCGCAGCGTGTAGACCTCGCCGTTGTGCAGGATCGGCAACGTGCTGGCACCGCGCATGATGGCTTCCAGCGCCACCGGCTCGCCGGCGGGCGCCGAGCTCAGGCTGTCGCGCACCAGCGCTTCCAGGCGCGCGGGCAGGGCGGCCACTGCGGACTTGACCGAGGCGATCGCCGACGGGGCGGTCTTGGCGCCGGCATCCCGGCGCGGTTGCGCGGCCACGTCGACGCGGCGCAGCGACAGGCGGCGGCGGGTGACTTCACGGGGTTGCGACAGCGGCAGGGATAGTGTGCTCATCATCTGGCTCCGGTTCAGCGATAGGAGAGTAAAGGGAGTGCAAAGGGGGCGATCGTGCCGCGCCCGTCGCAGTCAATGAAATGATATTAAATGAGAATTGTTATCATTACAATAGCCTCTCGCTAAGATTCGGGCAACGGCTGCCGCTGATGTCGCGGCACCAGCGGCAACTGCGAGCAAGCTGTCGGCAACCATGACAAAAGGGCACCCGAAGGTGCCCTTTATCGTTAGAAGGCGCCGGCAGGCGCCGGCTTACTGCTTGGGTTCGGTGATGAAACCGATCTTGCCCAGGCCGCCATGCTGAGCGGCGGCCATGACTTCGGCCACGCGCTCGTAGCGCACCTCGCGGTCGGCGCGCAGATGCAGCTCAGGCTGCGGCTGCTGCTGCGCGGCCAGCGCGATATTGCTTTCCAGCGTGGCCTGGTCCACTTCCACCTGGTTCCAGAAGACCTTGCCGCTAGCGTCGATCGAGACGTTGATGTTCTGCGGCTTCGGGTCGTTCGGCGAGTTGGTGGCGCGCGGCAGGTCGATCTTCACCGCGTGGTTGATCACGGGAATGGTGATGATGAAGATGATCAGCAGCACCAGCATGACGTCGACCAGCGGCGTCATGTTGATTTCGCTCATCACCTCGTCGTCGTCCCCTTCGAGAGTGCCGAATGCCATGATGACTTCCTTGCTAGCGGTTTAGCGCTGTGCCGCGGCCAGGCGCACGGTGCCGTCCTCGGCGCGGGCGCCGGTGGGGCGCACGCGCGCGCCAGTGACGAAGTACGCATGCAGGTCGTGGGCAAAGCGGTTGAGCTTCGAGATCACCGACTTGTTGCCGCGGGTGAGGGCGTTATAGCCCAGCACGGCCGGGATTGCCACGGCCAGGCCGAAGGCGGTCATGATCAGCGCCTCGCCCACCGGACCGGCAACCTTGTCGATGGTCGGCACGCCCGAGGCGCCAATGCCGATCAGCGCGTGGTAGATGCCCCACACGGTGCCGAACAGGCCGACGAACGGCGCGGTCGAGCCCACCGATGCCAGCACGGCCAGGCCCGACTGCATGCGCGCCACCGATTCATCGATGGAGCTCTTCAGCGAGCGGGTCAGCCAGTCGGAGATATCCATCACGTCGTGCAGCTGCGGCTGGCTGGCGCGGTGGTGCTGGGCAGCTTCCTTGCCGGCGATGGCCAGCGTGCGGAACGGGTTCGAATCTCCGGCGCCCAGGGTTTCGAGCGCGTGGTCGAAATCGTCCGAGTGCCAGAAGCGCTTTTCCGCG
Source organism: Cupriavidus mimosae (assembly GCF_023952485.1). Taxonomy (NCBI): domain Bacteria; kingdom Pseudomonadati; phylum Pseudomonadota; class Betaproteobacteria; order Burkholderiales; family Burkholderiaceae; genus Cupriavidus; species Cupriavidus mimosae. The sequence continues at coordinate 8,485 of NZ_JALHRY010000019.1, read as the reverse complement.
CCCTGCGCCATCTTCTTCAGGCGCACCAGATCCCACGCCTTGGTCAGGATCACGATCCATGAGGCGAGCGACATGATCAGCAGAATGATGGCGGTCGCACGCATGACGAAGTCGCCTTGCGACCAGAGGTGGGTGAGTCCGAGGTCCTGCATGTGTTGGTTTCCTGGTGAGTTCGCTTGGTTTAGGTCAGATCAGAGATCGGAAATCTGGGGCGGTCAGTTCAGCTCGAAGCCGATCGGCTGCTGCGCCGTGACGGCGACGGCGCGGCCGTTGTCCATATAGGGCTTGCAGCGCATGGCCTGCACGGCTTCGACCGCGGCCTGGTCAAGGCGCGACGAGCCGCTCGACGACACCACGGCGGTCTTGACGACCTTGCCGCTTTCGTCGGTGGTCAGCCGCACCACGGCCTTGCCGGTCTCGCCCATGCGGCGCGACTGGGAAGGATACTTCGGTTGCGGCGGCGTGCACTGGATCTCGCCGATGCCGACGGCACGCGGCGCGGCCGATACCAGTGCCGGCGCGGGCTCCGGCGGTGCCGGGGGCGCCGGCGGGGCGGGCGGTGCTTCCGGCGCCGAAGGCGTCGGCGGCAGGTCGGCGACCGGCTGCGGCGCCGGCTTGGGCTGAGGCGGCGTCGGCTTGGGCGTGGTCACCTTGACCTGCTTGGGCGGGGTTTCCTGCTTGGGCTTCGGCTTGGGCGGCTCCGGCGGGGCCTCCTGCTTGGGCGGTTCGAGCGGAATGATGCGCGCAATGATCTCCGGCGCGATCACGGCCTCGGTGAGCTTGCGGCCCAGGCCGCTCTGGATCAGGTAAAGCAGGCCGACGTGGAACAGCAGGACGGCGAGCGTAATCTTCAAGAAGCGTTGGTCGAACATGTGTCAACAACAAAAGTCTGCCGGCGGGGAACCTCGGCGGCCGTGCGCCGTCACTTGCGGTAGAACAGGATCAGCGAGATGCCGCAACCGACCAGCAGGCTAAGCAGCAATTCCATGATAAACGCTCCTTCAACTTGGTTGCCGTGGGAGCGCCACTCTGGGGCAGCGTGTCAGCTGCTGAGTATAAACGATAATGATTCTTATTTGTTGTGATTTGTGCGTCGCAACTGGAATTTTCCGCCCGCGCGCGTTATACCGGCAAGTCCCGGCGGCAAATCGGAAGGGGCAATACGGTTGAATCATGCGTGCTGGCACGCCATCGCACCGCGCCGCGTTTCGGTGCCCCAGGCCACCCTGGCCGGCGCCGGCCGCGCACGGGCGCGCCCGCAGGGCGGCAAAGCGCGCTAGCATAGGAAGACACTGCAGACGTGGCGGTGCGCCTGTCGCGGCCCGCCATTGCGCATCGCGCGCTCGGGGACCCGTCCATGGACTTCACACGTTTTGCTGAAGATGACCGATCGACGCTGCTGCGCTCCATGCCCGGCGCCTCGTCCAGTTCGGCGCTGGACTGGATGTGCGCGCAGTTTGCCTTGCGCGTGGTCTGCGCGCTGGGGCCGCGCTTCAACCTGCGCAGCAATATCAACGATGTCCTGACCGTCAGCGCGCAGGAGATGGTGTGGCCCTACGGCGTGGTGTTGCGCGTGCAGCGCTTCCTGGCCGCGCGCTGCGCCGACATGCCCGCCTGGAAGGGCACGGCACGCCTGACCCCTGAAGAATTCCTCGACCGCCACGGCCAGTGGAACAGCGCCTTCGACGAAAGCGCGCTGTTCTATTACCTCGACGAGTACGTCAAGCACCACGCCAAGGACATGTTCGCGGTGTTCGACGCGTCGGCCGCGGCGATCGCCCAGCGGCTCGAGGGCGAGCGCGTGCTGCTGGTGCGCAATATCGACATGCTCAGCCACGTGCTGGACCTGCCCGACCACGAGCGCAAGCTGCTGCTGTATGCCGCGCTGGCCAAGTACAAGCGCGACCTGCGCGCGGTGATGGTCGACTGCAAGGTCGCGCACAGCCAGGAGGCGTTCCAGATCCTGGCCGGCCTGACCGGCGCCGGCGCGGCCGATGTGGCGGCGTCGCTGCGGCCCGGCTCGCGGCTGGAAACCCTGAACCTGATCGAGCAGCCGCTGCCGGAAAACAGCGTGACCGACCTGGGCGACCTGATGCGGCTGTCGGACCGGCTGCTGCATGTGCTGCTCGGCAACTACGCCAACGAGGCCGAGATGATGGCGGTCTTCACCCGCCCGGCGGCGCCGCCCACGCTGACCACCGCCGACTATCCGCATGTGGAGACCGACGCGCGCTACCTGCGCGCCATGCTGGCCAATGCCACGCGCCAGCACGCCAGCGGCGTCAACGTGCTGATCTACGGTCCGCCCGGCACCGGCAAGACCGAATTCGCGCGGCTGCTGGCGCGCGAGGCCGGCTGCGAGCTGTATGAGGTTGATTGCCTCGATCGCGACGGCAACAGCCTGTCGGGCAAGGACCGCTACCGCTCGCTGCAGGTTTCGCAGGCCTTCCTGCGCGGGCGCGCCCATACCGCGCTGCTGTTCGATGAAGTGGAAGACGTCTTTCCCGGCAGCGCGCGCGAGCTGATGAGCCTGTTCGGCCAGGAAGACACGCGCGCATCGGTCAATGGCAAGGCCTGGGTCAACCAGACGCTGGAGCAGAATCCCGTGCCGGTGATCTGGATCTCCAATTCGATCCGGCAGATCGACCCGGCCTACCTGCGCCGCTTCCAGTTCCACCTCGAGCTGAAGATCCCGCCGCCGCTGGTGCGCGAGAACATCATCCGCAAGCACCTGGGCGGGCTGGATGTCAGCGACGCCTTTATCGCAGGGCTGGCCGCGCGCAAGACGCTGACGCCGGCGCAGGTGCAGTCGGCCGCGCGCTTTGTCGAACTGGCGCGGCCGAATCTGGAAGACCCGGCGGAAGAACCGGTGGAGGCGCTGATCCTGCGCCAGCTCGAACATGCCGACCGCGCCATGGGCCTGCGCCCCGAGGCCGAGGCGCGCCCGGTGGTCACGCACTACCGGCTCGAGAACCTGCACCTCGAGACCCGCTACGACGTGGTCAAGATCGTCGACGCGCTGCGCGTGCGCCAGCGCGGCACGCTGTGCTTCTATGGTCCGCCGGGCACCGGCAAGACCGCGCTGGCCGAGCATATCGCCGCCGGGCTGGACCTGCCGCTGATGATCCGGCGTGCCTCGGACCTGATGAGCAAGTACGTGGGCGAGACCGAGCAGCAGATCGCCGCGATGTTCGCGCGCGCGGAAGAGGACGGCGCGGTGCTGCTGCTGGACGAGGCCGACAGCTTCATGCAGAGCCGCCAGCAGGCGGTGCGCAACTACGAGATCTCCGAGGTCAACGAGATGCTGCAGGGCATGGAGCGCTTCAACGGCATCTTCATCTGCACCACCAACCTGTTCGACCGCATCGACGAGGCCGCGCTGCGGCGCTTCTCGTTCAAGATCCGCTTTCTGGCGCTGAAGCCCGCGCAGCGCGTGGCGATGTTTATCGACGAGGCGCTCGACGGCGATGCCGCCGGACTGACCGACGCCATGCGCGCGGACCTGGATGCGATGGACTGCCTGACGCCCGGCGACTTTGCCACGGTCAAGCGCCAGTGCGTGCTGCTGGGCGAGGCGCTGACGCCCGACGAATTCCTGGCGCAGCTGCGCCAGGAGCACGCGATCAAGCCCGAGGTGCGCGAGCACCGGCCGCTGGGCTTCCTGCGCTGACCGAAGGGGTAACCGAGGGCGCCGGTCAGAACGCCGGCGCCGGCTCGATCACCACGGTCTCCGCATCGGCCTGCAACTGCAGTAGCGCGGCCACCATCGCGCGCAGGTGCGCGGCGTCCTTGGTGGAGAGAAAGCGGTCACGCCCCGCGGCATCGGGCGGCGCTGCCAGCGCATGCTCGTCGAGCTTGCGCGCCAGCTGGCGCGCGACCGCGCTGCCGGTATCGACCAGCGCCAGCCGATCGCCGGCGATGGCACGGATCGCGCCTGCCAGGAAGGGGTAGTGGGTGCAGCCCAGCACCAGGGTATCGGCGCCGGCATCCAGCATCGGCGCGAGGTAGGCCTCCAGGCGCTCGCGCACGGCGGGCCCGTCGGTCTGGCCTTGCTCGATCAGCGTCACCAGTCCCAGCCCGGCCTGGCACAGGAAGCGGTTTTCGCCGTCCAGCGATGCCAGCAGCCGCGCGAATTTCGCGCTCTTGAGGGTATTGGCGGTCGCCAGCACGCCGACCACCTTGCTGCGGCTGGCCGCGGCGGCGGGCTTCAGGCCGGGTTCGACGCCGATGATCGGCACCGGCAACCGCTCGCGCAGCAACGCCACGGCATGACCCGTAGCCGTGTTGCAGGCGATCACCAGCGCCTTGCAGCCCTGGCCGATCATCCACTCGCAGGCCTGCAGCGTGCGCGCTTCGACAAAACGTTCGGGCTTTTCGCCGTAGGGCGCGTACTTCGAGTCGGCCAGGTACAACAGCGGCTCGTGCGGCAGCAGCGCGCGAATCTCGCGCAGCACCGACAGGCCGCCGAGGCCGGAATCGAAGACGCCGATGGGTGCGGGGTTCACGGGGATGCGAGGATGACAGGAAACAGTGCAGAAAAAAGCCGGGTCGGAACCCGGCTTTTCGAGTGCGACGGCAGATTCTACCGTCTCGGCGCGTGGCTGCTTACAGCGCCGCGACCGGAATCTTGCCGATCTTGGCCTGCCATTCCGCCGGGCCGGTCTTGTGCACCGAGGTGCCTTCGCTGTCCACGGCCACCGTCACCGGCATGTCCTTGACGTCGAACTCGTAGATCGCTTCCATGCCCAGGTCTTCGAAGCCGACCACTTTGGCTTGCTTGATCGCCTTGGCCACCAGGTAGGCGGCGCCGCCCACGGCCATCAGGTAGGCCGACTTGTGCTTCTTGATGGCCTCGATCGCCACCGGGCCGCGCTCGGCCTTGCCGATCATCGAGATCAGGCCGGTCTCGGCCAGCATCATCTCGGTGAACTTGTCCATGCGCGTGGCGGTGGTGGGGCCGGCCGGGCCGACCGCCTCGTCGCGCACCGGATCGACCGGGCCGACGTAGTAGATCACGCGGTTCTTGAAGTCCACCGGCAGCTTCTCGCCCTTGGCCAGCATGTCGGCGATGCGCTTGTGCGCGGCGTCGCGGCCGGTCAGCATCTTGCCGTTGAGCAGCAGGGTCTGGCCCGGCTTCCACGAGGCGACTTCTTCCGGCGTCAGCGTGTCCAGGTCGACGCGCTTGGAGGTCTCGGTGTTGGGCGCCCACTCGACCTTCGGCCATTGCGACAGGTCCGGGGCTTCGAGCTTGGCCGGGCCGCTGCCGTCCAGCGTGAAGTGCACGTGGCGGGTGGCGGCGCAGTTCGGGATCATCGCCACCGGCTTGGACGCGGCGTGCGTCGGGCAGGCCATGATCTTGACGTCCAGCACGGTGGCCAGGCCGCCCAGGCCTTGCGCGCCGATGCCCAGCGCGTTGACCTTCTCGTACAGTTCGACGCGCAGTTCCTCGACCCAGTCCTTCGGGCCGCGCGCGATGATGTCCTGGATGTCGATGGATTCCATCAGCGATTCCTTGGCCATCACCATTGCCTTCTCGGCGGTGCCGCCGATGCCGATGCCCAGCATGCCCGGCGGGCACCAGCCGGCGCCCATGGTCGGCACGGTCTTCAGCACCCAGTCGACGATCGAGTCCGACGGGTTCAGCATCACGAACTTGGACTTGTTCTCCGAGCCGCCGCCCTTGGCCGCGACCTGGATGTCGACGGTGTTGCCCGGCACCACTTCATAGTGGATCACGGCCGGGGTGTTGTCCTTGGTGTTCTTGCGGCCACCTTCGGGCGGGCTGACGATCGAGGCGCGCAGCACGTTGTCGGGATGCGTGTAGCCGCGGCGCACACCCTCGTTGATCATGTCGGTGAGCCCCATGGTGGCGCCGTCCCAGCGCACGTCCATGCCCACCTTGACGAAGACCGTGACGATGCCGGTGTCCTGGCAGATCGGGCGCTTGCCTTCCGCGCACATGCGGCTGTTGGTCAGGATCTGCGCAATCGCGTCCTTGGCCGCCGGGCTCTGCTCCAGCTCATAGGCGCGGCCCAGGCTGGTGATGTAGTCCATCGGGTGGTAGTAGCTGATGTACTGCAGGGAGTCGGCGACGCTCTGGATGAGGTCTTCTTGCTTGATGACGGTCATTTTGTGGGGTGGGCAGCGGTGAAACACAGCCCGAAATCATACACTGAGCGGCGGCGCTCTGCCCGTCTGCATACAGCCGTCCACAGCCCGTAATGTGGCGCAAACGCCGCTGCCGGCGACCGCGCCGGCCCAAAAGCAAAAACCGCGGCACATGGCCGCGGTCGTTAGCGAAGCAAGCAGGTCGGCCCTGCGGGTCGCTATCAGTGCTTGGCGTGCGCGCCGGCAGGGTGGGTGACCATGCGGTCCACCCATGCCATCGCCACTGCCGACAGCAGGAACGCCAGGTGGATCGCCACCTGCCACATGATGGTATGGGTCGAGCGCTGTTCGGCGTCGATAAAGGTCTTGAGCAGGTGGATCGACGAAATCCCGATCAGCGCCATCGAAAGTTTGACCTTCAGCACGCCCGCGTTGACGTGGTCGAGCCATTCGGGCTCGTCGGGATGGTTGTCGATGCCAAGCCGCGAGACGAAGGTTTCGTAGCCACCCACGATCACCATGATCAGCAGGTTGGAGATCATCACCACGTCGATCAGCCCGAGCACCACCAGCATGATCTTGTTCTCGTCGAACTCGGTCACATGGGCGAGCAGATGCCAGACCTCGATCAGGAAATGGTAGACGTAGACGCCCTGTGCCACGATCAGGCCCAGGTACAGCGGCAGTTGCAGCCAGCGCGACGCGAAGATGATGCTCGGGATCGGCCGCAGGGTTTGGGGCTGCTGCTCGGGAATCGGGTTGGAAGCCATGGCGGGGCGGGGTCGGCGGAGTTGAAAATCGGCGTGGATTGTACCAAGCGACCATGGCAACGCTGTGTTACCAGCGGTAACCGCGGCCACGCCAGGCCGCTCAGGCCCGCGCGCCCGGCTCGGTTCCTGCCGCCTTGGCGCGCCACGCGCCGCGCGTGATCCGGCCCGGCCAGCTTGCCAGCGCGATCCCCGCCAGCACGCACGCCAGCGCCACGCCGTGCGGCCAGCCCGGCTGCTCGCCCAGGAAGACAATGCCGTAAGTGGCCGCGGCCACCGGCAGCACCGAGGTGAAGACCCCGGCCAACTGCGCCGGCACATGGCGGATGCCCTTCATCCACAGCCAGAACGAGAACACGCTGGCCGAGAGCGCGTACCACAGCACCATCAGCCAGGTCTGCGCGGGCACCGCGGCGGCGTCGAAGGTCAGCAGCGGCACCAGTCCCAGCGGCAGCATCAGCAGTCCGCCGATCAGGTGCGTGTAGGCGCAGATCTCGATCGCGGCCAGCGTCTGCGTGAGCCGGCGCGACAGGATCACGTAGATCGATTCGCACACCACCGCGCCCATGATCATCAGGTTGCCCAGCCATGCCTGGCTGCCTGCGCCGGCACCGTGGGAATCGCCGCGCGCGATGTTGAGCACCGCGATGCCGGCCACCGCCAGCAGCACCGACACCAGCGTGCGCCGCGACAGCCGTTCGCGCAGCAGCAGCCAGGACAGCAGCGCCACGGTGGCCGGGATGGTGCTGGTGATCACGCCCGCGGCCATGGCGCTGGTCAGGCGCACGCCGTTGAGCATCAGCAGCGTAAACAGGAAAGTGCCGAAGAACGCCTGCAGGAACAGGTTCAGCCATTCCCCGCGCGAGACCCGGCGCATGCGCGCGGGCCGGTACCACGGCGCCAGGCAGACGATGGCGATGACGAACCGCAGCAGCGCGAAAAGCAGCACCGGCACATGCGCGATGATCGACTTGCCGAGTCCGACGTTGCTGCCGACCAGCGCCATCGAGGCGATCAGGAACAGCACGTAGACGGGAGTGAAGACAGCAGCGTTGGCGGGCACGGGTACTTGCCTTGGGGATCTTCCGGTCGACAGGCTGGCGGGGTGCACGGGCAAGTGTCCGCGCTGGTCGGTGCGACGCCGCGCGGCAAGGGCTGGCGTCGCATTCAGGTATCAGGCTCGCGGCATTATAGCTGTGCTAGCCTAATGGAGAAGGCTGCACTTTCGCGGCGCGCCCCCGATTCTTCCCGCTGCAATGCAACACGTTGCAGCGCCTGATCCTGCCGGCTGCAGGGATTTATCGTCAGGTTTAAGTAAGCCGTCGGGCGTAACGTGGCAGCGAAAGCCAGTCCAAAATCAGGAGACCAGTCCATGTCCGCCATCGAATCGGTGATGCAGGAGCATCGCGTGTTCAACCCGCCCGAGTCGTTCGCCAGCCAGGCCGCGATTCCCAGCATGGACGCCTACCGCGCGCTGTGCGAGGAAGCCGAACGCGACTACGAAGGCTTCTGGGCACGCCACGCCCGTGAGCTGCTGCACTGGAACAAGCCCTTCACCAAGGTGCTGGACGAGAGCAACGCGCCGTTCTACAAGTGGTTCGAGGATGGCC
>NZ_JALHRY010000018.1:0-107897 GCF_023952485.1 Cupriavidus mimosae | reverse complement strand
TCGCCGCCTTCAGCCAGCTTCGCGATCTTCGCCTTGAGGTCGGCTACCAGCGCCCGCATGGACTCGGCATTGGCCTTGAAGGATTCGGAGCGGGCGTTCAGTTTGCTTGCGAGCGTGGGCATCTCGGAGTCTCTTGCCAGATAGGGTTGTGCGCCGCCTGCCGCCGTCCTGCCGCGGCCGGCCTCAGCCGGCTGCCTTGGGCAACGGGTGCCCGGGCATCAGCTCATAGGGATGCTTCCAGCCCGGCAAGGCGCGGAAGCGCTCGGTCCACGCGTGGATATGCGGATATTCCTTGCGCCAGTGCACGCCGATCTCGTCATCGAAGAAGACGTAACCCGCCAGCGAAAAGTCGGCGATGGTGGCGCGCTCGCCCAGCACGAAGTCGCGTCCGTCCAGGTGTGCGTTCAGTACGTTCCACGCGCCTTCACAGCGCGCGCGGAAGAACTCCAGCACGGCCGGATCGGGCGACCTGGCGAAGGTGCGCATGAAGCGATAGGTGGCGGTGTACGAGGTGAACTTGTGGTTGTCGAACAGCAGCCAGCGCAGCACCTCGGCGCGCTCGGCTTCATTGCGCGGGCCGCACGCATCCAGGCGCGCGGCCAGCGTCTCGAGGATGGCGCCGGACTGCGACAGGCGCTGGCCGCCGAACTCCAGCACCGGCACCTCGCCCATCACGTTGATGGCGCGGTATTCCGGGGTGCGGGTCTCGCCGTTGAAGAAATCGACGAAGCGCGCGCGCCACAACGACTGGCCGCGCTGCACGCCGACGGTTTCCAGCAGCTGCGCCACCTTGTAGGCGTTGCCGGACTGGGCAAAGCAATACAGCAGGTACTCGGGCTCTTTCTGCTTGTCGATGCTCATGCTGCCTCCCCGATGATGTCGCCATCCACATAAAGCCAGCGCGGCGCCTCGCCCGGGGCGCGCGCCTCGCAGACAAAGCGGCTGCGCTCATGCAGCCGCCAGGCGCGCCCGCCGACCTTGTAGCGCGCCACGAATTCCACTTCGGCATGCGTGTCGTCCTGCTGCGCATGCGCCTTGACCGCCAGGCCGAGCCAGCGCGTCGCGGTGTCGGGCACCAGGTCGGCCGGGCAGGTGGATGCATGCCAGGTCTGGCGCAGCCAGTCGATGTCGTTCAGCACATAGGCGCTGTAGCGCGAGCGCATCAGCGCCTCGGCATTGGGCGGCAGCGCCTCGCCGCGGTGAAAGCGGCCGCAGCAGGCGTCATAGTCAGCACTGCCGCACGGGCACGGCACCGGCCCGGCCTTGGGCAGGCGCTGGGTTGCCTTGGCTGCCTTCGCCGCCCTCGCGCCGGTCATCCCACCAGCTCCGGCAGCTCGCGCATATCGGTGAAGATAGTGCGCGCGCCGGCCTCGCGCAGCTGCGCGGCATCGTTGCGCGCGGCGTAGCCGAACACCGTCATGCCGGCCGCCACGCCCGCGGTCACGCCGGTCGGGCTGTCTTCCACCACGGCGCAGCGCGCGGGCTCGACGCCCATGGTGCGCGCGGCCAGCAGGTACACGTCCGGCGCGGGCTTGCTGCGCGCCACTTCGGTCGCCGAGAAGATATGCTCGCGCTGGTCCTGCTGGAACAGCTCGACCAGGCCGGTCTTGGTCAGCTGCAGCTTGACCTTGACGCGATCCGCGCCCGACGCCACGCACACCGGCATGCCGGTGGCAGCGACCGCGCGGATCGCCTCGCGCACATGCGCCACCGCGGCGACTTCTTCTTCCAGCACCGCATTGCGGCGCGCCAGCCAGGTCGACAGCCAGTTCTCGGGCAGCGGCGCGCCGCGCATGCGTTCGATCATGTCCAGTTCCTCGCGCACCGCGCGGCCCAGGAACAGGCGCGTGGAGTCTTCCAGCGAGATCTCGATGCCGAGTTCGTTCAGCATCTGGTTGAGCACGCGGTTGACGATGGGCTCGCTGTCGACGAGCACGCCGTCGCAATCGAAGATCACACAATCGAAGCGGCCGGAATGGTCGGGGGTTGCTGCAGTCATGCGGGTTTCTTTTCCTTTATATCGAGGTTGGGCACGGCCCGGAGCTCGGTCTGGCGGCGGCTCTTCAGGTGGGCCTCGACCTGGTCGAAGCGGTCGAAGCCCCAGAACGGCTCGCCGTCGACGATGACGAAGGGCGAGCCGAACACGCCCTTGGCCATCGCCACCTCGATCTCGGCCTTGAGCTGGTCCTTGATCTGGTAGCTGGTGGCGCCGGCATCGAGCGCCTGCACGTCCACGCCCAGCGGCTCGGCCAGCTTCATGATCTCGGCCGGCTCGGCGATATTGATGTCGTCGACGAACAGCGCGCGGTACACCGAGCGGGCGAAGGCGGCGGCCAGGTCGTCGCCGTGATGGTTCTGCAGCCACAGCATGGCGCGCGCGGCATGCGTGGTCGGCAGCGGGAAATGCGTGGGGCGCTTGTAGTCGATGCCGTGGAAGCGCGCGGTGCGCTCGAAGTCGCGCCAGCTGTAGTCGCCCTTGAGCGGCAGCTGCGGCAACGGCGACGCGCCGGTGGTCTTGAACACCACGCCCAGCAGGATCGGATGCCAGGCGACGTTGCGCCCGTACTTCTGCGCCAGATCGTCGATACGGGTGCTGGCGAAATAGCCGTACGGCGAAGAGAAATCAAAGTAGAAGTCGATCGCTGCGGTCATGTCGGGGGCCCTATTCTTGTGGTGGCAGGTCCGGTTGCGGGAAAACGTGACGCCGGCGCGGCACGCCCGCTCATCGTACGCGCAAATGGCGGCGCTAGGCCAGCGCGCGTGCGATCAGGATCTTTTGGATGTCGCTGGTGCCCTCGTAGATCTGGCACACGCGCACGTCGCGGTAGATGCGCTCGACCGGGAAGTCGCTGACATAGCCGTAGCCGCCGAACACCTGGATCGCGTCGGAACAGACCCGCTCGGCCATCTCGCTGGCAAAAAGCTTGGCCATCGCCGCTTCCTTCAGGCACGGGCGGCCGGCATCGCGCAGCGCGGCGGCGTGCCACACCATCTGGCGCGCGACGTCGATGCGCGTGGCCATCTCGGCCAGGCGGAACTGCACCGCCTGGTGCTGGAACAGCGGCTGGCCGAAACTCTCCCGGTCCCTCGCATACGTCAGCGCCGCCTCGAACGCGGCCCGCGCCATGCCGATGCTCTGCGAGGCAATGCCGATGCGGCCGCCCTCCAGCCCCGACAGCGCCATCTTGTAGCCGCCGCCCTCATCGCCGAGCAGGTTGGCGGCCGGCACGCGGCAGTCCTCGAACAGGATCTGCGCGGTGTCCGACGAATGCTGGCCGAGCTTGTCCTCGAGCCGCGCCACCACGTAGCCCGGGGTCGAAGTCGGCACGATGAAGGCGCTGATGCCGCGCTTGCCGGCAGCCTTGTCGGTCACCGCCAGCACGATCGCCACGTCGGCGTTCTGGCCGCTGGTGATGAACTGCTTGACGCCGTTGAGCACGTAGTGGTCGCCGTCGCGGACAGCAGTGGTGCGCAGCGCCGAGGCATCGGAGCCGACGTGCGGCTCGGTCAGGCAGAACGCGCCCAGCATCTCGCCGCGCGCCAGCGGCACCAGCCACTGCTGCTTCTGCGCCTCGCTGGCGAACGACATCAGCATGCTGCACACCGGGCAGTTGTTGACGCTGATGACGGTGGAGGTGCCGCCGTCGCCGGCCGCGATCTCTTCCAGGATCAGCGCCAGCGACAGGTAGTCCAGTCCGGCGCCGCCGTATTCCTCCGGCACCGCCACGCCATAGGCACCCAGCGCCGCCAGCTCGCGGTGCACGTCCTTGGGGAAGGTCTTGTCGCGATCCCACTGCGCGGCCTGCGGTGCGATCACTTCCTGCGCGAACTGGCGCACGGCGTCGCGGATCATTTCCTGTTCGGGGGTCAGCAGCATGTCGGTTCTGGGTTCAGATGTGCGGGCGCCCTTACCAGGGGATGGGCGTGCCGTCGTAGTTGTGGAAGGTGCCGTTGTCGCGCCGCTTGACGCTGGCCAGCACCTGGCGCATGCCCTTGACGCTCTGCTGCACGGTCAGGTCGGCCTCCTGGCCGCCCATGTCGGTCTTGACCCAGCCCGGATGCAGCGCGACGCAGGTAGCGTGGCGCGCATCCAGCGCCACCGCGCGCAGTGCGGCGTTGGCGCCCGCCTTGCTGACGCGGTACAGCCAGCTGGTGCTGTGCTCCATCGCGCCGATGCTGCCCATGCGCGAGGACAGCACCGCCAGCACGCCGCCATGGCCGGACTGCCCGGCCTCGACATAGGGCAGCAGCAACGGCAGCGCCATCATCGGCCCCAGCACGTTGACATGCATGACGCGGTCGAACTCCGGCGGCGTGACCGGCTGCGCGCTCTCGGTGCGCGGCCCCATCACGCCGGCGTTGTAGACCGCCACGTCGAGCGCCTCGCCATCGAGCTTCCAGCCCAGGCCCGCCACCGCGCCGGCATCGGACAGGTCGGCCTGGTGCGCCTCGGCGCCGAGCGCCTCCAGCGCACCGACGCCTTCGGGCGTGCGCGCCGCCGCGATGACGCGCCAGCCGTCGGCACGGTACTGGCGCACGAATTCAAGACCGATGCCGCGCGAGGCACCGAGGATGAGGGCGGTTGGCAAGGGTTGCTCCTTTCAAAAACTGGCCTGCGCCGCAGACGGCACGGCTGGCCGCGGATTGTGCAAACTGCCACGGTCTTGCTCCCTCTCCCGCGCGCGGGAGAGGGGAGAAAACAAGCGGGACTTGGGACAGGCTTACAGGATCTCGATCCCCACCGCCGTTGCCTCGCCGCCGCCGATGCACAGGCTCGCCACGCCGCGCTTGCCGCCGGTCTTGCGCAGCGCGCCGATCAGCGTGGTCATGATGCGCGCGCCCGAGGCGCCGATCGGATGGCCCAGGGCGCAGGCGCCGCCGTGGATATTGACCTTGTCGCGCGGGATCTTGAGGTCGTGCATCGCCGCCATCGGCACCACGGCGAAGGCCTCGTTGATCTCGAACAGGTCGACGCTGTCGGTGTTCCAGTCCAGCTTGCGGTACAGCTTGGCGATGGCCTCGACCGGCGCGGTGGTGAACCAGCCCGGCGCCTGCGCATGGGTGGTGTGGCCCAGCATGCGGGCGATCGGCTGCAGGCCCAGCGCCTTCGCGGTCGAAGCACGCATCATCACCAGCGCCGAGGCGCCGTCGTTGATCGACGACGACGAGGCGGCGGTGATGGTGCCGTCCTTGGCAAACGCAGGCTTGAGCGACGGGATCTTGTCGAGCTTGATGCGGCGCGGGCCTTCGTCGGTATCGATCACCGTGTCGCCGCCCTTGCCCGATACCGTCACCGGCGCGATCTCCCAGCGGAAATCGCCGTTCTCGGTGGCCTGCTGCGCGCGGCGCACGCTTTCCATCGCGAATTCGTCCTGCTGCTGGCGCGTGAAGCCGTACTTGGCGGCGCAGTCCTCGCCGAAGGTGCCCATGGCGCGGCCCTTGTCGTAGGCGTCTTCCAGGCCGTCCAGCATCATGTGGTCGTAGATCATGCCGTGGCCGATGCGATAACCGCCGCGGCCCTTCGGGATCAGGTACGGCGCGTTGGTCATGCTTTCCATGCCGCCCGCAATAGCGACGTCGAACGAGCCCGCGACCAGGCCGTCATAGACGGTCATGGCCGCGCGCATGCCCGAGCCGCACATCTTGTTGACGGTGGTGCAGCCCACGCTCAGCGGCAGGCCCGCGCCCAGCGCGGCCTGGCGTGCCGGCGCCTGGCCCTGGCCGGCGGGCAGCACGCAGCCGAACACTACTTCTTCGACCTGCTCGGGCTTCAGGCCGGCACGCTCGACCGCCGCGCGGATGGCGGCGGCGCCAAGCTGCGGCGCGGTGACGCTGGCGAATTCGCCCTGGAACGCAGCCATCGGCGTGCGCGCGGCTGAAACGATGACGATCTCTTCCATGTCGGGTCTCCTGGCTTTGTGTGCAACGTAAACCACCACCGTCATTCCCGCGAAAGCGGGAATCCAGCGTCTTTCACGTCCCCTTCGGGGATAAAGCCGCTGGGTCCCCGCCTTCGCGGGGACGACGAAGTTTTAGCGCCATCACTAAGTTGTATGGCATGAGAGCTTCAGTTCAGCGGATCGACGCCTGCGGCGGCTCGCCGTACTGGCGGTAGGCCACGGCCAGCTGCTCGTGCAGCTCGTCGTTGTTGCTGGCGGCCATGCCGAGGTCGCGCAGCAGGCCGTCGGACACGCCGTAGATCCAGCCGTGCACCGTGACGACCTGGCCGCGGTCCCAGGCGTCCTGGATCACCGTGGTCTGGCAGATATTGCTGACCTGCTCGATCACGTTCAGTTCGCACAGCCGGGTATGCGCGTCTTCCTCGCGCAGGATGGTGCCGAGGTAGGCCTCGTGCTTGTCGGCCACGTCGCGCACATGGCGCAGCCAGTTGTCGGCCAGGCCGATGCGCTCGCGCTTGAGCGCGACCTTGACGCCGCCGCAGCCGTAGTGGCCGACCACGGTGATATGGCGCACCTTGAGCACTTCCACCGCGAACTGGATTACCGACAGCGCGTTCAGGTCGCTGTGCGCGATCACGTTGGCGATATTGCGGTGGACGAACACCTCGCCCGGGGCCAGGCCCAGGATCTGGTTGGCCGGCACGCGCGAATCGGAGCAGCCGATCCACAGGTATTCCGGCGCCTGCTGGTTGGCCAGCCGGGTGAAGAACGCGGGATCTTCCGCGTTGACACGGTCCACCCAGTCGCGGTTGTTGCGGAACAGCTGGGCGATGGCGTCATTCATGCGACTCTCCTTGCAGGGTCGGCGGCAGGCAGTTCAGGGACAGCGCCGTAGCGGTTGATGAATCGCTCGGCAGGGTGATAGGCAAAAAAGTCATGGACATGTCCGGCCAGCAGCCGGTCCTTGTGGCTCTGCCACATGGCAGGGTCAAAAAAATCTGCATGGTGCCGCAGGAACGCCGCGCCGACGCGCGCATCGCCCAGCAGGAAGGTGCGGAAGGTCTCGGGAAAGATGTCGTGCGGACGCACGGTGTACCAGACTTCGCCCGACATCTCCTCTTCCTCGTTGCGCGGCTGGGGCACGTGGCGGATGTTGCAGTCGGTCAGGTACTCGATCTCGTCGTAGTCGTAGAACACCACGCGGCCGTGGCGCGTGACGCCGAAGTTCTTATACAGCATGTCGCCCGGGAAGATGTTCGCCGCGATCAGCTCCTTGATCGCGTTGCCGTATTCGATCACGCCGTGCTCGACCTGCGCGTCGGATCCTTCCTGCAGGTAGATGTTCAGCGGCGTCATGCGACGCTCGATATAGACGTGGCGTACCACGATCTCTTCGCCGCCGTCCTTGGCGCGCTGGTATTCGATCATCGACGGCGCGTGCTGCTCGAACTCGCGCACCAGCGCATCGTCGAAGCGCGACAGCGGGAAGGCCACGTCGGAGTATTCCAGCGTATCCGCCATGCGGCCGACGCGGTCGTGCTGCTTGACCAGCTGGTACTTCGACTTGACCAGCTCGCGCGTGGTTTCCTTGGGCGCCGGGAAAACATCGCGGATCACCTTGAACACGTACGGGTACGACGGCAGCGTGAACACCAGCATCACCAGCCCGCGGATGCCGGGCGCGACGATGAACTTGTCGGACGAATGCTGCAGGTGGTGCAGGAAGTCGCGGTAGAACAGGTTCTTGCCCTGCTTCTGCAAACCCAGCGAGGTATAGATCTCCGCGCGCGGCTTGCGCGGCATGATGTCGCGCAGGAAGGTCACGTAGGCCGACGGGATCTCCATGTCGACCATGAAGTAGGAGTGCGTGAACGAGAACAGGATCAGCAGCTGTTCCTTCTTCAGCAGCACCGTGTCGAGCACCAGCTTGCCCGAGGGCCCGTGCAGGATCGGGATCGCCAGCGGGAAAGTGCGGTCGCCGTTGACGATGCGGCCGATGATGAAGGCCGCCTTGTTGCGGAAGAACAGCGACGACAGCGTATGGATCTGGAAATTCGGCGCGATGCGGAAGTCGCCGAAATGCTCGCCGACGGCGCGCACCACGTAGCCGATGTCGCGCTGCAGGTCCTCGAACGGGCGCTCCAGCTGGAAGTTGTGGACGATGCGCTCGAAGCAAGCGGCCATGCCCTCGCGGCTTCCGGGGTAGTAGGCGCGGAAGGTCGGGCGCGTCGGCGATTCCTCGTTCTCGATGTACTCGGTCGAGATCGCCGGGCGCACGAAGATGAAATCGTTGTTGAAGTACGAGCGGTGCAGGATGCGCGTGCAGACCGAGTTGAAGAAGGTCTCGGCCAGCTCGGGCTGGTGGTGGTTGGTCAGCAGCCCGATGTAGTGCAGCTTGATCTGCTGCCAGATCTCGTCTTCGATGTTCTCGGCGTCGTACTCGTCTTCCAGGATCACGCTGGATTCGCGCACGCGCTCGTTGTAGAAGGCAATGCGGTCGCGCTGGATCTGCTGCAGCCCGTGCCAGTCGCCGGCCTCGAACTTCAGCTTGGCCTGGTGGCTGACCTCGCGGAACAGGCGGTAGTGCTTGTCGAACCCGTCGAGCATCGTTCTCGCCACATCGTAGGCAATCTGCGAGGAGAGCAGTTTGGGGAAGTGGGACATGGGTCGACGGGGACGACTGCGTGACGGTCTTGCGACGGGTAGTGAGATTGTAAATGGGTTCCGGGCCAGGGCCCCGGATGTCCGGGGACGCCGGAGGTGATTCCGGCGTCCCCGCGCACCGTTACATCGTTTCCGCGAACAGCTCGCGCCCGATCAGCATGCGGCGGATCTCCGAGGTGCCGGCGCCGATCTCGTACAGCTTGGCGTCGCGCCACAGGCGCCCGGCCGGGTACTCGTTGATATAGCCGTTGCCGCCCAGGATCTGCACGGTCTCGCCCGCCATCCAGGTAGCCTTTTCCGCGGTGTACAGGATCACCGCGGCGCAGTCCTTGCGCACCTGGCGCACGTGGTCGCTGCCGAGCGCGTCGAGGTTCTTGCCGACCGTGTACAGGTAGCTGCGCGCCGCCTGCAGCGTGGTGTACATGTCGGCCACCTTGCCCTGGATCAGCTGGAATTCGCCGATGCTCTGGCCGAACTGCTTGCGGTCATGGATATACGGCGTGACCACGTCCATGCACGCCTTCATGATGCCGACCGGGCCGCCGGACAGCACCGCGCGCTCGTAGTCCAGGCCGCTCATCAGCACCTTGGCGCCGCCGTTCTCGGCACCGAGGATGTTCTCGACCGGCACTTCGACGTCCTCGAACACCAGCTCGCCGGTGTGCGAGCCCCGCATGCCCAGCTTGTCCAGCTTCTGCGCCACCGAGAAGCCCTTCATGCCCTTCTCGACGATAAAGGCGGTCATGCCGCGCGCGCCCAGCTCGGGCTCGGTCTTGGCGTAGACCACCAGCACGTCGCAGTCCGGGCCGTTGGTGATCCACATCTTGGTGCCGTTGAGCACGTAGCGGTCGCCCTTCAGCTGCGCGCGCAGCTTCATGCTGACCACGTCCGAGCCGGCATTGGGTTCGCTCATCGCCAGCGCGCCGATCCATTCGCCCGAGACCAGCTTGGGCAGGTACTTCGCCTTCTGCGCGGCCGTGCCGTTGCGGTGGATCTGGTTGACGCACAGGTTGGAATGCGCGCCGTACGACAGGCCGACCGAGGCGGAGGCGCGGCTGATTTCCTCCATCGCGATCATGTGGGCCAGGTAGCCCATGTTGGCGCCGCCGTATTCCTCGGCCACGGTAATCCCGAGCACGCCGAGGTCGCCCATCTTCTTCCAGGCGTCCATCGGGAACTGGTCGGTGCGGTCGATCTCGGCCGCGCGCGGGGCCAGTTCGGCCTGGGCCCAGTCGCGCACGGCGCCGCGCAGCATTTCGATGTCTTCGCCCAGATCGAATTTCAGGCCTGGCAATTCAGTCATGATGGTCTCCTGTAGGAATCGGTGTGTCGGGTGGTTCCGGTGTTGCCGGATCGATCGGTTCAGACGTGGCCCAGCGTTTTGACCACGCACAGCGTCATCAGCATGGTCGCCACCGGCTTGCGGCGGCCTTCCTGCTCGACGTAGACATCGCCCTGCGCCACTATCAGCGTGCGCCCGGGCTTGAGCACCCGCCCCACCGCCACCAGGCGTTCGCCCTGGGCGGGGGACAGCAGGTTGATCTTGTACTCGGCGGTCAGGCCCGCCTCCTCCTCGCCGACCAGCGTCAGCGCGGCATAGCCGCAAGCGCTGTCGGCCAGCGCGCCGACCACGCCGCCATGGAAAAAGCCGTGCTGCTGGGTCACCCCCTCGGACCACGGCATTGCCAGCTCGACCTCGCCGCGCTGCACGCGCGCCAGCTCGGCGCCAAAGGTGCGCATCAGCCCCTGGCGCGAGAAGCTGGTGGCAATGGCGTCGGCCCGCGCGGGCGACAGCGGTTCCGGTTCAGCGGGCACGGCATGGGCGATGGAGGCGGTCATGGCGGATTCCGGTGTAGGGGCCTGTTTGGCGGACAGCGCACGGCCACGCACTGTCCGGCTATTCTATTTACGTTTACGTAAACGTCAATGATGAATCGCACTGAAGCGTGCGCAAGCGCCGCTCAGGCGGCATGGGTCTGGTCCGGCGCATCGTCCCCGGCCTGCGCGGCCAGCAGGGCCCTGCACTGGCGCTCGTGCTGGTCGATCTCGGCCAGTTGCGCCTGCAGGTCTTCCAGCTGCCGTTCGAGCGTGCGCCGGTGTGCCGCGAGCGCGACCAGGAACCGGTCCAGTTGCGGGGCGGTATCGCGCGGCGATTCATAAAGATCAAGGATCTCGCGGATCTCATTGAGAGTAAGCCCCAACCTCTTGCCGCGCAGCGTCAGCTTTAGCCGAGTCCGCTCGCGGCCGTTGTAGACGCGCTTGCGCCCGCCCGGCCCTTCGCGCTGCGGTGCCAGCAGACCCTGGTCCTCGTAGAAGCGGATAGCACGCGGCGTGACGTCAAACTCACGCGCGAGATCGGTAATGGTGTAGGTGGCGGAAGCCGCCGCTGGCGTCGCTGACATGGCCTGACCAAAGAAAGTGAACGGTCGTTCGTTGCGAAGTCAAGTTTTCGCTTAAGATGGAAACGAACCCGTATGGTTGACGTTTACGTTAGCGTCAACCAGATCGGCTGGCAACCGGTGCTTGCACGCCCCTCGCGCATGATCGGGGACATGCCGGCAGAACGAGAAAGCCCGCGCCCCGCCGCCAGGCTTCGACCACGAGACTCCTCATGAACGCACTCGAACACCAGCTCCAATACCCGTTCGGCGATACCATGCCGGCGCCCGGCACCAAGCAGGAAGTCGCCCCCGGCGTCTACTGGCTGCGCATGCCGCTGCCGTTCGCGCTCGACCATATCAATCTGTGGCTGCTGCGCGACCGCCTGGACGGACGCGACGGCTGGACCATCGTCGACTGCGGCATCACCAACGACACCATCAAGGCGCACTGGGAAACCATCTTCGCCAACGAGCTGGAAGGCCTGCCAGTGGTGCGCGTGCTGGTCACGCACAGCCATCCCGACCACGTCGGCCTGGCGCACTGGCTGTGCCGGCGTTTCGACGTGCGCCTGTGGATGAGCCTGGGCGACTACATGAGCGCGCGCGTGATGGGCAGCGGCACCGGGGCCGGCTCAAGCGCCGGCGGCGAAGCGGCCGCCGCGCATTTCGCGCTGCATGGCCTGACCGATGCCGACAGCCAGGAAAAGCTGCGCGCGCGCAAGACCTATTATCCGTCGCTGGTGCCCGACCTGCCGGCCCAATACCGCCGCCTGATGGAAGGCGACACGGTGAGCATCGGCACCGACGCGGCAACCTCCGGCTGGCGCGTGATCACCGGCTTTGGCCATTCGCCCGAGCACGTGGCGCTGCATAACGCCGCCACCAATGTGCTGATCTCCGGCGACATGGTGCTGCCGCGCATCTCGACCAATGTCAGCGTGTTCGACATGGAGCCCGAGGCCAATTCGCTGCAGCTCTACCTGGATTCGCTGGGCAAGTACGAGCCTTTGCCGCAGGACGTGCTGATCCTGCCGTCGCACGGCCGCCCGTTCCGCAACCTGCATACCCGCATCATGCAACTGCGCGAGCACCATGCCGACCGCCTCGCCGAAACGCTCGAGGCGTGCCGCGAGAAACCCTGCTGCGCGCACGATATCGTCAGCGTGATCTTCAAGCGCCAGTTCGACATCCACCAGATGACCTTCGCCATGGGCGAGTCGCTGGCGCACCTGCACTGCCTGTGGCACCGCGGCGAGCTGGTGCGCGCAACCGGCGACGACGGCGTGATCCGCTTCCGCGCCGCCTGAGCGCCTCAGTTGGCGGCCGCCAGCGCCGCCAGGTAGCGCACCCCGTCGACGGCGCGGCTGCCGTACCATGACAGCATCTCGCCGTCGACCAGCAGCACCGGCTTGCCCAGCTGGCGCTCGAGCGCGTCGGCGTGGTCTTCGGTAAAGCGGTAGGGCTCGGTCGACAGCAGCACCAGATCGAGCTCGCGCACCAGCGCGTCGCTCCAGCGGAAAGTGGGATAGCGCTCGCCGGGCGCATTCGGACGGCTGCAGTCGCCGCCTTCGCAGGCCTGCACGGTGTCCGTGCCGCCGGGCCAGGTCTGCCAGTTGGCCAGCGCCAGCATGCGGCTGATATAGGTGTCGCGCGACACCGTCATCCACGGGTCCTGCCAGATCGCGTACAGCACGCGGCGCGCCGGCCAGGGCCGCACGCGGATCGCATCCAGTTGCGCCTGCAGCGCTGCGCACAGTGCCTCGGCCCCGGCATGGCAGCCGAAGATGCCTCCCAGCAGCCGGTACAGCTCGAGGTTGTCCTCGGGCGCGCACGGATGGGTGACGATCACGTTGGGCACGAAGGCGCGGATCTCATCCACGGTCTCGCGCCGGTTCTCGTCGATATTGACCACTACATGCGTGGGCGCCAGCTCGCGCAGCCGCGCCACGTTGACGTCCTTGGTACCGCCCACCTTGGGCACGGCGCGCACCGCCGGTTCCGGGTGGATGCAGAAGCCGGTGCGCGCCACCATCTGCCGCGCCAGCCCGAGCGCGAACAGCAGCTCGGTCACCGACGGCACCAGCGAGGCGATCCGCACCACGCCGGTGGCGGCGGCATGCTGCTGGCCGATGGCGTCGCGCCACATCTCAGGGCTCCCGGGGTGCGTCGGCACGGCGCGGCTTGCGCGGCGCGCCCGCGGCGAGCGCGTCGTACAGCCAGCGCGGCAGCACGTGCAGCAGCGCCGCCACCACGCCCATCGGCCACGGGATCACGCGGAAGCGCCGGCCCGCCGCGATCACGCGCACGGCCTTGCGCGCGAACACGTCGGCATCGGTCAGGAACGGCATGCGGTACGGGTTGTGCGCGGTCATCGGCGTGCGGATATAGCCGGGCGCGATGGTGACCACGCGGATGTCGTGCCGGCGCTGCTCCAGCCGCAGGCTTTCGAGCAGCTTGATCACCGCCGACTTGGAAGCGCTGTAGGCCCCGGCCCCCGGCAGCCCGCGCACGCCGGCGACGCTGGCGATGCCCACCAGCGTGCCGCGCCGTCCGAAGTGGCCGGGCTCGCGCGCCTGCATCGCATGCAGGAAGGGCTGGAAGGTGGTCAGCACGCCGAACCAGTTGGTTTCCATCACCTGGCGGAAGGCATCGAGGTCCTCGCGCTCGCTGGCGACAGTGCCGACCGAGACCCCGGCATTGGCGATCACCACATCCGGGCAGCCGAACTGGCCGAGGAAGTCGTCCGCCGCCCGCGCCATCGCCTCGGCATCGCGCACGTCGGCGCCATAGATGCGCACCGCGCCCGGGTTGGGCAAGGTGGCCACGAACTGGCGCAACGCGTCCTCGCGCCGCGCCACCAGGCCGAGGATGGCGCCCTGCGCGGCATATTCGCGCGCGAGCGCCTGGCCCAGGCCGCTGGAGGCGCCGGTGAGGAAGACTTTGAGGGGACGCATGGAAGGAAGAAGGCTGTCCGAAATGAAAAACGGCTGGTACAGGATACCAGCCGTTCGGCAAACCACAGGTCTTGCTTGTGTGCTCCCCTCTCCCGCTTGCGGGAGAGGGGAGCAAACCCGCAGGACATCCAATGCATTACATCTTCTTCGCCTTGATCTGCTCCACCAGGTAATCCATGGTCTGCACCGCACCCTGCTTGTTGCCGGCGATCGAGGGCGAGGTCACGTACTTGCCCTGCACCACCACGGTCGGCACGCCGTCGATCTTGTAGGCGTCGGCGATCTTGTTGGCGCGCTGCGAATTGGTCGTCACCGTGAACGAGTTGTACGCATCCACGAAGGCCTTGCGGTCGACGCCGTTCTTGGCCATGAAATCGGCAATCTCGTTGGTGTCGGTCAGGCGCTTGCGCTCCACGTGGATGGCGTTGAAAACCTTGTTGTGCATGGCGTCGAGCTTGCCGATGGCTTCCAGCGCGTAGAAGATCTTGGTGTGCGGCAGCAGATCGTCGCGGAACGCGACCGGCACGCGCTTGAACACCACATTGCCGCCCTGCTTCTTGACCCAGGCTTCCAGGTCGGGCTCGAAGTCATAGCAGTGCGGGCAGCCATACCAGAAGAACTCGGTCACCTCGATCTTGCCCGCCGCGACCGGCTGGGGCGTCTTCAGGACCTGGTACTCCTTGCCTTCGGTGGGTGCCGCCTGCGACGGGGCGGACATCAGCAGGCCGCCCACGGCGGCGAACATGGCGAACAGTGCGGCGAGTTTTTTCATTTGAGAACGGCCTTGCGGTTTGGACGATGAGCGTATGACAGCGGCGGCGGCACCCGGTTCATCGGCGCGCCCGCCGCTCCTGGCGGGAACCTGTTGCTGCGGTGTTGCGGCGGTTACCGCGTATTAAGCGGTGCCGCCTACTGCTTGGTAAAGCGGATCACCGAGGCCTCGAAACCGGACGACTGCAGCCGGTCGCGCGCCTTGTTCATGTCTTCGATGCGGTTGAACGGCCCCAGGCGCACCCGGTACATCTTGACCCCGTTGACGTCACGCTCGGTGATGCGGGCCTCGAAGCCCTGCATCGCCAGGTTGGCCTTCTGGCGGTCGGCATCGTCCGACGAGCGGAACGCGCCCACCTGCAGCAGGTAGCCAACCTTGTGCGCGTCGGCCTGGGCGATCTCGGCGATCGGGTCGGACACCGGCTTCTCGGCGGGCTTGGTGGCGAGCGGCTTGTCCGCCGGCTTCTCGACGGGCTTGTCCACCGGCTTGTCCACCGGCTTCTCCGCCGGGCGGGTCGCCACCGGCGGCTGGCCGTTCTGCTTGGGCTCGGGCTCCGGCGCCTGGCCCACCGGCTTGGCCGGGGTCTTGCTCCACAGCGGCTTGTTGGGGTCGCTCGGGCCTTCGTCGGCGCGCTGGGCCGGAGCCGGCAGCTGGCTGGTAACGTTGCCGGGCTCGCTCGGCCGGGGGGCGTGTTTCTGCTGGAACGGCGTCGGCGACTTGGTGATGTACAGGGCGACCACCACGGCGATGGCCAGCCCGACGATCAGCCCGAGCACCAGGCCCAGGAACGTACCGCCGCGTTGCTGGCTGCGGCGGACATTGCGCGACTCGCGCTTGCGTTGCTGTTGCATGAAGTCCTCTTCGGTGATGCCGGGATTATAGAGCCAGTGCTGCCGGCGGCCGCACCGGATCGTCCCCGGGGCCGCCTGGCCCCGTGCGTTGCCGGGCAGCCCGGGCCGGGCGCCGGCTGCCTGCTTACATGCGGCGCGGGGCGGACACCCCGATCACCGCCAGGCCGTTGCGCAGCACCTGGCGCGTGGCGGCCAGCAGCGCCAGGCGGGCACGCTTGACGGCTTCGTCGTCGACCAGCACGCGGTCGGCGTTGTAGAAGGCGTGGAAGTCGCCGGCCAGGTCGCGCAGGTAGAACGCCACCGCGTGCGGCGCCAGTTCGGCCGCGGCCGCGGCCAGCATGTCCGGGAACTCGGCCAGGCGCTGTCCCAGCGCCAGCGCCTGGGCGCTGGCTTCGGCACCGGTCACGGCCGACAGGTCGGCGCCGGCCAGTTCGGCCAGGCGGCTTTCCCATTCGGCGCCGCCCCACGACTCGAAGATCGAGCAGATGCGGGCGTGGGCGTACTGCACGTAGTACACCGGGTTCTCGTCGTTCTGCTTGAGCGCCAGGTCGACGTCGAACACGAATTCGGTATCGGCCTTGCGCGACAGCAGGAAGAAGCGCACCGCGTCGCGCCCGCGGGTGAAGTGCGCGGGCCAGTCGGCCACGCCCTGCTCCAGGCAGCCGCGGATGGTCTCGCAGGTGTCATCCTGGCCGTTGGACCATTCGATCAGATCGCGCACGGTGACGTAGGAGCCGGCGCGCTTGGAGATCTTGACCTCCTCGCCGTTCTTCATCACGGTGACCATCTTGTGCAGCACGTAGTCGGGATAGCCCTGCGGGATGCCGATGTCCAGGCCCTGCAGGCCGGCGCGCACGCGCGCGATGGTGCCGTGGTGGTCGCTGCCCTGCACGTTGATGACCTTGGTGAAGCCGCGCTCCCACTTGGTGGTGTGGTAGGCCACGTCCGGCACGAAGTAGGTATAGGTGCCGTCGCTCTTCTTCATCACGCGGTCCTTGTCGTCGCCGTCGTCGGTGGTGCGCAGCCACAGCGCGCCCTCGCTCTCGTAGGTCTTGCCTTTACCGATCAGCGACTGCACCGCGGCGTCGACGCGGCCGTCGCTGTACAGCGACGACTCCAGGTAGTAGCGGTCGAACTTGACCCCGAAGGCCTGCAGGTCGATGTCCTGCTCGTTGCGCAGGTAGGTGACGGCAAACTTGCGGATCGAATCGATATCCTCGACGTTGCCCGAAGCGGTCACCGGCTCGCCGTCGGAGGCGCTGACGGTCTTGCCGGCGAGGAAGTCGGCGGCGATGTCGGCGATGTAGTCGCCGTTGTAGGCCGACTCGGGCCAGCTGGCGTCGCCCGGCTTGAGGCCGCGCGCGCGCGCCTGCACCGACAGCGCCAGGGTCTGGATCTGCACGCCGGCGTCGTTGTAGTAGAACTCGCGGTGGACATGGAAGCCCTGCCACGACAGCAGGTTGGCGAGGGCATCGCCCAGCGCCGCCTGGCGGCCGTGGCCGACGTGCAGCGGGCCGGTCGGGTTGGCCGAGACGAACTCCACCAGCACCTGGCCGTGCACGCCGCGCTCGCGCGCGCCGTAGTGGTCACCCTGGTTCAGCACCGCGCGCAGCACCTCGGCCTTGGCCGCCGGCGTCAGGCGCAGGTTGATAAAACCGGGGCCGGCGATCTCCATGGTCGCGACCAGCTCCTGCGCGCGCGCATCGGCCTGCACCGCGGTGACGATGCGCTGCGCCAGCTCGCGCGGATTGCTCTTGAGCGCGCGCGCAACCTGCATGGCGACATTGCAGGCGAGGTCGCCATGGGCGGCGACCTTAGGCCGCTCGAAGGTGATCGCGGGCAAGGTGGCATCGGCCGGGGCGAGCGCGCGCACGGCATCGGTGAACGCGGCGGCAAGATTGGAGGTCTGAACAGGCAGCATGGATGTCGGAGGCCCTGTGGGCTGGTATCAGGCGCTGGCCCCGCGGGCCGCGCCGGTGCCACGAACGCGGCAAGTGACGGCGAATCAACGCCGCGCCGCGTGCCAGGCATGGGAATCGGGAACGCGCAATTTTATCAGGTGCTATGCTGACATCATGCGCAAGGACGGCCACGGACCACAATCCGCTCCGGCTGCCCCACCAGACCGTGCCCGAACCGGCGCGGCATCCCGCCCCCGGGGACGCCGCCTACTGTTCTCCGTGAAAGGAAAAACCATCATGCTGATCACCTTCAAATCCCACGCCGCGCAGGACCTGATCATGATGAAGGATCTGGCCGTGACGCTCCTGGGCATCATCGGCAAGCATCTCGGGGAACGGGGGGTGATCACCGTCGAAGAACTGCCGCACGCGATCCACAAGCTTGAGGCAGCCGTGGCCGATGCGCGCCGCGCCCATCCGGCCGACACCGCCATCGAGGCCCGGCCCGATGCCGAGGAAGAAGAGGAAGAGCCGCTGCACCTGGGCCAGCGCGCCTATCCCTTCCTCGACATGCTGCGCGCCTCGCAGCGCGAAGGAGCCAATGTCCTCTGGGGCGTCTGAGCAGGGCCTGCTGGCAACAGGGCATTGAGCGCCGCTGCGCGCCAGTCCGCCGCCCGCGGATAAAAAAACACCCGGCACCACAGCTGGCGGCCGGGCTTCCGGTCGAGGGTTCCGGAAAGGGGGGAATTCCGGCGGAGCCCGGCTGGCGCGCCAGCCGGGCTCCGCGTCAGGTCATGTCGTGTGAATCCGCGCGGCTACTCCTCATCGGCATGGTGCCGGCCGTTGGCCAGCAGCAGCCCGATCACCGCGCCGACGGCGGCGGCAATCGCTACCGCCTTCAGCGGGGACTCGGCCACGCGGTGCTGGGCCTGCACCACCGCACCATCCATGCGTTCGCGCGCGCGCATCATGCCGTCGGTGGTCTGCGCGCGCAGGCGATGCGCCATGTCGCTGGCGCGTTCGCGCAGGCGGTGGCCGGCCTGCAGGCTCTCGGCCGAGCCCTCGCGCGCCAGCACCTGGATGGTGTGCTCGAGCTGCGAGATCAGCGACTTGACTTCGCTGGACACCGGCGCCGCGGCCTCGCGCGTATCGCGCGCGGCATGCTTGATATGGCGGATCGCACTGTCGGCACTGTCGGACAGGTGGTTCAGTTCCTTCCGGACTTTGGGGTTCTGCGTCAGCATACGGTCTCCTCAGGGTCGGTCGGTCTACGGGGTCAGGCCGGCTTGCGCCGGTTCATCGTCCCCTGCGGACGAGGCCCATCACCGCGGCGACCAGCGCCACGACCAGGAAGATGAAGAACAGGATCTTGGCGATTTCCACGGCGCCGGCGGCGATCCCGCCGAAGCCGAAAATCGCGGCGATCAGGGCGATGACGAAAAATACGAGTGCATATTGCAGCATGGCTAGGCTCCCGAAGATTTCGGACCAGGCCAGGCGCACTGGCGGGGCCCATGTGAGGCTTGCGCCAACGGGTGCAAGCTCATAGCCTCATCGTAGAAAGCCACGCTTCGTGCCAATACCGACAGGCAGCCGATTCCGCTGTCAGCCAAGTCCTACAACGCCTGCCGCGCGCCACGCGGGGCCCCGCGCGGCGCGTGG
Organism: Cupriavidus mimosae; assembly: GCF_023952485.1. NCBI lineage: Bacteria > Pseudomonadati > Pseudomonadota > Betaproteobacteria > Burkholderiales > Burkholderiaceae > Cupriavidus > Cupriavidus mimosae. The sequence goes on along the minus strand of NZ_JALHRY010000018.1, from coordinate 88,812 downwards.
CGCGCACGCGCCGAGGCTGCCACGCCGGCGCGAAACGCAGCTTTGGAAACCGGCGCCGGGTTGACCCATGGCGGTCGATGTGATTCCATGGGCCCTCCCTTGGCGCCGCGGCGGGCGAGCGCGCCTTCACGATAGGAATTGCCCCATGTTCAAGCAGTCATTTCTCCCTCACACGCTGTTGCTCGCGGGCGGCATCCTGCTGACCCTGGCGGTGCTGGTGGCGTCGGAAACCGGCAATATCCGCCTGCGTGAAAGCTATACCGACGTGATCCGCTCGCAGCGCCTGCAGACCGAGCTGGCCGCGCTCAACGGCGAGCTGGTCAATGCCGAGGCCGGCCAGCGCGGCTTCCTGCTGACCGGCAAGGAGAGCTACCTGGAGCCGTACTACAAGGCGCTGCCGCGCATCGCCGAGCTGATGGCACAGATCCGCGCGGGCTATGCCGATGACCCGGAGGGCCTGAAGCAGTTCGGCGACACCTCCAAGCTGGTCAACAGCAAGCTCAACGAGATGGCGCTGACGCTGGTGTACGGCAAGCGCGACCTGGAAGTGGCGCTGGACCTGATCCGCACCGACTACGGCAAGCAGACCATGGACAACGCCCGCCGCGGGCTCGACCAGTTGCAGGCGCGCGAGGCCGGCGCGGTCTCGCACCGGCTCGAGGGCGCCGAGAACGACGTGCAGCTGTCGCGCTACGGCATCGGCCTGCTCACCGCCATCAACATCATCCTGCTGATGGCGGTCGGCATCGGCCACGCCAAGCGGCTGTCGATGGCCGAGGCGGTGCGCACCCAGCTGGAAGAGGAGAGCGTGCGGCTGGACCGCAAGGTGCGCGCGCGCACGCGCCAGCTGTCGGCGCTCGCGGGCCACCTGCAGCGCGTGACCGAAGACGAGAAGACCCGCCTCGCGCGCGAACTGCATGACGAGCTCGGCGCGATCCTGACCGCGATCAAGCTGGACCTGCACTGGGTGCGGCGCAAGGTACAGGCGGACCAGCCGGTGGCGGCCGAGCGCCTGACGCGCGTGATGCTGCACGTGGACCAGGGCATCCAGATCAAGCGCCGCCTGATCGAGGACCTGCGCCCCACCGTGCTGCTCAACCTGGGACTGCGCGCGGCAGTCACTCAACTGGTCGACGAAGTGGGTGCGCGCAACAACTGGGAGACCGAGGTCAGCGTGCCCGAAGACCTGCCGGCGCTGCGGGACGAAGCTGCGATCGCGCTGTACCGGATCGTGCAGGAATCGCTGACCAATGCCAGCAAGTACTCCGAGGCCAGGCACGTCGAGGTGTCGCTGGCGTGCCAGGGCGAACTGCTGACGCTGACCGTGCGCGACGACGGCAAGGGCCTGCCACCGGACTTCGACGCCGGCAACCAGGCCGGGCACCACGGCTTGCTGGGGATGGAGCAGCGCGTCACGGCGCTGGGCGGCAGCATGCAGATCGATTCGTCGCCGGATGCCGGGGTGCGCATCCGCATCGAAGTGCCGTTGACAGCCTCCGTGCTGGCGCCCGCGGAAGAACCCGAGAGTGCGGAGCCGGCACGCGCCTGAGGCGTCAGCCCTGCGGCGCGGCGTGTTCCTCGATCACGCGGAACACCTGCTCGAGCTCCAGCGACTTGTCGAAGAAGTAGTCGGCGCCCGCCTCGGCGCACTGGCGCCGGTACATCTCGAGCTGGGCATGGTTGGTGTAGACGATGCGCACGGTGCCGGTGCCGGCGCGCTGCATCGCGCGCAGCACGTTGATGCCGTTACCCTGGCGCAACTGCAGGTCGACGATGGCGACGTCGTACTTGCCGGCACCGAGCAGGCGCAGCGCCAGGGCTTCGGTATCGGCCCAGTCGACGTTCTCGATAAACGGGAAATCCTTCAGGTATTCGAGCAGCATGCCACGCAGGACCGCCGAATCTTCAATCAGCAGCACGTTCAGCGCCCGGTAGGAAGTGTTCGAATCCTGCTCCGACATATTTTGTATTGCGGGTCCCTTCCGGGGCGGCCCGCGCGGGGCCGCGATTGAACTGCTATTCCACCAGGCCGTTCTTGATCGCGTAATAGGTCAGGTCAGCGTTGGTCTTCATGCCCATTTTTTCCAGGATGCGCGAACGGTAGGTACTGACGGTCTTGACGCTAAGGAACAGCTCATCGGCGATCACCGACACCGACTGCCCGCGCGACAGCTTGCAGAAGATCTGGAACTCGCGCTCGGACAGCATCTGGTGCACCGGCTGCTCGGTCGGCTTGTCGAGCCCGCCGATCAGCAGGTCGGCCACGGTGGCGCTGACGTAGCGGCGCCCCTGCGCCACCGTGCGGATCGCCTTGACCAGGTCGTCGGGTGCGCTTTCCTTGGTCAGATAGCCGGAGGCACCCGCACGGATCAGGTTGATCGCGTACTGGTCTTCCGGGTACGTCGACAGGATCAGCACCGGCAGGTCGGGCTTGCGCTGGCGGATCAGCTTGAGCACGTCAATGCCGTTGCGGTCCGGCATCGAGATGTCCAGCACCAGCACATCGAACTCGGCATCGCGCAGCTGCGCCATGACTTCGTCGCCACTGCCGGCCTCGCCGGTCACCTGGATATCCGGTTCTTCGGAAATGAACTGACGCAGCCCGGCACGCACAATCTCGTGGTCGTCGGCGATCAGGACGCGGATCATGTGGGGCTCCACGGGTTTAACGGACCGGCACTTTGGCCCGGTGCACGTCGGGTGCAGGCGGAACCGCTTGCGATGTTGTCATTGTAGTGCCGCGCGCGCGCTCGGGCTGTCGGTGTCAGGCTGACAATGCGCGCGGTGGCAAGGCCGGCCGCGGGCGCGCTGCGGCTGCAACGAAAGCAAAGCGGGACGGATAAGATCCGTCCCGCTTTGCTGCGGCGCGTCAGGCCCGTGAACTTCCCTGGAGGGGGCCCGGCGCGGCCTGCACCGGTAGAGGCTGTGGCTAGTACTGCAAGCGACTACCCGGGGTGCTTACTGCGCTTTCGCGCCCGCTTCCGCGCCGGCGCTGACGCCCACGTTCGCGTCGGCCTTCGACTTCTTGGTCGACTTGGCGGCGTGCTTGCCATGCTTGGCCTTGCTGCCGGCCTCTGCCTTGGCCGAGCCGGTGGCGTCGGCGGCGGTGCCGGCGCTCTTGTCGACGGCGGCGCCCGCGGTCGACAGGCCCTTGTCAGCCGCCGTGCCCGCTGCCGACAAGCCCTTGTCGGTCGCCGCGCCGGCGGTCGACAGGCCCTTTTCGGCAGCACCCGCGGCACCCGTGGCGGCGCCGCCGACGGCGTTCAGGCCACCTTGTGCCGCCGCGGCGGGCGCGGGCGTGGTCACCGAGGCACCGACATCGGCCTTGGTGCCGACGGCAGCGCCGGTACCCTGGGCCATGGCCAGCGAGGAAGCCGCGGCGATCGACAGTGCGGACAGGGAGAGCAGCAGTTTCTTCATGGACAGACTCCTTTCAGGATGCCCCACGGCGAAACATTCGCCGCGGTGATCACGCTGGTGATTGCGTGTATCGAGCCCTCAGTCTAGGGAGCCGGACTGCGCCGGTCTGTGAGCAGTTGAAAGGCACTGTAAGGAGTTGTGAGGCGGCCCGCACACCGCCCTGGCGGCGCCGGGCGCAACGCCTGCGACGCTTTTCCTGCTGCATCAACGGGCTGGCGGCAGGGCGCCGGCGCCGCCGCTGCCGCCCGGGCGTCGCACCCGGTTACAGGTTGGGCGCCAGCGCGCGCGCCAGCGCGGCGCGGTCCTCCTGGCGGCGCGCGACCATGTCGTCGAGCTGGTCCTGGCCGATCTTGCCGATGGTGAAGTAGGTCGACTCGGGATGCGCCAGGTAGAAGCCGCTGACCGAAGCCGCCGGCGTCATCGCCAGCGATTCGGTGATGCCCATGCCGATCTCGGCCGCGTCGAGGAATTCGAACATCGGGCCCTTGACGGTGTGTTCCGGGCAGGCCGGATACCCGGGCGCGGGACGGATGCCGCGGTACTTCTCGGCGATCAGCTCGTCGTTGCTCAGCGCCTCGGCGGCGTCATAGCCCCACAGGTCCTTGCGCACGCGCTCGTGCAGGCATTCGGCGAAGCCCTCGGCCAGGCGGTCGGCCAGCGCCTTGAGCATGATCGCGCTGTAGTCGTCGTGGTCGGCCTCGAACTGGGCTTCCTTCTTGTCGACGCCCAGGCCCGCGGTCACCGCGAACACGCCGACATAGTCGGCGATGCCGCTGTCCTTCGGTGCAACGAAGTCGGCCAGGCAGCGGTTGGGCCGGCGCACGCCGTCCACCACCGGGCGCTCGCTCTGCTGGCGCAGGTTGTGCCAGGTCAGCGCGACCTTGGTGCGGGTCTCGTCGGTATAGATCTCGATATCGTCGTCGTTGACGGTGTTGGCCGGCAGCAGCGCGATCACGCCGTTGGCGGTGAGCCAGCGGCCCTGGATCAGCCGCGACAGCATGGCCTTGCCGTCCGAGAACACCTTGCGCGCCGACTCGCCGACGATCTCGTCGTTGAGGATGTCGGGGAATTTGCCGGCCAGGTCCCAGGTCTGGAAGAACGGGCCCCAGTCGATGTAGTTGGCCAGCTCGGCCAGATCGTAGTTGCGGAACACGCGGCGGCCGATGAACTTTGGCTTCGGCGGCACGTAGCGGCTCCAGTCGATCGGCGTCTTGTTGGCGCGCGCCTGCGCCAGCGTCACCATCGGCGTGGCCTTCTTGTTGGCGTGCTGGGTGCGGATGCGCTCGTAGTCGCTCTTCAGCTCGTCCAGGTACCTGGCTGCCCCCTCATCGGACAGCAGGCTCGACGCCACACTGACCGAGCGCGAGGCGTCCGGCACGTACACCACCGGGCCTTCGTAGTTGGGCGCGATCTTGACCGCGGTATGCACGCGCGAAGTGGTGGCGCCGCCGATCAGCAGCGGGATCTTCTTCACGCGGAAGTAGTCGTCACGCTGCATCTCCGACGCGACGTAGGCCATCTCTTCCAGCGACGGCGTGATCAGCCCGGACAGTCCGACAATGTCCGCGCCCTCGACCTTGGCCTTGGCCAGGATCTCGTTGCACGGCACCATCACGCCCATGTTGACCACTTCGAAGTTATTGCACTGGAGCACCACCGAGACGATGTTCTTGCCGATATCGTGCACGTCGCCCTTGACCGTGGCGATCACGATCTTGCCGCGCGCGCGCACGTCGCCGCCGGCCTCGGCCAGCAGGCGCTTTTCTTCCTCGATGAAGGGCAGCAGGTGCGCCACCGCCTGCTTCATCACGCGCGCGCTCTTGACCACCTGTGGCAGGAACATCTTGCCGGCGCCGAACAGGTCGCCGACGATGTTCATGCCGTCCATCAGCGGGCCTTCGATCACCTCGATCGGCCGGCCGCCGCGCGCGGCGACCTGCTGCCGGACTTCCTCGGTGTCTTCGACGATGAAGGTGGTAATGCCATGCACCAGCGCATGCGCCAGGCGTTCGCCCACCGGCACCGGCTGCTCCGGCGTGCCGCGCCAGGCCAGGTTTTCCTCCTTCTTGGCGCCGCCGCCCTTGTAGCGGTCTGCAATCTCCAGCAAACGGTCGGTGGAATCCTCGCGGCGGTTCAGCACCACGTCTTCCACGCGCTCGCGCAATTCGGGATCGAGCTGGTCATACACGCCGAGCTGGCCGGCGTTGACGATGCCCATGTCCATGCCCGCGCCGATCGCGTGGTACAGGAACACGGTGTGGATCGCCTCGCGCACCACGTCGTTGCCGCGGAACGAGAACGACACGTTGGAGACGCCGCCGCTGACCTTGGCGTACGGCAGGTTCTGTTTGATCCAGCGCGTGGCTTCGATGAAGTCCACCGCGTAGTTGTTGTGTTCCTCGATGCCGGTCGCGACCGCGAAGATATTGGGGTCGAAGATGATGTCTTCCGGCGGGAAGCCGACCTCGTTGACCAGGATGTCGTAGCTGCGCTTGCAGATCTCGGTCTTGCGCTCGAACGTGTCGGCCTGGCCTTTCTCGTCGAAGGCCATCACCACGCTGGCCGCACCGTAGCGGCGGATCAGTTCGGCATGGTGGCGGAACTGCTCCTCGCCCTCTTTCAGCGAGATCGAGTTCACCACCGGCTTGCCCTGCACGCACTGCAGGCCGGCCTCGATCACCTCCCACTTGGACGAATCCAGCATGATCGGCACGCGCGCGATGTCGGGCTCGGACGCGATCAGGTTCAGGAAGCGAACCATCGCGGCCTTCGAGTCCAGCATGGCCTCGTCCATGTTGATGTCGATGATCTGCGCGCCGTTCTCGACCTGCTGGCGGGCCACCGCCAGCGCCTCGTCGAACTGGCCGTTCAGGATCATGCGCGCGAAGGCCTTGGAGCCGGTCACGTTGGTGCGCTCGCCGACATTGACGAACAGCGTGTCGTCGTCGATGGTGAAGGGCTCGAGGCCGGACAGGCGCATCGGGCGCGGGGGCAGTTGGTTGTCGCTCATGTTGTCGGGCTCTCGGGCTCAGGCGGCGTCGCGATACTGGCCGGGCCAGCTGCGGGGTTTCTTGTCGGCCACGCGCTGGGCGATGGCGGCGATATGCTCGGGCGTGGTGCCGCAGCAGCCGCCCACCAGGTTCACCAGCCCGGAGGCGGCGAACTCTTCCACCAGCGACGACGTGACCTCGGGGGTTTCGTCGAAACCCGTGTCGCTCATCGGATTCGGCAAACCCGCGTTCGGATAGCAAGACACCGCGGCATCGCAGATCTTGGCCAGCTCGGCGATATACGGACGCATCAGCGTCGCGCCGAGCGCGCAGTTCAGGCCGAAGGTGACCGGCCGCGCGTGGCGCAGGCTGTTCCAGAACGCCTCGACGGTCTGGCCCGACAGGATCCGGCCCGAGGCATCGGTCACGGTGCCCGAGATCATCACCGGCACGCGTTCGCCGGTGTCCTCGAACAGCTGGTCGATGGCGAACAGCGCGGCCTTGGCGTTGAGGGTGTCGAAGATGGTCTCGACCAGGAACACGTCGGCGCCGCCTTCGAGCAGTGCCTTGCCTTGTTCGTAGTACGACTCGCGCAATTCCTCGAAGGTGACGTTGCGCGCGCCGGGGTCGTTCACGTCGGGCGAAATGCTGGCGGTCTTGGGCGTGGGGCCGAAGGCGCCGGCGACGAAGCGCGGCTTGTCGGGCGTGCTGTACTTGTCGCAGGCGGCGCGCGCCAGGCGCGCGGCCTCGACGTTCATCTCGTACGCCAGCTCGGCCATCTTGTAGTCTTCCTGCGCCACGCGCGTGGCGCCGAAGGTATTGGTCTCGATCAGGTCGGCGCCGGCGGCGAGGTATTGCTCGTGAATCTCGCTGATGACCTGCGGGCGCGTCAGCAGCAGCAGTTCGTTGTTGCCCTTGACGTCGACCTTGTGTTCGGCGAAGCGCTCGCCGCGGTAGTCGGCCTCGCTCAGCTTGTAGCGCTGGATCATGGTGCCCATGGCGCCATCCAGGATCAGGATGCGTTCTTGCAGCAGCCGGGGCAGCTCGGCAGCCCGGGTGTAGGGGCGCGGTGCGGCCGCGCGGGATTCAGGGGCACTCATGGCGGGGAACTCTGGAAAGGCGGGTCCGGCGGAGCTTCGACGGTAGGCCGCGGTGGCCGATGGCGGCCAAAGAGGTGCGATTTTATCAGGTGTATCAAGGCCTTGCGGGCGCCGTCGGTTGCCTGCCGGACGCTCCGGCGCCTACACTGAGAGACGTAAACATCACCGTCCGGCGACTCGCGCCGCGCCTCTTCCGACCATGCAACACCTGTCCCCGACCGATGCCCACGCCTTGCTGGCGCAATCGCCCGAGACGCTCTTCATCGACTGCCGCAGCGAAATGGAATACCTGTTCGTCGGCCATCCCAAGGGCGCGCACAACGTGCCCTGGAACGACGGCCCGGACTGGGAGGTCAACCCGCATTTCGTGCAGATGGTGAAGAAGCTCGCCGGGCAGGCCTCGGCGCGGCCGGTGCTGCTGATCTGCCGCAGCGGTAATCGCTCGTCCGCCGCGGCCCGCGCGCTCGAGGGCGCGGGTTTTTCCAACGTCCGCTTTGTGCTGCACGGCTTCGAGGGCGACCTCGACGCGGAGCGCCACCGCAATACGCTCAACGGGTGGCGCCACGACGGGCTGCCGTGGGAGCAGTACTGAGCCATTGCACTGCGCGGCACGAAAGCAAAAGCCCGCCGGAGCGGGCTTGTTCTCGTCGCGAACCGGGCGGGCGTCGGCTCGGGGCGCCAGCCCGGCGGGGCCGCTCAGTGCATCACCAGCGGGTGCGTCATGACGTTGTCGAACTTGCCGAGGAAGTCGTCGACCTCCTCCACCGACGGCTCACTTTCGATCAGCCGCTTGACGTCGGCGCGGAAACTCTCGGCGAGCTGGCCGCCGAGGAAAATCTCACGCTTCAGGTTCTTGTCGACGATTTCGTAGCCCCCGAATTCAAGCGGCGCTTGCTCGACATCCGCACCGAATTCGACGATGCAGTAGTTGTCGCTGTTGTAGATCATTTGCATGGCACACCTCCTGGGCGTCATGGATGGGCGGCTCGCCCTTGTGGTTCTTGCCTCAGTTGTTGCCATGAGGGGGGCGCCGCGGCTTTACCTCCAAACTTGGGGTGACCGGCGGGAAATCAAGTTATCGCGTGCCTGTCACCACGTTGCCACGATTCTCTGCCTTACATGAATTGGGCATCGGCCAATGCAACAAGTTTCTTGAGCCTGGAACATCAGTGTGTTGCTTGTCACGGAACGTCGCACTGGCCCCCGCATGCGGCGCTCCCCAGGAAGGCGTCCAGCGCGGCGTGGAAGCGTTCCGGCTGCTCCACGTGCACCAGGTGCGCCGCTTGCGGCACCACTTCGAGCCGTGACCCGGCGATCGCCGCAGCAATGCTTTGTGCCATCGCCACGGTAGCGCCCTGGTCCTGCTCGCCCGCTACTACCAGCGTAGGACAATGAATGCGGGAAAGCGCGCCCGCCAGGTCGAAAGCCATGATGGCCTCGGCCACACCCACGTATCCACGTACCGGAGTCGCCACCAACATGTCGCGGATACGCAACACCTCGTCCTGATGTGACGCATGGAACGCCGGCGTCAGCCAGCGCCCGAGGGTGGCATCGGCCAGCCCCGCCATGCCGTGGGCCTCGGCCTGGCCGATGCGGTTGTGCCACATCGGGTGGGCTTCCATCGGCGTCTGGCTGTTGGTCGCCACCAGCGTCAGCGACAGCAGCCGTTCCGGATGGCGCAGCCCCATGCTCTGCCCGATCATCCCGCCGACCGAGATGCCGCAGAAGTGCGCCTGCGGAATCTGCAGCGCGTCCATCACCGCGACCACGTCGTCGGCCAGTCGCGTCATGGTGTAGGGGCCGAGCGGGGCATCGCTGGCGCCATGGCCGCGCAGGTCCGGGCGCACCACACGGTAGCGGCCGGCCAGGTGCCTGGCGGTGAGGTCCCACAGGGTATGGTCGGCCGCCAGGGCATGGGTCAGGATCACCCAGGGCCCGTCGGCGCCGTCCAGGCGCACGTGCAGGTCGGCGCCGTCGGCGTGGATGCGGCGGGTTTCAGTGGGCGGCGTGGCAACGGTCATGGCTGGGACTCCTTTCGGTCAAGCATGCGTTGGAAATGCGCAAACCTGCAGCGCTACGGTCCTTCCTTGCCGCGGTACACCAGGTCGATCTGGGTGCCGTCGGGCTCGGTCTGGCGCAACCGCACCGGCATCCAGCCGAGCGACTGCGCCAGCCAGACCTCGACGCGGCGCCGGTCGTTGGCGCGGCGCGGCAGCCGCACAAAGTGCTTGGCGCGCACCACGCCCTGGCCGGTGTCGACCTCGACCTCTCCAACATACTGCACTTGCATCGGTTCGACATCCCGGGTGTCGGCCACCTGGAACGCTTCCGTCACACCGGGCGTGAGGTAGCGCTGGGGATTGCCGCGCACCAGGCCCACCAGTTGCAGGAAGACGCTGAAGCGGTCCTGGGCGCCGGGTGGAAACGGCGCCTGCGCGCCCGAGGCAAAGGCCACGGTGCCGGCCGCGGTGTCGATGCGCGAGGCCTCGACCTTGTTGCGGCGGCGCTCTTCGTAGCGTTCCGGCAACAGCCCCTGCTCGGTCACCGCGCCGCTGCTCTGGAAGGCAAAGCGGAACCACAGCACGCGGGTCTCGACCGCGAGCCGGTAGCGGCTGCCGTCCTGCTCCCAGCGGATCAGGCCATCCGGGTTCTGCACGCCATTGACGAAGCTGGCGTAATGCATGGTCGCGGACGGGGGCGCGCTGTAGCGCACGCCGTTGACCCCGCCCTGCGGGCCGCCAGACGGGGCCGGCGCGGCGGCGGCTGCGGGCGCGGCCGCGCTGCCTTCGCCGCCGCTGCCGGCGGCCATCTCGGTAGCGCCCTGCGGGCTGGTGGCAAGCGGTGGCGCCGGCTCGGGCGCGGGGGCGGGCACTTCCGGTTCAGGCCGCGGTGCCGCGGGCTTGGGCTGCGGGCGCGGCGCGCGCGCGATCGGGCGCGGCTTGGGTGGGGCTGGCGGCGCCGGCGGCGGCAGCAGCACGGCTTCCAGCGTGGGGGTATCGCTGACATCGACCGGGATCAGCGGCCCCGGCATGCGCACCAGCCCCACCACCGCCAGCAGGTGGACCAGCAGCACCAGCGCAATCACAAAAATCCAGCGGCGCCGGCGCCAGACGCGGGGATCCGCGCCTGGACGGGCATGGGTATCAGGCGGGGCCGGTTTGTCCGGCCGGGGCGGCGGCACCAAGGTAGCCGAGTTCCGATGAGAGCTGTTGGGCGATGGCGCGTACGCGGCGATCCATCGTACCGCCCCATTCTGCATCGAATATGCTTTGCGCGCCCAGCACGATCAGCCCCATGGCGAGATGGCCGTTGGCGTCGAACACCGGCATCGAGAACGCGTTGATGCCCGGCAGCACGCCGCCGAGCGTGCGCGCGGCACCGTGCGCGCGCACCTCGGCGCAGATCGCCTCGTAGTCGGCCATCGTGCGCGGCATGTCGGGCACGCCGTCATGGCCGCGCGCGCCCAGTTCGCGCTCGATCAGCGGCAGGGTCTGCTTGCGCGGCAGGTAGGCGCCGTAGAGCCGGCCGGTGGCGGAGTTAAGCATCGGCATCACGTCGCCCAGGCGCAGGCTGACGGTCACGGGGTGGCTGGACTCCTCCCAGTGCACCACCGTGGGACCGTGGTTGCCCCACACGGCGATGCCGGCGGTCAGGTCCAGCTCGTCGCGCAGCTGCGACAGGATCGGGCGCGCCTTCTTGACCGGGTCGAGGCGGTTCAGCCCGGCCAGCCCCAGTTGCAGCGCGAACGGCCCCAGGTCATAGCGCCCGCTCACGGGATCCTGCGCCACAACCCCCAGCCGCATGAAGCTGACCAGGTAGCGGTGGGCCTTGGCCGGGTTCATGTCGGCGGCGGCAGCCAGGTCCCGCAGCATCATCGCGCGCGGCGATGCCGCGAGCGCCTGCAGCAGCCTGAAGCCCACCTCGATGGACTGGATGCCGGAACGCAGCTTGGCGTCTTCTTCTTCGATCTCTGACATGCGGGTGGCAGGGCGTGTGCTTGGTGGCTTGAGAGAGGGAAAAATCCTAGGTGAATTTACTATAGCGAAATCGATTTACCAATTTTTAAGCGATCGGTAGACTTTCTTCGCTACAGACCTGGCCGGCGGGCGCACGTGCGGCTCGCCACACCGGGCCCCGTTTTACCATGGAGACCACCGATGCGCCCCCCTGGCTACTTCCGCCCCGCTCTCGCCGTCCTTGCCGCCGCTCCCCTGCTTGCCCTGCTGTGCGCCGCCAGCGCGCCCGCGCGCGCAGACAACTGGCCGTCGCAGCCGATCCGCTGGGTGGTGCCCTACCCCGCCGGCGGCGGCACCGATGTGGTAGCGCGCACGGTGGCCCAGGCGATCACGCCGGCACTGGGCAAGCAGGTAGTGGTCGACAACCGGCCAGGCGCCGCCACCATCGTCGGCGCCGATGCCGTGGCGCATGCCAAGCCCGACGGCTACACCGTGCTGACCGCCGATACCGCCACGCTGGCCGCCAATCCGTCGCTGTACAAGAAGCTGCCGTACAACGCCGACAAGGACTTCGTCCATATCGGCCAGCTGGCGCGCTTCCCGCTGGTGCTGGTGGCCACCCCGAACTTCCCCGCGCGCACGCTCAGGGAAGCAATCGACTATGCGCAGAAGCATCCGGGCAAGGTCAACTTTGCCTCGCCGGGCGCGGGCAGCCCGCACCATCTGGCGATGGAACTGTTCATGGACCAGACCCGGGTCAAGATGACGCACGTGCCCTACAAGGGCGCAGCGCCCGCGGTGCAGGACCTGCTCGCGGGCCAGGTTGACCTGATGTTCCTGGACCTGGCCTCGGGCCAGCAGAACGTGCAGGCCGGCAAGCTGCGCGCGCTGGGCGTGGCCACGCCCAAGCGCCTCACCGTGCTGCCGAGTGTGCCGACCGTCGCCGAAGGCGGCGTGGCCGGCTTCGAGGCCTACGCCTGGCAAGGCATGGTGGCGCCGGCCGGTACGCCCAAGGCCGTGGTCACGCGGCTGAACGCCGAACTGGTCAAGGCGCTGAAGACGCCCGAGGTGCAGAAGAAGCTGGAAGGCGTGGGCGTCGAAGCGGTCTCGAGCACGCCCGAGGAATTCGCCAGCTACGCGCGTGCCGAGGCCGAGCGCTGGGGCAAGCTGATCAAAGCCAAGGGCATCACGGTCGACTGAGCGGCGCGTGCGCCGCGTTAGACTAGCGCCCATTGCGCCTGCCCGGCAGGCGCCCCCGGATCCCTACCGCATCCCATGAAACTCGCAACCCTGAAGGACGGTTCGCGCGACGGCCAGCTGGTGGTCGTGTCGCGCGACCTGAAGACCGCGCACTTCGCCACCGACATCGCCGGCAAGCTGCAGACCGTGCTCGACGACTGGCAGTTCTACGCACCGCAGCTGCAGGACCTGTACGACGCGCTCAACGGCGGCCGCGCGCGCCATCCGTTCCCGTTCGCGCCGAAAGACTGCATGGCGCCGCTGCCGCGCGCCTACCAGTGGGCCGACGGCTCGGCCTACGTCAACCATGTGGAGCTGGTGCGCAAGGCACGCGGTGCCGAGATGCCGCCCGAGTTCTGGACCGACCCGCTGATGTACCAGGGCGGCTCCGACGATTTCCTCGGTCCGCATGACGACATCGTCTGCGCCAGCGAGGCCTTCGGCATCGACTTCGAGGCCGAGGTGGCGGTGATCACCGGCGACGTCAGGATGGGCGCCACCCCGGAGCAGGCCGGCGAGGCCATCCGGCTGGTGCTGCTGGCCAACGATGTCTCGCTGCGCAACCTGATCCCGGCCGAACTGGGCAAGGGCTTCGGCTTCTTCCAGAGCAAGCCGGCGACGGCGTTCGCGCCGGTGGCGGTGACCCCCGACGAACTGGGCGAAGCCTGGCGCGAGCGCAAGGTGCACCTGCCGATGACCGTGCACTGGAACAGCAAGAAGGTGGGCCAGCCCGACTGCGGCACCGACATGGTGTTCGACTTCGGCCAGCTGATCGCGCATATCTGCAAGACCCGCAACGTGCGCGCCGGCAGCATCGTCGGCTCGGGCACGATCTCCAACGTCGACCGCAACAAGGGCTACTGCTGCATCGCCGAGAAGCGCATGCTCGAGACCATCGACGCAGGCAAGCCGGTGACCGAATTCATGAAGTTCGGCGACGCGGTCAAGATCGAGATGTTCGACGCGCAGGGTCATTCGGTGTTCGGCGCGATCGACCAGCTGGTGGCGGCTGCCTGAGGACCGCCGGGCCGGGGGCGCAACCGCGCGCCGGATTTGCATATAATTAACCGACCGATCGGTTGGTAAATTAACCTGCTTCCCGCGCCCGCGCTGGCGTCCACCTCAAAGGCCCCCATGACCACTCCCTCCGCTGACAACGCCGCCCTGTCCCCGCGCTACGCGCGCTATCGCGCGCTGACCCTGCGCCGCCACGGCCCGATCCTGGAAATCGTCATGGGCGCGGCCCAGTCGGCCAACCAGAAGCTGGCCACCGCCGACGCCAACATGCACCGCGAGCTGGCCGAGATCTGGCGCGACGTCTCCGCCGACCCCGAGGTGCGCGTGGCGCTGATCCGCGGCGAGGGCAAGGGCTTCTCCGCCGGCGGCGACCTGGCGCTGGTCGAGGACATGGCCAACGACTTCGACACCCGCACCCGGGTCTGGCACGAGGCGCGCGACCTGGTCTACAACGTCATCAACTGCGACAAGCCGGTGGTCTCGGCGATGCACGGCCCGGCCGTCGGCGCCGGGCTGGTGGCGGGCCTGCTGGCCGATATCTCGATCGCGGCGAAGACCGCGCGCATCGTCGACGGCCATACCCGGCTGGGCGTGGCCGCGGGCGATCATGCCGCGATCGTGTGGCCGCTGCTGTGCGGAATGGCCAAGGCCAAGTACTATCTGATGCTGTGCGAGTCGGTCAGCGGCGAAGAGGCCGAGCGGATCGGCCTGGTCTCGCTGGCGGTGGATGAGGACGAACTGGTGGCGCGCGCCTTCGAGGTGGCCAACCGGCTGGCGGCGGGGTCGCAGAGCGCGATCCGCTGGACCAAGTACGCCCTCAACAACTGGCTGCGCATGGCCGGCCCCGCTTTCGATACCTCGCTGGCGCTCGAATTCATGGGCTTTGCCGGCCCCGACGTGCACGAAGGCATGGCGAGCCTGCGCGAAAAGCGGCCGCCTCAGTTCAGGTAACGACGACGCAGCCGCGCCCCCGGAGGTCCGGGCACCGGGCTGCGCCGCACACGGAGCGCGCGACCATGTTCGGACAGATTCCCGATTTCACCAACGGCTTCGACTTCATGCGCCGGCTATGGGGTGGCGGCGCCGGCATGCCCGCCGGCCTGATGCCCGGCCTGCAGGCGATGACGCCGCCGATGGACCTGGAAGACCTCGACAAGCGCATTGCCGACCTGAAGGCGGTGGAAAGCTGGCTGCAGCTCAATACCAACCTGCTGCGCACCACCATCCAGGGACTGGAAGTGCAGCGCGCCACGCTGGTGGCGCTGCAGACCTTCGGCAACGCGCTGTCGCCCGAGGCGATGCAATCGGCGATGGAAAACGTCGCACGCGCGGCCAACGCGCCCAGCGCCGAGGCGCCGCAGCGCACCGGCGCGGATACTGGCGCCAATACCGGCCCAGACACCGGCAGCGGCGCGCAGGCCGAGCCACCGGCCGCCGAGCCGGCGCAGGCCGGCGCCAGCGACGCCGATGCGGCCCAGGCGCCCAACGCTGCGCTGTGGTGGGACATGCTGCAACAGCAGTTCAACCAGATTGCCAGCAGCGCCGCGGCGGCCAGCATGGTGCCGTTCGGCATGGGCGCCTTTGGCGCGACAGGCGCCGCCACGCCAGCCGACACCAAGCCATCCAGCGCCGAGAAACCGGCGACCGCGGCAGCCGGCAAGACACCCTCGTCCGGTACCGCCAGCCCTGCCGCGAAGAAGGCGCCGGCGAAAAAGGCGCCGGCGAAGAAAGCGGCTGCCAAAAAGTCGGCCACGGCCAGGCCGGCCCGGGAAGCCGGCAAGGGCGGCACCGCAGGCAATGGCGGCAATGGCAGCAATGGCAGCAGCAACGGCGCCGGCGGCAGCGTCACCAACTGATCCCGCCGCTGCCTGACGCCCCCTTCCCGCAACCGCTCATGCACCGAGATTCGCTGCCGCTGCCCCCTGCAGCGCCCGCCTTCGCGCCCGCTTCCACGCCGAACCCCGCCGCCACCGCCCTGATCCTGATGGGCGGCGGCGCGCGCGCCGCCTACCAGGCCGGCGTGCTCAACGGCGTGGCCGGCATCGCCGCGCGCCATGGCAAGGCGCGGGCCGCGCTGCCGTTCGGCATCCTCGCCGGCACCTCGGCCGGGGCCATCAACGGCGCGGGGCTGGCCATCCATGCCGGCGATTTCGAGGCCGCCACGCAGAGCCTGGGGGCACTCTGGCACAGCATCCATGCCGACGAGGTCTACCGCACCGACGTGCTGCGCGTGGGGGTGTCGGGCGCGCGCTGGCTGTCGGCGCTGGCGCTGGGCTGGGCCACGCAGCGGCGCGCGCCGCGCGCGCTGTTCGACAACACCCCGCTAGGCAGCATGCTGGGCGAGCTGTTCGAGCCCGCGCGGGTGCAGGCCAGCCTGGACAGCGGCGCGCTGCAGGCGTTCGCGGTCACGGCGCTGTCGTACAGCACCGGGCGCCACGTGACCTTCTACCAGTCGCACCACCGCATCCATCCGTGGCACCGCAGCCAGCGCATCGCGGTGCCGGCGCAGATCACGGTGGACCACCTGCTGGCCTCGTCGTCGATCCCGTTCCTGTTCCCGGCCATGCCGCTGGAACTCGATGGGCACCACGAGTGGTTCGGCGACGGCACCATGCGCCAGATGTCGCCGCTGTCGCCGGCGATCCACCTGGGCGCGTCGCGCATCCTGGCGATCGGCGCGGCCTCGCGCCAGCGCTCGGGCTGGTTCGACACCATGCCGGGCGGTGGCTATCCGTCGCTGGCGCAGGTGGGCGGCCAGGCGCTGGCCAGCATCTTCCTGGACGGCCTGAACGCCGACCTGGAGCGGCTGCTGCACATCAACCGGCTGCTGGCGCGCATGCCCGAGGTGGCCGGCGACCGTGAGGGCTGGCGCCCGGTGCAGGTGATGACGGTGGCGCCCAGCGAGCCGATCGAGGCCATCGCCGCCGAGCACCAGAAGCAGTTGCCGCGCACCGTGCGCGCGCTGCTGGCGCCGCTGGGCGGCACCGAGGCGCGCGGCGCCGCGTTCGCCAGCTACCTGCTGTTCGAGCCGGCCTTTACGCAGGCGCTGATCGCGCTGGGCGAGCGCGACGCCGAAGCTCAGGCCGACGAGCTGGCGGCCTTCCTCTACGGCATCGTGCCGGGCACGGCGCCGGCCGCGCCCGGCACGGACGACCACGCGGCCGAGCAGGCAGTCTCTCCCTGAGTTGCCGCCGTCACATGACGGTCTCAGAGGCGCCCGCGCTGGCACTTTGACGCGCCGCCGCGGCGTTGATCGCCCGGAAAAATGCAGAAGGCGCCGGCAAACCCCGTCGGGCGTTGCATATTTGCCCCGCTCCGGACTAAAAAAGGAGAGAAGAGAATAATTCGCATCTGGTAGAATCTGCCCGTAATTTCAAAGGCTTACCATGCTCTACCCCGAACTGTTCAAATCGTTGGAAGCCGTCCGCTGGCACATGGACAAGGACATTCCCTGGGAGTCCTTCGACGCCAGCATGCTGACGGACGACCAGGCCAAGACCATTCGCATGAATGCGATCACGGAATGGTCCGCCCTGCCCGCCACCGAGATGTTCCTGCGCGACAACCGCCACGACTCTGACTTTTCGGCGTTCATGAGCATCTGGTTCTTCGAGGAACAGAAGCATTCGCTGGTGCTGATGGAGTACCTGCGCCGCTTCCGCCCGGACCTGGTGCCGACCGAGGAAGAACTGCACGCGGTGCGCTTCGAGTTCGACCCGGCGCCGCCGCTGGAAACGCTGATGCTGCATTTCTGCGGCGAGATCCGCTTGAACCACTGGTACCGCCGTGCCGCCGAATGGCACACCGAACCGGTGATCAAGCATATCTACCGCACCCTGTCGCAGGACGAAGCCCGCCATGGCGGCGCCTACCTGCGCTACATGAAGAAGTACCTGGCGCAGTTCGGCGACAGCGCGCGCGCGGCCTTCGCCAAGATCGGCGTGCTGATGGCCTCGGCGCGCCGCACCGAGAAGCCGCTGCATCCGACCAACCTGCACGTCAACAAGGCGCTGTTCCCCAACGACACGGTGCAGTCGCGCCTGCCGGACCCGGACTGGCTGGAGCACTGGCTGGACGAGCAGATCCGCTTCGACGAAGGCTGGGAGAAGAAGGTGATCGAACGGATCCTGCACAACATGTCGCTGCTGTTCGAACGTACCTTTGAAACGGTGCAGGACCTGAACCGCTACCGCAAGGAGCTGAACGCCAGCCTGCAAGGCGCCGGCGCGGCCCGCCCGGCGCAGGCCTGAGCGGTCCGGCCCGGACACAAAAAAAGCCCCGCCGAAGCGGGGCATTTTTTTACCTTCTTTTTTTGCCTTCGCGCATTCCCGACAAATGCGGCCCGCGGCGGCGCGCCGGATCGGGTCCGGCCCTGGCGGGTAGGGCGCAACGCCGTTTTCCTGTTCCCGGAAATACGGTGCGCGGATGATAAGCGCGCCAGCCGCCGCGCAGGTAGTAGCCGGTTACTACATCACCACGGTGCCGTGGACCGGTGCCGTCACGCGACGGCGCCAGCCAGGGCGGCGCGCAAGAACAGGTACCATTCGGGCAAGCGCGCCGGCTCCGCCACGGGCCGGCCTCCACCTATCCCATGCCCCGATCCATGTCCGTACCCGCTTTCGAATCCAAGCTGACTCCCGCCGACGACACTGCCGCGCTGGCCGCGCGCATCGCCGCGCTGCCGCGCCCGCTGGTATTTACCAACGGCGTCTTCGACATCCTGCACCGCGGCCATGCCACCTACCTGGCACAGGCGCGCGCGCTGGGCGCGAGCCTGGTGGTCGGCGTCAACAGCGATGCCTCGGTGAAGATGCTGGGCAAGGGCGACGACCGCCCGCTCAACCATGAGTCGGACCGCATGGCGCTGCTGGCCGCGCTGGCCTCGGTCGACCTGGTGGCCATGTTCCGCGAACAGACCCCGGTGGAGCTGATCCGGCTGGTGCGCCCCGACATCTACGTCAAGGGCGGCGACTACGATATCGATACGCTGGAAGAAACCCGGCTGGTACGCAGCTGGGGCGGCCAGGCCTACGCCATCCCCTTCCTGCACGACCGCTCCACCACCAAGCTGCTGACCAAGGTGCGCCAGGCCGGCTGAGCCGCCGCGCCTGCGCTACGCGCCCGGCGCCGAGGCCGGCGTGGCCCGCGGCGGTTGCAGGCGCATGCGCTCGCCCCGCACTTGCTGCTCCAGCCGGTGCGGCTCGCGCGGCGATTCGAACCAGCCCGACAGCGGCTGCGCGCCGAACGCGCCCAGCACCGCGGCCAGCAGCACCGCGTTGGCCAACAGCAGCAACAGCAATGCGATGCGCAGGGAGCGGGTGGTCATGGGGAATCGGATGGAGATGGGGACGTGGCGTCGTTACGCGTCGGCCATGGCCATCGCATGCAGGCCGAGCAGCACCAGATTATCGTGCATCTCGAATGGCACCGCGAGCGCCCCGGCCAGCGCGCCGCGGGCTCCGCCGGACAGCAGGCAGCGTGGCGGTCGCGCAGCATCGCCGCGCTCGCCCAGCGCGCGCCAGGTGCGCTCGATGGCGCCGGACTGCGCGGCCAGGCAGCCGGCGGCAATGGCGTCGTGGGTGTTGTCGGCCCAGCGCCGCTGCGCGCCCGCCACGCTGCCGGCCTCGCCCACATCCAGCGCCGGCAGCTGCGCGGTATTGCGCGCCAGCGTGCCCAGCATCAGCGCCAGCCCCGGCAGGATCAGCCCGCCTTCGAAGCGCGCCTGGCCAGCCTCTGTCACGGTGACGATATCCAGCGTGGTGGCGGTACCGGCGGTGACCACCAGCAATGTTTCGCGCGGCAGCCAGCGGTGCGCGCCGATGGCGCCGACCCAGCGGTCGACGCCCAATTGGGTCGGTTCGCGATAGCCGTTGGCAAGGTCGCCATGCGCGGCGGCGCTGCGCACCCATTGCACCGGCGCGCAGCCGCCGAAGGCGTCGGCCAGCGCGGCATCGACGGCGGCGGCGATCACCGGCCCGGCCACATTGCTGATCCACACCGACGGCATCGGCCCGCTGGCGCGCAGCGCGCGCAGTTCGGCGGCGAGGGTTCGCAGCGCGCCGTCGTCGGCATGCGCGACCGCGCCGGCGTGCTGCCACGGCGTCGGCAGCGCAGAGATGCCAGCGATGACAGGCAGCGCCGCACCGGCGTCGCACCACGCCCACTTGAGCCGGGTATTGCCGATATCGACCAGCAGGCGCGGCGCGTTCATGCGCCACCTTCCTGGCCCGGGGCGGGCCGCAGCGACAGCTCGCCGCTGGCGATGCGCTCCAGGCCGGCGGGCGTTTCCAGCAGCAGGTGGCCGGCCTCGTCGACGCCGCGCGCCATGCCTTCGGCGATCACCTGGCCGTCGTGCAGCAGCCGCACCGGCTGGTCGCGGTAGGCATCGGCGGCAGACCAGCGTCGCGCCATCGGTCCGAAGCCGTGCGCGAGGAAGTCCGCGCGCATCGCTGCCAGCCGCTCCAGCACCGCGGCCAGCAGGCGCGGCGCATCGCGCCCGGCATCGAAGCCCGGCATGGCCTCGGCCACGCCCGCCAGTTGGCGGCCCAGCGCGGCCTCCATCTGCGCATCGCGCACCAGGTTCAGGCCGATGCCGATCACCGCCCAGACCCGCTGCGGCCCCGCCGGCACCGATTCGATCAGGATGCCGGCCAGCTTGCGGCCGTCGATCTGCAGGTCATTGGGCCATTTCAGGCCCACCCGCGCGGCCAGTGCCGGGGCCACGTCGCCCAGGGCCTCGGCCAGCGCCAGGCCCACCGCCAGGCTCAGGCCGCTCAGCTGCGCCGGCGCCAGCGCCAGCGGCAGCGCCACGGAAAAGGTCATGCCGGCCTGCCCCTGCCAGGGCCGGCCCTGACGTCCGCGCCCGGCGGTCTGGCGATGGGCCAGGCGCAGCGTGCCGGCCTCGGACCACGGCGCCCGGCGGCACCGCGCGGTCAGGTCGGCATTGGTCGAGCCGGTTTCCTCTACCAGTTCCACGGTCCAGTCGCGCAGCCCGGGCGACAGCATGGCGCGCAGCGCGCCGGCATCGATGCGCCATGACGTGGCGGTGGAAAGATCGGGCGGATTCGGAGGAACGGCGGACATGCGCGGCATTGGACGGGGATGGGCGGGATCGCGGTCGGCACAGGCAGGATACGGGTCGGAACCCGGGCCTGCGGCAGATGCCGCATTGTAGCCGCGCCGCGCTGCCGGGCATGCACCCGGGGCACGGCGCGGTCGCGCCAGCGGAGCGCGTGGCTTAGAATCGAGACTCGGCCATCACATCGCTTGCCCTTGGAACGCCAGACGACGCCAGACTTCCAGATCACGCGCGGGCACGGAACCGTCAGCGTACAGCTGCGTGGCGACTGGACCGCGCTCGCGCTGGCCGGCTGCCGCCAGGCGCAGCAGCTGCGCGCGCAGCTGCACGAGCTGGCACAGGCCCCGGATAACGCCCAATGGTCGCTGGCCGGCGTCGAGCGCCTCGACCATATCGGCGGGCAACTGCTGTGGCAGGCCTGGAACGGCGCGCTGCCACAACGGCTCGAGGCCAGCGAGGGCCAGCGCCGCGTGTTCGAGCGCATTGCCGCGGTGCACGACGAGGGCTGGAAAAAGCACATGGTGGACCGCTTCAACCCGGTCACGCTGTTCGGCGCCAACGTGCTGTCGTTCGGCGCGCAGCTCGCCACCGGCATCACCATGCTGGGCCAGCTGGCGTTCGACCTGCTGCGCTTCGCGCGCATGCCGCAGCGCGGCCCGTGGCGCGAGATCTCGGCCAACATCTACAACGTCGGCTACAAGGCGCTGGGGATCACGGCGCTGGTCGGCTTCCTGATCGGCATCGTGCTGTCGTACCTGTCGGCCAACCAGTTGCGCACCTTCGGCGCCAGTACCTTCATCGTCAACATCCTGGGCATGGCGGTGATCCGCGAACTGGGGCCGGTGCTCGCCGCGATCCTGATCGCGGGGCGCTCGGGCTCTGCCATCACCGCGCAGATCGGCGTGATGCGCGTGACCGAGGAGCTGGACGCGATGCGCGTGATGGGCATCTCGCACGGCTTCCGGCTGATCATGCCGCGCGTGATCGCGCTGGCCATCGCCATGCCGCTGCTGGTGGCGTGGACCGACGTGATGGCGCTGGCCGGCGGCATGCTGGCCGCGCGCATGCAGCTGGGCATCAGCGCCACCTTCTTCCTGCGCGAGCTGCCCGATGCGGTGCCGGTGGCCAACCTGTGGCTGGGGCTGGGCAAGGGCGTGGTGTTCGGCATCCTGATCGCACTGACCGCATGCCATTTCGGGCTGCGCATCAAGCCCAACACCCAGAGCCTGGGCGAAGGCACCACCGCCTCGGTGGTCACCGCGATCACCATCGTGATCCTGGCCGACGCGGTCTTCGCCATCCTGTTCAAGGACGTGGGCCTGTGAGCGCGGCGCCAGCGAACGCGACCCAGCCAGGCCCGCCGCAGCCCGCGCCGGAGCGCAGCCCGGTGATCGAGGTGCGCAACCTGGTCAAGCGCTTCGGCAAGGCCGTGGTGCACGACCATGTGGACCTCGACGTCTACCGCGGCGAGGTGCTGTCGATCGTCGGCGGCTCGGGCAGCGGCAAGACCGTGCTGCTGCGCCAGATCGTCGGGCTGGAGCGCCCCACCTCGGGCACCATCAAGGTGTTCGGCGAGGATCCGGCGCGGCTGCGGCCGGCCCAGCTGCAGGCGCTGCGCAGCCGCTGGGGCCTGCAGTTCCAGCGCGGCGCGCTGTTCTCGGCGCTGTCGGTGATCGACAATATCGCGCTGCCGCTGCGCGAGCTGCGCGCGCTGCCCGACAACCTGATCTGCCAGGCGGCGCTGCTCAAGCTGCAGCTGGTGGGGCTGTCGGCGCGCGATGCCGACAAGATGCCGTCGGACCTGTCCGGCGGCATGATCAAGCGCGTGGCGCTGGCGCGCGCGCTGTCGCTGGAACCCGAGCTGCTGTTCCTGGACGAACCCACTGCGGGCCTGGACCCGATGGCGTCCGATGACTACGTCGCGCTGATCCGCGAGCTGCGCCGCGAACTGGGCCTGACCGTGGTCATGATCACGCACGACCTCGACACGCTGGTGGCGCTGTCCGACCGCGTCGCGGTGCTGGCCGACCACAAGGTGATCGCGGCCGCGCCGATCCCCCAAGTGGTGAAGGTGGAGCACCCCTTCATCCGCGAGTATTTCCTGGGCGAGCGCGCCCAGCGCGCCCTGCAGGCGCTGCCCCGGCCCGGGCAGCCCGCGGCGTCGCCCCCTGGAGAAGCATGATGGAAAACAAGTCCCACGCCTTCCTCGCCGGCGTGTTCACCATCGGCCTGGCCGTGCTGGTGCTGTTCGCGATCTTCTGGTTCAGCAGCGACCACGCGGTGCGCGTGCCCTACGACCTGATCACCCGCTCCACCGTCAACGGCCTGGGGCCGCAGGCCGACGTCAAGTACCGCGGGCTGGCGGTGGGCAAGGTCGAATCGATCAAGTTCGATCCGCAGGTGCCGGGCCAGATCATCGTGCGCGTCAACGTCAACCGCGAAACGCCGATCACGCGCACTACCTACGCCACGCTGGGCTTCCAGGGCGTGACCGGGATCGCCTACGTGCAGCTCGACGACTCCGCCGCGCACGACGGCACCGCCGCCTCGCCGCCGCTGCCGACTTCGCCGCGGGCGGTGGCGCGCATCGCCATGCGGCCCGGCTTCTTCGAGGAACTGGAAAAGCGCGGCGATTCGCTGCTGACCCAGGCCGAGACCATGATGGGCTCGCTCAACGACATGTTCCGCGGCGCCAACCGCGACGAGCTGATGGCGGCGATCCGCTCGGTGCGCAAGACCGCCGAAGATTATTCGCGCCTGTCCGATTCGCTCGCGCCGGCGGCGCAGCGCCTGCCGAAAGTGGCCGAGAACCTGAACGCGACGCTGGAATCGACCCGGCGCCTGACGCAGGAACTGGCCAACCCCAACGGCACCGTGATGCGCACCGTCGACAGCGTCGGGCGCGACCTGCAGGGCGCGGCCGCGTCGGTGCAGTCAGCCGCGGGCACCTTCAGCGAAGAGACCCTGCCGCAGCTCAATGGCCTGGCCCGCGACGCGCGCCAGACCGCGCGCAGCTTCGAGCGCGCCGCCGGCCAGTTCAACGAGAGTCCGAGCAGCGTGCTGTTCGGCGCGCCCACGCCCACGCCAGGGCCGGGCGAGCCGGGCTTCAGCGCGGCCCCGTAGCTGGGCCGGCATGCGACAACGCCCCCGCCCCTTCGATCACGCCAAACGCCAACCGCGAGAATCCGCCGTGAACCCTGCGACCGAGATGCCACGCTTGCTGCGCTTCGCAACCGCCCGCCTGCGCGCGGCCCTGCTGCTGTTCTGCGCCGGCCTGGCGCTGTCAGGCTGCGCGCTGACGCGCGGCGAGCCCACCATCACCTATGACCTGGGCCCGGCCGTCGCCGCCGGCGCGGCCTCCGGCAGCGGGAACCCTGCGCCCGCAGCGCTGCCCAAACTGCGCGTGGCGCAGACCGACGGGCCCAACTGGCTGGAAGGCAATGCGCTGTTCTACCGGCTCCAGTACGCCCAGGCGCAGCGGCTGCAGGCCTATGCCACGCAGCGCTGGGTGATGTCGCCCACGCGCCTGTTCGACGAACGCCTGCGCGAGGCCGTGGCCGCGCGCGGCACGCTGGGCTGGTCTGGCGACGGCAGCGTGCCGGCGCTGAAGGTGGACCTGCTCGAGTTCGACCAGGTATTCGACAGCGCCACCACCAGCGAGGGCGTGGTGCGGCTGCGTGCCACGGTGTACCGGCACGGCATGCTCGGCCAGCAGACCTTCGAGGCGCGCCGGCCCGCGCCCAGCGCCGACGGCGCCGGCGGCGTCAAGGCGCTGGCCGAAGCCAGCGATGCCGTGATTGCCGCGCTGCTCGACTGGACCGGCACGCTGCAGCTAAAGTAAAGCAACAGGAGATTTGCCATGGAGCCGGCTCCCCCGCCGCTCTCCGCGCCGCCGCCGGCGGCTGTGCCAGCACCATCCGCCACCGCGCCGCAGCACTCGCCGCTGGCGCGCGTGGGGCTGCTCTGCTTCACGCTGCTGGTGATCTATGCCAGCCTGTACCCGTTCTCCGGCTGGATCGACAACGGCATCTCGCCCTTTGCCTTTGTCAGCGCGCCCAAGCCGCGCTACATCACCGACTTCGACCTGCTGACCAACGTGCTGGGTTATTTCCCGTTCGGCGCGCTGGTGGTGCTGTCGCTGCATCCGCGCGTGTCGGGGGGGCGCGCCACGCTGGTGGCACTGGTCGCCGGCGCCCTGCTGTCGGCATGCATGGAGGCCTTCCAGACCTGGCTGCCCAGCCGGATCTCGTCCAACATCGACCTGATCACCAATGCGCTGGGGGCGCTGCTCGGCGGCGCCGTGGTGGCGCCGTTCACGCGCGCGCTGATCGACGACGGACGCCTGACGCGGCTGCGCCATGCCTGGTTCGAGCCCCATGCCAGCTTTGCCATCATCCTGCTGCTGCTGTGGCCGTTCGCGCAGGTGTTTCCGCAGGAGCACCTGTTCGGCATGGGCGGCATCGTGCGCGAATGGCTGACCGATCCGGAATCCTGGCCGATGCAGGTGCTGCAGATGGTGTTCCCGCAGCTGGAGGCGTGGCAGGACCATATCGGCCTGCGGCCCGAGGACATGCAGAGCCAGCAGTTGCTGGAATCGCTGGTGACCGCCAGCAGCTGGGTCGGCACCGGCCTGTTCGCCTCGGTGGCGATGCGCCGCAGCGCGCCGATGCTGCGCATCCTGGCGGGGCTGCTGGCGGCGGCGCTGCTGCTCAAGGCGACCGCGGCCGAGTTGCAGTTCCCGACCGAAAGCGCCTTCGTCTGGCTGTCCGAAGGCGGGCGCTTCGCGCTGCTGACCAGCTCGCTGGTGCTGGCGCTGCTGCTGTACCTGCCGCGCTGGCTGCGCGCGGTGCTGGCGATGGCCGCGCTGATCGTGCTGGTGGCGCTGACCAACGTGCTGCCGTCAAACCCCTACGCGTGGATCTCCGAGCAGGGCTGGCGCATGGGCCGCTTCATCCACTTCAACAGCCTGGCGCAGTGGCTGGGATGGCTGTGGCCCTTCCTGGCGTTCTGCTATGTGATCTGGCGCTTCGAGCAGGTCAGCCTGCGCCGCCATGCGATGAAGAAAGCCGCGGCGCGCCGTGAGGCGGCCGCGGCCAACCTGCAGGAGTAAGCCGGCGCGTACTTGCGCGCCGGGTCTTAGTGCAGCTGCCCGCCCTGTTCGCGCACATCGGCGCGGGTCGACAGCGCCGTCGCCACCGCGGTGCGCAGGCCCTTCACCAGGGTCTCGTGCGCCAGGCTTGGCTGGCCCGGATGGCGCGCCGCCTGCTCGGGCAGGTAGGGAATGTGGATAAAGCCGCCGCGCACCGAGCCGGCCGGTTGCCGCGCCAGCCGGTGCATCAGCCCGTAGAACACATGGTTGCAGACGAAGGTGCCGGCGCTCTGCGACACCGACGCCGGCACGCCGGCCGCGCGCATGTCGCGCACCATCGCCTTGATCGGCAGCGTGGCAAAGTAGGCGGCCGGGCCATCGGCCGCGATGGCGGTGTCGATCGGCTGGGCGCCGGCGTTGTCGGCGATGCGCGCATCGTCGACATTGAGCGCCACGCGCTCGACCGACATCTCGGCGCGCCCGCCGGCCTGGCCGACGGCGATCACCAGGGTCGGCTGCAGCGCGTCGAGCAGTTCGGCGATCGCATCGAGCGCCGCGCCGAACACGCACGGCAGCTGGCGCGCGACGATGATCGCGTCGCCGACGCGTTCGCCGTCGAGCGCGCGCACGGCCTCCCACGACGGGTTGATGGGTTCATCCTCGAACGGCTCGAAGCCGGTCAGCAGCACGGTAGGCATGGCGGAGGCTCCTGCGCTTACATCAGCCAGTACAGCAGCACGATATTGGCCGCCAGGATCGCCAGCGCGGTCGGCACCTGCGCGCGGATCACGGCGTTCTTGTCGTCGAGCTCCAGCAGCGCTGCCGGCACGATATTGAAGTTGGCCGCCATCGGCGTCATCAGCGTACCGCAATAGCCCGAGAACATGCCGATCGCCGCCATCACCGCGGGATTGCCGCCGAACATGCCGACCAGGATGGGCACGCCGACGCCGCCGGTCATCACCGGGAAGGCGGCGAAGCCATTGCCCATGATCACGGTGAACAGCGCCATGCCGACGCAATAGACCGCCACCGCCACCAGCTTGTAGTCCAGGTTGATGTAGGCGGTGGTCAGGTGCGCGACGGCCTTGCCCACGCCCGCGTCGGCAAACACCAGCCCCAGCATTGCCAGCATCTGCGGCAGCACCAGCGCCCAGCCCAGCGACTCGGTCAGCCGGCGCGATTCGCGCAGGCCCTGCGCCACGGTGTCGCGCGTGAGCCAGCACACCACCGCCAGCGAGATCAGGCAGCCGATCCCGAGCGAGACGAAGGTCACGTTCTTGGGATCGAGCAGCGGCACGCCGGCGATCCTGACATCCTTGAACAGCATGGTGCCGATCACGGTCACCAGCGGGATCAGCAGCGCCGGAATGAACAGCTTGTTGCCGAGCCGGCTCGCACTGGCGCGGCGCTCGGCCTCGGGCAGGCTCTCGTGCTTGCCGTGGCCGACGCCGCCGAAGCCCGCGATCAGCGCCATCACCACCGCGCCGATGCCGACCGCGGCCGGCGGCAGCCGGTCGCCGACCAGGAACACGAGCGCGTACAGCAGCCAGAACAGGCCGGTGCTGAGGCGGCGCGGATGGGCGCGGTCGGTGAAGGTCATCAGCGCGGTGATGGCCAGCACCAGGCCGGCAAGCCAGTAGAGGTATTCGATCGAAATGATCATGGTGTGCTCCTTACTCGGCGCTCTTGGCCGGCACCGCGGCGCTGGCAGCGTTGCCGCCCAGCTCGCGCTCGAGCCAGCCGTCCAGGCGCCTGAGGCGCACGGCATGGATCAGGAAGGCACAGATCGCGGTGGGGATGCCCCATACGGCGATATGCAGCGGCTCCACGTCAATGTTCGACGACAGCAGGAAGGTATGCATCAGCGCGATCGCGCCGAACGCGACGAAGATGTCCTCGCCGAAAAACAGGCCGACATTGTCGGTGGCGGCGCAGAAGGCCAGCACGCGCTGGCGCACCGGCTCGGGCAGGTGGCCGAAGCGGTTCTCGGCCGCGCCCTCGGCCATCGGCGCCAGCAGCGGGCGCACCATCTGCGGATGGCCGCCGAGGCTGGTCAGGCCGATCGCCGCGGTCAGCTCGCGCACGCCCAGGTAGACGATCAGCAGGCGCCCGACCGTGGCCGAGGCAATGCGCGCGATCCACGCCTGCGCATGCTCGCGCAGCCCGTGGCGCTCCAGCAGGCCGATCACGGCCAGCGGCAGCAGGATGATCAGCGGCAGGTTGCGCGCCTTGACGAAGGCGGTGCCGATCGCGGAGAAGATCTGCATCAGCGGCATCGGCGCGGCCAGCCCCGTGGCCAGGGCGGCGAGCACCACCACCAGCATGGGATTGAAGCGCAGCACGAAGCCGACGATGATGACGCCGACCCCGACAAGGGGCCAGAGATTGACTGCCTGTTCCATGGAAACACCAAACGAAGATAACGAAGGCGCGCGGACAGCAGCCGTCGTGACGCGTGACGGGGCAGGCCGCGTGGGTGAAATGCCGGCGTGAAGGCGCGGGAACGCGCTCAGTCGCCGGCGCGGATCGCGATGCCTTCTGCGCCCAGCCGTTCCCGGATGCGGCGCGCGAAGGCCAGCGCGTGGGCGCCGTCGCCGTGCAGACACACGGTTTCGGCCTGAATCGGTACCCAGGTGCCGTCGATGGCGCGCACGCGCTGCTCGCGCACCATGGTCAGGGTCTGGTCCAGGGCAACCTCCTCGTCCTCATGCAGCGCGCCGGGCGTGCCGCGTTTGACCAGCGTGCCATCGGGGTTGTAGCCGCGGTCGGCAAAAACTTCCTGCTTGACGCGCAGGCCGGCCTCCTTCGCCACGTCGATCATCTGGCTGCCGGCCAGGCCGAAGAACACCAGGTCGGCGTCGAAGTCGCGCACCGCGCGCACGATCGCGCGCGCCAGCGCCGGGTCGCGCACGGCCTGGTTGTACAGCGCGCCATGCGGCTTGACGTGGTGCAGCACCCCGCCTTGCGCGCGCACGATCGCTGCGAGCGCGCCGATCTGGTACAGCACGTCGGCGTAGACGTGTTCCGGGTCGCGCTGCATCTCGGTGCGGCCGAAGTTCTCGCGGTCCGGGTAGCTCGGGTGCGCGCCGATCGCCACGCCATGCGCCAGCGCCCACTGCACCGTCTGCACCATGGTGGCGGCGTCGCCCGCGTGCCACCCGCAGGCGATATTGGCCGAGCTGATCAGCGCCAGCAGCGCCTCGTCATTGCCACAGCCTTCGCCAAGATCCGCGTTCAAATCGATCTGCATTGCCATTCTCCTGTGCGGCGCCCGGGCGCCTTGCTTATGCTGCCGCCCGCGTGCGCGTACGCCGGCGCGCGGCAATGGGCATGCCATCGCCCTGCCATTGCAGCGCCTGCCCGATCTGCCGCAGGTAGCGCGACAGTTCATCCTGCGCCGCCTGCGCCTGCGCCAGCGTGACCTGCACGAAGCGCACCGGCGCGCCCAGCGGCACCTGCGCCAGCCGCCACAAATCCGCTTCGATCACCACGCCGATCTTGGGATAGCCGCCGGTGGTCTGCGCATCTGCCATCAGCGCGATCGGCTGGCCCGCCGGCGGCACCTGCATCACGCCCGGCATTACCCCGTGCGAGAGCAGGTCGGCGCTGCGCTCGGCCCGCCGCGCCAGCGCCGGGCCGGCGAGGCGCAGGCCCATGCGGTTGCTGTTGGGCGTGACGGTCCAGTCGGCCTGCCACAGCGCAGCCTGCGAGGCGGCGTCGAAATCGTCGTATTCCGGACCCGGCAGCATGCGGATCGCCGTGGCCTTGCCCTCGACCGCGGCGGGCAGCGCCCATGCCGGCGCCTGCACGCCGATCCAGTCGGTCTCGGCTTCCAGTCCCGGCCGCCCCGCCGGAAGGCGGTCGCCCTCCTGCAGCGCGCGTCCGCCCAATCCGCCGAAACCGGACTTCAGGTCGGTGCTGCGCGAGCCCATCACCGGCTCGACCGCAATGCCGCCCGCCACGCACAGGTACACGCGCGTGCCGCCGCGCGTCGACGGCAGCGTCAGGGTCTCGCCCTTGTGCGCGTCGAACGCGTGCCACGACCACACCGGCATGCCGTCAAGATTGGCGCCACATTCGGCGCCGGCCAGGGCCACGCGCATATCGGCATGGAAGCGCACCGCGGCGCGTCCCAGCGTGAATTCAATGGCGGCGCAGCCGGGCGCATTGCCAAGCAGGCGGTTGCCGACTTCGACCGCCAGCATGTCCATGGCGCCGCAGCGGCCCACGCCAAAACGGCGGAAGCCGGTACGGCCCAGGTCCTGCACCGAGGCGAGCGCGCCCGGACGAAGGATCTCGATCACGCGATGATTTCCTCGGCGACAAAGCGCACGGTATCGCCGGGCGCGAACAGGGACGGCGGATCGCGGTCCGCCACGAAGAGTTCGGCGTCGGTGCGCCCGATCAGCTGCCAGCCGCCCGGTAGCACCGCCGGATAGATGCCGGTCTGCTCGCCGCCGATGCCGACCGACCCGGCCGGGACCGCCACCCGCGGCTCGCGCCGGCGCGGCGTGGCCAGTTCCGGCGCCAGCCCGCCCATGTAGGCGAAGCCGGGCTGGAAGCCGAGGAAATAGACCACGTACTCGCCCGCTGCATGGCGGCGCACCACTTCCTGCGGCGTCAGCCCGGTATGCGCGGCGACGTCGCCCAGGTCCGGGCCGTGCTCGCCGCCGTAGCGGACCGGGATCTCGACCAGCTTGCCGGTGGCATTGCGCGCCTCGCCCGAGGCCCACGCCAGCTTCAGGTTGCGCTCGAGCGCGTCGACGTCGGCACTGCCGTCGAAGATCACCGTCAGGTTGTTCATGCCTGGCACCACGTCGACCACGCCGCGCCAGTCCGCGGCACGCGCGGCCATGGCCCAGATGCGGCGCTGGACTGCCAGCGATGCGGGCGGCGCGACGCTGTACAGCAGCGCCTGCTCGGCAAGTCGGTGGACGGTGCAGTTCATGAGAGTCCCGGTAGCGCACTTGCTACCCAGTGTAGGCAGTCAAGCCGGAATGTGACGTATATGTATTTCATCGATAATTTATCGATGAATTCATCATATCGAAACGGACCGGGCGGGGACAGTCGGGGTTGACCCTAGGGAGTCCCGCGTTGGACGCATGCATCGAGAGGAGTAGGATTAAATCCTATCGACTGGAGATCGTCATGCGAACTACTCAACAATTGAGCGTCACGCTGCCGACCGAGATGGCTCAGGCGGTCAAGGACAAGGTGCGGTCGGGTGAATACGCCAGTGAAAGCGAGGTCATTCGCGATGGCTTGCGCGCGCTGCTGGCGCGGGACCGGGCCGTGGACGCGTGGTTACTGCAGCAAGTGGGCCCTGCCTATGATGCGCTTCAGACGGATCCGTCCCGTGCCGTGACCGGAGATGACGTTCGTGCTCGTCTGGCTGCCAAACACGCTGGGAAAGCCAAAGGTCGATGAGAACCTATCCGGTCGTCTTCGCGCCGGAGTTTGTGGAGCAGCTTGAGGACCTGTACGACTATGTCGCCGAAGCAGCCTCCCCCTATATCGCGGCGCGGTACACCGACGCGATCGTGGAATATTGCGAGTCGCTCAGCACCTTTCCTCATCGCGGCACCCTGCGCGATGACGTGCGGCCATGGCTGCGGATTACCCATTACAAGAAGCGCGCCGTCATCGCGTTCGCCGTGGATACCGACAAGGTTTCCATCATCGGTTTGTTCTATGGAGGCCGGGACTACGAGACGATGCTGAACGAGTCAGATTGAATCGACGATGGTCAGTGGCCTCTCAAAGGCGGGCACGCACCAAAATAAAAGCGGCCGGGAAATCCCCCGGCCGCTTTTCTTATTCCATCCGCTAACCAACCGCTTCAGGCAAACCCCGCCTGATGCGCCTGCTGGTCGGCGTGGTAGGAACTGCGCACCATCGCGCCCACGGCGGCGTGGGTGAAGCCCATCTTGTAGGCCTCTTGCTCGAACATCTTGAAGGTGTCGGGATGCACGTAGCGCAGCACCGGCAGGTGGTGGTTGGACGGCGCCAGGTACTGGCCGATGGTGAGCATGTCGATGTCGTGCGCGCGCATGTCGCGCATGACTTCCAGGATTTCCTCGTCGGTCTCGCCCAGGCCGACCATCAGGCCGGACTTGGTCGGGACATTGGGGTTGCGGCGCTTGAACTCCTGCAGCAGCTTGAGCGAGTGCGCGTAGTCGGCGCCCGGGCGGGCCTGCTTGTACAGGCGCGGCACGGTTTCCATGTTGTGGTTCATCACGTCGGGCGGGCACGCCTGCAGGATGTCCAGCGCCTTGTCCAGGCGGCCGCGGAAGTCGGGCACCAGCACTTCGATGCGGGTATCGGGCGACAGCTCGCGCGTCTGCGAGATGCAGTCGACATAGTGCTGGGCGCCGCCATCGCGCAGATCGTCGCGGTCGACGCTGGTGATCACCACGTAGTTCAGCTTGAGCTGGGCGATGGTGCGGGCCAGGTTGCCGGGCTCGTTCACGTCGAGCGGGTCCGGGCGGCCGTGGCCGACGTCGCAGAACGGGCAGCGGCGCGTGCACTTGTCGCCCATGATCATGAAGGTGGCCGTGCCCTTGCCGAAGCATTCGCCGATATTGGGGCAGCTGGCTTCCTCGCACACCGTTACCAGGTTGTTGGCGCGCAGGATGTCCTTGATCTCATAGAAACGCGAGTTGCCGGTGGCGGCCTTCACGCGGATCCAGTCCGGCTTCTTGAGCTTCTCGGCCGGCACGATCTTGATGGGGATACGCGCGGTCTTGTCGGCCGACTTCTGCTTGCGGGTCGGGTCGTACTGCTCCGCGGGGGACTGCGGGGCTTCGCTGGAAGAGGCGTTCGGGGCGATCAGTGCGTCGCTCATACATTTCTCCGCACGCGCTCGGCGTGCATTTCGCTTTTGACTAGGAGGCCAGGGCCGGGGCGGCAGGTTCTTCAGCCGCCAGCACGCGAGCCTCGTGCGCTGCCAGCACCTCGCACAATGCAGCCGCCAGGCGCTGTGCGATTTCGGGTTGTATTGCCGCCGTCACGGGCACGGACGAGCCGTCGGCATCCGCCACCGGACAGGTGGCACCGGCAGTGGCCATGTCGACCGTTTCCAGTCCGGCATAGCCGCAGGGATTGATGCGCAGGAACGGCGACAGGTCCATCTGCACGTTGAGGCTGACGCCGTGGTAGCTGCAGCCGTTGCGGATCTTGAGGCCGAGCGCGGCAATCTTGGCGCCCCGGTGCGGCCCGTCGGACAGGTAGATGCCGGGGGCGCCGGGCTTGCGTTCGGCTGCGAGATTATACGCCGCGAGCGTCTCCAGCACGGCCTGCTCGATGCCGTGCACCAGCTCGCGCACCATCAGCCGGCGGCGCCGCAGGTCCAGCAGCAGATAGGCCACCACTTGTCCCGGGCCGTGATAAGTGATCTGCCCGCCACGGTCGATCTGCACCACCGGAATCCGCTCGTCCGGGGCCAGCAGGTGCGCGGGATCGCCCGCCTGGCCCAGCGTGTAGACCGGCGTATGCTCGACCAGCCAGACCTGGTCGGGCGTCTCGGGGGTGCGTGCGGCGGTGAAGGCGCGCATCGCGTCGAAACACGGCTGATAGTCCTCGCGGCCGCGTTCGATGACTTGAATCGGATGCATGGCGAGAGTGTAACGAAAAGGGCCGGCTTGCGCCGGCCCCGACCTGGCCCATTCAGCGTGCCCGCGGCGGGCAACCGTCCGATGCGTCACGCGACCAGACCAGGCGCAGATGGCCCCGGTGCGATGCGGACGCTGCCCCGCCCGGCTCTGCTTCAGGAAGCGGTGACCCGGTCCTGGTTAGGTGTCCACTCCGTGCCTCGAACCATCCGGCGCAGGCTGCGGTACACCAGGTGCGGCAGGTCGGCCAGCGCCAGCGCCGGGCGGCGCGCCTCGGCGATCAGCGCCAGGCGCACCGGATGCAAGGCGCGCGGGTCGATGCTGAGCACCACTTCGTCGCCCGGGCGCAGCAGCAGGCTGCCGCCACAACGCAGCCAGTAGTCCTCCGAATCGTTCTCGCGGGTCAGCCATACGTCGGTACCGCGGGCCTCTGCAATGTGCAGGCGCTGCGCGGCGTGCACCGACAGCGTGGTGACTTCGCCAGGATTCAGGGTGAACTCGGTCGTTGTGAGCACGGTTTTCATGGTGGTTCTCCGTTCAGCCGGCCCTGGCGGGGATACGCCAGACGCAGTACGGATTCGCGGCGGGCCACAGGAACTGGCCCGGCAAGGGGACCAGGCCAGTTAAATCCTGCGAATATCGCCGTGAAGAAGTGTGCAATGCGGGGGCCGGTGAGGGAATATTAGTGATTGCCCGACCACTATCAAAACGATATATTTTCTTTGTTCTTGTTAGCCAATCTCACATAACCACCGATCGTCTGGAGGCTGCCATGGCCTGGAAGAGCGCCTGGGAGAAAGACCTGCCGCGCGGCTGGCACCGCGAACTGCCGCGCCTGCCGGCGCTGACCGCGCTGCGCGCGTTCGAGGCCGCGGCGCGGCACGAGAGCTTCTCGCGCGCCGCCACGGAGCTGTTCGTTACCCACGGCGCGGTCAGCCACCAGATCCGCGCGCTCGAAGACGAACTGGGCATGCCGCTGTTCGAGCGTCACGGCAAGCGCGTGGCGCTGACGCCGGCGGGCCGGCTCTATGCCGAGCGCGTGCGCGACGCGCTGCTGCAGATCGCCGATGCCACGCGCGCGCTGCAGGCCGGCAATCGCGACAAGCGCCTGACCATCAGCACCATGCCGTCGTTTGCCGCACGCTGGCTGACGCCGCGCATCGGCAGCTTTATCGAGCGCCACCCGGAACTGGACGTCGAACTGCTGTCGTCCAACACGCTGGTCAACTTTGCCCACGAAGAAGTCGATATCGCGCTGCGCATGGGCAGCGGCGACTATCCCGGCCTGTATGTGGAGCGGCTGCTCGACGACGTCTTCTTCCCGGTCTGCAGCCCAGCCTTCAATGGCGGGCGGCTGCCCGAACGGCCGCAGGACATGGCGGGCATGCCGCTGCTGCGCGGCGAGGGCGATCCGTGGAAGCCATGGTTCGACGCCGCCGGGCTGGACTGGCCCGAGCCGCGCAAGGGCCTGCTGCTGGAAGATTCGTCGCTGCTGCTGCAGGCCGCCTCGGAAGGCCAGGGCATCGCCCTGATCCGCTCTTCGCTGGCCTGCAACGACCTGCTGTCCGGGCGCGTGGTGCGGCTGTTCGACGTCAGCATCCCGTGCCCGTGGCTGCTGTACTTCGTGTGCGCGCCGGGTTCGCTGAACTTGCCCAAGGTGCAGGCCTTCCGCGGCTGGCTGCTGCCCGAGATCGAGCGCTTCCGCGAGGTGCTGGCGCAGTGGGAGTGAGTCAGTCTTCCGGGGTGTCGTCGACGTGCGCCGCGCTGGCAGCGGCATCGGCTGCCGGCTTTGCGCGCGCCCGCCCGGCGCGCGGGTGGGCCTTGTCGTAGACATTGGCCAGGTGCTGGAAATCCAGCGCGGTGTAGACCTGCGTGGTCGAGATGCTGGCATGGCCCAGCATCTCCTGCACCGCGCGCAGGTCGCCGGAAGACTGCAGCATGTGCGTGGCAAAGGAATGCCGCAGCATGTGCGGATGCACGTCGGCCGGCACGCCGGCGCGCAGCGCCTGCTGCTTGAGTCGCAGCTGCACGGTGCGCATCGACAGGCGCCGTCCGCGCGGACCGACGAACAGGGCATGGGCGTCCTCGGGCGCGGCGCCCGGCCGCAGCAAGCCGTCGCGCACCGCCAGCCACGCCTGCAGCGCGGCGAGGGCCTTGCTGCCGACCGGCACCGAGCGCCGGCGCGAGCCCTTGCCGGTCACGGTGACCTCGGCGCCGGCCAGGTCGAGCCAGCCGCTCGAGCGGTAGCCGTCGGCATCGGCATAGCGCAGGTCCAGTTGCACCAGTTCGGACAGCCGCAGCCCGCTCGAGTAGAACAGTTCATAGACGGCCTGGTCGCGCAGCGCCTCGGCGTCGGTGCCGGCAGGGTGCGCCACCAGCGCCACCGCGTGCTCGACCGATAGCGCCTTGGGCAGCGCGTGCCCGGAGCGCGGCGCGCGCACGCCGTCGACCGGATTCACGGTCACGCCATGGCCATGGCGCGCCGCCCAGAGATAGAAGCCGCGCCATGCCGACAGCGCGCGCCCGATACTGGTGCCGACCAGTCCGGCGGCATGCAGCCGTGCGGCGAAATTGCGGATATGGTGGGTCTGCAGCGCCAGCAGCGCGACACCCGGCGCATACTGCGCGGCGTGCGCCTGCAGCACGCGCAGTTCGCGCGCATAGCCCGACAGCGTGTGCTCGGCCAGCTTGCGGCTGCCGCGCAGCCAGTCGAGATAGCGCGTAACCAGCGGGTCTGGCGGCGGCGCTTCGCCGCCGGCGGGTGCGGGCGGCGCGACCGCGTCGCGCGGCGGCCGGCGTGCAGTCATGGCGTCATGCCTGAAGCCGCCGCTTCAGTCGCGCAGCCGCTTCAGCGCGGCGCCCGCGACTGCGCCGATCTGCGACAGGTAGGCGGTGCCCATGCCGTCGTGGAAGCGGCGCGGATCGGGCGAGCCCAGCACCAGCAGGCCAAAGGCCGCGCCACGCACGTCGGCGCCGGCCTCGGCCTCGCCGGCGCGCAGCGGCACGCGCAGCGTCACCATCGCCAGCGAGGTGATATCGTCGCGCTCCAGCAGGCTGGCCGCCTCGAAGCCGCTGTTGCTGCCGCAGTACGGCGCACGCAGGCCTTCGGCAAAGATGCGCAGGTCTTCGCTGGCACCCTGCGCCACTTCCATGTGCGCGTACTGTTCGGCGACATCCCACAGCCTGAGCGCCACCGCCGGCACGTCGAACACCTGCTGCAGGCCGTCCTGCACCGCATACGGCAGCGCATGCGAATCGGCCTCGGCCAGCAGGCGCAATTGCCAGTCGTGCAGGCGCTGCTGGGTGCGGTCGTTGTCGTGGCCATGGCGGACCAGGTCCGCCAGGCGCAGCTCCAGGCCCTTGTTCTTCTCGCGCAGGATTTCCATCTGGCGCTCCTGCAGCGACACGGCGCGATGGCTGTGCGGGCTGGTCAGCTGCACCGCGGCCAGCAGCTCGGCATGCTCTTCGAAGAACTCGGGATGGCTCTGCAGGTAGGCGGCAACGTCTTGGGCGTTCATGGGGCGTGGACCGGTAGAGGTAAAGTGGGTGGCAGTTTAGCAAACCACCCAGCCAGAAGAGGAGCGCGGTGTTGGGTGCTCCCATGCCGCCCGATCTTGCCCAAGCAAGGTGTCCTCCCTCTCCCCTCACGGGGAGAGGGTCGGGGTGAGGGGTGGTCTAGCGTGGTGCCACATCAAGCGAGGCCAACGGTGTTAACCCACCGGCCTCAGCCTTTGACCCGCCTGCCCTCTCCCCCGGCCCCTCTCCCGCAAGCGGGAGAGGGAGCAAACCACCGGCGTGCCCCCGCTACGTCTGGATCAGCCGCTTCTGCCGCGAAATGCTCATCAAGATGCCGATGCCCGCGCCCAGCGTCACCAGCGCGGTGCCGCCGTAGCTGAGCAGCGGCAGCGGCACGCCCACCACCGGCAGGATGCCGCTGACCATGCCCATGTTGACGAAGGCATAAGTGAAGAAGATCAGCGTGATCGATCCCGCCAGCAGTCGCGAGAACAGCGTCGGCGCATTGGCCGCGATAAAGAGCCCGCGGAAGATCAGCAGCAGGTACAGCACCAGCAGCACCGCGTTGCCGATCAGGCCAAACTCCTCCGAGTACACCGCGAAGATAAAGTCGGTGTGCTTTTCCGGGATGAACTCCAGGTGGGTCTGCGTTCCCTTGAGCCAGCCCTTGCCCTCGACCCCGCCCGAGCCGATCGCGATGATCGACTGGATGGTGTGGAAGCCCTTGCCCAGCGGATCGCTGGTCGGATCCAGCAGCGTGCAGACGCGGTGCTGCTGGTAGTCGTGCAGCACCGGCCAGTTCACGCCGGGCGCGCACATGTCGTTCTGGAACGTGATCAGCAGCGTGATGGCGACCACCAGGATCCCCATCAGCGGCAGGATCAGCTTCCACGACAGCCCGGCGAAGTAGATCACGTACAGGCCCGCGGCCATCACCAGCAGCGCCGTGCCCAGGTCGGGCTGCTTGGCGATCAGGCCCACCGGGATCAGCAGCAGCATCAGCGCGACGATGAAGTCGAACCAGCGGATCACGCCCTCGCGCTTCTGGAAGTACCACGCCAGCATCAGCGGCATCGAGATCTTCATGATCTCGGACGGCTGGATCACCATGCCGACATAGAGCCAGCGGCGCGCGCCCTTGCGGATCAGGCCGAACATGGCCACCGCGATCAGCAGCGCCACCCCCACCGTATAGATCGGCACCGCCACCCGCATCAGCGTCTGCGTGGGCAGGTAGGCGATCACGAACATCACCACGTACGACAGCAGGATATTGCGCAGTTGGTCCTCGACCCGGCCCGGCATGTCGATGGCGGCCGAATACAGGGCCACGATGCCGGTGGCGAACAGCAGGAACACGATCAGCGAGAGCGGCTTGTCAAAACCGGTCAGCGCAGTCTTGACCAGGGACATGACGCGGCGTCGATCCATGCGCGTCTCCTTCAGCGAGTGGCGTCGGCCCCGCTGGCTGCCTTGGCAGCCACGGGCCTGACGCGTGGTTTGGGTGCGGGCGCCTTGGCCGGCACGGCCGCAGCCGAGGCCGGCGCGGGGGTCTGCGGCTTGCTGTGGCCCAGCGCCTGCAGCATGCGCTGGTCCAGCGTCTGCACCGCCGAGGCCGGGGCGATGGCGTCCGGGTCCAGCATCGCGGCGATCGCCTCCGGCGTCGGCACCTGCGCGGCCGAGGCCGCCGCCACCGCGCTGGCGTCTGCGCCGCTGGCCGGTGCGCCGCCGCTGGACATCACCGTGGCGCTGGCAATGCTGGCGGTCTGGCCGGTGGTGAACACGCTCGGGGTATCCACCGGCGCGCGGCCGGCCACGCGCTCCCCGGCGGGTGGCGCGATCGCCTCGAGCTCGGCGGGCCACTTGCCGGTCAGGTAGTAGTCCATCACCTTGCGCGCGATCGGCGCGGCCACCGCGGCGCCGAAGCCGGCGTTCTCGACGATCAGCGCGATCGCGATCTTGGGGTTGTCGGCCGGCGCGAAGGCCGTGTACAGCGAGTGGTCGCGCTTGTGCTCGGCCAGCGCGTGGTGGTTGTACTTCTCGCCCTTGGACAGGCTGTAGGTCTGTGCCGTGCCAGTCTTGCCGGCGGACTCGTAGGCGGCGCCGGCAAACACGCGCGCGGCCGTGCCCGAGTGCGTCACCGCCACCATGGCCCGCTTGATCACGTTGATGTCTGCCTGCTTGAACGGGATGGTGTAGCTTTCCTTGGGCACGGTGAGCGTGCGCTTGCGCGTGACCGCGTCTTCGACCGCCTTGACCAGGTGCGGCTTCATCACCTTGCCGTCGTTGACGATCACCGAGGTGGCCTGCGCCAGCTGCAGGATGGTGAAGCTGTTGTAGCCCTGGCCGATGCCCAGCGAGATGGTCTCGCCCTCGTACCACTTCTGCTGCTCGGGCTTGCGGTAGGCGCGGCGCTTCCAGTCGGTCGACGGCAGGATGCCGCGGCTTTCGCCCTCGATGTCGATGCCGGTGATCTGGCCGAATCCCAACGGCTTCATGAAGTCATGGATGCCGTTGACGCCCATGTCGCGCGCCAGCGCGTAGTAATAGGTGTCGCACGAATGCACGATCGAGCTGTGCATGTCGACCCAGCCATGGCCGCCCGGCTTGTCGTCGCGGAAGGTATGGTTGCCCAGCGTGAAGAAGCCCGGATCCGACATGCCCCAGTTTGCAGTGCGCTTGCCGGTGGTCAGCGCCGCCAGCGCCATGAAGGGCTTGTAGGTCGAGCCCGGCGGATACGTGCCACGCAGCGGGCGGTTGAGCAGCGGCTTGTCGGGCGAGCCGTTGAGTTCGTTCCAGGTGTTGGTGTCGATACCTTCGACAAACAGGTTGGGGTCGAAGGTCGGCTTGGAGACGAAGGCCAGGATGTCGCCGGTGGACGGCTCGATCGCCACCAGCGCGCCGCGGCGGTTGCCATAGAGCGCCTCGGCCAGCTGCTGCAGGCGGATGTCGAGCGACAGGATCAGGTTGTTGCCGGGCGTGGCGGGCGAGGTCGACAGCGTGCGGATCGGACGCCCGCCGGCGCTGACTTCCACTTCCTCGAAGCCGGTCAGCCCGTGCAGCTCGCTCTCGTAGCTCTGCTCCAGGCCGATCTTGCCGATGTAGTTGGTGCCCTTGTAGTTGTCGGCATCCTTGCGCGGATCGTACTTGGCGCCGTCGGCATCGTTGGCCTCGTCCATGGCCTCGATGCGCTCCTGGTCGCGCTGCGAGATCCGGCCCAGGTAGCCAACCACGTGCGAGGCCGACTCGCCCAGCGGGTACTGGCGGAACAGCCGCGCGCGCACGTCCACGCCGGGAAAGCGGAAGCGCTGCGCGGAGAAGCGCGCCACCTCCGCGTCGGTCAGCTGGCTGCGGATCGGCAGGCTTTCGAAGCTGCGCGATTCCTCCATCAGCCGCTTGAAGCGGCGCCGGTCGCGCGGCTGGATCTCGACCAGGCCGGACAGGCTCTCGATGGTGTTGTCGAGCGTATCGGTCAGCTTGGACGGGGTGATCTCCAGCGTATACGCCGAATAGTTGCGCGCCAGCACGATGCCGTTGCGGTCCATGATGATGCCGCGGTTGGGCTCGATCGGCGCCACCGAGATGCGGTTGTCCTCGGCCTTGGCCGAGTACTGGTCATGCTTGTACCACTGCAGCCACAGGAAGCGCGAGAACAGCAGGCCGAAGCAGATCACCGTAAACAGCGCCGCGGCCGCCACGCGGATGCGGAAGCGGCCGATTTCCAGTTCGACGTTGCGGATTTCGGTCATGGTACTGCGTGGCCTGGAGAAATCGGGGGTGGACGGTGGCGGGCGATGGCGGCGGCGGCGTCAGATCGGCCGGGTCTCGTCGACATCGGTCGAGCGGCGCTGCGGCGCCAGCAGCAGGCTGGTGGCCAGCGGCCACAGCAGCGCCTCGATCGCCGGCGCCAGCAGCAGTTGCCAGCCCGGCAGCGGCGCGCCCATCGCCAGCCGGATCAGCACCGGCACAGCATGCGCGATGAACAGCAGCGGCAGCACGTGCAGCGCCTGGGTATAGACCGTGAACCACAGCACGCGGCGGTGGATGGTAATGGCGAAGTAGGCCAGCAGCGTGTACGCCAGCGCATGTTCGCCCAGCAGGCGGGCATCGTGCACGTCCATCAGCAGGCCGAGCAGGAACGCCACGCCCATGCCCACCTTGCGCGGCTGGTGGATGTTCCAGAAGACCAGCACCAGCGCCACCATGTCCGGGATCCACAGCGTGGTGCCCCACGGCATCAGGTTGAACAGGAACGCCAGCACGAAGCTGAAGGCGATAAAGGCCGGGTTGACCGGCCGTAGCAGGTATTGGGGATTGGTCACCGTGGTGCCTCCTTGGCGGGCGCGGCCTTGCCGGCCGCGGCGCTGTCTGCGGCGGCG
This sequence comes from Cupriavidus mimosae, assembly GCF_023952485.1. Lineage (NCBI taxonomy): Bacteria > Pseudomonadati > Pseudomonadota > Betaproteobacteria > Burkholderiales > Burkholderiaceae > Cupriavidus > Cupriavidus mimosae. The sequence continues at coordinate 47,409 of NZ_JALHRY010000018.1, read as the reverse complement.
CGCGCCGCGGCGGACTTGGCGCCCTTGACCGGCGCCTCCGGCCGGGCCTCGACCGCTTCGCGCGCCGGGATGTTGGCGTCGTAGCGCACCACCAGCAGCTGGCGGTGCGCGCGCACGCCGGCCACCGGCTCGCAATAGACGCGCGAGAACGCGGTATCGGCCTTGCGCTCGATCTGCACGATCTTCGCCACCGGCAGGCCCGGCGGATAGGTGCCGTCCAGGCCCGAGGTCACCAGCAGGTCGCCCTGCTGCAGGTCCGCGGCGGCGGCCATGAAGCGCAGGTCCAGGTGGCCCGCGCGCGCGCCGCCGAAGGCCACGCTGCGCAGGCCGTTGCGCACCACCTGCACCGGAATCGCCTGGTCCTTGTCGGTCAGCAGCGTCACCTCGGACTGGAACGGCGACACCCGCGTGACCTGCCCGACCACGCCGCGCTCGTCGATCACCGGGTAGCCGGCGCGCAGGCCGTGCTGGCTGCCCTTGTCGATGACGATGCGCTGGCTGTACGGGTCGCGCGCGTCATACAGAATCTCGGCCGCCGTCACCGGCGTGGCCGACTGCTGCGCCAGCCCGAGCAGCTTGCGCAGCTGGTGGTTCTCGGCCTCGAGCTGCGCCTGGCGCACCGAGGCCTGGGCCTGCTGCACGGCGCTCTGACGCAGCTCGCGGTTCTCGGTGGCGAGCGTCGCCGACGACTGGGCATAGTCGAACATGGTGCGCAGCGCGTCGCGCGGCGCCAGCACCAGGCGCTCGACCGGCATCAGCACGGTGGCGGCCACCTGCCGGCCCACGCGCAGCGCGTCGAAACGGGCGTCGACCACCAGCAGCGCCAGCGCGATGCCCACGTACAGGACCAGCCTGGCGACGGCCGAGGTGCCTTGCTTGAAGAGCGGCGGAGGGGAGTAATCCATTTACCCGAACAAAGGCCGGAGGCCACGCGGAAACGCCCCGCCGCCCGCCGCGGCGCGCCCCGCCCCCTGGCGGGGACAGGCGCGGCACGGTCGGGCGGCGGGAGCTGCCAGGGCCCGGCCCCGGCGGATGAGGCGCCGCGACGCCGCCATGATCGGTCGATCCGGCAGGCCGCGCATCGCCACGTGAGCGTCCTTCTTACTCGTAGGAGAAGATGCTGCCGAGCTTGTCCATGCGTTCCAGCGCCATGCCGGAGCCGCGCACCACACAGGTCAGCGGGTCTTCGGCCACCAGCACCGGCAGGCCGGTTTCTTCCGCCAGCAGGCGGTCCAGGTCGCGCAGCAGCGCGCCGCCGCCGGTCAGCATCATGCCGCGTTCGGCGATGTCGGCGCCCAGTTCGGGCGGGGTCTGTTCCAGCGCGATCTTCACCGCCGACACGATCTGGTTGAGCGGATCGGTCAGCGCTTCCAGGATTTCGTTGGACGAAACCGTGAACGCGCGCGGAATGCCTTCGGACAGGTTGCGGCCCTTGACTTCCATCTCGCGGACCTCGGAGCCCGGGAAGGCCGAGCCGATTTCCTTCTTGATGGCCTCGGCGGTCTGCTCGCCGATCAGCATGCCGTAGTTGCGGCGGATGTAGTTGACGATGGCCTCGTCGAACTTGTCGCCGCCGACGCGCACCGAGCCCTTGTAGACCATGCCGCCCAGCGAGATGATGCCCACCTCGGTGGTGCCGCCGCCGATATCGACCACCATCGAGCCCGACGGCTCCGACACCGGCAGGCCGGCGCCGATCGCGGCCGACATCGGCTCCTCGATCAGGTACACCTGGCTGGCGCCGGCGCCCAGCGCCGATTCACGGATGGCGCGGCGCTCGACCTGGGTCGAGCCGCACGGCACGCAGATGATGATGCGCGGGCTCGGGCGCAGCAGCTTGCTGTCATGCACCATCTTGATGAATTGCTTGAGCATCTGCTCGGTCACGGTGAAGTCGGCGATCACGCCGTCCTTCATCGGGCGGATCGCCTCGATATTGCCCGGCACCTTGCCCAGCATCTGCTTGGCTTCCTTGCCCACCGCCGTAATGGTCTTCTTGGCGTTGGGGCCGCCCTCCTGGCGGATCGCAACGACCGAGGGCTCGTCCAGCACGATGCCCTTGTCGCGCATGTAGATCAGCGTGTTGGCGGTGCCGAGGTCGATCGCCAGGTCGTTGGAGAAGTAGCTGCGGAGAAATCCGAACATCAGGAATCCTGTCTGTGATGGTGTTCGCGGGTAGGCGAAGCGGCCGGCGCCGCGAGCGGCCCGGCCACGAAAGGGTATTGTGTTGCGTTGAATACGGAATGGTTCTCGGCTTCCCGCTCCGCCCGCCGTCCGGCCCGGAGGCTATCCGGCCGGATGGGAATGGGATCGGCACCGCCGGCGCACCGCGCGCGCCGGTCCTACGGGAACCTTTGATTAGACCCCGCCGAAAAGTTCGCGGAAATGTGCAGGCGCCGGCGCATCATGTCGGCGCGTAGCGCGACATGCGGGACCGGCGGCAAGGCCTAATCAGAGGACCCAGGTTTGCCCTTCGGGCGCCTTCGGACACCGGGCGCGCAAGCGCCGGCCGCAGGCCATGTGGCGTAGGCGTTGCCAAAGGTCGGTAACTCGCAATGATACCTTATAATTCAGGCTGCTTCGGGCGTTTACAGCCTGAAAATACCTGCAATTCTGGCGACTGCGGCGTGCCCACCGGCGCCTGCGGTCAGGCTCCGGGCCATGCGACGCAACGGCCCCGTGAGCCAGCCGCCGGCGCAGCCCGCGCCGCCCTTCGTATCCCAGTATCCGAGCATCGACCCACCACGCCATGGCCCTCGACCTATCCGACGTCAAGCGCATTGCCCACCTCGCCCGCATCGAAACCAGCGATGACGAGGCCGCCCAGACGCTTGCGCAGCTGAACAACTTTTTCTCGCTGGTCGAGCAGATGCAGGCGGTCGACACCACCGGCATCGAGCCGCTGGCGCATCCGCTGTCGGCGGTGCGCGACATGGTCCAGCGCCTGCGCGAGGACGTGGTCACCGAAGCCGACCGCCGCGCCGACTACCAGCGCCCCGCGCCGGCCACCGAAAACGGCCTGTACCTGGTGCCCAAGGTCATCGAATGACCGTTGCCCGACCCGTGCCGCCGCCAGGCGCCACGGTCCGCCCGCCAGTACAACACCCCTGATGCCAACCGACTGTCATGCCCTTTTCCGCTGATTCCGTGACTTCCCTGCGCCAGCTTGCCGACGCCCTGGCCGCGCGCACCGTCTCCGCCGAGGAACTCGCGCGCGAATACCTGGCCCGCATCGAGCAGGCCGCCGCGCTCAACGCCTTTATCCACGTCGATGCCGAGCTGACGCTGGCCCAGGCCCGCGCCGCCGACGCACGCCGCGCGCGCGGCGAAGCCGCGCCGCTGACCGGCGTGCCGGTCGCGCACAAGGATGTGTTCGTCACGCGCGGCTGGCGCGCCACCGCCGGCTCGAAGATGCTGGGCAACTATGAAAGCCCGTTCGACGCCACCGTGGTCGAGCGCATGGCCGCCGCCGGCATGGTCACGCTGGGCAAGACCAACATGGACGAATTCGCGATGGGCTCGTCCAACGAGAACTCGCATTTCGGCCCGGTGCGCAACCCGTGGGACGCCAGCCGCGTGCCCGGCGGCTCGTCGGGCGGCTCGGCCGCCGCGGTCGCCGCTGGCCTGGCACCGGCCGCCACTGGCACCGACACCGGCGGCTCGATCCGCCAGCCGGCGTCGTTCTCGGGCATCACCGGCATCAAGCCGACCTACGGCCGCGTGTCGCGCTACGGCATGATCGCCTTTGCCTCGTCGCTGGACCAGGGCGGCCCGATGGCCCACAGCGCCGAGGACTGCGCGCTGCTGCTCAACGCCATGGCCGGCTTCGACCCGAAGGACTCGACCAGCATCCCGCCCGCGCAGGGCGGCGTGGACGAGGACTACACCCTCCTGCTGGGCCAGCCGCGCGCCGGCGCCAGCGCCGAGCGCCCGCTGGCCGGCCTGCGCATCGGCCTGCCGAAGGAGTACTTCGGCAAGGGCCTGTCGGCCGACGTCGAGCAGGCCGTGCGTGCCGCGCTGGCCGAGTATGAAAAGCTCGGCGCCACGCTGGTCGAGGTGTCGCTGCCCAAGACCGAGCTGTCGATCCCCGTGTACTACGTGATCGCGCCGGCGGAAGCCTCGTCCAACCTGTCGCGCTTCGACGGGGTGCGCTACGGCCACCGCGCCGCCGAGTACCGCGACCTGCTCGACATGTACAAGAAGAGCCGCGCCGAAGGCTTCGGCGCCGAGGTCAAGCGCCGCATCATGGTCGGCACCTACGTGCTGTCGCACGGCTACTACGACGCCTACTACCTGCAGGCGCAAAAGATCCGCCGCATCATCGCCGACGACTTCCAGCGCGCCTTCGCCCAGTGCGACGTGATCATGGGCCCGGTGGCGCCGACGGTGGCATGGAAGCTGGGCGAGAAGACCTCGGACCCGGTGCAGATGTACCTGGCCGACATCTTCACGCTGTCGACCAGCCTGGCCGGCCTGCCCGGCATGAGCGTGCCGTGCGGCTTCGGCGCGGGCAACATGCCCGTGGGCCTGCAGCTGATCGGCAATTACTTCGACGAAGCGCGCCTGCTGCAGGCCGCGCATGCGTTCCAGCAGGCGACCGACTGGCACCTGCGCCGCCCCGCCAAGGCCTGACCATGACGCGCTCCCTGCTCCGCCTGCTTGCCGCCGCCGCGCTTGCCGCACTGGTGGCCGGCTGCATCCAGCTGCCCATCATCGGCAAGCCCACGCCGATCGCCAGCCGCGACATCGATCTGGCCGGCGACTGCCGCCGCACCGAGGAAGACGGCTTTCGGGAAGACGCGCAGCTGCGCATTGCGGACAACAGCGTGCAGCAGTTGTCGTGGAAGCTGTGGGTCGGCAAGCGCGGCTCGTGCAGCTTCAACCTGGCCGAGTTCCGCCAGGTCCAGAAGAAGCCGCATATCGAGCTGCGCGCCAACGACGGCAGCGGCTGCAAGCTGATGGTCTGGCAGGACCCGCGCCGCGTCACGCTGGCGCACGCCAACTGCCAGCAGCGCTGCACCCCCGGCATCTATGAAGAGGCCTGGCCGGTGATGTTCGAGCCGGGCACCGGCGCTTGCGCCCGCACGCGCTGAAGCCACTGAAGCCCTGGCAGCCGCCCATGTTCCACGCCCACCTCGCCCCGCAACCCGCGCCGCGCGCCGCCCGTCCCACGGGCGCGTGGCTGCGCGCCGCGGTGGCCCTGGGGTTTTGCGCGTGGCTGGCCGGCGCGGCGGCGCATACGCCGGACCTGCCGGCGCCCGCGCTGGACACGCCGGCACCGCTGACGCCGGCGGGGGTGCTGGCGCCCAACGCGGTGAGCCGGGCCGCGCCGGCCTCATCGGCCGCAGCCAGGGCAGCCGTCGCGCCCGTGCCCGCGCAGCGGGTCCAGCTGCGCGGCGATGCCGCCACGCCGGCGCTGACCGCCTACTGGTTCCTGCCGCGCGAAGGCACCACGCCGCGCGCGCTGCCGGTGGTGGTGGCGCTGCACGGCTGCGGCGGCCTGCTGGCGCAGCGCGCCGCGCGCGAGGGCAGCGCAGCGGCAGCGGGCGCTGACAGCGCCGCGGTTGCCGCGCTGCTGCAGCAACGCTACCGCGAATACGCGCACTGGCTCACCGAACGCGGCTACGCGGTGCTGATGCCCGACAGCTTCAGCGCGCGCGGCAAGCCGCACGGCATCTGCGCCGAGCCCATCGACAACCGCGCCATCGACGACCGCACCCGCCGCGCCGACGCGCTCGCCGCGCTGCGCTGGGTGGCGCAGCAGCCCGCGGTCGATGCCGCGCGCATCGTGCTGCTGGGCTGGTCGAACGGCGCGCAGGCGGTGCTGGCCACCGTCGACGCCAGCCGCCCGTGGCCGGCCGGCACGCCGCCGGTCGAGCGCGCGGTGGCGTTCTATCCGGGCTGCAAGCGCGCGGTGCAGCAGCACAGCTTCCGCCTGCGCGCGCCGCTGCTGCTGATGATCGGCGGCGCCGACGACTGGACCCCGGCGACCCGCTGCGCGATGCTGCAGAGCGCGGTGCAGGCGCGCCAGCCGGGGGCGCGCTTCCGGCTGGAGATCTACCCGGGCGCCTATCACGGCTTCGACGGCACCAGCGAGCTGCATCGGCGCACCGACGTGCCCGCCGCCGCCATGCGCAAGAGCCAGGGCGTTACCGTCGGCGGCGACGCGGTGGCGCGCGTGGCCGCGCTGGCCCAGCTCGACTCCTGGCTGGCCAGTCCCGACCCCTGACCGCCACGCAAGATCAGAGAGAACACCGGGGCGGCGCTGCCGCTCCCTCGCAACAGACAACACCGAAAGAACCGAACAGGAATACCGCCATGCAATGGGAAGTGGTGATCGGCCTCGAAACGCACGCGCAGCTGTCGACGGCCTCCAAGATTTTTTCCGGCACCTCCACCGCCTTCGGCGCCGAGGCCAACACGCAGGCATCGCCGGTTGACCTGGCGCTGCCGGGCGTGCTGCCGGTGCTGAACCAGGGCGCGGTCGAGCGCGCGATCCAGTTCGGCCTGGCGATCGGCGCCACCATCGCGCCGCGCAGCGTCTTTGCACGCAAGAACTACTTCTACCCCGACCTGCCCAAGGGCTACCAGATCAGCCAGTATGAGATCCCGGTGGTGCAGGGCGGCACCATCACCATCCAGGTCGAGGGCAAGCAGGGCGAGTCCTACGAGAAGACCGTCAACCTGACGCGCGCGCACCTGGAAGAAGACGCGGGCAAGTCGCTGCACGAGGACTTTGCCGGCATGACCGGCATCGACCTGAACCGCGCCGGCACGCCGCTGCTGGAAATCGTCACCGAGCCCGACATGCGCAGCGCCGCCGAAGCGGTGGCCTACGCCAAGGCGCTGCATTCGCTGGTGGTGTGGCTGGGCATCTGCGACGGCAACATGCAGGAAGGCAGCTTCCGCTGCGACGCCAACGTGTCGGTGCGCCCGCTCGGCCAGAAGGAATTCGGCACGCGCCGCGAGATCAAGAACCTGAACTCGTTCCGCTTCCTGCAGCAGGCGATCGAATACGAGGTGCAGTGGCAGATCGCCGAGATCGAGGACGGCCGCAAGATCCAGCAGGCCACCGTGCTGTTCGACCCCGACACCGGCGAAACCCGCGCCATGCGCACCAAGGAAGATGCGCATGACTACCGCTACTTCCCCGATCCGGACCTGATGCCGCTGGAAATCGACGCCGGCTGGATCGAGCGCGTGCGCGGCGAACTGCCGGAGCTGCCGGCGGCGATGCAGGCGCGCTTCGTTGCGCAATACGGCCTGTCGGCCTATGACGCCACCATGCTGACAGCGACCAAGGCCTATGCCGCCTACTTCGAAGCCGTGGTCGCCGGCGCGGGCACCGCCAGCGCCAAGCCCGCCGCCAACTGGCTGATGGGCGACGTGGCCTCGCAACTCAACCGCGAAGGCATCGCCATCGACGCGGCCCCGGTCACGCCGGCGCAACTGGCCAGGCTGCTTGCGCGCATCGCCGACGGCACGGTGTCGAACAACACCGCCAAGAAGGACGTGTTCCCGGCCATGTGGGCAGGCGAGCACGGCGGCGACGCCGATGCCATCATCGCGGCCAAGGGGCTGAAGCAGATGTCCGACAGCGGCGAGCTGGAAAAGATCATCGACGACGTGCTGGCCGCCAATGCCAAGTCGGTCGAAGAATTCCGCTCGGGCAAGGAAAAGGCGTTCAACGCTCTGGTCGGCCAGGCGATGAAGGCGACCAGGGGCAAGGCCAATCCGGCGCAGGTTAATGAACTGCTGAGGAAGAAGCTGGGGTAAGGCTCCAGTCCTGTCTATCCCGCTTGTTTGCTCCCCTCTCCCGCTTGCGGGAGAGGGGCTCCGTTTCTCCTACATCCCCGCCCTCCCCCTTACCGTCTCCTCCAGCAGCGACCTCAGCTTCGCCAGCGACCCCGGATCCCCGCGCGCCGCGGAGCGCGCGTACCAGATCTTCGCCTGCTCGATATCCTTGTCGACCACGCCCGGCTCGCCGCGCTCGTAGAAGCTGCCGACGATGTACTGCGCACCGCCATCCCCCGCGCTTGCCGCGCGCTGGTACCACGCAAACGCCTGCGCGTAGTCGCGCGGCACGCCGCGGCCGGTGAAGTAGTTCGTCGCCAGTTCCATCTGCGCCTGCACGTGGCCGCCCTGCGCCGCGCGCTCATACCAGCGGTTCGCCTCTTCCAGCGATTTCGGCACCAGCTCGCCGCGCTCGTACAGGTCGCCCCAGGTGTATTGCGCATGGGTCATGCCGTTGTCGGCTGCCTTGCGCAGCCACACCAGCGCTTCTTGCGGCTGCGCGGCGGTGCCCTCGCCGCGCAGCAGCATCATCGCGTAGTTGAATTGCGCGAGGCGGTTGCCCTGGCGCGCGGCGGCGGAGAAACCCTGCAGAGCCTGGTCGAAGCGGCCTGACTCGTAGGCCGCGACAGCGTCGCGGGTCTGCGCCTGCGCCGGCGCGGGCGGCTGCGGCGCCGCGGCGGCGGCTGGCAACAACACCAGCCACGCGCAAAACGCGCCGGCCAGCACGGCGGCATGCGGGAAACGGGCTTTCGACATGGCGGACTCCGGCGCGAGGCCTTCTTTGCTTCAGTGTAGGAGTCCGCCGAGGTGCCCGGTAGCGACTACATTATCCACACGTATAATCAACTAGCTTAGAATTAAGCAAGGATCATTCGTCTCACTAATAAGCTGGACGCTGGCTCAGATCCAGCCCGCGCGGTGCAGCCGCCGCCACAGCGCGCCGCAGGCCACCGCGGTCACGCCGATCACGGCCGGGTACGCGTAGTGGACTTTGAGCTCAGGCATGAAATCGAAGTTCATGCCGTAGAGGCTGAACACCACCGTCGGGATCGCCAGGATCGCGCCCCAGCCGGCCAGCCGCTTGACCACTTCGTTCTGGCCGACGGTCACCAGCGCCAGGTTGACCTGCACCGCCGTGGTCAGCATTTCGCGCACCACGTCGAGCGTGCGCACCAGCCGGCTGGCGTGGTCCTCGATATCGCGGAAATAGGCGCGCAACTCCTTCGGCACCAGTTCTTCGTGCAGCCGGATCAACTGGCCGCACATGTCTTCGACCGGGCTGACCGCATTGCGCAGGCGCAGCACCTGGCGCTTGATCTGGTACAGGCGCTCGATCGCGGCGCGGTCGAATTCGTCGCGGAAGATGCCTTGCTCCAGCGCCTCGAAGGTGTCCTCCAGGCGCGTGACGATGGGCAGGTAGTGGTCGACGACGAAGTCCATCAGCGCGTACAGCACATAGCCGGGGCCGTTGGCCAGGCCGTGCGGGTCGTGCTCGCAGCGCTCGCGCACCGGCGCATAGGTGCTGCTGGCGCCATGGCGGACCGAGACCACGTAGTTGGGCCCGACGAACAGATGGGTCTCGCCGACCACGACTTCGTCCTGCACCAGTTGCGCGGTGTTGAGCACCACGAACACGGAATCGCCGTAGGCCTCGAGCTTGGGCCGCTGGTGCGCGTTGGTCGCGTCTTCGACCGCGAGGTCGTGCAGGCCGAAGGCCTGCTGCGCCTGCCGCAGCAGCGCCAGTTCGGGCTCGTGCAGGCCCAGCCAGACGAAGGTGCCGGGCACCGCCAGCACCGTCGGGATTTCTTCCATGCCTACCGTGCCGAGCCGCTTGCCCTTCCGGTAAGCCACGCAATTGACGATGGCGCCCATGGAAACTCCGCTGATCAGATGGCGCAATCGTAACAAGGCTTTGCACGGTGCCCCGACCGCCCCGTGTCGATGCGGCGCAAGCCGCGCCGGCCACACTTGCGCCGCGCCACCGGCGCGCGCATGGAGCCCGCGCGCCACCTGCGGTACATATCGATCCAATTGTTACAGTTCGCGACAGATACGACGTTAGAATGTGGCATTTCCACGGTCACCCGGCTATGTCCCAGAAGAAATCGCCACGCTTCGAGCTGCGCAGTGGCAACGTCGACGCCCTCCTTCTCGCCCTCCAGACCGCCGACATGGCTGCGCTGCGGGATGACCTCCTCACCCGCTTCGAAGCCACCCCCGACTTCTTCTCCAATGACGTGATCGCGCTGGACCTGCGCGCGCTCGACGACGACAGCGAAGTCGCGCTCGGCACCGTGATCGACACGCTGGCCACGCTCAAGGCCCGCGCCATCGGCGTGGTGGCCCGCGCCGGCCAGCGCGAGTGGGCCGAGCGCTTCGGCCTGCCTCTGCTCGACAGCCAGGCCCGCCGCAGCGGCGCCACCGAGCGTGCCGCCGAAGCCAAGGCCGCTGCCGCCGCGGAACAGGCCGCCGCCGAGCAGGCGGCGCGCGAGGAAGCCGCCCGCGCCGCGGCGCAGTCCGCCACCGACGCCGCCGTGGCCGCCGCCGTACGCCAGACCCAGACCCTGCTGATCGACAAGCCGCTGCGCTCCGGCCAGCAGATCTATGCGCATGGCGACGTGGTCATCATGGACGTGGTCAGCTACGGTGCCGAGGTCATCGCTGAAGGCAACATCCATATCTATGCCCCGCTGCGCGGCCGCGCGCTGGCGGGCGTCAAGGGCAACACCGCCGCGCGCATCTTCAGCACGTGCATGGAGCCCGAACTGATTTCCATCGCCGGCATCTACCGGACCGCGGAGCAGACGCTTCCGGCCGATGTGCACGGCAAGACCGCCCAGGTGCGCCTGGCCGATGAAAAACTGATCCTCGAAGCGCTGCGGCTCAAGTAACCGCGGCGCTCATCGGGACCGGATCACAGAGAGCGCAAGCTTCAACTTATTACTGGACCAAAGAGCCATGGCAAAAATCATCGTTGTGACCTCCGGCAAGGGAGGCGTCGGCAAGACCACCACCAGCGCCAGCTTTGCCGCCGGCCTGGCACTGCGCGGCCACAAGACTGCCGTGATCGACTTCGACGTCGGCCTGCGCAACCTCGACCTGATCATGGGTTGCGAACGCCGCGTGGTGTATGACCTGATCAACGTGGTGCAGGGCGAAGCCAACCTGCGCCAGGCGCTGATCAAGGACAAGAAGTGCGAGAACCTGTTCATCCTGCCGGCCTCGCAGACGCGCGACAAGGACGCGCTGACCAAGGAAGGTGTGGAGAAGGTCATCAACGGCCTGATCGAGATGGACTTCGAGTACATCGTGTGCGATTCGCCCGCCGGCATCGAGTCGGGCGCGCTGATGGCGATGTACTTTGCCGATGAGGCCCTGATCGTCACCAACCCCGAAGTGTCGTCGGTGCGCGATTCGGACCGCATCCTCGGCATCCTGTCGTCCAAGACCAAGCGCGCCAGCGAGGGCGGCGACCCGATCAAGGAACACCTGCTGATCACCCGCTACAACCCCAAGCGCGTGCATGGCGGCGAGATGCTGTCGCTGACCGACATCCAGGAAATCCTGCGCATCAAGCTGATCGGCGTGGTGCCGGAATCGGAAGCGGTGCTGCACGCATCCAACCAGGGCACGCCCGCCATCCACCTGGACGGCAGCGACGTGGCCGACGCCTATGGCGACGTGGTGGACCGCTTCCTCGGCAAGGACAAGCCGATGCGCTTCACCGACTACCAGAAGCCGGGGCTGTTCTCGCGCATCTTCGGCAACAAGTAACGGTCAAGGAGGGCTCACCCCATGTCGATCCTTTCCTTCCTGCTGGGAGAGAAGAAGAAGTCCGCGTCGGTCGCCAAGGAGCGGCTGCAGATCATCCTGGCGCACGAGCGCACCGGCCATTCCGCCCCCGCCGACTACCTGCCCGCGCTGCAGCGCGAGCTGGTCGCGGTGATCTCCAAGTACGTCAAGATCGGCGACCAGGACCTGCGCGTCAGCCTGGAACGCCAGGACAACCTCGAGGTGCTCGAGGTCAAGATCGAGATCCCGCAGCACTGAGCACCGGACCCGGCAGCGCCGGGTCCATGCCCCCCGCGGGGCCCGCCGCCCCGCCCCTTCTTGCGCCTTCCCGCCCTGCCGCTTCAACGCCCCGCCGCCGTGCCAGCGCGGCTTCGCGGCTTCTCCGCTGCGCTGCCTTATCCCCCAAATGCAGAATTCTGTAGCGGCCTGACAACGAAATTGCACCAATTTCCTGCTTGAAAGCGCGGCTCCACGGAGTTTTGTGTCCTTGTTCCTTACGTTTTGTTAAATTTTCGCGGCGTTTACACGAAACGTAGACCTTATCCCCGCCGTGATCCGGCGAGGGGCACAGTACAAGACAGAAAAGGAGCACCATGAAGAAATCGGCCATCGTCCTCGCAGCCGGCAGCCTGTTGGCAGGTTCGGCTTTCGCACAAACCTCCGTCACCCTGTACGGCATCGTCGACCAGAGCATCCGCTTCCAGACGAACGCGAACGCCAACAATGACAACTCGTGGGAACTGACCAACGGCGCCATCACCAACAGCCGCTGGGGCATGAAGGGCAGCGAGGCCCTGGGCAACAACCTGAAGGCGATCTTCCAGCTGGAAGGCGGCTTTGATCCGGATACCGGCCGCGCCAACCAGAACAACAGCCTGTTCGGCCGTCAGGCTTATGTCGGCCTGTCGGGCGACTTTGGCACGATCAAGCTGGGCCGTCAGTACACCGAAGGCTTTAACTTCTTCGGCGACTACGATCCGCTGACCATCGGCAACTACACCAACAACGCCTGGCCGTTCTTCCTGACCCAGTTCCGCAACAACAACGTGGTCAGCTACGCCGGCAAGTTCGGCGGCCTGGACGTCGGCGCCAGCTACGGCTTCGGCGAGCAGCCGGGCAGCATGAGCCGGAACCAGTACTGGGGCACCCGTGCCGCTTACTCGTTCGGTCCGTTCGGCATCGGCGGCGTGTACCAGGAAGTCCGCGATATCAACGGCAACAAGCAGCAAATGTGGGGCGCTGCCGGTAAGTACGCCTTTGGCCCGGCCAAGCTGTTCGTCGGTTACATCGGCGGCAAGGACCGCACCGGCGTGATCGACAACGGCTTCCTGAACAACTCGGCTGCCGCTCCGGCACCGGGCGTGGTCGCAGCCGGCGCTGCCAGCAACCCGCGCAAGGACACCCTTGGCTACATCGGCGTGACCTACCAGGCCACCCCGGCCCTGGCGCTGACCGGCGTGTTCTACGGCGACTACGTCGAGAACAAGAACGGCGTGAACAACAACAACGGCCGCCGCTACACCGGCGTGCTGCTGGCCGAGTACTCGCTGTCCAAGCGCACCCAGGTTTACGGCACGGTTGACTTCAACAAGGTTTCGGGCGGTACCACCACCGAAATGCCGGGCCGCAACAACCAGACCGGCGCTGCGCTGGGTATCCGCCACATCTTCTGATCGATACCTGATCGGCAGTCACTGGCAAAAGGCACCTTCGGGTGCCTTTTTTCATGGGCGTGGCCGGCGCCGCAGCCACAGGTACCAGCCGGCCTGCGCGGCAGCGCCTTGCATCGGCTGCAGCGGCACCAGCAGGCCGCCATGGCGTGCCACCACGCGCTGCGCGCACAGCAGCGCGGGACCGGGCCGGGCCAGCTGCGCGGCGCCCGCGTCATCGGCGGGCTGCAACACGATCGACAGCGCCACGCCACCGGCATGGCCGCGGCACGCGGTGCGCACGGCCGTGCCATGCGCCGCCGCGCGGATGGCGCTGCTCAGCAGCCATTCCAGCGTAGCGGCGAGCATCGCCGCGTCGCCGCCGATGCGCGGCAAGCGCCCTGCCGGGCGTTCGAGCCGGATCCCGGCCTCGCCGGCCTCGGTCCAGACGCGGTCGAGCGCCTCATCGAGCAGAGTTTCCATGGCGAGCCGCCGCATGCGATAGGCATGCAGCGTTTCGCGCAGCAGCCGGTTCAGGTCGTCGATATGGCGCAGCGAGCGGCGCGCATGGCCGTCCACCTGCGCCAGCAGCACCGCATCGGCCTGAGACCGGGTCTGGCGCAGCGCCAGCCAGGCCAGCAGCGAGGCATTGGGCTCGCGCAGGTCGTGGCCCAGCACGTGCAGCACCATGTCGTGCACGGCGGCCGGGTCGCGCACGTTGCATCCGCTGGCTGGCGCCGGCACGGCGGCAGCGCTGCAGCTTCGTCGCGCCAGCTGGCAGCCGCCCAGGCACAACGCCGCAGCGACCAGCGCAAGGCGCAGCGGGTGCGCCGTCATGCGGCGGCCCGCTCGGCGTGAGTAAGGCGCTCCAGCCGGTACCCGTGCGTATAGACCGGGGTCAGCCGCATGCCGTGCTCGGCCTGCAGCCCGAGCTTGCTGCGCACGCGCGACACATGGGTATCGATGGTGCGCGACATCGGCGAGATCTCGCGGCCCCAGACCGCGGCGGTGATGTGGTCGCGCGTGACGATGCGGCCTTCGTGGCGGAACAGCAGCACCGCAAGATCGAACTCCTTGGGCGTCAGGCCGATCGGCTGCCCGTTGCAGGTGACCCTGCGCAACGCGCAGTCGAAGGCGTAATCGCCCAATCGCAGCGGCGCGTGCGGCGACGCCTGCGCGGGATACGCGCGCCGCAGCAGGCATTCGATGCGCGCGGCCAGCTCGGCCGGGCGGATCGGCTTGACCATGTAGTCATCGGCGCCCGCGGCGAGCGCGCTGACGATATCGTGCTCGGCATCGCGGCAGCTCAGGAACATGACCGGGATGCGCCGGTCCAGGTGGGTGCGCACCCAGGCCAGCACCTCGCGCCCGGAAAGGTCCGGCATCTGCCAGTCCAGCAGCAGCAGGTCGAAGCCGGCGTCGCGCAGCGCCAGCAGCAGGCGCCGGCTTTCGCTGAAGCTGACGCATTCCAATCCCGCGCTGGCGACGACCTGCCGGATCAGCGCCGCATCCGCGGGCGCGTCCTCAAGCGATGCAATGCGCGATGCCGTTTTCTTTCCCATGTTGCCTCCGACGTAGCTGGCCATCAGCGGGACATTTAATCCGGTGTCGCGGCCCGCCCGAATAGGAAAGCGCTCAATCTCGCCTTTCAACAAACTTTTACTTCTCGCCTCAGCGGGCCGCTTCTACCATGGGCTTCGCTGCGGGCCGACCCGTGCCCACGCAACCTGTTTGTCGAGCTGTGTTCACTCCGGCGCACTGCGGTGCGTCCGCGCACAGGAGCCACGTCCGTGAAGATCGCCGCGCTGCAGG
This sequence comes from Cupriavidus mimosae, assembly GCF_023952485.1. Lineage (NCBI taxonomy): Bacteria > Pseudomonadati > Pseudomonadota > Betaproteobacteria > Burkholderiales > Burkholderiaceae > Cupriavidus > Cupriavidus mimosae. The sequence goes on along the minus strand of NZ_JALHRY010000018.1, from coordinate 32,362 downwards.
CGGACCCTACCCTCGCCGTCAGCATCGAACAGACCCTGCGCCTGAACGGCCACCAGTGCACGCGCTACCTCAGCGGGCGCGCGCTGATCGGCGCGCTGCGCGGCAGGTCGTTCGACCTGCTGATGCTGGATTGCGATACGCCGGGCCTGCCGGCACTGGAAGTGCTGGCGTGGGTGCGCCGTACGCTGGGCAACGAGACGCCGGTGATGCTGACCGGAACCTCGAACGAAGAAGGCTTTGTCGCGGCGTGCCTGGCGCAGGGCGCGGACAGCTACGTGCCCAAGCCGCTGCGGACCGCGGAACTGGCCGCGCGCGTGCTGGCGCTGCTGCGCCGCGCGCGGCCGGCGAGCGCGGACTGCGACCTGGAACACGGGCCGTTCCGCTTTGCCACCGCCGAGCGGCAGGTGTGGGTGCAGGGCAAGCCGGTGCTGCTGGCCCCGAAGGAATTCGACCTCGCGGTGCTGCTGTTCCGCAACCTGGGTTCGCTGGTGCTGCGCCAGACCATGGTCGAGCAGGTCTGGCGCTATCACATGGACGCAGCCTCGCGCACCGTGGACAGCCACCTGTCGCGCGTGCGCACCAAGCTGGCGCTGTGGCCGCACAACGGCGTGCGGCTGTCCTCGGTGTACGGGCTGGGGAGCCGGCTCGATGCGGCCTAGCTTGGCCTAGCACGGCCTGGCGCGCGCCCCGTCGCCCGGCTGGTGATTCAGTCGGCCTTGATGCCGGCTTCCCTGACGATGCGGGCGTTCTCCGCCGACTCTTCGCGGATGGCCTTGGCAAACTGTGCCGGCGTGCCGCCGGTCGGCACTTCACCGCCCTTGAGCAGGCGCTCATGGACTTCCGGCTCGGCCAGCGCCTTGTTCAGCTCGGCGTTCAGGCGGTTGATGATGGCCGCGGGCGTCTTGCCCGGCGCGAATACACCGAAGGTGGAGGTCAGGTTGGCCTTGGGGTAGCCCAGCTCGGCCAGCGTCGGCACGGCGGGCAGGCTCTCCAGGCGCTTGGGCGCGCCCACCGCCAGCGCGCGCAGGCGGCCGGCCTGCATATGCTGGCTCAGCACCGGGCTGGCGTTGGTGCTCATTACCTCGAACTGGCCGCCGAGCGCATCGTTCATCTGCTGGCCGGCGCCCTTGTACGGGATCAGCACGATGTCGGCCTTCGACTTCTGCTTGATCTGTTCCAGCACCACATGGCCGACCGTGCCGAGGCCCGACGTGGCCCAGCGTACCGAACCCGGTTTGGCGCCGGCCTGGCCGACCACATCGGCAAAGCTCTTGCCGCTGAAGGCGGAAGTCGCGACGACCAGCACCGGCGAGTACATCACGCTCATCACCGGCGCCACGTCCTTGTGCGGATCGTAGTTGACGCGTCCCACGTGCGGATTCAGCGTCAGCGGGCTGGTGGCGGCAAAGCCGAGGGTGTAGCCGTCCGGCGCAGCCTTGGCCACCGCATCGATGCCGATGCTGCCGCCCGCGCCGGCCTTGTTCTCGACCACCACCGAGGTGCCCATCTGCGCCGACAGGCGCTCGCCGAGCGCGCGCGCGACGGTGTCGCTGATGCCGCCGGTGGGATAGGCGACGATCAGGCGGATCGGGCGGCTGGGATAGGCGTCGGCCGCGGCGGCGACGGGGGCAATTGCGGCGGCACTGAATGCGCACGCTGCGGCCAGCAGCGACGAACGGAAGGGAAAGGCCATGATGGGAAGGCGGGAGAGAATCGACGGAAGCGGCCGCGCGCCCGCAACGGGCCGGCGCGGCGCGGAACAGCCGCTATCTTAGCCGATCATGCGGCGCGCTCAGCGCTCCAGCGACCGCTCCGGCACCCAGGAGACAAAGAGTTCGTTGGCGCGGTCATAGAGCCGCCAGCCCGTGCCGCAATCGCGGCAGCAAAACGACAGCATGCTGTACGGCACCCCGGCGGCGCTCTGGGTCACCACCGGCGCCGTGCCACGCAGCGCCAGGCAGGCCGGCGGCTCGCGCCGGCGCGGATCGTCGGCCAGCGCCAGGCAGCGCTCGCAGGGCGGCGTGGCGGGGGCGGAAGGGTCTGGGGCGGCTGGCATCGTCGGCGGCGTCGGCGGAAACGGGGCAGGTCTGACTCGAGTGCCCGCCATGATGCCGCAAAATTCCGCGCGGCAGCAGCACCCTTCGCGGATGACATCAGGCCGCCTGCGCGCGTGCCACCGTGGCAGGTGCGGCCGCGCGCTGGCCAAGCCACACGCTGGCCAGCACCAGCAGCGCGCCGGCCGCCTGCACCGCCGTCAGTGCCTGCCCCAGCACCAGGAAGCCCAGCACCGTGGCGCTGACCGGACTGAGCAGGCCCAGCGCCGCCACCGCCGCCGGCGCCATGCGCCCTACCCCGCGAAACCACAGCGCGTAGCTAAAACCGGCGCCGACAATGCTGAGCCACGCGTAGCCCAGCCAGTTGACCAGCGTGAAATGACCCGGCAGCGGTTCCAGCACCAGCGCGAACGGCAGCAGGAACAGACCGCCCGCGCACAACTGCCATGCCGTCAGCACCAGCGGCGAGACCGGCGGCCGCCAGTGCCGCGTCAGCACCGTGCCCACCGCCATCGACACCGCTCCCGCAGCCGCCGCAGCGACGCCGACGGCATCCAGCCGGGCCGCCGGTCCGAGCACCAGCAGTGCCACGCCGAGCAGCCCGCCCGCGCCGGCCGTCCACGCGGCGGGGCGCGGCCGCGCACCCAGCCAGGCCCACGCCAGCACCACCACGATCAGCGGCTGGATCGCGCCGACCGTGGCCGCCACGCCGCCCGGCAGGCGGTAGGCGGCGATGAACAGCATCGCCTGGAAGAAGCCGATATTGAGCACGCCGAGCACCGCCGCGCGCCACCACCAGCCGCCCTGTGGCAACTGCCTGCCGAAGGCCAGCATCGCCAGACCGGCCGGCAGCGCGCGGATCACGCCGGACAGCAAGGGCTGCCCCGGCGGCAGCCACTGGCTGGTGACGAGGTAGGTGCTGCCCCAGATCGCGGGGGCCAGGCCGGTCAGAAGGATGTCCCTCAGGCTCGGGCCGGCTGCACCGGTCGTCGAAATGGCGTTCGCCTTCATGTCGATATTCTTGACGTAAAGATAATTCACTTTACGAAGGCGATCGGTTGATGTCAAGATACTTCGCTCACCCTTGCATCTGTGTCCCCTGCCCTGATGACCGCCCGCCGCAAACCCGAAGACGCGCCCGACCATGTCGACGGCATCCTCGCCCAATGGGCGCGAGAACGCCCCGATCTCGATGCCTCGCCGATGGGCATCCTGGGGCGGCTGGGACGGCTCAACCGCCATACCGGCCGGGCGATCGAAGCCGCGCTGGGCGCAACCGGGCTGCAGCCGTGGGAGTTCGATGTGCTGGCGACGCTGCGGCGGGCCGGGCCGCCCTATGTGCTGTCGCCAGGCGCGCTGATCGGTTCGTTGATGATCACCTCGGGCACCATGACCAACCGGCTCGATCACCTCGAGCGGGCCGGGCTGGTGCGGCGCGAGCCCAATCCGGAGGACCGGCGCGGGCTGCTGGTGGCGCTGACCGACGCCGGCCGCGAGCGCGTCGACCACGCGGTGGAGGTGCACGTTGCCAACGAGCACCGCCTGCTGGAAGGGTTGACCGCGACGGAGCGCGCACAGCTGGCCGCGCTGCTGCGCCGCTGGCTGCGCATGTTCGAGCCGCCCGCCGGCGGTGGCGGCGATGGCGGCGAAGGCAAGTCGGGCGACTGAATCCGTCGACCGAGCCCCGCTTCAGGCGCGCTGCGGGCCCTCGCGCAGATCCGGCAGGAACACCGTCAGCAGCCCCAGCAGCGGCAGGTAGGCGCAGTACTCGTACACCGCGCGGATGCCGTGCGTATCGGCCATGCCGCCCAGCACCGCGGCGCCGATGCCGCCCATGCCGAAGGCAAAGCCGAAGAACAGGCCCGAGACCATGCCGACCTTGCCCGGGATCAGCTCCTGCGCGAACACCAGGATCGCCGAGAATGCCGAGGCCAGGATAAAGCCGATGATGAAGGTCAGCACCGTGGTCCAGAACAGGCCCACGTGCGGCAGCAGCAGCGTGAACGGCGCCACGCCCAGGATCGAGGCCCAGATCACGCGTTTGCGGCCGATGCGGTCGCCGATCGGGCCGCCCAGGATGGTGCCGGCGGCGACCGCAAACAGGAACAGGAACAGGTGCAGCTGCGCGTCCTGGCGTGCCAGCGCGAAGCGCTCCATCAGGTAGAAGGTGTAGTACGAGGTCAGGCTGGCCATGTAGAAGTACTTGGAGAACACCAGCACCATCAGCACCACCATGGTCCGCACCACCACGCGCGTGGCCACCGGGCTGGCCACCGCGCCGGCCGCCTTGCGCTTGCGCGCGCCCTGCGCCAGCTGGCGCGCGTACCAGCCGCCGATGCGCCACAGCACCACGATGCCCACCAGCGCCGCCAGCGAAAACCACGCCAGGCTGGCCTGCTGGTGCACGATCAGCGCCGCCAGCAGCGGGCCCATGGCGCTGCCGCCGTTGCCGCCGACCTGGAAGATCGACTGCGCCAGCCCGTGCTGGCCGCCCGACGCCATGCGCGCCACGCGCGACGACTCCGGGTGGAAGATCGACGAACCCGTGCCGACCAGCGCCGCGGCCACCAGCAGCACGCCATAGCTGGGCGCCACCGACAGCAGCAGCAGGCCGGCCAGCGTAAAGGCCATCGCCACCGCCAGCGAATGCGGCTTGGGATGTTTGTCGGTGTACAGCCCCACCACCGGCTGCAGCAGCGACGCGGTGACCTGGTAGGTCATGGTCAGCAGCCCGATCTGGGTGAAGCTGAGGTTGAAGCCACCCTTCAGCATCGGATAGATCGCCAGGATCAACGACTGGATCATGTCGTTGAGAAAGTGGGCGAAGCTGATCGCGGACAGCACGCGGAAGCCGGTGCGTTCCGCCTGCGGGGACGGAGCAAGCGAAGGGGTCGCGGGGGCTGCGCCAGCCGGCGCGGAGTCGATGGTTGTGCTCATTGGCGGCTCTCGACAAACGGAAGCGGCCAGCGGAGGCGCCGGCCGGGAAGTATCTGAGCACCGATGCTAGCTGGCGTGCCGGCGCCTGTCCTGCGAGAATAGGTCCGCAACCTTGGAGAAAAGGACATGGTGCGCGCGCCCCGCCCCCTTTCCGCCGCGGCCCCCGCGAGTCGCCGGTCGCAGCAGCCGCTGCCCGACCCCACCCCCGAAACGCTGGCGTTGGGCGATACCTACGCCGATCCGCCGGCCTATGTCCGTTTCGACCGCAGCCCGCTGCCGGTCACCGCGATGGCGGCCGACTACCTACCCGGCCACATGACCCAGCCGCACCAGCACCCGCACGCGCAACTGATCCACGCGGTCCACGGCGTAATGGTGGTGGCCACCGCCGAAGGCCAGTGGATCGTGCCGCCGACGCGCGGCATGTGGATGCCGGGCGGCACCACGCACTGGATCCGCATGGTGGGGCGCGTGCAGATGCGCACCGCCTATATCCGCCCCGATGCCGCGCCCGACCTGCCGCAGCGCTGCACCGTGCTGGGCATCTCGCCGCTGCTGCGCGAGCTGATCCTGGCCGCGGTGGAGATCCCCTTGCCCTACGCGCCCGACACGCGCGACGCGCGCCTGATGCGGCTGCTGCTCGATGAAGTGATGCTGGTGCCGTCGCTGCCGCTGCACTTGCCGCGCCCGGCCGACGCCAGCCTGCGGCAGATCTGCGACACCATCGCCGGCGCGCCCGACACCGCGCTGACGCTGGCCGACTGGGGCGCGCAACTGGGGCTGGACCCCAAGACCATCCAGCGCCGCTTTGCGCGCGAAACCGGCATGACCTTCGGCCAATGGCGCCAGCAGGCGCGCCTGCTGGCCGCGCTGGAAAAGCTGGCGGCCGGCAGCAAGGTAGTGGATGTGGCGCTGGACCTGGGCTACGACAGCCCGAGCGCGTTCGCGACCATGTTCCGGCGGCAGTTCGGCGTGCCGCCGAGCGCGTTCTTCCGTTAAGGCCCGGGAGCGCGGAACCCGCGCTCAGTTGCCCAGGTAGCGCTCCACCAGCCGGGTCCAGTAGGCCGCGCCGACGGTCAGGTTGTCGTCGTTGAAGTCATAGCCGGCGTTGTGCAGCAGCGGCTGGTTTGCGCCATTGCCCAGCCGCACGAAGCAACCGGGACGCTGTTGCAGGAAGTAGGCAAAGTCCTCGCTGCCGGCGATGCGCGCGGCCTGGTCCACCACCTTGCCGCCGCCGACCAGTTCCTCGGCCACCTGCCGCGCGAACTCGGTCTCGCGCTCGCTGTTGACCAGCACCGGGTAGCCGCGCACGTAGTCGATCTCGGCCACTGCGCCGTAGCCTTCGGCGTGCGCCGTGGCGAGCTGGCGGATGCGCTGCTCCAGCGCGGTGCGCACCTCGGGGCTGAACGAACGCACGCTGAGCTCCATGCGGGCGCTGTCCGGAATCACGTTGGGCGCGTGCCCGGCGTGCAGCGTGCCGATCGTCACCACCGCGGTTTCGTTCGGATCGACATAGCGCGACACCACCGACTGCAGCGCCATTACCAGGCTGCCCGCCACCAGGATCGGGTCGACCGACTGGTGCGGCCGCGCGGCGTGGCCGCCCTTGCCGCGGATGGTGATGGTGACGGTGTCGCACGCCGCCATGAACGGACCGGAACGGAACAGGAATGTGCCCTGCTCCACGCCTGGATGGTTATGCAGCCCGAAGATGGCATCGCAGGGAAAGCGCTCGAACAGCCCGTCGGCCAGCATGCGCTCGGCGCCGCCGCCGGCGCCGATTTCCTCGGCCGGCTGGAAGATCAGGTGGACGGTGCCGTTGAAATTGCGCGTGCGCGCCAACTGCCGCGCCGCGCCGAGCAGGATCGCGGTATGGCCGTCGTGGCCACAGGCGTGCATGCGGCCCGCGTTGACGCTGGCGTACGGCAGCGCGGTGCGCTCGTGGATCGGCAAGGCGTCCATGTCGGCGCGGATGCCCACGCTGTGCCCACTCTCGCCACAGCGCAGCGTACCCACCACCCCGGTGCCGCCCACGCCGCGCGCGACCTCGTAGCCCCACCCTTCAAGCAAGGTGGCGACCAGGCCCGCGGTGCGGACCTCGTCGAAGGCCAGTTCGGGGTGCTGGTGGATATTGCGCCGGATGGCTTCGAGTTCGGCGCGGCCGTCGAGGGTATCGGCCAGCGCGCAGTATCGGCGCTTCAGCGAGGACGCGGGGGACTGGAGGGTGGCGCCGAGGTAGGACTCGATTTCGGGGGCGTGCTCTGACATGGCGTTTAGCTCTCTGGCGAAACCTGTATAACCAGTATTTCACGCAGAAAACGCGAGCGAAACGCCAGGCCCCGGATTTCCTGTAAAACGATGTAATCGGGCCGCTTTGTGCGCCAGATCTGTTGCCCTAATCGTACGCTTTGTGTGGAAACCCAACGCTTTGTATGAAAGCGTATCGATGGGGAACCCTTTCGGCAGCCTCCTTCAGCGCTCGCCGTACGCCACCACCCGCTGCACCTGCTCGCCCAGCCCATCCACGCCCAGGCGCATGGTGTCGCCGGCTTTGAGGAAGCGCGGCGGCTTGCAGCCCATGCCGACGCCGGGCGGCGTGCCGGTCGCGATCAGGTCACCCGGCAGCAGCGTCATGAAGCGGCTGACATAGCTGACCAGCGTCGCCACGTCGAACACCATGGTGGCGGTGGTGCCCTGCTGCACGCGCTCGCCGTTGACCTCCAGCCACAGCCCCAGCGCCTGCGGCTCCGCCACTTCGTCGCGCGTCACCAGCCACGGGCCGGCCGGGCAAAAGGTGTCGCAGCCCTTGCCCTTGTCCCAGGTGCCGCCCCGCTCGATCTGGAACTCGCGCTCGGAGACATCGTTGACCACGCAGTAGCCAGCCACGTGCTCCAGCGCCTGTTCGCGCGAAACATTGCGCGCGGTAGTGCCGATGACCACGCCCAGCTCCACTTCCCAGTCGGTCTTGTGCGAGCCGAACGGCAGCATCACCGCATCGTTGGGACCATTGAGCGAGCTGTTGGCCTTCAGGAACACGATCGGCTCGGCCGGCAGCGGCATGCCGGCTTCGGCGGCGTGGTCGGCATAGTTCAGGCCGATCGCCACGATCTTGCCGATACCGGTCCAGGGCACGCCAAAACGCGCGCCTTCGATGACCGGCAGGGTGTGCGGGTCGACCTGCGCCAGCGCCTGCAGCGCGGCCGGCGCCAGCTGCGCCGCATCGACATCGTGGATCACGGCGGAAAGATCGCGCACGCGGCCTGCCTCATCGATCATGCCGGGGCGCTCGGCGCCGGGGTTGCCTACTCGAACCAGTTTCATCGTCGTCGTTGGGTGGTGTGTGTTCTTGGAAGGGGTTCAGGCGGATTGCTTGAGCGCGCCGTTGCGCCCGTTGCCTTCGGCCAGCGTTTGCGCCACCACGGTCAGCACTTCCCGGGCGGTGTTCTCGGAATGGCTGCGCAGCACCTGCGCCAGCCGCGGCCGGCCGGGTTCGCGCAGCGCGGCCATGATGGCCTCGTGCTCCTCGTGTGACTCCTGCCAGCGCAGGGTATCGGCGTTGGCGGCACCACGCGCGCGGTGCACCTTGCTCATCAGCGTCGCGTAGACGCTGGCGAGCACCGGATTGGCGGCGCCATCGATGATCAGCTGGTGGATTTCCTGGTTGATGCGGAAATAGTCGGTGCGCCGGCCGGCGGCATGGGCGTCGATCATGGCCTGGTGGCGCCGCTCCAGCTTGGCCATCGCCGCCGCGCCAAGCCGCTGCGCCGCCAGTTCGCCCGCCAGCGCCTCCAGCCCGTGCAGGGTTTCGAAGGTGGCGCGCAGTTCTTCCAGGTCCAGCGGCGCGACGCGGTAGCCGATGTACTGCCGGTGCAGCACCAGCCCCTCGGACACCAGCACCTTCAGCGCCTCGCGCAGCGGCGTCTTGGACACATCGAAGGTTTCGCAGAAGGCACGTTCATCGATGCGCGCGCCGGGCGGCAGTTCGCCCTCTTCGATCATGGTGCGCAGGCGCGCGGCGATCTCGGCCGACATGCCAAGCGTGCGCAGGCGCGCAGAGGGGGAAAGCGTTTGTGTCACAGACGTCACCAAATTGGGGAAATGCACCACAGCAAGGCTACCACACCCCGAAATTGTGCATGCGCAACATATTAAAATCAATAACTTACACGCGTTGTAATTACAGATTACGTATCCTATACTCCGGCCTGTTGCGCGACACCCATCAGAACTGCCTCAACCAAAGGACGAAAACAGGAGACGCCGTCATGCAGACGACAACGCGGGCAACAGCGATGACCGAGGCCAAGACCTCGGTGCGCTGGAAGATTTTTTTGATGATGCTGTTTCTTATCGCGATCAACTACATCGATCGCGCCTCGCTGTCGGTGGCGATGCCGCTGATCGCCAAGGAGTTCGACCTCAGCCCCGCCATGCAGGGCCTGATCCTCAGCTCCTTCTTCTGGACCTACGCGCTGATGCAGGTCCCGGGCGGCATGCTCGCCGACAAGTACAAGCCGCGCATCGTGATCGCGTGCGCCACCGTGTTCTGGGGCATTGCCCAGGCCGTGGCGGCGTTCACCACCAACGCCACCTCGCTGCTGCTGACGCGGCTGGGCCTGGGTGCGGCCGAAGCGCCGATCTACCCCGCCGGCGGCAAGCTCAACGCAATCTGGATGACGCAGAACGAGCGCGGCCGCGGCGCCACGCTGCTGGACGGCGGCGCCCCGCTGGGCGCGGCCCTGGGCGCGATCATCATCACCTGGCTGATCGCCTCGCTGGGTTCGTGGCGCCTGGCCTTTATCGTCGCCGGCGTCGGCACGGTGCTGGCTGGCGTGCTGGCCTGGTACTACGTGCGCAACTCCCCGCGCGAGCACCGCGGCGTCAACGAGCTGGAAGCCCGCTACATCGAGGAAGCGCAGGCCAATGAACACCGCGCCGAGCCGGCCAACCTGTCGGGCCGCTCGCTCGACTTCTTCAAGTACCGCTCGGTGTGGTGCATGGCGATCGGCTGGATGTGCTTCAACACGGTGTTCTACGGCCTGTTGACCTGGATGCCCAACTACCTGAACAAGGTGCACGGCTTCGACATCAAGCAGATGGGCGGCGCCAGCTTCATCATCTTCTTCAGCGGCTTCGTCGGCGAACTGATCGGCGGCTGGATCGCCGACAAATGGAAGGAAGCCGGCGGCCGGCCCAACCTGGTGATGCGCACGCTGTTCGGCATCGCCGCGGTGGTGGCGACGGCGTCGATCTTCTCGGTGGCCTATGTCACCGACCCGGTGGTGGTGGTCGTGCTGCTGTCGTCCACGCTGTTTTTCCTGCGCTGGTGCGGCCTGTTCTGGTGCGTGCCGTCGATGCTGGGCACGCGCAACAAGGTTGGCTTCCTGGGGGGCGTGATGAACCTGGGCGGCAATATCGGCGGCATCTCGGTGCCGATCATCGTCGGCATGATCGTGCAGTTCACCGGCTCGTACTTCCTCGCGCTGATGTTCTTTGCCGCGGCCGGCGTGGGCCTGCTGCTGGCTTCCACCGCGATCGACTACGAGACTAAGATCCCGGTCTGAAGACCCGTCGGATCACCGAGCTCCGCAAACACAAGAAATCCCGCGACAGGCGCCGGCAACGTCCCGGCGCCCGCACTCACTCCTGAGACAAGAGCAAAATGACCAAGCAAATCCGACTCGGCATGCTGACGCCGTCTTCCAACACCGCGCTCGAACCCATCACCAGCGCGATGGTCGCCGGCCTGCCCCATGTCAGCGCGCATTTCTCGCGCTTCACCGTCACCGAGATCTCGCTGCGCGACCAGGCCCTGGGCCAGTTCAACCTCGACAAGATCCTGGCCGCCGCCAGCCTGCTGGCCGACGCGCGCGTCGATGTCATCGCCTGGAACGGCACCTCTTCCGGCTGGCTCGGCTTCGACAAGGACGAAGCGCTGTGCAAACAGATCACCGAAGCCACCGGCATCCCGGCCACCACCTCGGTGCTGGCGCTCAACGAGATCCTGGAAAAGACCGGCGCGCGCAACTTCGGCCTGGCCACGCCGTATCTGGACGACGTGCAGCAGCGCATCATCGCCAACTATGAGCGCAGCGGCTTCCATTGCGTGGCCGAGAGCCACCTGGACCTGCATGTGAACTACAGCTTCGCCGAGGTCGAGGAAGACACCATCCGCGAGATGGTGCGCGGGCTGGCGCAGCACCAGCCGCAGGCCATCACCACCTTCTGCACCAACCTGCGCGCCGCGCATCTGGCCGAAGAACTGGAAGCCGAGACCGGCATCCCGCTGTACGACACCATCTCCACGGTGGTATGGAAGTCGCTGCGCCTGTGCGGCGTGGACACGCGCGAGCTGCGCGGCTGGGGCCGCCTGTTCCGCGAAGTCGAGTAAGCCGGGACCTCCGCCGGCCTGTGCAGATCTGCAATGCGCGTCCGCACGGACGCGCATTGCTGCATAAGGGCGCCGATCCTAGACTGCCTGCACGGCCGCCGCATGGCGTGGCGGCCAGGCAACCACCACAGGATCGCGATGAAGCTCTACTACACTCCGGGCGTCTGCTCGATGGCCGTCCATATCGCCCTGCGCGAAGCCGGCCTGCCGGTCACGCTGGCCAAAGTCGACCTGCACACCCACAAGCTGGCCGTGCCTGAACACGGCACCGACGACTACTACACCATCAACCCGCGCGGCTACGTGCCGCTGCTGCAGCTGGACGACGGCTCGCGCCATACCGAGGTGGCGTCGCTGCTGCAATACATCGCCGACCTCGTTCCCGAACGCAAGCTGCTGCCCGCCGCCGGCACCCGCGAGCGCCTTGATGCCACCGGCTGGATTACGCTGGTGTCGACGGAATTGCACAAGGTCTTCAGCCCGTGGCTGTGGCACAAGGAAACCGCGCAAAGCACGCAGGACGAGTGCAAGGCCAAGCTGCAGCGCCGCTTTGCCGAACTCGACCAGCACCTGCAAACCTGCCAGTACCTGACGGGCGACAACTTCACGGTGGCCGATGCGTACTGCTTCACCATCGTCGGCTGGGCCCGCATCCTCAGGCTGCCGCTGCACGACTACCCGGCGCTGCAGCAATACCTGTCGCGCGTTGCGGCGCGGCCTGCGGTGCAGGAAGCGATGCGGGCCGAAGGGCTGGTGCGCGACTGAGCCCAGCCGCACCGAGGATCGCTGCTCAGCGCGGCGCGGCGAGCAGCGATTCGATCTTCGCCACCAGTTCCTTGTCGTCCGGCGTGGTGCGGCTGCCGTAGCTGGCCACCACCTTGCCGTCGCGGCCGATCAGGTACTTGTAGAAATTCCATTTCGGCGCGGTGCCGGTCTGCTTCGCCAGCAGCGCGTACATCGGGTTGGCGTCGCTGCCGCGCACATGCGATTTGCCCAGCATCGGGAACTTGACGCCGTAGGTGTTGTAGCAGAAGTCCGCGATCTCTTGCTGCGAGCCCGGCTCCTGCGAGAAGTCATTGGACGGAAAGCCCAGCACCACCAGCCCGCGCGCGTTGTACTTGGCGTACAGCGCCTCGAGCCCTTCGTACTGCGGCGTGAAACCGCAATAGCTCGCGGTATTGACCACCAGCACCACCTTGCCCGCGTACTGGCACAGGTTCTGCGGCGCATCGTCCTGCAGGCGCGGGAAGGTGAAGTTGAGCGATGCCGGGCAGCTGCCAGCGGCGGCAGGGGCGGCGGGCTTGTCGGCGGCGCGCAGCGGTGCCGGCAACAGGGCTGCGCTGGCGGCTGCCAGGGCGAGGGCGGCAGCCAGGGGAACGGACAGGCGGAAAGGCTGGGGGCGACGGCTCATGGCGACGGGGCTCCGGTGGTCGGCTCGCTGGTTCGGGTACGCGTTAGTTTACGCCGATGGCGTCCAGCCGGATGCGCCCCGCCTCAGTCCATCGCCAGCGTGGCGGCGTGCTCGGTGACGCTGCTGCGCAACTCCACGTCCGGCATGCGCCGCACGATCAGCAGCGCCAGCACCGCCGCCGCCGCGCCCACGGCAAAGATCAGGTGAAAGCCCGATTCGACGCCGCCTGCCAGCACCGCGCGCACCGACGGCGACAGCTGCGCGAAGGCTTCGCTGCCATGGCGCAGCGCGCCCAGGTCCAGCGCTTGCGTGACCCCCGAGGCCGCCAGCGCCTGGCGGAATTCCAGCGTCAGCAGCGTGCCGGCCAGGGCGCCGCCCAGCGCGCTGCCGAGCGAGCGCAGCACCAGCAGCGCACCGGTGCCGGCGCCGGTATCGCGGCGCTCCAGCGCGTTCTGCACGCTCATCAGCGTCGCCACCATGGTGATGCCCAGGCCCACCCCGGCCAGCGTCATCGCCGCCAGCACCACCGCCAGCGGCACCGCCGGGGTCACCAGCGCCAGCACGATCAGGCCCAGCGCGCCGGCGATATAGCCCGCGCTCAGGATGCCGCGCATGCGGCCCACGCGCGGCGCCAGCCACGCCACGATAAAGTTGCCCGCCACCGTCGCCAGCAGGAACGGCATCACCAGCAGGCCGGAGGTCGACGCATCGGCGCCGCGCACCAGCTGGAAGTGCAGGGGCAGGGCGAAGATGCACAGGAAGATGTCGAGCGCCGCCAGCGCCGACGCGGCCACGCCCAGCACATAGGCACGATTGGCGAACAGGCGCGGCGGCAGCATCGGGTCGGCCGCGCGGCGCTCCTGCCAGGTCAGCAGCAACACGGCGGCAACCGCGGCCAGCAGCAGGGCGCCCAGTTCGGGCGAGAGCCAGTCATAGACATCGCCGCCCCAGCTCATCGCCAGCAGGAAGGCGACGATGGCCACCGCCAGCAGCAGCGCGCCGAGCCAGTCGACGCGCGCGCGCCCGTCGCGCGCGGGCAGCATGGCCAGGCCGCGGTAGCACATGAACATCGCCAGCAGGCCCAGCGGCACGTTGACCCAGAACAGCCAGCGCCACGACATGTGGTCCGAGACCCAGCCGCCCACCAGCGGCCCGGCGATCGAGGCCACCGCCCACACCGTGGCCAGGTAGCCCTGGTAGCGCCCGCGCTGGCGCGGCGCCACCACGTCGGCGATGGCGGCCTGGGCCAGCGACATCAGCCCGCCGCCGCCCACGCCCTGCAGCGCGCGGAACAGGATCAGCTGCCCCAGCGTCTGCGCCAGCGCGCACGCCACCGAAGCGCCGATGAACAGCGTAATCGCCACCATCAGCAGGCGCCGCCGCCCGAAGCTGTCGGACAGCTTGCCGTACAGCGGCGTGGTCACCGTCGACACGATCAGGTAGGCCGTGACGATCCACGACAGGTGGCCGAAGCCGTTCAGGTCATTGGCGATCGCCGGCACCGCCGGGATCACCACGGTCTGGTCGAGTGCGGCCAGCAGGATGCACAGCACGATGCCGCCGATCACGCGCATCACCGCGCGATGGTCATGGGCGGGCAGGGCGTTGGCGGCGGTGGAAGCAACGGCGGAAGCGGCGAAACCGGTGGAACCGGCAGTGGCGGGCGAAGACATGGGGCAGCACAAGACCGCAGCAATGTGCGGCAAAAGCAACGTCAAAAGCAGGGAATCGGGGCCGGGAACCGCGCGAGGAGGGCGTGACGCCGGAGCGGATGGCCTAATTCAGCGAACGCATAATTATATGCGGCCAGCGATTATCGTGCTGGCGGAGGATCGGGATGGATTGCAGGGATCGCGCGCGGCGCCGCCGCCTCGCCGCGACGGCAAGGGACAAAGCAGGCCGCGGCAAGGCGGCCCTGCTTCCGGCGGATGCAAACGCTAGTGGCCGCCGCCGGTGATGTAATGCTCCAGCTGCTCGATGATGAACTGCTGCTCCGAGATGATGTCCTTGACCAGGTCGCCGATCGACAGCATGCCGATCAGCTCGTCGCCCTGCATCACCGGCAGGTGGCGCAGGCGGTGCCGGGTCATCAGCGCCATGCATTCGTCGGTGGTCTGGTTGGCACTGACGTAGATCACCGCGGTGGTCATGATGTCGCGCACCAGCGTCTCGCGCGAGGTGCGCTGCATCAGGATCACCTTGCGCGCGTAGTCGCGCTCGCTGAGGATGCCCTTGATCTCGCCATGCTCGATGACCAGCAGCGCACCGATACCTTTCTCGGCCATCAGCTGCAGCGCGGCGTAGACGGACGCCGTGGGCGGAATGCTGTAGATGGCCTGACTCGGCTTGGACTCCAGAACCTGGCGTGCGGTTTTCATCACCAACTCCTTTTCCGTCGAGAAAACATGCGGCTGGCGCTACCTGGCTTGCTGCCAATGGAACCAGAGTAGCAAAGGAATGCGCGGGCTTACAGGGTGACTTACGCTAATCTTTGTAAGCAAGGGTGTGGCGCCGCCATTACCGGCGAGGCCCGCACTACTCGGTCAGCATCCGCACCTTCACCTTCTTGCCCTTGACCTTGCCGGCGTTGAGCCGCTTCACCGCCTCGCGCCCGATGCTGCGTTCCACGGCGATATAGGTCGACATTTCCAGCACATTGATCTTGCCGATCTGCTCCTTGGCAAAGCCCGCCTCGCCGGTCAGCGCGCCCAGGATATCGCCCGGGCGGATCTTCTCCTTGCGGCCGCCCAGCATCTGCAGCGTCACCATGGGCGGCAGCAGGCGCTCAGTGCTCGCCGGCGTCAGTTCGGCCAGCGGGTGCCATTCGAACTCGCCGCCGTGGTGCTGCTCCAGGTTGCCCACGCGCCCCATCTCGTCCATGCTGACCAGGCTGAAGGCCCAGCCCTCCTGGTCGGCGCGGCCGGTGCGGCCGATGCGGTGCACGTGCACTTCCGGGTCGGGCGTGATCTCGACATTGATCACCGCTTCCAGTTGCGCGATATCCAGCCCGCGCGCGGCCACGTCGGTGGCCACCAGTACCGAGCAGCTGCGGTTGGCAAACTGCACCAGCACCTGGTCGCGCTCGCGCTGTTCCAGTTCGCCATGCAGCGCCAGTGCCTGGTAGCCCTGCGCGCGCAGCAGTTCCACCAGGTCGCGGCAGCGCGCCTTGGTATTGCAGAAGGCCAGCGTGCTGACCGGCCGGAAGTGGTCCAGCAGCCGCCCCACCGCGTTCAGGCGCTCGCTCTCTTCCACCTCGTAGAAGCGCTGGCGGATGGTGCTGTTGTCGTGCGTCGCCTCCAGCTTGAGCGACTGCGCATTGCGCAGGAAGCGGTGGCTGAGCTTGTCGATGCCGGGCGGATAGGTTGCGGAGAACAGCAGCGTCTGCCGGTCGCGCGGGCAGCGGCTGGCCACATAGGCGATATCGTCGAAGAAGCCCATGTCGAGCATGCGGTCGGCCTCGTCCAGCACCAGCGTGTTGATGGCCGACAGGTCAAGGCTGCCGCGGTCGATATGGTCCAGGATGCGGCCCGGCGTGCCGACCACGATATGCGCGCCATGGATCAGGCTGTCGACCTGCGGGCGCATCGGCGCGCCGCCGCACAGCGTCAGCACCTTGACGTTCTCTTCGGCGCGCGCCAGGCGGCGGATTTCCTGCGTGACCTGGTCGGCCAGCTCGCGCGTGGGGCACAGCACCATGGCCTGCACGTCGAAGCGGCGCGGATCGAGCCGGTGCAGCAGCGCCAGCCCGAACGCCGCGGTCTTGCCGCTGCCGGTCTTGGCCTGCGCCACCAGGTCCTGGCCGGCCAATGTGATCGGCAGGCTGGCCGCCTGGATCGGCGTCATTTCGTCATAGCCCAGCTGCGCCAGCGTGGCGAGCATCGCGGGCGACAAGGGCAGGGTGGAGAAAGCGGGGCCGGCTGGCGGCTGCGCGGGTGCTTGGACGGGGGTCGAGTTCATGCGGGATTATAGCGAGCCGGCGTCAGGCATCCGCGGCGGCGGGCGGGGTCCAGCCCAGCCGCTCCAGCAAGGCCTGGGCGGCGGCGGGCGCGCGTTCCTTGGCACCGTTGATGAAGAAGATGAAGACCTCGCGTCTGCGTGCCGCGGGCTTGCGGTCTTCGAGCGTCGGCAGGTCGTCCGGCTGCGCGCCCTGCGCCCACGACTGCGCGCGGGCGGCCCATGCGTCGAGCGCCTTCGGACCATAGCCGGTGTTCAGCTTCGCGCTGCTTTCCATCAGCCGCGCGTAGACAATATCCGCGGTCAGGTCCGCCATCGACGGGAATTTCTGCGCATCGGTGAAGACCGTGGCGGCCTTGTACTTGCGCGCCAGCTTGAGGTAGTCCGGCGACCTGAAGCTGTCGTGCCGCACCTCCAGCACATGGCGCAGTTTCACGCCTTCCACGGATGCCGGCAGCAATTGCAGGAAGGCCTCGAAGTCTTCCGCGTCGAATTGCTTGGTCGGCGCGAACTGCCACACCACCGGTCCCAGCTTGCGGCCCAGCTCGGCAATGCCGCTGTCGATAAAGCGCGCGATCGAGTCGCCGGACTCCGCCAGCACGCGGCGGTTGGTGGCAAAGCGCGAGGCCTTCACCGCAAAGACAAAGTCATCCGGGGTCTCGTCGCGCCACTTGGCAAACGAGGTGCGCTTCTGCGTGCCGTGATAGGTGCTGTTGATCTCGATTGCGCTGAGGTGCCGGCTGGCATAAGCCAGTTCGCGCGCCTGCGGCAATTTGGCGGGATAGAAATTGTCGCGCCACGGTGCGTAGTTCCAGCCGCCGATGCCGACGCGCACCAGGCTGGCCGGCGCGGCGGCCTTGCGCGATGGCGCGGCCGATGGGGATTTGGACGCGGCTTTGGTCGCGGCCGCAGAGGATGGGGCAGGCGTGGCTGCGCGTGCTGGCATGGCGCGGTCTCCCTGAACGCGAGACTGGCAGTCTAGCGGGAAACCGCGTCATGCGGGTGGCGATGCGCCAAAGGCGATCGCCCATAAAAAAACCGGAAGAGGGCAATGCCCCCTTCCGGCCCGCTCCCCGATCCCCCGGGTTCAGAACGAGAAATTGAGCAGCACGTCCGCGATATTGACGTCCGCGGGCTGCGTCTGCACGGCACCCGCGGCGCTGGTGGCCTGGATGCTGTACTTGCCTGCCGCGGCGCCATCCGGCGACAGCGGGATCGGCAGCGCGGCCTGGTAGGTGCCGATCACCGGCGCGGCCACCGGCAGCGCGGGTTCGGTCGCGAACAGGCTGTAGGCGCCGGTATCGCTGGCCGCCGCGGTCGCGGCGATTTCAAAGGTACCGCCGCTGACCAGCTGCAGCGCGCGCAGCGTGGCTTCGGCCGAGGCCGGCGCCACTGCGCCCGAGACGCGGCGATAGGTCGATGCCGGCAGCGTCATCGGCGCCGCGGCGGTCGAGATCGCCGTGGGCGTACCCACCACCACCGGCACGCCGCGCACGATGCCCGCCGCCTTGGCGTTGGCCGCACCCGGCACCACCACCACGTCGACCGGACCGGCCGTGCTGCTTTGCTCGATCGGCGACAGGCGGAAGCTGCCGGTGGCATCGGCCACGGTCGACTTCACCACCACGCCGTTGCGTTCGGCATAGACGCGCGCACCCGGCGCCGCGGCCACCACGCCGTTGACCTCGCCGCTGACGGTCATCGGGATCGCGGTCACCACCGGCTTCAGGCCATAGGTGCCATTGCCGCGCGTCACCACCGACTTGCAGGCGTCGAAGTCCAGCACCAGGTCGGTCAGCGTGTCGCGCGCCACCGTGAACGGACGATTGATCTTGATGCCCGACTGCACCGCGCTGGGCGTGTCGAGCGGCTGCTCGGCGCCACCGACGGGCACCACCGAATTGGCCAGGGCCGAGGCGCCGCTGCCGCGATTGGCATCCAGCACCAGACGCACCTGCTGGTAATCGCCGGCCGGCAGTGCGGTCTGGCCCAGCACCGTCATCACGCCGTTGGTCAGCGACAGCAGGTCGATCCTGCGCGCTGGCACGACGTCGATATCGACCCAGCCCCCTGCAGTGGTCTCGGCGCTGGCGCTGCTGTGGACGCGCACCTTGTTCACGGTCACGAACACATTGCTGAAACCGCAGGCCGGCGCATCGGTCATCGATACCTGCAGCGTGCCGCGGCCGGGACCGTCGTCGCCGCCGCCACCGCCGCAGGCGGCCAGCGCAAGCACGCTGCTCACGGTAAGCAGGCGCAACGGGGCAGAACTCTTGACAAGGAATGACACGGTAATTTCTCCGTTTATTGTTTGTGGGTTGATCGCAGCATATGTGGCGGTTCGCATAACCGGTGTAAATCTTTGTAATACGTTGTGAAAAAGTTCGCTCCATTGTCTGCATGACTGATCAGCAGGCCTTGAGCGATCGCAACGATTCGCGCTGCATTGTTTCGTCAACTCCGGCAATCGCGAGCGCATGCATCACATTGCTCAAGTCGGCCCGGCGCGCTCCGTATACAGCGGGGTGGAAATCCCACGCTGCAGATTTGTGCAAACGCCCCCAACGATTCCTTACGAAGGATTCCCCTTGATGTTCACTACCATCCGCGCGCGGATCGTGGCCCTGTGCGTCGCCATCGTGGTCGCCGCGCTCGCCATCAACACGGCACTGAACCAGTTCGTTGCCAATCGCCATAACGAAGACGCCATCGACAGCAGTCTGTCCGCCGTGCAAAGCGGCCATGCCAGCGCCATCGTCGACTGGGTGGCCTCGCACAGCCGGATGATCGAGTCGCTGCAGGACGCCGTGCTGCAGCCCGAACCCGATGCTGCGCTAAGGCAGATCGCGCAGGCCGGCGGCTTCACCAACGTCTACGTCGGCTACGCCGACAAGACCGCGAAGTTTTCCAACCCGCAAGGCATCCCGCCCGGCTACGACCCTACCGGCCGCCCGTGGTACCGGCAGGCCGCCGCGGCCGGCAAACCCGTGGTCACGCCGCCTTACGTCGATGCCGGCACGGGCAAGCTGGTGGTGGCGTTCGCCGCGCCGGTGGTGCGCGACGGCGCCGTGCAGGCCGTGGTCTCCGGCGATGTCGCGATGGATACCGTGATCGCCAACGTCAAGGCCATCCATCCGTCGCCGGCCAGCTTCGGCATGCTGGTGGCCCGCAACGGCGACATCGTCGCCCACACCGACGACAAGCTCGCGCTCAAGCCCGTCACGGACCTCGTGCCCGCGCTGAGCGCCGACAAGCTCGCCGCGCTGGCCGGCGCCAAGACGCCGCTGCAAGTCGAGGTGCACGGCAGCACCAAGCTGCTCGGCGCGCGCGCCATCCCCGGCACCGACTGGCTGGTCATCGTCGCGCTGGACCAGGCCGAGGCCACCGCCGGTATGCGCTCCGTGCTGATCGCGTCGGTGATCGCACTGGTGCTGATCGCCGGCGTGGCCGCGGCGGTGGTGTGGGGTGTGGCGACGATGTCGCTGCGCGGGCTGTCCACCGTGCGCGACGCCATGGACGCGATCGGCTCCGGCGACGGCGACCTGACCCAGCGCCTGCCCGCGCACGGCAACGACGAGGTAGCGCAGATCGCGCGCGCCTTCAACACCTTCGCCGACAAGCTCTGCACCATCATGCGCCAGATCCGCGACGCCAGCGAATCGGTGCGGGCCGCGTCCGACGAAATCGCCGCCGGCAACATGGACCTGTCGCGCCGCACCGAATCCGCCGCCGCCAGCCTGCAGCAGACCGCCGCGTCGATGGAAGAGATCACCGCCACCGTCGGCCAATCGGCCAGTTCGGCGCAGCATGCCAACGAATCCGTCGCCGCCGCCTCGCGCGTGGCCGGCGACGGCGGCGTGGTGATCGGCGAAGTGATCAGCACCATGGGGCAGATCGAGACCGCTTCGGTCAAGGTGTCGGACATCATCGGCGTGATTGAGGGCATCGCCTTCCAGACCAACATCCTCGCGCTGAACGCCGCCGTCGAAGCCGCGCGCGCCGGCGACCAGGGCCGGGGCTTCGCCGTGGTTGCCGGCGAGGTGCGCGCGCTGGCCCAGCGCAGCGCCCAGGCCGCGCGCGAGATCAAGACCCTGATCGAAACCACCGTGGGCAGCGTCGCCTCGGGCTCCGAGCAGGTCCGCCGCGCCGGGGACACCATGGGCGAGATCGTCAGCAACGTCTCGAAAGTGACCGAAATTATCAACGAGATCACTCGCGCGACGATGGAACAGACGCGCGGCATTCAAGAGGTGAATATGGCGGTGAGCCAGCTGGACCAGATGGTGCAGCAGAACGCGGCACTGGTGGAGCAGTCGACCGCGGCGGCCGCGGCGCTGCAGACGCAGGCCGGGAGCCTTGCGGGGGCGGTGGGACAGTTCAGGCTGGGCTGAGATTCCCGGCCGTCATCGCGATTTGCCCGGTGGCACGGGCGCCCGCTCGCGCCGCCCGCCAATCGCCCCGGTGCCCGCGGCCTTCACGATCCTGCGGAAGGTCGGGCACTCCATATGGCTGGGCGCCGGGCAGACCGCCGCATGGCGCAGCCCGTCGCGCATCGCCGTCAGCTTGCGGATGGTGCGGTCCAGCTCGTCCGCCTTTGCGGCCAGCATCTGCCGGTCGATGCGCGGCTGGCCCTGCGGCGAAAACATCCGCGCGATGTCGTCCAGCGAGAAGCCGGCCGCCCGCCCCAGCGCGATCAGCGCCAGCCGCTCCAGCACCTCCGCATCGAACACCCGACGCATGCCGCGCCGGCCGATCGACGCGATCAGTCCCTTTTCCTCGTAGTAGCGCAGCGTCGAGGCCGGCATGCCGGCCTGCCGGGCCACTTCCGCAATATCCAGGCTTGTCACCGCTTGACCTCAAGTCAACTTGAACTGGCACAGTGTAGCTTCCAGCCAAGCAAGGGGATACACCATGGGTGAACAACGGCAAACCAGCAGCAACGGCGGCGAGCAGGCCGCACTGTGGAACGGCGCCTCCGGCCAGGCGTGGGTGGAGCACCAGGGCCTGCTGGACGACATGTTCCGGCCACTGGAAGAGCAGCTGGTCCAGGCCGCCGGCAACGCCGCGGCGCAACGCATCCTCGATGTCGGCTGCGGCACCGGCAGCACCACGCTGGCGCTGGCGCGGCGCCTGGGTGAGAAAGGCCATTGCACCGGCATCGACATTTCCGCGCCGATGCTCGCCGCCGCGCAGTCCCGCGCGCAACGCGAGGGCATCCACGCAAGCTTTATCCACGCCGATGCGCAGGAGCACGCCTTCGCCCCGGCAAGCTTCGACATGATCGTGTCGCGCCTGGGCGTGATGTTCTTCAGCGATCCGGTGCGCGCGTTCGCCAACCTGCGCTGGGCCGCGACGTCGGACGCCACGCTGCACTGCATCGCCTGGCGCAGCGCCGCCGAGAACCCCTTCATGACCACCGCCGAGCGCGCCGCCGCCCCGCTGCTGCCGAACCTGCCGCCACGGCAGCCCGGCGCGCCGGGGCAATTTGCCTTCGGCGACCGCGAGCGGGTGCTATCGATCCTGCAAGCGAGCGGCTGGGGCGATATCGAGATCCGACCGACCGACGTGACTTGCACGCTGCCGGAGCCGGCGCTGGCCGGCTACCTGTCGCGTCTCGGCCCGGTCGGGCTGGCGCTGCAAGGCGCGGACTCCACCACGCGCGAGCGCGTCGCCACAGCCGTGCGCGCCGCGTTCGAGCCCTACGTGCAAGGCGATTCCGTGCGCTACACCGCAGCGTGCTGGGCCATCACGGCGCGCGCGACCGCGGCTGTTTCGCTCAATTGCCGGGACACCCACCATGCCTGACCACACCACCGCAATGCTGCTCCATGCCACGGTCATCGGCACCGGCGCCACGCTGGTCATGGATGCCTGGGCCATCCTGCGCAAGCGGCTGATCGGCGTGCCTGCGCTGAACTATGGCCTGGTCGGCCGCTGGCTGGCCTGGCTACCGCGTGGACGTGTCCACCATCGGCCCATCGCCGCCACGCCACCGGTGCGCGGCGAGCAGGCCATCGGCTGGATCGCGCACTACCTGACCGGCATCGCGTTCGCGGGGATACTGCTGGCGTTATGGGGGCTGGACTGGGCGCGCAAGCCGACGCTGGCACCAGCCCTGATCGTCGGCATCGCCAGCGTCGCCGCGCCCTTCCTGCTGATGCAGCCCGCGATGGGCGCGGGTATTGCGGCCAGCCGCACGCCGCGGCCGAATGTCGCGCGGGTGCATAGCCTGGTGACGCATGTGGTGTTTGGGGTGGGGATGTATGCGGCGGGTTGGGTGGCACGGCTGATCGCCGGTCCCAATTGGTCATTGGCGTAAGCGCATCAGCCTGTGCGAATCACTCCGGCACCGGATACTTCCTCGCATTGATTTCCATCTTCGCCCGCACCGCGGCGTCCAAATCCACGCCGAGCGCCGTCACCAGCTGGGTCAGATAGATGGTGATATCCGCAAGCTCCTGCTCAACGTGCTCGCACTTGGACGTGGACATGATGGCGCGCGATTCGTCCTCGGTCTGCCACTGGAAGATCTCGACCAGTTCCGAGACCTCGACGCTCAGCGCCATCGCCAGGTTCTTGGGGCTGTGGTACTTGCCCCAGTGACGGGCTTCGCCGAAGTCGTAGGCGGCTTGCTGGAGGTTCTTGATATCGATCAGGGGCATGGTGGTGTGGCGAATGCCTTCGTGTGGCAGCACGCCGGCAGCGGCGTGTGCAATGGTTGAGTTGCCCTCGGGCAGTGAACGGATGGCTGCGGCGGCTCAAGCGCCGAGCAGCCGGCGCGCCAGCAATGCCTGCAGGTCGCGCCGGCCATCCGCGATGACATAGATGAGCACGCTGTCGTCCACCAGGCGGTAGATCACGCGATACGGCTTGAATGCGGTCTGGCGATATTCCCGGATACCCAGCGCGATCAGTTCGGCCGGGTAGCTGCCCTTCTCGGGGAAGCGCGAAATCTGGTCCACGGCTTCCAGCAACCGATCCAGCACGTAGTCCGCATTCTCGACACAGTCGAATTCCGCAATGTAGTCGTAGATGGACTCCAGATCCTGTTCGGCCCCGGCGGTAAGCAGGACCTCATGGCGCTTGCCGCCCGCCGGCATCAGTCGGCGGCCCGCTTGCTGCGCAGGCGCGCGACCACGTCCTTGACAGGCTTGAGCTTGCCGGCGGCGATTTCCTGGTTGCCCAGCGCCAGGATCTTCAGCAGGGCCAGCGTTTCCTGCGTCTGCTCGAACGACGCAACGTCCTGCAGCACCGCGCGGGCCTCGCCGTTCTGGGTGATCACCAGCGGCTCGCGCCGCTCATTGACCTGCTCCAGCACCTCGGCGGCATTGGCCTTCAGGTAGCTGATCGGCTTGACCTGGGAAGAGTAGCGCATGATGTGAGCCTGACTGTGCAATGGACCGAATATAGACTTTATTCGGTCCTGCAACAACCGACGGCAGCCGGGCGATTTATTGCCAACACGAAGCGGCGCCGCGCGCACCCCACCCAGCAAATTGCCATCCTGCAAGGGTTATCCCTAGGCAAGCATTCCCATTTTCCGGGACTGGCAGTTTTGATTTCCGGGAATTCGGTCCTATTCTTGGGCCCCATGTTGAATGCAGTCGACCACACAACGCCGCGGCAGCCCGCCGCTCCCACAACCGCCGATTCCGCACAGCCGGCCGGCGGCGCCGACCGCGTGCTGTTCGTGCTGGCCGCGCTGGCGCAACACGGCGCCCCGATCACGGTGCGCGACCTGGTGGCCCGTACCGGCCTGCCCAAGAGCACGCTCTATCGCCAGTTGATGCTGCTCAAGCGCTGGGGCTTCGTGCTCGAGTCCGACGGCGAATACGCGCCGGGCCCGATCAGCCTGCAGCTGGCGCTCGGTTTCGACATGGCCTCGCACCTGGCCCGTGAAGCGGTGCCCGATATGCGGCTGCTGGCGCAGCAGTCGGATGAAAGCGTCGGCCTGGTGGTCGCGGTCAAGGACCACGCGGTGTGCCTGGAGATGGTGGAGAGCCGCCAGTCGCTGCGCTGCTCGTTCGAGAAGGGCCGCGGCGTGCCGCTGCGCGCGGGCGCGTCGGCCAAGTCGCTGCTGGCCTTCATGCGCGACGACGCGCGCGAGCGCGTGGTCCGGGCCCAGTGCGAGCCGGCGGAAGCGGAAAAGCTGCTGGCGGAACTCGCTGCGATCCGCGCCACCGGCTATGCCGTCAGCGAGGGCGAAGTGGACCCCGGCGTGTGGGGCGTGAGCGCGCCGCTGTTCTCGCGGCGGGCCAAGGCCGACGCGCTGGGCTCGATCACGCTGATGGTGCCGGCCACACGCCGGCAAGGGCGCGAAAGCGCGCTGATCGACATGACCGTGGCGGCAGCCATGCGGATTTCCGCGCGGCTGCAGTCTTACTAAAAACACCAGAGCAATCTTTACCGCGCCGTCCGCAGACCCGCGCGACGGCAGATTTCCCGTTCCCGGAAAAAAGGAGACCCCCATGAACCTTCGTCGCAAATGCCTGATCGCCGGCCTCTCGGCCGTGGCCGGACTGACCTTCGGCGCCGCCGCGCACGCGCAGGACAGCAACGTGCTGCGCGTGGCCACCGACGCCACCTTCCCGCCGATGGAATTCATCGAGAACGGCAAGCGCACCGGCTTTGACGTCGAGCTGGTCGAGGCCATGGCCAAGACCATGGGCAAGCAGGTGGAATGGACCAACATCGACTTCAAGGGCCTGATCCCGGGCCTGGTCTCGCGCCGCTTCGACATGGCCGTATCCGGCATCTACATCACCCCGGAGCGCCGCAAGGTGGTGGACTTTACCGAACCCTACTACACCGGCGGCCTGGTGGCGCTGGTCAAGAGCGGCAACGCCACCATCAACAAGCCGGAAGACCTGAACGGCAAGAAGGTCAGCGTGCAGGTGGGGACCAAGTCGGTCAGCTTCCTGCGCGACACCTATCCGCAGGTGCAGCGCGTGGAAGTCGAGAAGAACCAGGAAATGTTCAACCTGGTCGAGATCGGCCGCGCCGATGCCGCCGTGACCGGCAAGCCGGCCGCGATGCAGTACGTGAAGACCCGCGGCGGCCTGCGCGTGGTGGAACAGCAGCTGACCACTGAGGAATACGGCATGGCGGTGCGCAAGGACACGCCCGAGCTGACCCGCGCGCTGAATGCCGCACTGGTCAAGCTCAAGGCCGACGGCACCTACGCCAAGCTGACCCAGAAGTGGTTCGGCGCGGCCGCCAAGTAAGCCACGCGGACCGACATTATGGAACTGGATTTTTCTCCCGTCTTCGCCGGGTGGCCTGACATCCTGCACGGCGCCGTCATCACCGTGCAGGTCACGGCCTGCGCACTGGTGCTGGGCTGCGTGATGGGCCTGCTGGTCGGCATCGGCCGGCTGGACCCCAGGCGCCGCGTCATCTACAGCATCTGTACCGCCTATGTGACCTTCATCCGCGGCACGCCGCTGCTGGTGCAGCTGTTCCTGCTGTTCTTCGGGCTGCCGCAGTTCAACATCCTGCTGCCGGCCTTTGTGTGCGGCGTGATCGGGCTGGGCATCTATTCCGGCGCCTATGTCTCGGAGATCGTGCGCGGCGCGATCCAGTCCGTCGACAAGGGCCAGATGGAAGCCGCGCGCTCGATCGGCATGTCGTCCGGCCAGGCCATGCGCGCCATCATCCTGCCGCAGGCCATCGTGCGCATGATCCCGCCGCTGGGCAACGAGTTCATCGCGCTGATCAAGAACTCGGCGCTGGTGTCGCTGCTGACCATCGCCGACCTGATGCACGAGGGCCAGAAGATCATCAGCGTGTCGTACCGGTCGCTGGAGGTCTACCTGGCGATCGCGCTGGTGTATCTGATCCTGACGAGTGCGGCCGGGCTGATCCTGCGCCACGCCGAACAACGGCTGCGCATGGGAGGCATGGTGCAATGAGCGATTCCGCAATCATCCGGATCCGCAACCTGGGCAAATCGTTCGGTAGCCACACGGTGCTGCGCGGCATCGACTTCGACGTGGAACCGTCGCAGGTGGTGGTGGTGATCGGCCCCAGCGGCTCCGGCAAGAGCACCTTCCTGCGCTGCTGCAACGGCCTGGAGCAGCCCGAGGCAGGCACCATCGACATCGTTGGCAAGAGCCTGGTGAGCGACGGCCAGCTGATCGACGAGCAGGGGCTGAACCAGCTGCGCACCGAAGTGGGCATGGTGTTCCAGTCGTTCAACCTGTTCCCGCACCTGTCGGTGCTGCACAACGTCACGGTTGGACCGCGCATGCTGCGCGGCGTCTCGCGCGACGACGCCGAGCGCAAGGCAATGAGCCTGCTGGAGAAAGTCGGCCTGGCGCACAAGGCGCACGCCATGCCGGCCAGCCTGTCCGGCGGCCAGAAGCAGCGCGTGGCCATCGCCCGCGCGCTGGCGATGGAGCCGCGCGTGATGCTGTTCGACGAGCCGACCTCCGCGCTGGACCCCGAGCTGGTGGGCGAAGTGCTGCAGGTGATGAAGGTGCTGGCCGCCGAA
This sequence comes from Cupriavidus mimosae, assembly GCF_023952485.1. NCBI lineage: Bacteria > Pseudomonadati > Pseudomonadota > Betaproteobacteria > Burkholderiales > Burkholderiaceae > Cupriavidus > Cupriavidus mimosae. The sequence continues at coordinate 5,123 of NZ_JALHRY010000018.1, read as the reverse complement.
GGCATGACCATGGTCGTGGTCACCCATGAAATGGGCTTTGCCCGCGAAGTGGCCGATGTGGTCGTGGTCATGGACGGCGGCGGCATCATCGAGGCCGGGCCGCCGTCGGTGATCTTCTCCGCGCCGACGCAGGAACGCACGCGCGGCTTCCTGCAGGCGGTGCTGACGCGGGCATGAGGATGGCAGTGACGCAAAACCCCTGGCAGGGCCGTATCGACCGCGGCGAGCAGGGCGACACCACGCGGCTGTTCCGCATCGTGCAGGCGCTGGACCCCGCGGACCCCGCGCCGCTGGACCACGCGCCGGTATTGCTCGGCTTCCGCTGCGATGCCGGCGTGCTGCGCAACCAGGGCCGCCCCGGCGCCGCCCACGGCCCCGACGCCATCCGCCAGGCGCTGGCCAACGTGCCGGCGCACGGGCTGCCGGCGCTGTACGACGCCGGCAATGTCAGCTGCGACGACGGCGAGCTGGAATCGGCCCAGCAGGCGCTGGCCGGCGCCGTCCAGGCGGTGCTGGCGCGTGGCGGCTTTCCGCTGGTACTGGGCGGCGGCCATGAAGTGGCGTGGGGCACGTGGCAGGGCCTGCGTGCGCACCTGGATGCGCAGGACGATGCTGGTCGCGTGCTGATCATCAATATCGACGCCCACTTCGACCTGCGCACCAGCCGGCCCGCCAGCTCCGGCACGCCGTTCGACCAGATCGCCCATGCCTGCGCCGGGCGCGGCCAGCCGTTCGACTATGTCTGCCTGGGCGTCAGCCGCCTCAGCAACACGCCGGCGCTGTTCGGTCGCGCCGAGGCGCTGGGCGTCAGCTACGTCGAAGACGTCGACATGCAGGAACGCCACCTGGCAGCACGGCTGGCGGAGTTGTCCGCCCGCATCGATGCCGCGGACCACGTGTACCTGACCATCGACCTCGACGCCCTGCCGGGCGCGGTGATGCCGGGCGTGTCGGCGCCCGCAGCCTACGGCGTGCCGTTGCCGGTGGTCGAGGAAGTGGCGCGGCTGGTCCGCCGCAGCGGCAAGCTGCGCGTGGCCGACCTGGCAGAGTACAACCCCCAGTACGACCGCGATCACCTGGGCGCGCGCGTGGCGGCGCGGCTGGCCTGGCGCCTGCTGCGCTGAAGCGCCGGCCAGGGGCCCTGCCGGCAGTTGGCAGCCGCCGCCCGCGGCGATAGTATTGCCCTTCGCTAGATTTAGCGATTCTGATCAGAATTGATAAAGCCAGGCAAGGGCAGTCCTGCGCCGGCGCGGCCGTTGCCGCGCCCGGGGATCCGCCGCTTGCCGTTGCTCGGGCGGAAGGGTCTGCGTGATCGAACAAATCGTCATCGTCGGTTTTGGCTGCATCGGCCAGGCCGTGCTGCCGCTGCTGGAGCGGGCCTGGCCGCGGGCAGCGATCACCGTGGTCGACCGCGTGCTGGACCGCGCGCGCCAGCAACTGATCGCCCGCCACAAGCTGCAAGCCATCCAGGCCACCATCACCGCGGCCAACTACGAAACCATGCTGGCCCCGCTGCTGCGGCCCGGCGCCTTCCTGCTGAACCTGGCCCCGTCCGTCTGCAGCCGCGACCTGATTGCACTGGCGCAGGCGCACGGCGCGTTCTATGTCGATGCCGGCATTGAACCCTGGGACTACGCCGCCGATCCGCGGGCCTCGCACCTGAGCAACTACGCGCTGCGCCACGAGATGCTGGCCTTCGCCCGCGGCCGCGAAGCGCTGCCGACCGCGCTGGTCGCGCATGGCGCCAATCCCGGTCTGGTCTCGGTGCTGGTCAAGTCCGCGCTGATGGCATTGGCCGGCAAGGCCGGATTGAATCAGCCGGAGCCCAGCGATCGCGCCGCGTGGGCCGCGCTGGCGCGCGCGCTGGACGTGCGCGTGATCCAGGTCGCCGAATACGACAGCCAGCAGGCGCCTGGCTATCCGCGCGACGGCGAGTTCGCCAACACCTGGTCCGCCGAAGGCTTTATCACCGAATGCCTGCAGGACGCCGAACTCGGCTGGGGCAGCCATGAACCCCGCTTGCCGCCCGCTGGCTACCGCCACGGCTACGGCAGCGGCGCGGCGATCGCGCTGGACCGGCCGGGCCATCGCACCCGCGTGCGTTCCTGGTCGCCGGTGCACGGCCCGTTCGACGCCTGCCTGATCACGCACAACGAATCGATCTCGATCGCCGAGTACCTGACCGACACCCGCGCCGGCCAGCCGCTGTATCGCCCCACCGTCTACTACGCCTATCGCCCCACCACCGCCACGCAGGCCTCGATGCAATGGCTGGACGACCGCGCCGCCCCGCGCGTGCGCGGCGAACGCATCCTGCGCGACGAGATCCAGTGCGGCGAAGACGAACTCGGCGTGCTGCTGATGAGCGGCCGCCACGGCGCGGTCTGGCATGGCTCGCGCCTGTCGGTGCAGCGCGCGCGCGCGCTGGCGCCGTACAACACCGCCACCAGCCTGCAGGTGGCATCGAGCCTGGTCGCCGGCATGCAGTGGATGCTGGCCAATCCGTCGCGTGGCGTGGTGGAATCCGATGCGCTCGACTTCGGCCCGGTGCTGGCCGATGCCGCGCACTGGTGGGCGCCGCTGAGCATCGCATTTACCGACTGGCTGCCGCAGCCCGGCGCCGCCTCGCTCGCCTTCACCGACTTCCTGCTGGACGACACCACGGTCCGGCCCGATTCCTCCCTGCTGACCCTTGCCTGCTGATGCAACGCATCCCGCAAACCCCGCGCCGCAACTGGCCGCGCGAACTCGAGAAGGTGGGCTTCCACTTCCATTCGCTGGACGAGTTCAACGTCCCGCGCGAAGTCGATGACCACACCTTCTTCTACTGGCGCGAAGACGCTGCCTACGCCTTCAGCAAGCAGGAGGTGGAAACGCTCTATGCCGCCGCCTACGACCTGAACCAGCGCTGCCTGGAAGCCGTGCAGCATGTGATCGACCACGACCTGTTCGCGCGCCTGGCGATCGACGCGGACTTCGCGCAGCTGATCCGCACCTCGTGGGACCGCGACGAGCCCACGCTGTTCGGCCGCTTCGACATGACGCTGGACCCGCACGGCGTGCCCAGGCTGTACGAGTTCAACGCCGACACCCCGACATCGCTGATCGAATCCGCCGTCGCCCAGTGGTACTGGAAAGACGCCGTGCAGCCGCAGGCCGACCAGTTCAACAGCCTGCACGACGCCCTGGTGGCGCGCTGGCAGTGGCTGCGCAACCACTACCGCAACGCCAGCCTGCTGCACCTGGCCTGCATGTTCGACAGCCAGGAAGACGTCTGCAATACCGAGTACCTGATGGACACCGCGCTGCAGGCCGGCTGGGCGGTCAAGCTGGTCGACCTGCAGGAGATCGGCACCGACGGCCGCGGCAACTTCTACGATGCCGACAACGTGCCGATGGAAGTCGTGTTCAAGCTCTACCCGTGGGAATGGATGGCCACCTCCGACTACCGCGACCAGCTCGCGCACAGCCCCGTGCGCTGGGTCGAGCCGCCGTGGAAGGCGGTGCTGTCCAACAAGGCCATCCTACCGATCCTGTGGGACCTCTTTCCGGGACATCCCAACCTGATCGAAGCCAGCTTTAACCCCGGCCACTTCGCCGGCAAGCCGCACGCGAAAAAGCCCTTCCTGTCGCGCGAAGGCGAAAGCGTGACGCTGCTCACCCCCGAGGGCGAGCGCGTCCAGAACCCCGGCGAGTATGGCGAAGAAGGCTTCATCTACCAGGCCTACGAACCGGCGCGGCGCTTTGACGGGCGCTACACCACGCTGGGCGTCTGGATCGTCGACGACGTGCCCAGCGGCCTGTGCGTGCGCGAAGAATCCGGGCCCATCGCCAAGAACACCAGCTTCTTCGTCCCCCATTACTTCACCCACGCGTAAGCCATGGCCAACAAGAAGAAGGGCACCAAGCGCTCCAAGTACGGCAGCCCATACATGCCCGGAAGGGGCGGCTCCGGCGGCCCGTCGCCGCGCATCGCAGCCTACGAGGCCGAACAGAAAAAGCAGGGCGGCTCGCCCGCGCTGTGGATCGTCGGCGCCTGCGCCGTGGTCGCCGGCGTGGCCGTGCTCGGCTCCTGCAGCGACGACGCCGACGACGACCCCGGCGTCACCGTGCGCCGCGCCAGCTACGCCACGCTGGAAGACTGCGAGGCCGACTGGAACACGCCCAACGACTGCGAAAGCGTGCCGATCGACGACCCCAGCACCATCTACAGCTCCAGCCTCAACGCCCCCGCCAGCGAAGCCGCCGGCTCCGGCACCACGCACAGCAGCAGCGCGTACTACGCACGCTGGTACGGCCCGTACTACACCGCCAGCGGCACCGTCTACCACCCCAACGGCACCCAGACCCAGCGCGACATGTCCTCCGGCCCGCTGCGCCCGATGCAGGTCTACGACCGCAACGGCACGCCCACGCAATCGTTCACCAACGCCACCCCGCGCGCAGCCATGGTGGAAGAAGCCACCGTACGCCGCAGCTCGCTCGGCGGCGGCCGCTCCATGGGCCTGACCATGCGCTCCGCGGCCGTATCGCGCGCACCGGTGGTATCGCGCGGCGGCTTCACCAGCCGCTTCGGCAGCTCCGGCCGCTCCGGCGGCGGCTGAAGTGCCCGCGCCAAACGCCATCCCGCATCCCCCTGACAACCGACAACGAGTCCATCCAATGGTCAATACCATGCACCCGGCGCTTGCCTACCTGATCTACATCGTCACCAGCTTTGCCATGCTGGGGCTGTTCCTGCTGGTCTATACGCGCGTCACGCCGCATCGGGAATTCACGCTGATCCGCGAAGGGAATATCGCGGCAGCGTTGTCGCTGGGTGGAGCGGTGCTGGGGTTCTCGCTGACGTTGTCGTCGAGCATTCAGCACAACGCTACGTTTGCGATGTTCTTGCTGTGGGCGTTTGGGGCGTTTGCGGTGCAGGTGCTGGCTTACCTGGTGGCGGCGCGGGCGCTGGGGGGTGTCAGTGAGGCGATCTCGAACGACAATCGCGGCGTGGGGGCGGTGATGGGGGTGATTTCGTTGTCGGTGGGGGTGGTGAATGCGGCTTGTTTGACGTGAGACTGGAGGCGGGCAACGGCCACTCCGGCATAAAAGACGTCAGCACCAGCTGCCATAGGCAA